>CAZFDK010000032.1:0-913 GCA_964518305.1 uncultured Gemmatimonadota bacterium | reverse complement strand
CTGCATGTCGTGTCCTCTGTCTCTCCGTCAGCGGCGTCCGCCAGCCGTGAAGGTCTCGCCGCGGTGATCCTCGATGATCTCGCCGTGGCAGACCCAGCACTTGACGCCGATGGTCCCGAACTTCGTCTTCGCCGTCTTCTGGGCGTAGTCGATGTCCGCCCGCACGGTGTGCAGGGGGACCCTTCCCTCGTGGTATCCCTCCGTCCGCGCGATCTCCGATCCTCCCAGGCGTCCGGCCACCTCGAGCCGGATGCCCTCGGCACCGGCTCGCATGGCGTTCTGAACCGCGCGCCGCATGGCCCGGCGAAAGCTGACCCGCCGCTCCAGCTGGTGGCGGATGTTGTCCGCCACCAGGTGGGCGTCCACCTCCGGCCGGCCGACCTCCTCCACGTTGATGGAGATCTCGGCGTCGGTGATCAGCGCCAGCTCGTCGCGGAGCTTGTCCACCTCGGACCCGCCCTTGCCGATGACGACGCCCGGGCGGCCCGTGTAGATGGTCACCACGATCTTCGGCCGCTTTCGCTCCAGCTCGATGGTGGAGACCGCGGCGTGGTCGAGACGCGCCCGCAGGTACTTGCGGATGGTCTCGTCCTCCTGGATCAGGTCGGCGTACTCTTCGCCCTCCGCGTACCAGCGGGACTTCCAGGTCTTGGTCTGTCCGAGTCGAAACCCGGTCGGATGCGTCTTCTGTCCCACCGTTACTCCTTGGTATCCACTACGATCGTGACGTGACTCGTGCGCTTGTTGATGGGCGTCGCGCGTCCGAAGGCGCGAGGCATCCAGCGCTTCATGGTCGGCCCCTCGTCCACGTAGGCCTCCTTGACGGCCAGCTCGTCGGCGTCCAGGACCTCACCCTCCTCGTCCGCCTGGTAGACGGCGTTGGAGGCGGCGGACTTGAGGCACCTCTGGCTCG
>CAZFDK010000031.1:0-28306 GCA_964518305.1 uncultured Gemmatimonadota bacterium | reverse complement strand
CTCGGGGCCCCACACACCTCACATCGCTCACAACAACTCCTTGTGAAACAGCAGAAAAACTGGTGTCTCGCGGGGCAATACCTCGCCTCACGAGCGACCCATAGTCTACAGCCGACGGCCGGTTTCGTCAACCCCGTGCCGACGGTCGTCAGCTCATCTTCGCTGCCGGGGGGCGAGCGGAGACTCCGAAGTTTCCACTTTCCGCCCCGGCCATCCCCGATGCAGCGGGCCGCGAAGCAGAACCGCGCTTCCCGACCCGGTCAGGACCGATCCTAGTCCCGGACGTCGACCAGCTCGATTTCGAACGTCAGGGACCGACCCGCCAGCGGATGATTCAGGTCGAGTGTCACCGAATCATCCTCCACCTCGGCGACTCGACCCGGTACCTCGCGTCCGTCCTCGATCTCCACGGCGACCTCGTCCCCCGCCTCGGGGTCGAAGCCCTCGGGAAGCTGGTTCCGCGGGACCGGAAAGACGAGCTCCTCGTCCCGCTCGCCATACGCCTCGTCGGGCTGGAGTTCGGCCTCGCGGTTCTCGCCGACCTCCATGCCCTCTACCGCGCGCTCGAAGCCGTCGATGACCTCGTCGGCCCCGATTTCGAACCGGAGCGGGTCGCCCTCGCGGGACGTATCGAAGACCGTCCCATCTTCCAGCTTGCCCGTGAAGTGCACGCGGACCGTGTCGCCGGATGTCGCCTCGCGCTCCATCGTCGCTCCTCGTGGCCTTCGTATCCTCGTCTCTCGTGTTACCGGGTGGCGCCGACCCGTCCGCGGCGCCTGCACCGATGCTCACCTGGATCGGAGGCCCCACGATTCGACAGCCATCCGTGTTCGCTGCACCTATCATGCGAGCCGCTCCATAGCGGCCGGCGACTTCCCGGCTCCGCTTGCGAGCGCCGTCGACCGGAGCGACCGTACGAGCCGACGCGCCGGCGAGAACAGCGGTGCCGCGCGCCCCGAATCGCCTGCCGGCGGCCGTACGCCGGGACGCTGATCGAGGGGGACGGCACCACACGACGGAGGAGAGGAGCCATGACAGAGCGAGCGAAGGTCCGCCAGTTCCGTTGGGAGGACATGCCGAAGGAGGACGTCACCGACGACATCAGCCGCCGCCTGGTCACGGGCAAGCGGATGATGCTGGCCCACGTCTACCTGGACAGCGGCAGCGTGGTCCCGCGCCACGCCCACGAGAACGAGCAGCTGACCTACATCCTCGAGGGGGCCCTGAAGTTCTGGATCGGCGAGGAGGGGTCGGACGACCAGGAGCAGCTGATCGTCCGCGCGGGCGAGGTCCTCCACATTCCGCCGCACGTGCCCCACGAGGCCGAAGCGCTCGAGGACACCCTGGACGTGGACGTCTTCAGCCCGCCCCGACAGGACTGGCTCGACGGAACCGACGCCTACTTTCACCAGGACGGAGACTGACTATGGACCTGGGACTGGACGATCGCGTGGCGCTGGTCGGAGCTTCGAGCCGGGGACTCGGCCGGGCCGTGGCCCGCGAGCTGGCCGACGAGGGCGCCCACCTGGTCGTCAACGCGCGGGGCGAGGAGAAGCTGGCGGAGACGGCCCGGGAGCTCCGGGAGCGGACTGAAGCCCGGGTGCTGGCCGTTTCCGCGGACCTCTCGACCGACCAGGGTGCGAGGACGGTCGCGGACCGCGCCCTCGAGGAATTCGGGCGAGTCGACGTCCTGGTGACCAATGCCGGCGGTCCGCCGGCCGGGCCCTTCGAGGCGCACTCCATGGAGGACTGGCGGGCCGCGGTGGACCTCACCCTCGAGAGCGCGCTGCACCTCACCCGCGGCGTGCTCCCCGGGATGAAGGAGCGGGGGTGGGGACGGATCCTCAACATCACCTCCATCGCCGTGAAGCAGCCGGTCGACGGGCTCGTCCTCTCCAACAGCATCCGCGCCGCGGTCACGGGGATGGCGCGTACCCTGGCCAACGAGGTCGCACCCCACGGGATCACGGTGAACAACGTCATGCCCGGCTACACCCGGACCCGGCGGACGGAGGACCTGGCGCGACAGATCGCCGATCAGGAGGAGATCACGGAGGACGAGGCACGCGGCCGCTGGACGGAGAGGATCCCCCTGGGCCGGCTCGCCGAGCCGAAGGAGTTCGCCGCCCTCGTGGCCTTCCTCGCCTCCGAACGGGCCAGCTATATCACGGGCACCTCGATTCCCGTCGACGGCGGCTGGATCCGGTCCCTTCTCTAGAGATCGCTCTCGCGACATCCGCCCTCAATCTGCGCACCGACACGGAGAGCGTCATGTCAGGACAGTTCAACGAGGCCGACTGGATCTGGAAGGACGGAGACTTCATCGCCTGGGAGGACGCCGAGGTACACCTCCTGAGTCTGGCCGTGCAGTTCGGCTCCTCGGTCTTCGAGGGGATCCGGTGCTATGCGACGCCGCAGGGGCCCGCCATCTTCCGGCTCGACGCCCACATCCGGCGACTGTTCGACTCCTGCAAGATCTACCGCATGGATCCCGGGCACTCGCCGGAAGAGATCCGAATCGCCTGCAAGTCTGCCGTCCGAAAGAACCGGCTGGACGAGTGTTACATCCGTCCCATGGTGCTCCGCGGCTACGGGGCCGCCGGCCTGAACCCGGTGGGCAGCCCGGTTGAGACCTACCTTCCTTGCTGGCCGTGGGGCGAGTACCTGGGCGAGGGCGCCCTCGAGAATGGCGTGGACGTCTGCGTCTCCACCTGGCAGCGGCCCCGACCCAACACCTTTCCCGTCCGGGCGAAGGCGGCGGGGCACTACAACAACGCTCAGCTCATCAAGATGGAAGCCGTGGAGAACGGCTACAGCGAGGCCATCGTCGTCGGCCCGGACGGGGTGGTCAGCGAGGGCGGCGGACAGAACGTCTTCCTCGTCCGTGACGGAGTCCTTCTCACGCCGGTCATGGACGGGAGCGCCCTTCCCGGCATCACCAGAGATGCCGTGATCACGCTGGCCCGGGACACGGGAATCGAGGTGAGAGAGGAGACCGTGGCACGCGAAGCCCTCTACACGGCCGACGAGCTCTTCTTCACGGGCACGGCCACCGAGGTCACCCCGATCCGGAGCGTCGACGGGATCACGGTGGGCCAGGGCGAACCCGGACCGGTCACCCGGAGGCTGCAGGAGCACTTCATCGAGGTGGCCCGCGGCGAGGCGCCGGACCCCCACGGGTGGCGCACGCTCGTCGAGAGCTGAGCGTCGCGAGAAGTCGGCTCGTCAGTCCGGTTCCCCGCCTTGCGCGGGGGGACGCTGCAGCCAGTCCACCAGCCGCATGTTGAGGCCATCGGGCATCAACCGTGCACCGACGGCCCCCAGGCGGTTCATCACCCCGGGGATCACGACCTGCTCGTCCTCGCGCCACCCTCTGTATCCCACATCGGCTACGCGCTCGGGACTCATCATCGGGACCGGTCCCTCGCCGCCCAGCCGCACCTCGTCCATACCGGCCCGCTCCTGAAAATCGGTGGCCGTGGGCCCCGGGCACAGGACGGAGACTCGAACCGAAGTGCCCGCCAGCTCGTACGCCACCGCCCGCGAGAAGGAGAGGATGTAGGCCTTGGCGGCGAAGTAGACGGCCTGACGCGGCCCGGGCTGGAACGCCGCGGTGGACGCCACGTTCAGGATGCCGCCCCGGTCCCGGTCGATCATTCCCTCCAGGAAGCGGCGAGCGAGCTCCGTCGGAGCCTCTACCAGTACCCGGATCATGTCCCTCTGTACGCCGACGTCGGATCGATGGAAGGGACCGTGGGTGCTGAAGCCCGCGTTGTTCACCACGACATCCACCGGGCGCGACGCCTCGGCCAGTTCTCGGTGCACCCGGCGGGGTGCTCCCTCCTCAGCCAGGTCCACAGAGAGGCAACGCACCGCGGGGCTACCCTCGTCCTCCATCTCCCGGCGCGCCCGTTCGAGCGCTCCCTCGTCTCGGGCCAGCAGGACCAGCGGGTGACCGTCGGCCGCGAACCGTCGTGCCAGCTCCAGCCCGATGCCGCGGGAGCCTCCCGTGACCAGAACGCTGCCGGGCGGCCCGTTCACTTCCGATCTCGTCACCTCGCCGCCTCCTTTTGGAATTCCGGGAGTCGCCGGCGTCGCCGTGCGACAAGATAGGCGTTCGGCTGGCCTCCTGTCCGGCCGCTGCCTATCCTCGGCGCCTCGTACTTCCTCCGCTCCGCCAGCCAGCCCCCGATCGACATGATTGCCGACTCCCGCGCCCGTTACGGGCTGCTGCTTTCGCCGTCGGGTCTCTTCGGTTTCCTCCCGAACCCGGTGACGCTCGTGGTCGCCGCGGCACTCGGCCTCGGACTCGCTCCGTCCGCGGAGGCGCAGTCCGCGTCCGGCGGCCCGGTCGAGGCCGAGGATCGTCGCGACCCGGCCCACTTCCAGGATCTCTCGTACCGGACCATCGGCCCGTACCGGGGCGGCCGGGTCACGGCGGTGGAGGGACTGCCCGGGACCGTCGACACCTACTACATGGGGACCGTCGGCGGCGGCGTGTGGAGGACCGACGATGCCGGAGAGCAATGGACGAACATCTCGGACGGCGCCTTCCGGGTGGGCTCGATCGGGGCGGTGGAGGCGGCGCCGTCGGACCCCGATGTCCTGTACGTGGGCACGGGCTCGGCCTGCATCCGCGGCAACGTGTCCACGGGCCGGGGCGTCTACCGCTCCACGGACGGCGGAGAGACGTGGGATCTGATGGGGCTGGAAGAGGCGGGCCAGATCGGAGCCGTGCGCGTCCACCCGGACGATCCCGACCGAATCTACGTGGCCGCTCTGGGCCACCCCTTCGGCCCGAACGAGGAGCGGGGCGTCTTCCGCTCCACCGACGGGGGCGAGAACTGGGAGAAGGTGCTCTTCATCTCCGACAGCACGGGTGTCGTGGACCTGGCCATGAACCCGGAGAATCCACGGGAGATCTATGCCGCCGCCTGGCGGGCCGAGCGGAAGCCGTGGACGCTGGTGGACGGCGCCCGCGAGGGCGGCGTCTACCGCAGCACCGATGGCGGGGACAGCTGGGAGAAGCTCGGCGGCGGGCTGCCGACGGGCCTGGTGGGCCGGATCGGACTGGCGGTCTCACCGGCGGACCCCGACCGGGTCTGGGCGCTCGTCACCGCGAAGGACCCCGAGGGCGGGCTGTACCGCTCCGACGACGGCGGCGACCACTGGACCCGGGTGAACCGGGAGCACCGCCTGCGGCAGCGGGGCTGGTACTACAGCCACGTGATCGCCGACCCGGAAGACCCGAATACCGTCTACGCCCTGAACACGGGTATGTACCGCTCCGTGGACGGCGGTAAGAGCTTCGAGGAGATCAGCGTCCCCCACGGAGACGTCCATGCCCTCTGGGTGAACTCCCGCGACCCGGAGGCCATGGTCGTCGGCAACGATGGCGGGGCACAGGTGAGCCTGGACCACGGCGAGACGTGGTCGTCGATGTACAATCAGCCCACCGCTGAGTTCTACCGGGTCGAGGTGGACGACCAGTTTCCCTACCGCGTGTACGGAGCGCAGCAGGACAACTCCACCCTCAGCCTCCCTGCCTGGAGCGCGGGCGGCGTGCACCCCAAGCAGCGCTGGTACTCGGTGGGCGGAGGAGAGAGCGGCCACATCGCCGTTCACCCGGAGGATCCCGACGTAGTCTACGCCGGGAGCTACATCGGCCGCATCGACCGATTCAACCGGGAGACCGGCCGTACCCGGAACATGATCATCTATCCCCAGATGGGTGACGGCGTGGCGCCCAAGAATCTCGAGTACCGCTTCCAGTGGAATGCGCCCATCGAATTCTCGCCATTCGGTTCCCAGCCTCTGTACCACACCTCGAACCACGTGCACCGCACCTCGAACGGGGGGATGAGCTGGGAGACCATCAGCCCGGACCTGACGCAGAACGACACGACGAAGCAGTTCCTGCCAGGGGGGCCGCTACAGCACGACCACACCGGTGTCGAGGTCTACGGGACGATCTTCGCATTCACCCCGTCCCCCCATCAGCGACGGACGCTGTGGGCCGGCTCCGACGACGGGCTCATCCACCTGAGTCGGGACACGGGCCGAACGTGGACGGACGTGACCCCGGAGGGCATGCCCGAGGACGGCACCGTCAACGTGCTCGAGGTCTCGCCCCACGCTCCGGGCACCGTGTACGCGGCGGTCTACCGATACCGGATGGACGATTTCACCCCGTACGTCTTCCGGACGACGGACTACGGCGAGAGCTGGACGCGCATCGCCGACGGCACACGCGGCATACCCGACCACCATCCGGTGCGGGTGGTCCGCGAAGACCCCGAGCGGGAGGGGCTGCTCTACGCCGGCACCGAGTTCGGGCTCTTCGTTTCCTTCGACGACGGCGGTAGCTGGCAGTCTTTTCGGCTGGCCGAACCGCCTACCCGTGAGAGCAGCGACCCGGAGCCGGGAGCCCTGCCCGTGACCCCGGTCACCGACCTCGAGGTGCACCGGAACGACCTGGTGGTGGCCACCCAGGGCCGCGGCTTCTGGATCCTGGACGAGCTGGCTCCCGTGCGGCAGCTCGGCGACGATGTGGCTTCCGGCCGCCGCCACCTCTACCGGCCGCCGGTCGCCTTCCGAGTGGGCCGGGGCGGCTACTACGGGGAGCGTGCGCCCGAGTCACCGCCGCAGGGTGCCGTGCTCGACTACTTCCTGGCGCAGGCCGCGGAGGGAGAGGTCACCCTCGAGGTCCTGCAGGAGGACGGCGACGTGGTTCGGCGGTTCACCAGCGACAGCACCCGCGCCGCCGAAGAGGGAGGCCCCGCCAGCGTCCTTTCCTCTCGTCCCCTGCCTTCGGGCCCCGGCCACCACCGGGTCACCTGGAACCTCCTCTATCCGGGACCCGAGCTCGTCGACGACGCCGTGATGTCGCTCAGCTACACGGGCGGGATCCCCGCGGTGCCGGGCTCCTACCGCATCCGGATGAGCGCCGGCGAGTGGAGCCAGACCCGGACCCTGGAGGTGCAGAGGGACCCGCGTCTCGACGACGTGAGCCGGGACGACCTCCGGGAACAGTTCGACCTGATGGTCCGCGTTCGGGACATGCTGACCCGCACCCACGACGCCCTCCGCCGGGTCCGCGACGTCCGGGAGCAGCTACAGGACCTCTCCGGTCGCCTGGAGGAGCACGGCCGCTCGGAGCTGGCGGAGCGGGCCGACACTCTGGCCGCCGACCTCACCGAGGTCGAGCGGGCCCTGATCCAGACGCAGAACGAGAGCCCACAGGACCCGATCAATTATCCGCCGCAGATCGACAACCAGATCGCCTACCTGTACAGCCACCTCGCGGGTGCCTACGGGCGGCCCACGGAGGGATCACGGACCCGGTTCCGGGACCTTCGGGAGGAGCTGGCCCCGACCCTGGAGCGGCTAACGACTCTGCTGGAGGACCGGGTGTCGGCCTACAACCGGGCGCTGGAGGACGGGGGCGTCGACCCCGTAATGGTGCCGGACGCCTGAGCCGTCAGTCGGCCAGCCCGATGGCCAGGGCCGAGAACTGCGCCAGGTAGCCGCATGCCCCGCACTCCAGCGGCACCACGCCGTAGGAGGCCCGCAGCCCCTCGCCGGTCTTCGGGTCCACGAAGGGGAGCACCATCATCTGGGGACGAAACTGCCACTCCTCCGCGGCGCACATCGGGCAGGACTCCGTCACCTTCTCCTCGATCCAGCGGCTCACCTGATCGATCTGCTCGTCGTTCATCCGCATCCTCTCGGCGACCCGGTCCTCCGACGGCTCGCCAGCCTGCTCCTGCTCCATCTTCGCCTCCTTCGGTCGTGGCGGTAACCATGAGCGTCGACAGCTCCTCGCTCGGCGATACGGTCTAAGCCGAGCCCGCCAACAATCGAGCCAGTCCCATGCCGGCCGTCGGCCGGCGTGCACGAGGGGCGAGGCAGCTTTACTCTGAGGTTACAGAAAACGGAAGCGGATCGCCCCGCCGAATCGGTGAGGTCCACGGAGACGAGCCGCTGCCGTCGTGAGATCGTGGCCCGGTGCGTAGGATTCGAAGCTCTCCCGCGAGCGAAGTGAGGTGAAAATCCTCCTCTGCGTACCGGGTCATTTTTTCTACGGCCTCGCGCCTTTCGGCTCACACTCCGCGGTCGAGACCTCGACGCGGGCCGACTCGGAGTCCGTCGAGGCGCCGCGTTCAGTCGGTTCCGGGATCTGGTCGGCGAGACCACGGAGCACGGCGCGGAGCAGCCGCACGTCCTCGGGCTCCATCTCCTCCGGGGAGGCGTGAATCTCGAGCCGAAAGGTTCCGTTGCTCCGTCGGATGATCGTAAACATGGAAGGATGTGCTGGAGGTGGTCCGGCCAAACGTAATGCACCCTTTAGATACCGGCGGGAGTTCACGGGAGGGTCGCACCTCTGCAAGGACCTCGTAACGCTACTCGGGAGGGCCCCTTCATCCTCGCAAGTGACGCTTCGGACCGGACAGTCGTCTGTTACTCACACGTACGAAGAGGCTCCGGAACGGCACGAGGGAGTGATCGGAATCATCTACTGGGACGACTCGGGGTCCGACTCGCCGGCCGACCAGCTGGTGACGAGACTGACAGAGGCCTGGGCGGGACTGCGTCAGCGGATGGCCTCCTCCGGCGGCCCTTTCGACGAAACCGCGGAGGGGTCGATGGCGGAGATCGTCCGGGACGACGGCCGGTGGTTGATACGGCGCGGTAACCGGAAGACCGAGATCCACCACTGTCCCTGCTGCGGCCGGGAGCTCCCGGCGGCAGCCCGGGATCCGAACCAGCTCCGGCTGGAGCTGGCGGAGTGAACGTCGGCGCCCACAGTCCTGCCGGGTCCGTCCGGTGCGCGAAGCGCGTGGAGGCCTGAGAGATTCCTCCCTGCAGGCGGTCGAAACTCCTTACGTTGGTTCGGCTTTCGCCCGTTCACACAAGCAGGAGGTCTCAGTTGCCCGAACCGTCCGTTGCTCGTGTAGAAAGATTCGCCGTCGAGTTCATCCTCCGCCTGTCCGAGTCGGAGCTCTTCGCACATCTCTCCACGACGCACACAGAGAACGGGGGTCGTGACACCTGGCTGATCGAGTTCGAGTGGGAAGGCGAACCGCATCGGGCAGAGCTCAACCTGCACGCGGGCAATCTTCTCGTCGACTGGCGCTCGGACTCGATCCGCGTCGAGGTCTCGGAGGACGGTTACACGGTCGAAGATACCGTGTACGCCACGCCGGAAGCGGCTGCTCAGGAGCTGGTCGACCGGATCGAGGAGCGCGTGGCTGACCTCGAGTAGCGGATCGGCGTAGATTGCCATGACACCCGACGTCTCTACCGCGGTCGACCGGGCGTTCGGGGAGAAGGGGCTTCGCCCAGACGACCTTCATCGAGGAAACGAGTCCCGGCGAGGTGCCGATGGCGACCACGCACGCCCCTCGAGGGCTCCTTCTCCCGGCCCGAATACAAAAAGCCGACAAGAGGCGTGACCTCTTGCCGGCTGTCGGTTTGGTAGAGGGTGAGCGACCGGACTCGAACCGGCGACCTCCAGGGCCACAACCTGGCGCTCTAACCTGACTGAGCTACGCTCACCACGTGCTCGCCTGTCTTCTACACCGGCGCCCGTCGGATGCTCGGCGGCCGGCGAAGTTTCCGCGGGGGCGCCTCGGTCGACGCTCGCGGACGGCCGTGTAATCTAGAGGACGAGGCCCGCCGAGCAAGCGCCGATACCTCCCCCGGAGTCGCCCCGGATCCGCCGCCGGAGGTCGGCTCCGGATACGCGCCGAACCACGCCGGCAGAGCCGGAACGCTCCCTGTCCACGGGCGGTACATATGCGCCGACGGTACGACGAGTTCCCGACCGACCTCCCCGCGCATCTCCAGCTCCCGTCCGGATGGCCAACCTCTCCATCGGCATCGTCGGCCTGCCCAACGTGGGCAAGTCGACCCTGTTCGAGGCTCTCACAGCGGTCTCCGTGCCCGCCGAGAACTACCCGTTCTGCACCATCGACCCGAACGTGGGCGTCGTGGAGGTGCCGGACCCGCGCCTCGACCGCCTGGCGGAGATGGTCCCGGCGGACGAGAAGAAGCCCGCCGTGGTGGAGTTCGTGGACATCGCCGGCCTCGTGGAGGGTGCTTCCCGTGGCGAGGGGCTCGGCAACAAGTTCCTGAGCAACATCCGCGAGGTGGACGCCATCGCCCACGTGGTCCGCTGCTTCTCCGACGACTCGGTCGCACGCGTCGGGAGCGACCCGGTCGGCGACGTGGAGGTCATCGAGACCGAGCTCGCCATGGCGGACCTGGAGACCGTGGACGACCGCCTGGAGCGGGTAAGGAAGAAGGCCGCCCACGACGTGGGCGACGCGAAGGAGTTCCTCCCGCTGCTCGAGCGGCTGCACGACGGGCTCAGCCGGGGGACCCCGGCCCGCCGCCTGGTGGAGGACGAGGAGGAGCGCGAAGCGGTGCGCGACCTCCACCTCCTGACGCTGAAGCCGGTCATGTACGTGGCCAACGTGGACGAGGACGACCTGCCGGGCGGCGGCGAGCAGGTGAAAGAGCTGCGGCGGGCCGTCCACGAGCACGATCCCGACGCGCCCGTCCTGGCGCTGTGTGCCGAGCTCGAGGCCGAGGTCTCGCGGCTGGCCCCCGGGGAGCGCTCCGAATACCTGGAGATGCTCGGGCTGGAGGAGCGCGGGCTGGATCGCTTCATTCGCACCGGCTTCCGCCTGCTGGGACTCCAGACCTTTTTCACGTTCAACGAGGACGAGGTACGGGCGTGGACGGTGCGGATCGGGGCCTCGGCCCCGGAAGCGGCCGGCCGGGTCCACACCGACTTCGAGGAGGAGTTCATCCGCGCCGAGACCATCTCCTTCGAGGAGTTCGAAGAGATGGGCTCCATGAAGGAGGCTCGGGACGAGGGACGAGTCCGGTCGGAGGGCAAGGACTACGTGGTGGAGGACGGGGACATCCTGCTCTTCCGAACCAGCGCCTGAGCCCGCTCCCGGCGCCGGATCGGACCCCGCGCGTCCTCAGTCGGCGTCGGGCTCCCCGTGGCCGCCGCCTCCCGGCGTCTCGATCCGTAGGAGATCGCCGGCTTCCATCTCCAGGCTGCACTTTCCGGGGAGCTCCTCCCACTCCGTGTCAGGGCCGGAGCGCCGCAGGTTTCGCCCCCTCTTCCCCGGCTCCCCGCCGTGCAGGCCGTACGGCGGGAAGCGTCTCCGCTCGGTGAGCAGGGTGACCCGGGCCGGGGCCAGGAGCTGCAGGTCCCGTCGCACGCCATCGCCCCCCCTCCGGGCGCCCCCGCCGCCCGAGCCCCGGCGGACCTCGTAGCGTCTCACCCTGAGCGGATAGGCGAACTCCAGCGCCTCCACGGGCGTGTTCAGCGTGTTGGTCATGTGCGAGTGGACGGCGGACGGGCCGTCTCCCCACGGCCCGGCGCCCATCCCCCCGGCGATGGTCTCGTAGTAGGCATACGGCCGCCCCCGGTCGGGGTCGGGGCCGCCCACCGTGAGATTGTTCATCGTCCCCTGGCTCGCGGCCGGCACCCGCTCGGGACAGGCCCGGGCCAGAGCGCCCATGAGAACATCGGTGATGCGCTGCGACGTCTCCACGTTCCCCCCGGCCACCGCCGCCGGCGGACGCGCGTTCACGACGCTCCCCTCCGGGGCGACGATCTCCACGGGATCCAGACCGCCGCTGTTGGAGGGCACGTCCTCGTCGATCAGCGCCCGAAACGCGTAGTAGGTCGCCGATACGGTGATCGCGTAGACGGCGTTCACGCCGCCCTGGCACTGATCCGCGCTCCCGGTGAAGTCCACCACGGCACGATCGTCCTCGACGGTGATCTCGACCCGGATCTCCACCGGCTCGTCCCCGACGCCGTCATCGTCCAGCCGGTCGGCGAATCGGTAGGTGCCGTCGGGAAGACCGGAGATCAGGTTCCGGGTGACCCGGGCGGCGTAGGCCTGGAGGCCCGCCATGTATCGGCCGACCTCCTCCGAGCCATGCCGACGACACAGCGCCCGCAGACGCTCCCCGCCCCGTTCGTTGGCGGCCACCTGCGCGCGGAGGTCGCCGGCCCGCTCCTCCGGCGTCCGCACGTTGGCGAGGATCATCTCCCACACGGCCCCGTTTCGCTCGCCGGCCTCGACCAGCTTCACGGGGGGCACGACCAGCCCCTCCTGGTAGAGCTCCCGCGAGAGGGGCATGGAACCCGGAGTCATGCCTCCCACGTCGGCGTGGTGGGCCCGGCTGGCCGCGAACCCTGCCAGCTGCCCGTCCACGTGCACCGGGCTCACCATGGTCACGTCCGGGAGATGGGTACCGCCGCGGAACGGGTCGTTCAGCACGGCCACGTCCCCCTCGCAGAGCTCCAGGTGCTCCAGGCAGCTCTTCACCGACAGGGGCATGGCACCCAGGTGGACGGGAATATGGGCGGCCTGGGCCACCATCCGGCCGGCCGTATCGAAGAGGGCGCAGGAGAAGTCGCGGCGCTCCTTGATGTTCGGCGAGTGGGAGGTGCGCTGGAGTACGCCTCCCATCTCCTCGGCCGCCGAGGAGAAGAGCTGTCTGAAGACCTCCAGTCGGACGGGATCCAGATCGACGCCTCCCCTTCCACGGCCACCCCCGGCGTCGCTCACGCTTCCTCACCTCCGATCTCGAGGCGCAGATTCTCCCTCCGGTCCACCCGTGCCCCATCCGACGGTCCGACCAGGACCGTGCTGTCGGACTTCGCGATCACCGCGGGACCGGTCACCTCGTGGCCCGGTCGAAGCGCCTCGCCGTCGAAGACGGGCACCGGGCGCCGCTCGGGGCCCTCCGGACCCGACACGATCACGGGCCGAGTCGACCGGCGGGCGTCCGCGGGATCCGGAGGGCCCGGCTCCCGGTCCGGTAGCGGGAGGGGCTCCACCTCGCCCACGGCCCTCAGGCGGAGGTTCACGATCTCCACCGGCGCGCCCTCCTCGGCGTGTCCGTAGACGCGGCGGTGCTCGCGGTGGAAGCGGTCGACGAAGTCCTCGACCACGGGGACCTCGAGCTCGTAGGACTGTCCCTCGTACCGCATGTCCAGCGCCGACTCCAGCCGGATCCGTCCCGGCTGCACGCCTTCGGCCTCCACCTCCTCCCGGCCCCGCTCGGCCAGGGGGCGCATCCGCTCCTCGAGGTCGTCGAAGGCCGTGTCACCCGGCAGCATGACCGTCCGCACGTAGTCCTTCACCACGTCGGCGCTCAGCATTCCGAACGCCGACAGCACGGACGCGGCCGGAGGGACGATCACCTCGCCGATGCCCAGGCGCCGGGCCAGCTCCGCGGCGTGCAGGCCGCCGGCGCCGCCGTATGCGACCATGGCGAAGTCCTCCGGCTCGTGTCCCCGCTCCACGGAGATCACGCGGAGGGCTCGCTCCATGTGGGCGTTGGCCACCCGGACGACGCCCAGCGCGGCCCGCTCGGCCCGCCCGAGCTCCCCGCCGGCATCCAGTTCCGCGTCGCGGCCCACGGCCTCCAGCGCCGCCTCGGCACGACCGGCCTCCAGCGACATCCTCCCTCCCAGGAAGGCGTCGGCCGGTAGCCGGCCCAGGACCACGTGGGCGTCGGTGACCGTGGCCCGCTCCCCGCCCCGGCCGTAGCAGGCCGGGCCCGGATCGGCGCCGGCGCTCTCGGGCCCCACTCGCAGAACGCCTCCGGCGTCCACCCGTCCCACCGATCCACCGCCGGCCCCGACCGTGTGGATGTCGATGACCGGAACCCGGATCGGCAGCCCGTCGACACGGGTCTCGCTCGTCACCTCCACGTCGCCCCGCATCAGGGAAACGTCGGTCGAGGTGCCGCCCATGTCGAAGGAGATCACGTCCGGCCGGCCGACGCCCCGCGCCACCCGGAGTGCGCCCACCGCGCCCCCGGCCGGACCGGAGAGGATCGACCGCACGCCGAGTCGCCGCGCCTCCCGGGTGCCGACGCTGCCCCCGTTGGACTGCATGATCCGGAAGCGGCTGTCGTCCAGCCGGCGGTCCAGGCGCTCCAGGTATCGGTCCAGGATCGGCCCGACGTAGGCGTTCACGGCCGTGGTGCTGGCCCGCTCGTACTCCCTGAACTCGGGCAGCACCTCGCTGGAGCGCGAGACCCGGAACCCTTCCTCCCGTAGTCGCTCCGCGATCCGCCTCTCGTGCTCGGCATGCAGGAAGGAGAAGAGGAGCGAGACGGCCACGGACTCGACGCCCGCCGCCTCGAGGGCCTCCACCAGCGGGTCCAGCTCGGACTCGTCCAGTTCGCGCAGGACTCGTCCCTCCTCGTCGACTCGCTCGGAGACGCCGAAGCAGCGCTCCGGCGGAACCAGCGGTTCGGGCCTGCCCGCGGATAGGTCGTACAGCTCGGATCGATTCTGGCGAGCGATGGTCAGGACGTCCTCGAAGCCCTCGGTCGTCACGAGGGCGGTCCTCGCCCCCGTCCGCTCCAGCACCGCGTTCGTGGCCACCGTGGAGCCGTGGACGACCTCCGACGGCGAGGCGGCTTCCGCTCGCTCCAGCCCCTCGAGCACACCCTCCGACGGCTCGGCGGGGGTGGATAGCACTTTCCGCGTCCGATAGGTCACCCCCGCGGTGGAATCATAGAGCACGAAGTCGGTGAACGTGCCGCCCACATCGACCCCGATCCGCAGGTCGCTCACAGCACCTCCATGAGGGCGCGGGCGCCCAGGAGCGTCGAGATCAGGATGACCACGGCGCCGGCGATGTTGAGCCATCCCGCGTTGACGCGATCCCCCATCTCGCCCCGGTCGTTCACGGTAATCACGAGGAACACCGCCACCGCCGGGAGGAGGAGTCCGTTCGCCACCTGCGCGAAGAGGATCGCCGGCACGGGGCGCACGCCGATGAGCGCGAACGTGAGCCCTGCCAGCAGCACCACGGCCCACACCGCCCGGAACCGCCGACTCTCCAGGTCCCGTTCCCATCCCAGGACACCGGCCGTGGCGTAGGCCGCGGCCAGCGGCGCCGTGACGGCCGAGCTCATGCCCGCGGCGAACAGTCCCACCGCGAAGAAGGCGCCGGCCCAGGAGCCGAGGAGCGGCTCCAGCTGTACCGCCATGTCGGCGGCCGAGGACACCTCTCCCACCCCGGCCGCGGCCGCCGCCGAGACCACCACGCCCATGCTCACGGTACCGCCGACCAGCACCGAGAGGACCGTGTCCGTCCGCGCCGCCGGCAGCGACTCCGGCCCCTCCCACCGCTCTCGCACCGCGGAAGCGTGGAGGAAGAGGTTGTACGGCACGACCGTCGTGCCCACGAGCCCGATGACCAGGAGCCGCCCCTGACGGCCGGACGGGAGGTCGGGCACGAAGAGGCCGGACAGGAGCTCCGGAGCCGGAGGCAGGAGCATGGCCGCCGTGGCCACGAAGACCACGGCCATCACCGAGACCAGCACCACCAGGGCCCGCTCCACCACACGGTACCGGCCGGTCCACAGCAGCACGAACGCCGCGGCGGCGATGGCCAGCGCCCACCACCGCTCGGCACCCCCGAACAGGCCGGCCAGGCCCAGGGAGCCACCCAGGAGGTTCCCGGTCTGATAGGCGGCGTTGCCCAGCGCCACGGCCGAGAGGACGAGGGCGGCAGCCACCAGCCAGCCGGCCGTGGCCCGGAACCGGCGGCGGATGGCCTCGCCGAGCCCCTGGCCGGTGACGAGCCCGAGCCGTGCTGCCATCTCCTGGAGCACGATGGTGGCCAGGACCGAGAAGAGGAGCGCCCACAGGAGCGTGACGCCGGCATCGACCCCCGCCACGGTGGCCGTGGTGACGGTGCCCGGTCCGATGAACGCCCCGGCCACCATGGCTCCGGGCCCGACGCTCTTCAGCCGCTCGAGCCAACCGCCTCTCTCTGTACCGGCCTCGCCGGCCATCCGTCCTTTCCCTTCGTCTCCGTCGCCACTGGACTCGGGGCCCGTCCGCACCCCGGCGCTCCGGAGCAGGATGAAGGACCGACGACGGCGGCGAAAGGTGTGGGCCGGAACATTCCCGGAACAAACGGAGACGGGCAGTCTACTCCGTCGAAGCCGGACTGCCGCCCTCCCGGGAACTCGCGGCGGTCGGCGGAGGTATCCTTCAGCTCAGGACGTTACACGACAGCGACCACAGCGACGCACCGATCACGGAACACACCCGAAAAGACAGGTCATAGAAACGACGATGGTTCTCCGCAACGTACCGCGCTTTGCGCGGACGCAGACGACGGACGACAGCCCGGCCCACACCTCTGCCGCCCGCGGCCGCGAGCGCGATCGCGCCCTCGGCGCCGACTCGGCCGATCGCTCCGCCGCCAAGACCTACCGGCGCGTGGAGCTGATGAACTGGCTCCGGGAGGTGCACGGCCTCGAGGCCACCCACGCCGGCGCGGTAGCCACACGCCTGCTCTCCACCGCTCCCCGGATCCGGGGCGCCTTCCTCCGGTGGTGGCTCACCGGCCAGGTCGAGGACCTGGAGGTCGAGGGCTTCAGCCTTCGGCGGCTCGTGAACGAGAGGGGGATGTCGCCGATCGGCGCGCTCCTGACCCTCTCCCTCCTGACGGCGGACGAACGTGTGACGCCCGAGGAGCTGAGCCGAGGGGAAGAGGGCGACCTGGATCTGGACGAGACACTGGAGCGGGCCGGAGCCTGAGCGCCCCCTTGCCCGGGCCGGGGAACGCCTACGAGATTCGGCCACCCGTCTCCTCCTTGATACGACCCGGGAGCCATGGACGTCGGCCGCATCATCGAGACCCTGACGGATCCGGCCTCCTATCCCCATCCTGCCGGCGATCCGACGATCCATCAGACCCACATCTCCGTCGTCTCCCTGGCGGGTCCGTGGGCGTACAAGGTGAAGAAGCCCGTGGACCGGGGCTTCCTGGACTTCACGACGCTGGAGAAGCGGCGCACCTACTGCGAGCGGGAGGTCGAGCTCAACCGGCGCCTGGCCCCGGACGTGTATCGTGGCGTGGTCCCCCTGACCCGCGAGGACGGAACGGTACGGGTCGATGGATCCGGCGAGACCGTGGAGTACGCGGTCAAGATGAAGCGGCTCCCGCCCGAGGCGACCCTGCTGTCCCGCCTCGAGCGGGACGAGCTCACGGCCGACCAGGTGGAGCGGGTGGCGCGCCGCATCGCCTCTTTTCACCGGGGAGCGGACTCGGGACCCGAGATCTCCCACTTCGGCCGCTGGGAGGTCGTCGCCCACAACGCCCGTGAGAACTTCACCCAGTCCCTTCCGCACACGGAGCGGACGGTGGGTCGGGACGTGCTGGCCCGGACGGCGCGCCTCACCGAGGGAGAGCTCTCCGAGGCCCGCGGCCTGATCGAGGAACGCGCCAGGGCCGGAGTGCCCCGGGACACGCACGGCGATCTGCACCTCGACCACGTCTATATCCTCCCGGACCGGGAGCCGCCGCGCGACATCGTCGTCGTGGACTGCATCGAATTCAGCGATCGGCTCCGGTACGCCGACCCGGTGGCCGACGTGGCCTTCCTCTACATGGACCTCACCTTTCGGGGACGGCGGTCGCTGGCCGACCGCCTGGCGCGGGTCTACTTCCGGGAGGCCGACGATCCCCGGGGCCGGGAGCTCCTGCCGCTGTACGCGGCCTATCGGGCCCACGTCCGTGGCAAGGTCGAGGGAATGACCGTGGACGACCCCGACGTGGCGGGGGACGAGAGGCGGAGGGCGGCCCGGGAATCCCGGGCCCACTGGCTCATCGGCCTCGGGGAGCTGTCTCCCCCGGAGCGTCGTCCGGCCCTCCTGCTGGTCGGCGGCCTGCCGGCCACGGGGAAGTCCACCCTGGCACGAACCCTGTCCCGGGAGGCGAACTTCAGGATCGTGGCCACCGATCCCACGCGGAAGAGGCTGGCCGGGCTCTCGCCTGGGGACGACGCCGCGTCGGCCTTCGGAGAGGGAATCTATGGAGAGGAGTGGACCGAACGGACCTACGCCACGTGCCTGGAGGACGCCGGGCGCCTCCTGTTCCAAGGATTTCGCGTCATCGTGGACGCGACCTTCCACGACGAGGACCGCCGGCGCCGTTTCCTCTCGGCAGCCGACGACTGGGGGGTGCCCGCCCGCTTCCTCCGCTGCCGCGCCGCCCCCTCGGTGATCCGTCGCCGTCTGGAGCAGCGCGAGGGAGACGTCTCCGACGCCGGCCTCCAGGTATACAGGGAGATGGCCCAGGCATGGGACGAGGCGGGCGCCGACACCGCGCCCCGCACCCTCGTGCTCAGGACGGACGTCCCGGTCGAGGAGAGCACCGGAGCGGCCCTGGATCTGCTCCGGGAGGCCGGGTTGGCCGCCACGGCAGAGACCGGGCCCTGAGGCCGTGCAAATCTGGCAGGAAACCCCCGGCAATCCCCCCGCTCCGGCGAGTACGCAGCTTGCACCTCCTTGGGAGCGGACGACGAGGACTCCGGCCGGCGCGAACCGGCCGGAGCAGCCCCCGTCGGACGACCCGACCACGAGCATCGCAGACCATGACAACAGGAGGTGAAGCATGCTTCCGACTGGACGCCGCACCCGCCGAAGCCGGAGCACCGGTCTGCCCGAGCTCCGCACCGAGATGGACCGTCTGCTGAGCGACTTCTTCGATCAGGGCGACGGCTCCATCAGGAGCTTCGCCCCGCCGACGGATCTCTACGAGACCGAGGACGCGTACGTGGTGGAGAGCGAGCTCCCCGGCTTCCAGCGGGACGACATCGAGGTGACCCTGGATCAGGGCAACCTCACCATCCGCGGATCCCGATCGGCCGAGGCGGAGCGTGAGACCGAGGAGTTCCACCTCCGCGAGCGCGCCACGGGACAGTTCGAGAGAAGCTTCCGGCTGCCCCGCAGCATCGAGGCGGAGGACGTGACCGCCCGCTTCGACCAGGGCATCCTGCGCGTCGAGGTCCCCAAGGCCGCCGAGGCCAGGTCGCGGAAGATCGACGTCGAGGTCGACTGACGCCCACTCTCCACGAGCCCTCCGAGCCCTCCGCCGCGACACCGCGCGGTGGAGGGCCGTTGTACGTCACACCTCTCCTCACCGTCGTCGGCCGTTCCCGAACAGCTCACCGATGGACGGACCGTTCCAGTACAGTCGCAGGAAGAGATAGCCAGTGACCAGTCCCCCCAGGTGGGCCCACTCCGCCACCCCGCCGGTCTGCCCCGTGAGGGTGGAGTAGAAGGAGAAGAACGCCATCCCCGCCACCAGCCATTTCGACTTTACCGGCAGGATGCCCCAGATGTAGACGGGCACCTCGGGCCAGTTCAGGGCGAAAGCCAGCATCACGCCGTAGATCGCCCCCGACGCCCCCACCACGGGAGCCGTGCCGACCAGCGGGCTCAGCACCAGCGAGAAGAGCGCCCCGCCCAGCCCGGCCACGGCGTAGTACTTCACGAACTTCTCGCTTCCCCAGGCCCGCTCCAGCGGCGGTCCGAAGAAGTACAGGATCAGCATGTTGATGAAGACGTGACCCAGGCCGCCGTGGACGAACATATAGGTGACGGGCGTCCAGGGCTGCTGCAGGATCCACCGCGGGGAGAACCCCAGGTGGTAGACCTGCCACTCGAGGGAGAGGAGCCCGAACGAGCCGAGTATGTAGAGAGCGCCGTTGGCCAGGATCAGGTTCGTCACCCACGGCGTCAGCCCGCCTCCGCCGACCGTGGCCCGTCCCCCGCCCCATCCGCCGCGACCTCCGTGCTGCTGCCTTCTCATCCGTCGCCTTTCGCTCCTCCTCCGGACGCTCGTCCAGCTCCAATCGCCGCACCCGGCGAGCACCCGCCGGCCCGGCCAGCTGTAGAATACGTCTCCGGTGCGGCCAGGACGAACCGGACGGTCACGTCTCGGACGGAGGCGGATCGCCGGGCTCCCGGCTCAAGGCCCCGACCTCCTGCAGCACGTCCGTGACGTCCCGCCCCCCCTCAACGGCTTTGCCGTGGAGGTCCCACTCGAGCCAGGTGCGGGCGTCGTTCAGGTGACGCTGGAGCTTCGCCTGGTGCTCGGGCGCCTGGAGCTCGGGGTCCTCCTTCAGCGACTCCAGCTCCTCGAGCCAGGCGCGGATCTCGTCGGGCTCGCTGAACTTGTTGACCGGCGGGTTGAGGTTCATGGGCCTACCTGCCTCCGCGCGATGAGCTCACGGGACGAAGATCAGAAGGACATCGGGGCAAACTACGGGATGCCCGTCGGGCGCGCGGCGCCGGCCCGACGGACGGGTGAAACATCGAGCCCCCCTTACGGTATGTACTGCGCGCGAGGGTGGAGGCTTTCCCCCGGCACCGGGCCCCGGAGCCCGACCGGGACGTGAAAGCCGGCGGTACCGGGTTGTGTCGCTCGCCTCAGCCTCCTTGAACCCCGCCCTGAGGTGGAGGGCCAGCCACGGGCCGCCAACCCTCCTCACGACCGCGACGGACGACCGGCGGCACCGGGTTGCGTTACTCGCCTCAGCCCCCTGAGACCCGCCCCTGAGGTAGAGGGCCAGCCACGGGCCGCCGTTTCTCTGTCCGCTTCCACCCGGTTCCGATTATCCCGATTTCCTACCCGTTGGACTCGTCGAGCCCCTGCTCGGCCAGTGCACCGATGATGTCCTCGCTGCTGACGATGCCGAGAAGGCGCTGCCTGTCGTCGGCCACGACCACCCGGTGCACTTCGGCCTCGAGCATGCGGCGGGCCGCATCGCGGACGCTCGTCTCCGGAGGGAGCGAGAACGCTCCCCGGCTCATGGCTTCTTCCACCGTGTGCTCGTCCAGGATGTCCCACTCCGGAGCGTCGGTCGCCGACGAGCGAACGAACGTGTCGGCCCCGGCGTCGTCCCAGTAGTCGACGAAGTAGGAGGCCGCCGGGTCCTCTCCCTCCTGCCACTCCATCGTCTCCGGCCAGTCTCCCCAGCCCGTCTGACGACGCAGCTCCTCCGGCGGGGGCTCCTGGTCGGCGGCGAAGGCCAGCAGGTCCGTGGCCGAGACCACGCCGACCAGCTCTCCCCCCGAAAGGACCGGCGCCCCTCCCACGCCTGCCCTGCTCAGGGCCGACATGGCATCGCGGAGGGTGGCGTCGGGCTCCAGGGTCAGGACGTCCTCGGACATGATGTGGCGTACGGTGAGCATGTTTACGCTACCTCTCTTCCTTCGGGAAAACGACACCGCAGGAGGCGCCCCGGTCGAGAGGCGTCCTCCACGCGGTACTCTACAGCCTCCATTCCCGCGACGTTACCGTCGGAGCGCGTCCCATGCTGTCCGCCGGCTCTTGATCGCGGCTGTGGGAGATCCCCCGAACCGGACGCCGTCCCGCCCACCCGATCGCACGATGGCACGACTTCTGACATCTCTCCCTGTCTCACCGATCGACGGGCCGTCCGGTGCACGGCCCGGTCAAGACGACTCATCGCGGGTGACGACCATGGACGGAGACGAGCAGATCGACCTCGCCATCGTGGGGGCCGGACCGTGCGGCATCGCCGCCGGGGTCGCCGCGCGGAAAGCCGGTCTCGATGCCCGGCTGTTCGACCGCGGTCCCCTGACCAGCTCCCTGGTGGACTATCCGCCGTACATGACCTTCTTCAGCTCCGCCGAACGGCTCGAGGTCGGCGGCGTGCCCTTCGTGATCGACCGGGGCAAGCCGGGTCGCGAGGAGGCCCTGGCCTACTACCGCCGGGTGACGGAACACTTCGACCTGGACGTCCGCCAGTACGAGGAGGTGACCGAGGTCGCCGGCCGGGCGGGCGACTTCCGAGTCTCCACCCGGGAGACCCGGGGCGAGGAAGCGTCGCACCACTGTCGCGCGAGAGCCGTCGCTGTGGCAACCGGCGCCTTTCATGAGCCGAATCTCCTGGAGGTGCCGGGCGAGGACCTCCCCAAGGTGAAGCACTACTACGACGAGCCTCAGCCGTACTGGAACCAGGACGTGCTGATCGTGGGCGGCGGGAACTCGGCCGTGGAGGCCGCCCTCGAGGTGTACCGCGCCGGCGGCAGGGTGAGCTTCGTCCACTTCGCCGACGATCTGGACGAGGGCGTCAAGCCGTGGATTCGGCCGGACATCGAGAACCGTTTCGAGAAGGGCGAGATCCCGGTCCGCTGGCGGACCCGCGTGGAGGAGATCACTCCGACCAGCGTGATCCTCCGCGACGTCGAAACCGGCGAGACCTGGGAAATCCCCAACGACTGGGTGCTGGCCATGACAGGGTGGCGCCCCGACCCCGTCCTGCTCCGCTCCATCGGGGTCAGCGTGGACCGGGAGACCCGCGAGCCCACCTTCGACCCTGACACCATGGAGACGGACGTGCCCGGGGTGTACGTGGCCGGCGTCCTGGCGGCCGGAGACGACGCGAACCGCATCTTCATCGAGAACGGGCGCCACCACGGGCGGAAGATCGTGGCCCACCTCACCGAGGGACGGGAGGTCGCGGCGGCCGTCGATACCGGCGTCGAGGCCTGACAGGGACCCGGGAGCACCACGAGAAAGGGCCCGGGAGATCCCGGGCCCTGACTCGTCCTTCTCGCCGCGAGGCATCTGGTGGGTGCTCCTCCCCCACCCCACCGCTCGCCGTGGCTACGGCTGCGGCACGATCACTCCCGACATGCCGGCCTGCTCGAGCTGATCGTTGTAGCTGGACACCTGCTGCTGCATCGTCTGCTGGATCCGCGAGCGGATGTCGGCCCACTGAGGCAGCAGGTCCTGGAAGCGCTGGCGGGCGCCGTCAGTGGGCGGGGACATGCCCCCGATCACCACTCCGTACACGGCGGCGAACTGGCTGCCCAGCTTCGGCGGGTAGTTGATGGCGTCCTGACCCGACTCGTTCTGATGCTGGTAGAGGTCGTAGGCCAGGCTGTCCAGCGTGGCCGAGAGTTCGTCGGCCGTCTGCTGGATGGATTCCGGCGCCCCGGCCTTCGACGCGTACTCCGCCGTGGACTCCACCTGCTCGCGGACATCACGGATCTGCTGGAGGTGCGCATACAGGCTGTTCAGCGTGTCGCGAATCGTGCGTCCAAACTGCTCCTGCTCCTCCAGCTCCTGGTTGGTCACGCTCTCCAGCTTCGGGTCCTTCCGGACCTCGAAGGTGTGGGAGATGGTGTCGCCCCCGGCGATCATCCTCGCCGTGTACGTGCCGGGTGACGCCGGGAAGCCTCCGGTGTAGCCCCACATCTGAACGTCGTCGGGCTTCTCCGTCACGCCGGGATACCGGAAGTCCCAGGTGACCCTGTGGTGCCCGGCCTCGCCCGGAATCGACTCGTCGAGCGTGGATGAGAAGAACCCGCCTCCTCCCTCCGGGGGCTCGGCCGCCGTGGACCAGTGCCGCACAACGTCGCCGTCGGGACTCACGACCTCGAGCTGGACGGGTGCGTCGTCCGTGGCCTCCTCGGCCAGATAGTAGTCGAACACCGCGCCCTCCGGCGGGGCCTCCGGCCGCTGGTTCGGTCCGGTGGAGCCGTTGCCGGGCGAGTCCACGTTGAGCCACTGGATCGCGTCGCCGGGCTCGTAAAAGTGGGCGTCGCTCTGGGCCACTTGGTCGGACAACTGACGCAGGGGCGAGAGGTCGTCCAGGATCCAGAATGAGCGTCCCTGCGTGGCGACCACCAGGTCGCCCCGGTGGACCTGCAGATCGGTGATCGGCGTCTCCGGAAGGTTCAGCTGCAGCTCCTGCCAGTGCGCGCCGTCGTCGAAGGAGACGTACATGCCCCGCTCGCTTCCCGCGTACAGCAGTCCCTCGCGCTCCGGGTCCTCGCGCACGGCCCGGATGAAGTGCTCCGAGTCGATGCCCCGGGTGCCGTCGGCGATACGGCTCCAGGACTGTCCGTAGTTGTCCGTCCTGTAGATGTAGGGCGTGAAGTCGTCCTGGCGGTAGCGGTAGACGGCGATATAGGCCGTGCCCGCCTCATGGGGAGAGACCTCGATCATGTTCACGGTGCTCCACTGCGGGAGGCCGCTCGGCGTGATCTCGGTCCAGTTGCCGGTGCCGCCGCCGTTCCGGGTGAGCCAGACGCGGCCGTCGTCGGTCCCCACCCAGATCACGCCCTCCCCGTGCACGGAGGGGTTTACGGCGAAGATCGTGTTGTAGATCTCCACCCCGGTGCGATCCTTCATGACCCGCCCGTCGGCCGGCCCCTGCTTGGTGGTGTCGTCGTAGGTGAGATCCGGGCTGATCTCCTCCCAGCTCATTCCTCCGTCGTCGGTTCGGAGGAGCTTCTGCGAGGCGTGATAGACCTGGGTCGAGTCGTAGGGATTGACCGCGATGGGCGCGTTCCACTGGAAGCGGTACTTGAAGTCCTTGGGCGCGTCTCCCACCGCCACCTGCGGGTAGCCCACCCTGTTCGGCGAGTGGCCGTTCGACATGTTCTTGCGCGTGATCACGCCGCCGTAGCTCCCGGCCCACACGATGTCCGGGCCGTAGGACTGGATGGCGATGTGGCCGCTCTCGCCGCCGCCCACCGAGCGCCACTGCTGCGCGTAGTGCTCACCCTGGGTGCGGATCGACGGCACCCGCATCGTGCTGTTGTCCTGCTGCGGGCCGTAGACGTTGTACGGCCAGTGGTTGTCCACCTCGACCCGGTAGAACTCCGACGTGGGCTGGTTGTGGTAGGTGGACCAGCTCTCGCCGTTGTTCACCGTCACCTGCCCGCCTCCGTCATCGGTGACGACCATGTGGGAGGGCTGCTCGGGGTTGATCCACAGCCCGTGGACGTCGCCGTGGGGAACCCGAATGCCGTCGAAGGTCTCCCCGCCGTCGACCGACCGGTACATGCCGGTGTTGAGCGCGTAGACGGTGTTCGGATCCGTCGGGTGGGCGAAGATGTGGGTGTAGTAGAATTCACGCTGCCGCAGCTTCCGGTTGCGGTTGGTGCGGGTCCAGGTGTCCCCGCCGTCGTCGGAGCGATACACCCCGCCGTGGGGCTCCATGGCCGAGACCATGGCCCATACCCGGTCCGTATTGGCCGGGGAGACCGTGATGGCGGTCTTCCCGATCATCTCGTCGCCGCTGGGGAGGCCGTCCTGGAGGTGCGTCCAGTTCTCGCCGCCGTCCGTGGTCCGGTACAGGCCTCCGCCCTCGTTCCAGGTGGTGCCGCTCTGCAGCGTCCACGGCTCACGCTCGGCCGCCCACGAGCCGGCGAAGACCTCGTTCGGCTGCTCGGGATTCATGGCCAGGTCCACGACGCCGGTGCTGTCGTTGACGAAGAGCACGTTCTCCCAGCTGTCGCCGCCGTCGGTGGTCTTGAAGACGCCCCGCTGCTCGTTCTTCCCGAACGGGGTCCCCAGCGCTGCCACGTAGGCTACGTCCGGGTTCTTCGGGTGGACCTCGATGCGGCCGATCTGGCCGGACTCCGGCAGGCCGACGAACTCCCAGCTCTCGCCACCGTTCTCCGACTTGTAGACCCCCGTCCCGCCGGAGACGTTGCCCCGAATGCAGGCGGAGCCCGTGCCGACGTAGATCACGCTCGGGTCCGACGGGGCGACGGTCACCTCTCCGATGCCGCCCCCGAAGTCGCCGTCCGAGATGTTCACCCAGTGGGCGCCCGCGTCAGTGGTCTTCCAGATCCCGCCGCCGGTGGTCCCGACCAGGAAGGTCTCCGGCCTGTCCGGAAAGCCGTGCTCGGCGGTGGCCCGCCCGCCCCGGTACGGCCCGATCATCCGGTACTCCATGTCCTCGAAGAGGTCCGACTGGAACACCGTGTTCGGGTCCTCGCCCTGCTGGGCCTGAGCCGGCGACGCTGTGCCGAGGACCAGCCCGCACAGGGCCAGGGCGAAAGCAGCGATGACCGAGCGGAGAATACGGGAGTTCATGTTCGCTCCTCCAGGAGGTGACCGGTGCGAGTCCCTGAGATGGCTCGGCGCGGCGCCGCGGTCCGTGGAGGGGCGGCGACGCGCAAGAGCCGGTAATGTATCCGTCTCACCATACAGTTCAAGCGCACGGCGCGCCTGCCGCAGTGGCCGCTCGAGGTCGCCCGGCCGGTCCGAACGACGCCCGCGACGCTTCACTCTCCGCTGGTGCTCCCCAGCAGTGTCGACAGCTTCGAGGCGATGGGGCCGGGTTCCCGCGACTTCTGCTCCTCGCCGGCATTGGGGATGGCCAGGGCCATGATAGCCGCCACCACCACCATTCCCGCGCCGATGAGGAAGGGGCTCTCGATTCCCACGTGCTGGAAGAGCCAGCCAGCCCCCGCAGGACCCAGCACGCGCCCCGTCCCGCCCACGATCTGGCTTCCCCCCAGAATGGATCCCTGGGAGCGCCGGTCCGTGGCCCGGGAGACCAGACTGGCCAGCGACGGAAAGAGAATGCCGGTTGCCAGGGCCCATCCCGGAATCACGAGGCCCAGCCACCAGCGCGTGGGCATGAAGGGGATGCCGGCCAGCGTGGCGGCGAGAATCACCGCGCCGGCTCTCACCGTGAAGGGCTCACCGAGCTTCCGGACCAGACGGCCGACGATCCCGCCCCGCACCACGACGGTGACACCACCGGCGATGGTGAACACGATTCCCATGTCGGCAGCGTCCATGTCGAACACCCGCTCCACGTACAGGGCCAGTACCGAGGTCATGGCCGTGAACGAGGAGATGGCGAGAAAGTAGACCAGCAGGAGCAGCGAGAGCGGGAAGTCGGTCATCTTCGCGACCCAGTCGGAGAGCGAACCTGCCTCTCCCCGCTCGTGCTCCTGGGGCGACGCCTCGTAGGTGGACTCGGGGAGCAGGAAGACCGCGGCGATCCCGTTTATCAGGCAGAGGCCGGCCGCCACGAACCCGGGGACACCGAGCCCCCACTGGCTGAACCAGCCCCCGATGGCCGGTCCCAGCATGACGCCCAGGCCCGAAGCGGCGCCGATGAGCCCCAAACCGTGGGCCCGGTCCTCCTCGTCCGTGTAATCGGCCACGTAAGCCTGCGCCACCGAGACGGTGCCGCCGGCGGCCCCGGCCGCGATCCGGGAGGCCAGGAGCACGAAGAGCGTCTCGGCGAGGCCGAAGATCAGGTAGGAGCACGAGGATGCGAAGAGGCCGGCGATGATGAGCGGTCGCCGCCCGCGGCGGTCAGAGATGCGCCCCCAGATCGGCGCGGCCGCCAGCTGCATCGCCGAGTAGGAGGCGATGATCAGCGTCACCTGATTCGGCGTCGCCCCCATGGATTCCGCGTAGAACGGCAGGAGGGGGAGCACGATCCCGAATCCGATCATGTCCACCAGGACCGCGCCGCACAGGATCGCCAGGCGGGTCGATATCACGGACGCCTCCCCGGCAGGGCGCGGTGGAACGCGCCGTCGGGCGCGTCCCGGCCTCCCGAGTCAGGCGCTGTACCGTGCATCCGTCATCGCGCGCTCCTCCGGAGACGTTCAGTTGGCGATCGGGACAGAGGCATCGCCCCCCGAAACATGAGGCCCGGGACTCTGAATCTCCACGGCGTGTCGACCCTGGCCTCCCCTCGAACAGTAACGAACGGCGAGGCGTTGCACGGGCGCCATCGACCCGCGCGGGGGACCCTCGACTGCGAACGGGGGACGGAAGCCGGCCTCCCGGCTCCGTCCCCTCGCTCGCTGCGGCCAGGGTGGCGACCCCGGACCGTCCGCGCCGAACGGGAGGCGTTCCCCGCCGGCCTCGTGCCGCGGCCGATTTAGCGCTGGCTGCCCCCCGCCGCGGTCCTGTCATCGACCGAGCTCTCGCCGCCGGCCAGGCTCTGCGGCTCCACGGCCATGTACCCGGCCATCTCCAGGTGGAGCGCCGAGCAGAACTCGGTGCAGTAAAAGGGAAAGACGCCAGCCTCGTCGGCGACGAACCGGATCGTCTGGGTCTCGCCCGGTTCCAGGCTCAGGTTCACGTCGTGCTCGGAGATCGCGAAGCCGTGGGTCGCGTCCCGGGCCTGCTCCACGTTCGTGATGTTGATGACGACGCTGTCCCCCTGGGGCACCGTGAAGTGCTCCGGGTTATAGTGGCTCCGCACGGCGGTCATGTCGACGATCGTCTTACCGCTCTCGTGCCGGACGCCCTCGTCGCCGGCGGCGGGCGCCGAGGAGTCCACCGCCATCTCGCCCGGATCGAATCGTACGCTCGGATAGGTGTTCCAGGGCTCTACCTTTTCGGCGTCGATCACCTGCGCGTAGTGCGGCTCCCCGACGCCGATGGGGGCATCGTAGAGGACCTGCATGTCCGTGTTCGCGCCCGTTTCGAGCAACTGGAAGTTCTGGGGATGGAGCGGCCCGACGCTCTTGAAGCGGTCGATGGCCCACTTGTTCAGCGAGACCACGTAGTCGCCCGCGGGCTGCTTCGTGTCGCCTGCCGGAGCCGCCAGGTGACCTACGTTGTAGTGCACCGACTGCTTCTGGTTCATCTCCAGCGTCTGCCAGTTCCACTTGGCCACCGCGGACTCGATGAACAGGCTC
>CAZFDK010000030.1:0-29891 GCA_964518305.1 uncultured Gemmatimonadota bacterium | reverse complement strand
CCTGCTGCGCGAGGGCCTGGACATCCCCGAGGTCAGCCTGGTCGCCATCCTCGACGCCGACCAGGAGGGATTCCTCCGCTCGGAGACCTCCCTGATCCAGACCATCGGGCGGGCCGCGCGCAACGTGAACGGGAGGGCGATCCTCTACGCCGACGAGGTCACGGGGTCCATGCGCCGCGCGATCGACGAGACGGAGCGACGGCGCGAGATCCAGCAGGAGTACAACGAGGAGCACGGGATCACGCCCCGCTCCATCGAGAAGTCGGTGGACCAGATCCGATTCAGCACCCAGGTGGCCGACGCCCGGGAGGAGCCGGCCGCCGGGCAGGTGGCCGAGGATGGGGAGCCCTACGAGGAGATGGAGCCCGAAGAGCTGGCCCGGGCGCTGGAGCGGGAGATGGAGCAGGCGGCCGAGGAGCAGGACTTCGAGCGGGCCGCCCGGCTGCGGGACGAGCTGTTCGACGTGAAGTCCGATCTGGAGGGCGACGGCGACGGGTCCGGCCGGGAGGCCCGCTCCCGGCTCGGCGCCCTCCGGGCCTCGAGCTCCGGAGAACCATGAACGGCGCCTCCGGCGGATGGCGGCTGGACGAGGAGGCGCTCCGGGAGTGGGGGCGCCGCCTGGGTGCGGCCGCCGCCCGCGATCGGCTCTTCGTGGCTCTCTTCGGCCCCCTGGGTGCGGGCAAGTCCACCGTCGCGCGCGCTGCAGCTCGCGGGGCTGGCGTGGAGGGGGCGGTGCCGAGCCCCACCTACACCCTGGTCAACGAGCACCCGATCGCCGCCGGCGACGGCGGGTCCACCTTCTTCCACGTGGACCTCTATCGCCTCTCCGGACGCCGCGCGCTGGACGAGATCGGCTGGGACCGCCTGCTGTCCGCCGACGGACCCGTCTTCGTGGAGTGGGCGGACCGTGCGGAGGGGGCGCTCCCCGAGGACCGGTGGGAGGTTCGACTCGAGATACCCGGCGACCGGTCGATCCGCCGCGTCGAGCTGCGCCGGGAGGGCGCGGCCCCGATGCCTCCGAAGCCGCCGGGGCGGGCGGGCGGTGCGGCGCCCGAGGCGGCTTCCGGAAGTCGCGAGGAGCCGGGGGAGCCGTGCTGACCCTGGCCATCGAGACCGGCGGAGAGCTCGGGAGCGTGGCTCTCGGGGAGGACGACGGTCTCCTGGCCGAGAGCCTGCTCTCGGTCCGGGCCACCCACTCGGAGACCGTGATGCCGGAGGTGGATCGACTGCTTCGGGAGGCGGGACGCGACCGCGGCGCGATCGACGCCGTCACCGTGGGCGCCGGGCCGGGCTCCTTCACGGGAGTCCGGATCGCCGCGTCCCTGGCCAAGGGGCTCTGCTTCGGCCGGGAGCGCCGGCTCTTCGCATACTCCAGCCTGCTGGTGACGGCGGCGGGCACGGGTCTGTCGGAGCGGGTCGTGACGTGCTTCGACGCACGGCGCCAGGAGGTGTACGCCGCCGCGTACGACCCTGTGGGTCCCTCCGGCGCAGCCCTCTCTCCCCGGGTGACCGACGTGGAGACCGTGATGGGGGAGCTGCCGGGTGGGCCGGCCGAGTGGACGTGGGCCGGCAGCGGTGCCGACCGGCACCGGGAGGAGATCGAGGCCGGCGGCGGACGCGTCGTGCCGCCACACGTCGGAATCCCCAGGGCCGGTTCGCTCCTGTGGCTGTCCCGGCGGCATCCGGGGGCGGGCCGCGTGGAGGAACCGGGCACGTGGGAGCCGGAGTACGTGCGGCGCTCCTCGGCCTGGCGCGGCGGGGGGCCGGCCGGGGGAGCGGACGGGACCGACGGATGACCCGGGCGGAGGGCTCGCGGTGTTCGCGACGGCCTTCGGATCACCCGGATCGTGGGGACGACGGGCCCGCACGGGAGTCTCCCGGGCGCGAGGCCGCGATCCGGCCCATGCGGCCGGAGGACCTCCCGGAGGTGGCGGAGATCGAGCGGGACGCCTTCGCCGTGCCCTGGCGGGAGACGACCTTCCGCCGCCTGCTCGGCAACGAGCGGACCCGTGCCTGGACGGCCGGGGACGGAAACGGCGACGTGGCGGGCTACGCGGTCATGTGGTTCACCGAGGACGGGGCGCAACTGGGAAACCTGGCCGTGGCCGAAGCCCACCGGCGCCGCGGGCTGGGACGCCGGCTGGTGCTCACCGCCCTGGAGTCGGTCCGCGATTCGGACTCCGGCGACTACCTGATACTGGAGGTCCGAGAGAGCAACGACGCCGGCATCCAGCTCTACCGCGAGCTGGGATTCCGCCTGCTCGGGAGGAGGAAGGACTACTATCGCTCGCCTTCCGAGGACGCCCTCGTCATGGGGGTGGACGCGCGTTGACACCGGCAAACGGCAGGACAACCTTGGTACAAATCGAGACGAGCACGCACGGTTCGCTTTCCCCCCGCAGGCCGACGGACATCGCCGGCCTGTCCGCCACACCGACCGGAGGCATCGAATGTCGCGGAGCCTGAACAAGGCGATGATCATCGGAAACCTGGGCTCCGATCCGGAAGTCCGGAGTACCTCCTCCGGAACCCGGGTGGCGACCCTCTCCGTCGCCACGAGTCGGAGCTGGACGAGCCGGAGCGGCGAGGATCAGGAGAAGACCGAATGGCACCGGGTCGTCGCATGGGACCGTCTCGCCGAGATATGCGAGGAATACCTCTCCAAGGGCGACCGCATCTACGTCGAGGGCCGCATCGAGTACCGGCAGTGGGAGGGCGACGATGGCCGGACGCGGTACACGACGGAGATCAGGGCCCGCGAGATGATCATGCTGGGCCGCGGGCGCGGCGAGGGCCCGTCCTCGGGGGGAGGCGCCCGGGGCCGCCGAGCCGACGTCTCGCCGGTGCAGGGAGAGAAGCAGGGATCGGACTCCTCCGGCTCGGACGACGAGGAGGACTTCTCCGACTTCAGCGACGACGCCCTCATGGGGGACGACGACCTCCCCTTCTGACACCCGCTCTCGCCCGAAAACCGCTCCATCGATAGTCATCCGTTGGTCGTCCGTCCCCGGGGAGCCGGCACCGGGCCCGGAGCACAGGGCCGGACCACGAGTACCACGTGAGGTGGATCCGGCCCGAATTCCGGCGGGTCGCGAGTTTCATTGCAGACGTACGCTATAGGACGTCACTTCGGTCAAGGGGCGCTGTCGGGTCGGATTCACCCGGAGCTCACCGGACCTCGAGGGACGGATCGCATCGCACTGGCTTCGGCCTACACGGGGGGAGCATCATGCAAACACCCGAGCGACGTAGAGGACACGCTACCCAGGGCGTCCTCCGGATCCCGGTCGCCGTTCTACTCCTGGCGGGCGCTGTCACGCTGGTGGCCGCCGGCCCGGAGCCGCTCCGGGCCCAGCAGACGGGGCAGAGCGGGCAGGGTACGTACGAAGTGGAGCGGGGTGACACCCTCTGGGACATCGCCGACCGGCTCCTCGAGGATCCCTTCCAGTGGCAGCGAATCTGGAAGGCCAACCAGTCACAGATTGACAACCCGGATCTCATCTTTCCCGGCGAGCAGTTCGCGATACCGGGCATGGAGGGCGGGGTCGGCGCTGCGCGGGACCGGGCGCGTACACAGGCCGGGCAGCAGCAGGCACGGGAGCGCATGAAGGAGCGCCGGGCCGGCGGGCAGGAGGAAGACGTCGTCGCCGGCGGGGGAGCCGCCGGGGACACCGCTGCCCGGGTCCGCGCCAGCCTCTTCGATACCGGCCGGCAGGGCGGGAGCATCACGTCGGGCGGCATCTCGGCCGAGGAGCGCCCCGCGCTCCGACCGGTGAGCCGGACGGGCATCTGGAGCGCCCCCTTTCTGGCGGGCCGCGACATCGTGCGGCCGCGCGGGCGCGTCCTCGGGCCGGCCACGGCCGGGAGCCGCCGGGTCGAGGCGTGGCAGGGCAGGACCGGCGACGAGGTGCGGGTCGCGCTCCGCGGCCTGGACGCCTCGGCCGGTGATACGCTCTTCGCCGTCGAGCTGGGACGCTCTCTGGGCGAGCGGGGCCGCGTCGTTCGGCCCACCGGCATGCTGCGGGTGGAGGCCGTCGACGGAGACACGGCGATGGCCCGGGTCCAGGGGGTGTTTGGTCTGGTCCGCGACGGTGACCCCGTGGTCCTGTATCCGGTTCCGCCGGTTCCGGAGACCACCGACTTCCGGCAGGCGGAGACGGAGCTCATGGTACGCATTCTCGAGGCCGCGGACGGCAGCGCACTCCTGCGGGAGGGCGGACTGGTGTTCCTGGACAGCGGGTCGTCGAGCGGTGTTCGGGTCGGCGACCTCTTCCGGGCCGCGCCCGCCGCGGCCTCCGCGGCGAGCGCCGGCCGAACCGGGGTACGGGTGATCGCGATCCGCGTGCGATCCGGCTCTTCCACGGCGCGTGTCGTCTTCCCCGGCGACGGAACGGTGAGCCAGGGGGCCACGGCTCAGCTGGTCCGGCGTCTGGCCGGCGCGGGGCGGTGACGGCCGGGGCGGACCTCCGGAGCGAGCGGTGATCGACGTTCTCCACGTACTGGCGCTCCTCGCCTACGGGGGCGCCTGGGGCCTCCAGGTGCGGGCCTTCCGCGCCGCCGATCCGGGGAAGCAGAATCCGGCGCTCTTCGTCACCCTGGCCGGGGTCGGCCTGCACCTTCTGGCCCTGGGGGTGTACGCGGGCCAGCACCAGGTCCTCCCCCTGATCGGGGTGGGGCCGGCCTCTTCCAGCTTGGCGCTCCTCCTGGTGCTGATGACGCTGACGGCGGCGGAGATCTACGATGTGCGGTCCGTCTCCCTCTTCCTGCTCCCCCTCTCCCTGGTTCTCATGGGAGAAGCCGTCTGGGTGGGCGTGGAGCCGGCGGTCCGACAGACCGCGTTTCGCGGTCCCTGGTTCGTGGCTCACGTGGGGACGACGTTCGTGGGATACGCGGGGCTGGCGCTGGCCTCGGGTGCAGCGGTGATGTACGTGCTGCAGTTCCGTTCGCTGAAGCGGAAGAGCTTCGGCAAGATCTTCCAGTTCTTCCCGTCGCTGGATGCCCTGGACCGCGTGCACCGCGTGGGCCTGGGGGTCGGCTTCGCGGCGCTCACCATCGGTCTGGTGACGGGAACGGCGTGGACGGTGACGTACGGGGGCGGGTTCAATCTCGGCGACCCGGAGATCCTCTTCGGCCTGGTCACCTGGTCCTCCTACCTGGCGGCGCTCCTGGTTCGGCTACCCGGGGGGCTCGGCGGTCGTCCCGCGGCGAAGGTGACGGCGCTCGCCTTCCTCGTGACGACCTCGGTCTTCCTCTACCTGCGAATCGCGGCGGGGGACTCTCCCTTCTTCCTGTGAGGACGCAGCGCGATCGCGGCGGGCGCGCCCGATGCGCGCGGGCGACGGGCGGACAGTGACCGTCTGGGTCGTGGGGGTGAATCACCGTACGGCGCCCATCGAGGTGCGGGAGCGGTTCTTCCTCTCCGGCGACGAGCGGAGGGCCGCGCTGGAGGCTCTCATGGAGGAGCCGGGCGTCCGCGAGGCCGTGATCCTCTCCACCTGCAATCGGACCGAGGTCTATCTGAATGCTCGCTCCTCGGAGAAGCCCGGCGACGCGGGTGCCCGAGTCCTCGCCACCCGGTCGGGCCAGGACCCGGAGGTGGCGGAGAGCTACCTGTATCGCAAGCGCGATCGCGACGCCGTGGTCCACCTCTTCCGGGTGGCCTCGGGCCTCGACTCCATGGTGCTGGGCGAGGCCGAGATCCAGGGACAGGTCAGCGACGCCTACCGCACGGGCCGCGAGGAGGTCCCGGAGAGCGTCGACAAGGTCCTCCACCGCCTCTTCCAGCGAGCTCTCTCCGCCGGGAGCCGCGTTCGCACGGAGACGGCGCTGGGCGAGGGAGCGGCCTCCGTCCCCTCGGCGGCCGTCCATCTGGCCGAGAAGGTGTTCGGCTCCCTCGAGGCGCGGCGCACGATGGTGGTCGGGGCGGGGGACATGGGCGCCCTCACCGTCCGCTGCCTGGCCGACGCCGGAACGGACTCGCCGTGGGTGACGAGCCGGACGCTGGACACCGCCGAGGAGGTGGCGGACGAGGTCGGCGGAAAGCCGGTGGCCTACGACCGGTTCTGGGAGCACCTGGACGAGGTGGAGATTCTCGTGACCTGCACGGCCGCGGAAGCCCCCGTCATCGACGCGGACCGTCTCTCGCGCAACCTGCGGGGGAAGTCCGGGCCGATGGTGATTCTGGACATCGCGGTGCCGCGGGACGTGGGCGCCGGCGCCGGGGACATCGACGACGTGTTCCTGTACAACGTCGACGACCTCCAGCGGGTCATGGAGAGCACGGAGGAGGCCCGCCGCCGGGAGATGCCGCGCGCCGAGGCGGTCGTGGACGAGGAAGTCGAGGAGTTCTGGGACTGGTATCGCTCCCGTAAGGCCGTGCCGCTGATCCGGGCCTTCCGGTCCCGTGCCGAGGAGATCCGGCGTCGTGAGATCGAGGACCTCCTGGAGGATCTGGACGGCCTGGGGTCCGAGGAACGGGAAAAAATTCGGTCCGCCACACGGGTGGTGGTGAACCGGCTGCTCCACTCTCCGACCGTCGGCCTGCGCGAGATGGCCACGGAGGGCGAGGGAACGGAGAGGCTGGAGGTCGCACGTCGCCTGCTCGGCCTGGATGACGAGGAACTGGAGGAATGGATCCAGCGTGATGCGGATGAGTGAGACATCGGACGGCCCGGTCACGGACCGGAGCCGTGTCGTCACGACATGTCATGACATGAAGCGGAGGAGCGTGTGAGCGGAAGCGTTCTGGTGACGGGCGGAGCCGGATTCATCGGCTCGCACGTGTGCGAGGCGTACCGGGACGGCGGATGGGACGTCACGGCGGTGGACGACCTCAGCTCCGGCCGACGCGAGAACGTGCCGCCGGGGATCGATTTCCGCGTGGTCGACGTCCGGGACGACGCCCTGGACGCACTCTTCGATGAGAAGGACTTCGATCTCGTCAACCACCAGGCGGCCCAGATCGACGTCCGCGTCTCCGTGGCCCGGCCCCGACACGACGCGTCGGTGAACCTGGACGGGCTGCTCCACGTCCTGGAGGCGGCCAGGGAGGGTGGGGTGGAGCGGGTCGTGTTCGCGTCCAGCGGCGGTGTGCTGTACGGCGAGGCGGACCGGATCCCCACCCCGGAGACGAGTCCGAAGCTGCCGGTGTCCCCGTACGGCGTGAGTAAGCTGGCCGGCGAGCACTACCTGTTCGCCTATCGGAAGACGCACGGTCTGGACTACGCGGCGCTCCGGTACGCCAACGTGTACGGGCCTCGACAGGACCCCCACGGGGAGGCCGGCGTGGTCGCCCTGTTCAGCGGTCGCCTGGACCGGGGCGAGGACCTCACGATCTACGGCGATGGCGAGCAGACCCGTGACTACGTCCACGTCGAGGACGTGGCCCACGCCAACGTGCTGGCCTCCCGAATGGAGCTCGAGGATCCCGAGCTGCCCGACGACGTGGCGTTCAACGTGGGCACCGGAAACGAGACGAGCGTGAACGAGCTGGCGGAGACGATGATCGAGGTGGCCGACGCCGACGTCGATCGGGAGCACGCTCCTCCGCGGCCCGGAGAGCTGCAGCGGAGCGCGCTGGATCCCGGCCGGCTGGAGGAGGCCGGATGGTCGCCCCGGCGGCAGCTCGCCGAGGGGCTGCGAGAGACGTATCGCTACATCAAGGAACAGGAGTGATGGCTACGGAAGCTCTGCTCGCGGTGGGCACGGCATGGCTGCAGGCGGCCGGCGGGGGCAATGGCGCCTCGTCCCCGTGGGACCTGGTGATGCAGGCGACGCTCCCCACGCAGATCATACTCCTGGTCCTGGTGGCGTTCTCTCTCCTCTCCTGGATCCTGATCTTCTGGAAGTGGTCGGAGTTCAGGAGCCTGGAGGAGGCCGGCGACCGGTTCGTGGAGAGCATGGAGCGGGCGGGCGGGCTGGAGGACATGCGTGACCGACTGAGGATGATCGACGAGTCGCCCTACACGCGGACGTTCGAGGAGGGCATCGAGTTCTTCCTCGACCTCCGCCCGCGGGCCCTGTCCGAGGAACGGCCGCAGGAGGGGCTCACCCCGGCCCAGCTGGACACTCTGCGCCTGGTCCTGGACAAGGGGCTCGCGGAGGAGCGGGACGACCTGGGCCACGGTCTCTCCTGGCTCGCCATCATCGGGTCCGTGAGCCCGCTCCTGGGGCTTCTGGGCACCGTGGTCGGGGTCATGAACTCCTTCGTCAACATCACCGCCCAGGGATCGGCCAGCATCGCCGCCGTCGCCCCGGGCATCGCCGAGGCGCTGATCAGCACTGTGGTCGGCCTGGCCGTGGCGATTCCGGCGGTGATCGCCTACAACCACTACGCTGCCAAGCTCGGCCTCTTCGCCAGCGAGCTCGAGGGCTTCGCCAGCGAATTCGTGGGGACGCTGGCCCGGGAGGGGCGCGTATGATCGGGCGCCCGATCGGCAGCGGAGACCAGGACGTCGGGCCCCACGGCGTGAGGGCCGAGATCAACGTCACGAGCCTCGTGGACGTGGCCTTCACGCTGCTGATCATCTTCATGATCACCGCTCCGGTCCTCCAGGGCGGGGTCGAGGTCACGGTGCCCAACGCACCGGCCTCTCCGCTGGAGAGCGAGGACGGGCTCGTCGTCTCCGTCGACGCGGCGGGGCGGATCTTCATCGACGACACCGAGGTGAGCCTGGAGGAGTTCGAGGCGGCGATCATGCCGGTGCTCCGGCGCCGAGGCTTTCCCATGGTCTACGTAAAGGGGGACGCGAACGTCCCGTACGGCGTGGTGTTGAACGTCATCGGACGGCTGAAGGAGTCCGACGTGGAGGCCGTCAGCCTGGTCGCCGAGCCCGAGACCGGGGAGCCGTGAGGACGGTCCGTCCGGCGGCGGCCGACGCCCCGCCCCCGATTCCATGACCGAGTCGAGGCCCCAGAGCCAGGAGAGGGAACAGCCCGCCGGGGTGCCGCGACCCAACGGCGGCTCTCCGTACGACGGGGGTATCCCCACCGGGAGCGTCGTGGCCTCGCTCGCGCTGCACGCCGTCGCCGGGCTGGTCCTGGTGCTCTACCGGGGCGGCGAGAAGCCGGAAGTGATGGAGCAGCAGACCTACCGGGTGCAGCTGCGGGCGCCTGCGGCCGAGGAGGCTCCGGTTCGACAGAAGCCTCAGCCGGCGGAGCAAGCAGAGGAGGAGCAGAAGCCGCCTCCGCCCACGCCCTCCGAGGCCCCGAAGCCGGAGGTCCGGGAGCCGACGCAGGAGGAGGAACAGCCCACCCTGCCGTCGACCGAGCCGGCGAAGGCTCCGGAGGAGGGGGAGGACGCGGGCAATGTCCAGATCGAGGGGAAGGCCTTCCCGTTCCCCGACTACCTGGACAACATCGTCAATCAGATCCGGCGCCACTGGCGGCCGCCGACCGGGAAGGAACACCTTCGGGCCGAGTTGAGCTTCGTCATACGCCGGGACGGATCCGTGGAAGACATCGAGTGGATCGAGAGATCGGGCAACCTGGCTTTCGACCTGGAGGCACGGGGCGCCATCGAGACGGCGGGCCGCAAAAGGAGGTTCGGTCCCCTTCCGGACGCCTATCCCCGGGATCGGCTTCGCGTCTCCTTCTACTTCGACCCCACCACGCAGTGAGGTCCCCGGACCTCTCCCCGGGCGCCGGGATCAGGGGCGCGCTGCTCCTGCTGGGAGCGCTTCTTCTGGGGGTGTCCACTCCCTCCGCGGCCGTGGGGCAGGAAGACGAGGGCGTGCGCGTGGGCATCGAGTACGAGGCGGGGTACGTCCCCGGTATGGCCGTCACCGAGGTGTCGGGCCGGCCGGCGCTGGAGGAGGTGGCGGCGCGTGTGGACAGCATCCTGCGCCGCGACCTGGACTACAGCGATCGGTTCGAGATGCTCTCCGTCCCGGACTCGCTGGGGAGCGGGGTCGGCGTGAACTACGGGCTGTGGAACGAGCTGGGTGCCGTGTGGCTCGTCTCGGCCAGCGTCACCGGCACGCCGCAGAGCCCCCGGGTCCGGGTGAGCCTGCACGACATCACGTACAGCCGGCTCGAGGAGGTCCGGGCCTTCGAGCTGCCCACGCCGGGTGCCCGCGGGTTCCGGATGGCCGTGCACCGGGCCTCGGACGCCGTCGTCCGGTGGGCCACCGGCGAGCCGGGAATGGCGGCGACGCGGATCGCGTTCCGCCGGAAGACGGGAGAGGGCGTCTCCGAGCTGTACACCATCGGCAGCGACGGCCGAAACCTCCGACGAGTGACGTCCGACAGCTCCATCGTCTATTCCCCGTCCTTCTCGCCGGACGGGAGCGAGCTGATCTACGTCTCATACCGCGACGGCCGGCCGGCGGTGTTCGTCGAGGACCTGGGCTCCGGCGAGAGCCAGCTTCTGGACACGGGGCAGGACTTCAACATCACCCCGACCTACGCTCCCGGCGGCGACCGCCTCATGCTGGGGCAGTCGGTGGGCGACCATACGGAGATCTTCGAGTACGAGCTGGGGCCGCTCTGCTGCCGGCGGCAGGTCACCTCCGGCGGACCGGGGGACGCCCTGAGCCCCACCTACTCGCCCGACGGCGGGCGGATCGCCTTCACCGCGAACCGCGTGGGGCAGCCCCAGGTCTACGTGAAGGACATCGCCTCGGGCTCGGCGGACATCGTCAGCCGGTACGTCTACGGTGAGAAGGGTTATGCCACCTCGCCGGACTGGTCGCCCACCGGCGACCGGATCGTCTACCACGCTCGCATCGACGGGGTGTTCCAGATCCACACGGTGGCCCCGGACGGCTCCAACCGGCGCGTGCTGACCTCCCGGGGCGAGAACGAGGACCCGGCCTGGGCGCCCGATGGCCGGCACCTGGTATACGCCTCGGACCGCGGTGGGTACCGGGCCCTGTGGATCCTGGACACGGTCAGCGGACGGACGAGACGGCTCACCGCCAACAGCCTCGACCAGATGCCGGAGTGGTCCGGGTCGATTCGGCCGTGACGATTGTACCTCGCATGTCGGGGAGATAGGTTTACGGACCGTCGAGACTCGGTGAGCTTCCGCTGACGAAGTGCGCCGCTATCGCGGGACGCGACGCTGCAAACGATCGGGAAGACAAGAGGAGACGAGCATGCGAAGAGCTGGGGTATGGGGCGGTCTGATTCTGCTGGGCGCGCTGGGCGCCGCGGCGTGCGGGGGCAACCCTCCGCCGGAGCCCGAGCCGGAGCCGCAGACCACGACGACCCCCGACACGGCCGACGAGAACCAGGCCCGCCGCGACTCCATCCGGCGCGAGAAGGAGGCCTCCGAGCTGTGCAGCAGGGCCGAGGCTGCCCTGGAGGCCGGCAACTACGAGCGTGCCCGTCGCCTCTTCCAGCGTGCCCGGGGCGAGTACGGGGGCACCACCTGTGCGCGGCGCGCCGAATCCGGCATCGAGACGGTGGAGGCTGTCCAGACGATCAAGGAGCGGGTCCACTTCGAGTTCGACCGCTCGCGAATAACGGACGAGGCTGCGACGATCCTCCAGAGCAAGGCGGACGTCCTGCGTGAGTATCCGGAGGTGCGGATCACGATCGAGGGTCACGCCGACGAGCGCGGATCCCTCGAGTATAACCAGGCCCTCGGCATGCGCCGGGCCCAGGCCACGCTCTCGTACCTTGTCGACCTCGGCCTCGACGAGAGCCGGTTCAGCACCGTGAGCTACGGCGAGGAGCGCCCGCTGGTGGATGCCAGCAACGAGCGCGCGTGGGCCCAGAACCGGCGTGCCGAGTTCGTCATCGAGAACATGAGCGCCATCAATCCCTGATTCGGGACGAACCTCGTGAGACGGGTCTGGCTTCTGGCGGTCCTGGCCGTGACGGTCGTCGGGACGGCGTGTGCCACGAAGGGGGACGTCACATCCCTGGAGCGGTCCATGAGCGCCCACATGGACTCGGTGCAGGCGACGCAGGACAGCCTGCTGGCGGAGGTGCAGTTCCTCCGGCAGGCGCTCCTGGAGCAGCAGGAGGAGTCCGCGTCACTGACCCGCACACGCACCTCGGAGCTGGAGCGGCGCATCGGTGAACTCCGGGAACAGGTGGCGCAGCTGACCCAGATCACCGGTCAGACCCAGCGTACTCTCCAGCGCCAGCTCGATCGCCTCGCCTCCGGGCGCACTGCGAGCGGCGGAGGAGAGGGAGGTGGAGAGGTCACCGTCGGCGGCGGGGCGGCCGATACCGCGGGCGGTGGCGCAGGAACGGACACGGCGGCCGCCGACACCGCCGCGGCCGGGACGACGGCGGAGGGCGCCGAGTCCCTGTACAAGACCGGTGTGCAGCAATTCCGGCGCGGCGCCTACGAGACGGCCCGCGAGGCGTTCAGGAGAGTCCTCTCGGCCCATCCCCGACACGAGCTGGCGCCGGACGCCCAGTTCTTCCTGGCGCGCACCTTCCGGGACGCCGGCGAGGCACGCCGGGCCCTGGAGGAGTTCCAGCGGGTGCTGGAGCTGTACCCGAACTCCGGACGGGCGCCGGCGGCGCTCTACCAGCAGGGCCTGATCCACGTGGAGCTCGGCAACAGCGACGAGGCACGCTCGGCGTTCGAGCAGGTGCTCAGGGGCTATCCGGACAGCCCCGAGGCGGAGCTGGCGCAGGAGCAGCTGAACCAGATCGGCGGGGGCTGAGCCGCGCTCCGCCGCGCGGCGTACCCTCGCCCGTCGCCGGCGGCGGGGCGGAGGCCCGCTGCCCGGCCGCGAGCCACACGAGACCTGTAATCGTACCGGACCCGTGCGCTGTCCCGCCTGCGACCATTCCGAAGACCGAGTCGTCGACTCCCGCACCATCCGCAACGGGAGGGCGATCCGTCGGCGCAGGGAGTGTGCGTCCTGCGGCCGTCGCTTCACCACCTACGAGTCCATCGACGAGGAGCCGCTCCGGGTCCAGAAGCAGTCCGGGGCGGTGGAGCGGTACGACCGCGAGAAGCTGATGGACAGCGTCCGCGTGGCCAGCGCCAAGCGGCCGATCTCGCTGGGCCAGATCGAGGCCCTGGTCGACGACATCGAGGAGGAGCTGAACGCCGCCGCCGAGCGCGAGGTCTCGAGCCAGCGCATCGGCGAGATGGTCATGGAGCGGCTGCGGGGTCTCGACCAGGTGGCCTACGTTCGGTTCGCTTCGGTGTACCGGAACTTCCAGGACACCTCCGAGTTCACCGAGGAGGTGAAGGAGCTCCTGAGACGGAAGCGCTACGACTCCGACGGGCAGGTCGACCTGTTCTCCGACGCGGATGACCAGCACGAGACGGGCTGATGCCGGATGTGGACGGGGGCGAGATGCCCTTTCTCGACCACCTCGAGGAGCTACGGTGGCGACTGGTCTGGAGCGTGGGGGCGATCCTGCTGGGCGCGGTGGCCGGCTTCTTCCTCGTCACGTACCTGGACGTCATCGGGCTCCTGGCCCGTCCGATCCGGGGGCTCCTGCCTGAGGATCAGCTCCTCTACACGAGCCCGACCACGCCCATCATGGTCACGCTCAAGCTGTCGGTCGTGGTGGGCATCATCCTGGCGCTTCCCGTGATCGCTCACCAGGGATGGAAGTTCGTGGCGCCGGCCCTGTACGAGCACGAGAAGAAGACCATGATCCCGGTGATCGGGGTGAGCTTCCTGCTGTTTCTGGCGGGAATCGCCATGGCGTACTTCCTGGTCCTTCCGGTGGGCCTCAAGTTCCTGCTGGGCTTTCAGGCCGAGGCCCTGAATCCGATCATCACAATCGACGAATACCTGCGGTTCGCCACCCGCCTCATCCTCGCGTTCGGGCTCATTTTCGAGATGCCCGTGGTGATGACGGCCCTGGCGTTCATGGGGGTGCTGGACGGGTCGGAGCTCCGGGAGTATCGCCGCCACGCCATCCTGATCATGGCAGCGGGCGCCGCCTTCCTCACCCCGGCGGACGCCGGCACGATGCTCATGATGCTGACGCCCACCTGGCTGCTGTACGAGCTCTCCATCGTGCTGGCCGCCTGGACGGCGCGGCGCCGGTTCGGGCGTGCGGCGGGCGGAGAGTGAGCGCCTGTCGCGGCCCGGCGGCGCTCCGGTCCGTGCTCGCCGTCCTGGCGGCCGCCGCGCTGGGTACGGCGGTGGCGCCGGCGGCCACGGCAGCCGTGCAGCAGGCAGACACCATCCCCCGTGAGCCGGTCTCCGATACGGTGCCCCGTGGGCCGCGCCAGGCGGTGCCGGACAGCCTGCTCCCCGACAGCCTCCGCTCGGTGCCGGACAGCCTGCTTCCCGACAGCCTCCTGGCGGACAGCGCCCGCGCTCCGAGCGTGGAGGAGCGGAGCGAGGCGCTGGCGGGCGGCGATTTCCCGTCGCGGGACTCCCTCTTCCGCCAGCTGGCGGAGGCCTCGGGATACCGCGTGGTGGAGTATCGCGGTCGCGAGGTCGAGCTGGACGTGCCGCCGCGAATCATCCGTCTCCAGGACAGCGCCCAGGCCAACTACGGAGAGAATGCGCTCCGGGCCGACACGATCGTCTACCGGGGCCGACTCCGGTTTATGGACGCCCGGGGCCGGATCGAGCTGGTGAGCCAGGGACAGGAGCCGGTGCGGAGCGACTCGGTCCTCTACTACGACGTGGGCCGACGGAAGGGCACGGTCTTCGGGGCCCGGACGCAGACCACGGCCCGGGGCGCAGACTGGAACGTCCAGGGGAACGCCATCCCCCGGGGGAGGAAGACGCTCTTCGTGGAGTCCGGCAGCTTCACGTCCTGCACCCTGCGGGAGCCTCACTATAGCTTCGCGGCCGGGCAGATCAAGATGGTGAGCCAGGACGTGCTGGTGGCGTGGCCGGTGGTGCTTCGGATCGGACACGTCCCCGTGGCGTGGCTTCCCTTCTTCGCCCACTCCATGCGCCCGGAGCGGGCCAGCGGCATCCTCCCGCCCCGCTTCGGGTTCAACGACGTGGTCCGGACCGCCCCGGGGATGCAGCGCCAGGTATCGGACTTCGGCTACTACTGGGCCATCAACCGTTACCTGGACGCCCAGGCCACCGTGGGATGGTTCAGCGGCAACTACACGGAGGTCCAGGGGCGCCTGCGCTACAACTTCATGAAGAAGTTCCTCGACGGGAACCTGGCCCTGGGCCGGAGCTGGGGCGAGAACGAGACCAGCATGCAGGTGGACTGGCAGCACAACCAGGAGCTCAGCCCGAATACGACCTTCCGGGTCTCCGCCCAGTACGCCACGAACACGCAGACCTTCCGGCGGAGGAGCTTCGAGCCCCGGGACCAGCTGCGGCAGCTCAGCTCGGACGTGGGATTCAACCACCGTCTGCCGTGGGCGAACCTGAGCCTGAGCGCCAGCCGGCGCCAGCCGGTGAGCGGCGACGGGAACCTCAACCAGACGCTCCCATCGCTGAACCTCAGCTTCTCGCCGGTGACGCTCTTTCCGGCGCCCCGGAGTCGGGCCGGGCCCTTCAACAACCTGACGTGGAACGGATCCGTGAGCGCCTCACGCTCCACACGGAGCAGCGAGACCGGCGGGGACCGGCTCCAGCGCCGGGCCAACGTCTCCAACAGCCTCCGGCTCAACGACTTCAACCTCTCGGCCTCCGCAAACGTCGACAACTCGGTGGAGACGCCGGTGGACAGCGCGGGGAACCCCCTCTCCGACCGGTTCCGCACCAGCTTCAGCTGGCAGTCCTCCCTGGATTACCAGGTGGACCTCGTGGGGAGCACCACCTTCAAGCCGACGGCTAGCCTGGAGGGCGAGGCCTTCGCCTCGGACAGCACCGGCGGCGACCTGCTCCACGCGCCCACCCGGATGAATTTCGGTGCATCGCTGAACACCGACGTCTACGGCTTCTTCCCCGGCATCGGCCCGTTCTCTCGCATCCGCCACAAGCTGTCACCGGGCTTCCGCTGGCGCTACTCGCCTCCGGTCACCCCCGAGCCGGAGCGGGAGGACATTCCCGGCTACCCGGCGACCCGGGGAGGACGGGCCCGGAACGTCCTCAATGTGTCCCTGAACCAGACGTTCGAAGCGAAGATCGGCGGGAACGGCGATGGCGGGACGCCCGCGGACACCACCGCCGCCGCGTCGGACACGGCGGGGGCGGCTCCGGACACCGCGGCCGCCGGCGTCGGCGCGGACAGGGGCGCCAGCGGAGGAGCGGAACAGAAGGTCACGCTCCTGTCGCTCCGGACCTCGGGCCTCACCTTCGACTTCGGCGGTGCCACGGAGGACCGTCCCGTCCTCACCACCGAACAGATCACGAACAACGTCTCCTCCGATCTCCTGCGGGGGCTCTCCTTCAACGTCACCCACGACCTCTTCGCCGGAAGTGGAGCTGACCGGACCTTCGATCCGGTGCTCACGAGGGTCGGGACGAGCTTCAACGTGAGCTCCGGGCAGAGCCTGGGTGAGGTCCTCGGGCTGGGGCTCCCCGGTGCCGGCGGCGGCGCGGACCGGTCGGACCAGCAGCGGGAGGAGCGCGACCGGCAGACGCAGGAGGAACAGGTCGGGACGCGGGGGAGCATCTTCTCGCAGGCGGAGCAGGGTCCCCCGGAGACGGGCTCCGGTCCGTGGAACCTGTCGGTGAACTACTCCCTCGATCGGCCCAGGGACGCCGGCGCGGGCACCGCCGGACGGGAGAATCAGACGGTCGGCGGCCGCCTCCGCCTCCAGCCCACCCCCAATTGGGAGGTGAATTGGAGGACCACCTACAATATCACCGAGGGGGAATTCGGCTCGCACCGGCTCCAGCTGACGCGGCAGCTGCACCGCTGGCGGGCGGAATTCAACTTCACCAAGTCGCCCAACGGCAACGTGCGCTTCGACGTGATGGTTCGGCTTACCGACGCCCCGGAGATCAAGGTGCCCTATCAGATCCAGACGCGTCAGGGGACCCGGTCGCGGTGAGCGGCCCGGTTCGGGTGACGGGCGACGATCTGTCCCTCGGTGACGTGGGAGCAGTGGCGGGCGGCGCCGCGGTGGACCCGGACCTGCCCGACGGGACCCGTGCCAGGATGGAGGCCAGCCGCCGGGCGGTGGAGTCCATCCTGGAGAGCGGGGAGGCCGTGTACGGCGTGAACACCGGCTTCGGCCGGCTGGCGGACGTTCGCGTGGACCGCGAGGGGCTGGCCGACCTGCAGATGAATCTGCTCCGGAGCCACGCCTGCGGGGTGGGAGAGCCCATGGAGCGGGAGGAGGTCCGCGCGATGCTCCTCCTGAGGGCCAACGCTTTGGCGGCGGGCTACAGCGGTGTGCGGCCGGTCGTGGTCAGCCGACTGCTGGAGCTGCTGGAGCGGGACGTGACACCCGTGGTCCCGCGGGCGGGGTCGGTGGGAGCCTCCGGGGACCTGGCACCCGCCGCGCACCTGAGCCTGGTGCTCGTCGGCGAGGGTGAGGCGGTGGGGCCCGACGGCCGGCGCTGCCCGGGAGGGGAGGCGCTGCGCGAGGCCGGCATCGAGCCACTCGTGCTGGAGCCCAAGGAAGGCCTGTCGCTTCTCAACGGCACGCAGGCCATGACGGCGGTAGGAACCCTGGCCCTGCTGCGGGCCGAGTCGCTGGCGGACGCCGCCGACGTGGCGGGGGCCGTGAGTCTGGAGGGGCTGCGGGGCAGCCCCGACCCCTTCGACCCGGTGGTGCAGGAGGCGCGCCCACACCCGGGACAGGCCGCCAGCGCCCGGCGTCTCCGTTCGCTCCTCCGCGACAGCGAGATCCGCGAGAGCCACCGGTACGGCGATCCCCGCGTGCAGGACGCGTACTCGGTGCGGTGTATGCCGCAGATCCACGGCGCCGCCCGGGACGCGCTCACTCACGTGCGGGGCGTCCTCGAGCGGGAGGTGAACGCCGCCACCGACAACCCCCTGGTGGAGGCCGATCGGAGCGGGGGTGATCGGGTGTTCAGCCAGGGAAACTTCCACGGCCAGCCCGTGGCCTCGGCTTTGGACTACCTGGCCGTGGGCGTGTGCCACCTGGCCACGGCCAGCGAGCGGCGCACGGACCGTCTCCTGAACCCGGACCTGTCCGACCTGCCGGCTTTTCTGACGCCGGAGCCCGGGCTCCGGTCCGGCCTCATGATGACCCAGGTCACCGCCGCCTCCCGGGTGGCGGAATGTCGGCACGATGCGCAGCCGGCAAGCGTGGGGACCATTCCCACCGGGGCGGCCAAGGAGGACCACGTCTCCATGGGGATGCACGCTGCCGACCAGGCGGAGCGGGCCGTGCGCGCCGGCGAGCAGGTTGTGGCCATCGAGCTGATCGCCGGGGTGCAGGCGGTGGAGTTCCACCGACCGCTGCGGGCCGGAAGCGGGGTCGAGGCGGCCGCCAACGTGCTGCGGGAGGAGGTGCCCCGGGTCGAGGAGGACCGACCGCTGGCGGGAGACATCCGCGCCGCCGTGGATCTCATCCGCGCCGGAGCCATGAGCCGGGTCGTGGCGGACAGCCTGACGGAAGCCTGAGGACCGGCGGGACGGCGACCGGGCGGCTTTGACACCCCGGCTGCCTCCGGTCTAGATTGCGCTCGACCGCGGGGGCGGCCGTTCTTCCCGCGGATTCCCGGCGACGGTCGCTCACTGTTCCTCTCCGAACTCAGGACCGGAGGACCATCCTGCAGGTCGCGTCTCCCGCTCTCCAGGCCTTCCGCGCGCCGGTCCAGGACGAACTGGCTCGGGTGGAGGAGGAGATCGGCCGAATGGCCGTCTCCGACTTCGCGGCGCTCGACGAGGTGGGAGACCACCTCCTCTCCACGGAGGGGAAGTTTTTCCGCCCGTCTCTCGTGCTGCTGGCCAGCAATGTGGGGGGGGCGGTCCCGGACGGAGCGGTCCGGATGGCGGCGGTCGTGGAGCTCGTCCACCTGGCCACGCTGGTGCACGACGACGCCGTGGACCACTCCGTGCGCCGCCGCGGCATGCCCACGGTGAACTCCGTGTGGACCCACCAGGTGGCTGTCATCATGGGGGACTATCTCTACTCCCGGGCCGTGACGGAGATGACGGAGCTCGACGACGTGGAAGCGGTCCGGATCCTGGCCGAGGCGGCCAACCAGATGACCGTGGGCGAGATGCGGCAGCTCACCTCGCACGAGGCGCTGGACTTCTCCGAGGAGGACTACGAGCGACTCTGCCGCTGCAAGACCGCGTCGCTCATCTCGGCCGCCTGCGAGCTCGGGGCTCGCCTCGGGGCGCCGGGACACGCCGCGAGTCTCCGGGCCTACGGACACGACCTCGGGATGGCCTTTCAGATGGCCGACGACGTCCTGGACTACACGGCCTCCAGCTCCGAGACCGGCAAGCCGCGGGGGCAGGACCTGCGGGAGCACAAGGTGACGCTCCCTCTCATCGCCGTCCTCCCGGAGCTCCCGGAGAAGGAGCGCGATGAAATCGAAGCGCTGTTCGAGGACGCCGAGCCCGACGACAGGCGCGTGGACCGCGTCATCGAGATCGTCGAGAAGCACGGCGGCGTGGAGTACGCCCGTGAGCGGGCCCGGGACTACGCCGACGGCGCCCGGGAGCACCTGGACGAGCTCCCGGACGGCCCGACCCTCCGGTCTCTGGCGGGAGCCGCGGAATACGTCGTCAGCCGACGGAGATGACGAAGATGCAGCTCCAGGGAGACAGCCGCAGGGAAGTCGGTCGTCAGGCGTCGGTCGTGGTGGGGGGGCTCCTCCTCGGTGGACTGCTCACCCGGCTCCTCCAGTGGATCATGCCCCAGAGCGCCGCGCGCGAGTTCTTCGTGACCACGGTCTCCGCCTCCGTGGGGCCGCTCTCCGTGGATCTCCTCGTGGTGGCCTTCACCCTCGGACCGCTGGTCCTCCGGGTGAACATTCTGAGCGTGGTCGGTATACTACTGGTAGCCTGGTTCGCACGCTCGCTGCTGTAGAGGGGCGATGATCCTCACGCTGGCGATCCTGTCCCGCTCCGCCTGGAGGTACTTGCCATGTTCGGCGGTCTCGGCGTCCCGGAACTACTGATCCTGCTGCTGATCGTGCTTCTCTTCTTCGGAGCGAAGCGGCTGCCCGAGGTCGGAAAGTCGCTGGGGGAGGGGATCCGGGAGTTCAAGGATTCAATCGACGGCATGGAGGACGAGGAGGGCCCCCGCGAGATCACCGGCGACACCTCGTCCCGGCGCAACAACGACCGGGAGTAGATCCGGCCGCGCATCACATTCCGGCCGCGCGCCGTCCTCCGCCCTGGCTTCCCTGCTGATCCAGACGGTCCCGCATGTCCTGCACGTCGGCTTCCTCGCGCAGGGCCTCCATCCAATGTGAGAGCCACTGCTGCTGGCGCTGGGAGAGCAGCTGCGCCTGAAACTGGTCCTTCACGGCCTCGTATTCCTGGCGGCTGACCTCGTCCTTCTCCAACAGCTCCAAAATGGCCACGTTGCCTCCGGCGGAGAGCGGTCCCTGGACCTGGCCGACCTGCATGCCGAAGGCGGCCCCGACGGCCTCGGTGCCGCGGCCCAGGCCGGGGACGAAGTCCGTGCGGGTGAACGACCCGCTCTCCCGCACCTCCCAGCCTCGCTCCTCCGCCACTCCCGGGAGGCTCGCGTTCTGCTGGCGCAGGCGGGAGACGGCGTCCTGCGCGCGTCGCCGTGCCACGTCGCCCTTCTTACGATTGCGGAGCGTCTGGCGGATCCTGCTCTCCACCTGGTCCATGGATGGCGTGCTCGCCGGCGACCGGCCCACGAGCTCCAGGATGTGGTGGCCGGAGGCGTTCTCGTAGAACTGGCTCAGGCCGCCGATGCTCGTGGTCGGGTTGAAGGCCCAGTCGACGCCCACGCCCAGAGGGCCGGCTCCCGGCACGAAGCTGGACGTCTCCTCCACCTGCACGCTCTCCTGGAAGCGGACGCCCTCCACGGACTCGGCCGCAGCAGCCAGGTCGCTCTCCAGGGCGACGATCTCGACGCTGTCCATCTTCGCGAAGATCGCGTCCTCGGTGCTCCGCGAGAGCTCGATGGGCACGACGATGTCACGGACTGTGGCGGTGTCCCCCTGCCGCTGGTCCACCAGGACGAGATGGAAGCCACGGCCGGCGGCCACGGGCTCGGAGATGCGTCCCTCGGGGATCGAGAAGGCCACGTCCGCCAGGGGCTGGGGAAGGGAGCTACGGGTGACCTGGCCCAGCAGACCGCCGTTGGCCGCCGAGGCGGAGTCGGCCGACACGTTCCGCGCCACCTGTGCGAACTCGGCGTCCCCCTCCGTGAGCCGCTCGCGGACCGAGTCCACCCGGGCGCGGGCCGCGGCCGTGTCGGAGGAGGTCGGGGCGGCCGAGATGCTGACCACGTTGACGGTGGCCGTGGGCGGCTGCCGGAAGCGGTCCCGGTTCTCGCGGTAGTAGGACTCCACTTCGGAGCTGCTGACGGAAACCGCGGAGTCCGGGACCGCCGAGGCCGGGTCGACGCTGACGTAGCGCACCCGTGCCGTCTCGTTCTGCGCCTGGTACCGCTGCCAGGCCTCCTCCTCCGAGACATAGACGCCTTCGCCCACGAGCCGGACGAGCTTGGAGCGGGGCAGGACGTCGCGGTAGTACTGCTCGAGCTGCGTCAGGAGCTGGTTGCTGATGTTACCGGACTGGAAGAACTTCCGGTACTTCCGGGGGTCGAACTGCCCGTTCGTCTGGAACGCCGGGTTCTGGCGGAGCTGCGGCGGCGGACTGCTGCGGAAGGCCTGCCGGATTTCCGATTCGGTGACCTCGATGCCCAGCCGGTTCAGCTCCTCCTGGACCAGGATCTGCGTCACGATCTGGTTCCAGGCCTCCTGCCGGGCCTCATTCATCCGCTCGTCCGTCGGTGATCCCGACGCCTCTGAACGCACCTGCTGAAGGTACTGCTGCACGTGTCGGTTCCACTCGGAGTAGCGGATCTCCCGATCGTTGACCATTCCGACCACCGGGTTCGCGCCCTGTCCACCACCTCTCTGGCCGCTCTGGACCCAGTCGAAGACCAGCCACCCGACGAAGGCGACGGTCAGGATCAGCATGATCCATTTCGTGTTGTCACGCAGGCTGCGCATCACCATGGGGCGCTCGACTCCCGCTCGTGAGTTCGGAACAGTACAGTGGGTCGCGGCCGCAGCGGGGCCGCTCGCGACGTTCACGTTGCCCTCTACAGCCCGGCCGTCCGCGAGTGCCGGGAGGGTACGCCGGGGAGCGTCGGTCTCGAGCCCGCGGAGGTCTCGCCGCAGCCCCGGGAACGCGTGCATGCTACCCGTTGTGATCCGGCGCAGCAACCGGGCCGGAAGGCGGGAAACGCCGGACGGGAGGCGCCCCGGGCCGCGGAGGCGCCCCCCCCGGAACTCGTTGACACCCCGAATCGCTCCGGGCTATCTTTCGCTGCCGAACCCGTCCACTCCTACACCCGATCTCCACGGCCCTGATGGCGGCTGATTCCACACCGGAGGAAGAGGTCCGCAGGCTGGAGCGGCACTACTCCGTGAATCCGGAGGGCCTCGTCTTCGCCCGCCTGGCGGACGCCTACCGCCGGTGCGGACGGCTGGAGCGCTCACTGGAGCTCCTCAGGGAGGGCGTGAAGCGACACCCCGACTACACCACCGGACACCTGATCCAGGGACGGACCCTTCGCGAGGCGGGTCGTACAGAGGAAGCCGCGGCGTGCTTCCGCCGGGTCCTCGAACTCGACGCCGGCAACCTCGTGGCACTCCGATCGCTGGCCGAGCTGGCGGCGGAACGGGGCGAGATGGACCGGGCCCACCGGTGGACCGAGCGGCTGGAGCAGGCGGACCCCTTCACGAGCTTCGATCCCGAGGAGGCCGCGGCTCGGGCGCGCGAGCCGCGGAACGAGGAAGATGACGGGGAGGACCAGGCGCCCCCCGGCCCCGTCGAGGACGTGGCCTCGACGGAACTGCCGGGCGAGTCGGGGCTGGCGAGCGAGATCGCCGCCATGGCCGATGAGCAGTGGTGGTCGTCGACGGAAGAGCCCGCCGAAGCTGACGCCGCCCCACCAGGAGACTCCGAGGACTCGGACGTCGCCACGGAGACCATGGCGCACCTCTACGCCCAGCAGGGCCTCCACGAGAGGGCCGCCGACGTCTACCGGCGACTACTGGATCGCCGCCCGGACGACCGGGAGCTGCAGCGCCGACTGGAGGAGATGACGCGGCGCGCCTCCGGCCGCGAGCCGGAAGAGGGAGGGGAAGAGGTACGCGAAGAAGAGGCACGCGAAGATCCAGCGCCCCCCCGGGACGTGCCGCGGCCGGACGAAACCGCGTCCGACGCGGCCGAGGCGCGTGCTGGTCGCGCGCGGGAGCGGGAAATCTCCGCCGCCGAGCACTTCCGGGCGCTCCTTCGCGGGGAGGCCGAGCCCATCGACCCCGACGGCGGGGAGCGCCCGGGGGACTCCACGGCCGAGACGGTGTCGCCGAACGGCCCGCCCGGAGCCAGCGGCGAGGCCACGGGATGAGGGAGGCGGAGCCCGCTCGCCGTGTCGGCATCCTGCACGGCCCGAACCTGAACCTGGTCGGCGAGCGGAAGCCGGAGCACTATGGCGCCGAGACCCTCGGGGAGATCGAGGAGAGGATGCGCCGCCGGGCGGAAGATCGGAATGTCGAGCTCGTCTTCTACCAGTCGAACCACGAGGGTGAGCTGGTGGACTGGATCCACGAGCGTCGCTCGGAGGTGGACGGCTGGGTGGTGAACGCCGGGGGCCTCACCCATACGAGCGTCGCTCTGCGGGACGCCCTGGTCGCGTCGGAGCGCCCCTTCGTCGAGGTGCACCTCTCCAACGTCCGGGGCAGGGAGGACTTCCGGGACACGTCGCTCCTGGCGGACCGGGCCGCCGGCCTGGTGAGCGGATTCCGCGGTGACAGCTACGTCCTCGGCCTGGAGGGCCTCCTGAGCCGTCTCCACGGGGACGCGTCCTGAGGCAGACGGTCGCCGGCGACCCCCTGCAGCGCCTTCGGGAGGCCATGGCGGAGAGGGGCCTGGCCGCCTTCCTCTCGGTCCATCCCGCCAACGTGCGATATCTGACGGGCTTCACCGGAAGCTCCGGCTTCCTTCTCGTGGGGACGGACGGTGCGGGTCTGGTCACGGACTTCCGCTACCGCGAGCAGGCCTCGGAGGAGGTCCCGGACGGCCTGCCGGTCTGGATCCACGGGGACGGCTGGCGCGAGGAGGTGGCGGCCCGGCTCCCGAGCGTGATCGGCGACAGCGCTCCGGGCGACAGCAGAGCCGTGGGGTTCGAGAGCGACCGGATGACCGTCCGGGACCGGGAGCGCCTGGAGGAGGCCGCCCCGGACGCCCGCTGGTCCGGCGTCTCCGGACTGGTGGAAGATCTGAGGGCCCGGAAGAGCGACGACGAGGTGGAGCGGATCAGGCGCGCGGCCCGGCTCGGGGACCGGGTGCTGGAGACCTTCCTGGAGGAAGTCGCGGAGGGGGCCACCGAGACGGAGCTGGCGGCGGAGCTGGACTACCGGCTCCGGCTCGCTGGCTCCGAGGGGGTGGCCTTCGACACCATCGTCGCCGGCGGGCCCCGGAGCGCGCTCCCCCACGCCAGGCCGTCCCGGCGAACGCTCGGGGAGGGCGACCTCCTGCTGGTGGACTTCGGAGCCCGCGCCGAGGGCTACTGCTCCGACATGACCCGGGTCTTCTGCCTGGGACCTCCCGAAGAGTGGCAGCGCTCGCTGCATCGCTCCGTGCTCCGCGCACAGCGGGCGGCACTGGACCGCGTCGAGCCCGGCGTCGAGGCCGCGGCGGTGGACGCTGCCGCGCGGGAGGCGCTGGAGGCGGACGGCCTGGCGGATCACTTCGGCCACAGCGCCGGCCACGGCATCGGGCTCGAGGTGCACGAGGGGCCGGCCGTCTCGCGACGCTCGGACGACCGGCTGCAGGAGGGCCACGTCATCACCGTGGAGCCCGGGGCGTATCTGGAGGGTCGCGGCGGCGTCCGGATCGAGGACGACGTCGTGGTCCGAGCCGGCGGAGCCGAGGTGCTCACGGGGTTCCCTCGCGAGCTTCGCGAGCTATGACGCCTCGCCGGGAGCTCCGCACAGGTGTCGTCCACGTGGGGTGGACGTGACGGGCCGGCGACGGCAGCGTGTTTGCGCGGCAGTGGGGCGGCGTTCGCAAAACCTCGACGTCAACCGTAACTTGCCGCGCCGAGAGCGACGCTCACTCCAGCGACCCGACGACCTCGGACATGGCTGACACGACGGACTTTCGAAGCGGAATGGTCCTGGAGATCGACGACGAGCTGTACCAGATCGTCGATTACCAGAAGGTACACCCCGGGAAGGGGCCTGCGTACATCAAGACGGAGCTGAAGAACCTGGACTCGGGCGGCACCGTCCGGAAGCGCTTCCGGTCCGGCGAGGGCGTGAACGAGGTCACGCTGATCCGACGCGACGTCCAGTACAGCTACTCCGAGGGCGACGTCTACTACTTCATGGACTCCGAGACCTACGAGATGATTCCGGTCTCCCGGGAGAAGATCGGCGACGACCAGATCGCATATCTCACGGAGAACACGGAGTGCGAGGCGCTCACCCGGGACGGCTCGATCCTGGCCGTCGACGTCCCGCGCTTCGTGGAGATCGAGGTCACCGACACCCGGCCCGGAGTGAAGGGGGACACGGCCCAGGGCGGCTCGAAGCCGGCCACTCTGGCCTCGGGCGCGGAGATTCAGGTGCCGCTGTTCATCGAGGAGGGAGACGTGATCAAGGTGGATCGGGAGGAAGACAAGTACCTGGAGCGGGTCTCTTCGTGATGTTCGATCTCGACTGGATCCAGCGGCTCATTCGCATCGTCGACGAGTCGGACGTCGACACCCTCGAGGTGTCCCGGTTCGCGACGAAGGTCCGCATCTCCAAGTCGCCCCCGCAGGTCTCCCGAGGGGGCGGGGCCGCTCCCGCCGCTCCACCGCCCGCGGCCGGGGCTGCCGGCGGGACCGGGGCCGCACCCACTCCACCGGGCGGCGCATCCCGTCCCTCCGGCGCGCCACCGGCCGGCGAGGGCGCCGCCGTCGAGGCGCCGGAGGAGCCCGCCGAGCAGGAGGCGGCTTCCGGGACGGAGTCGGATCTCCACGAGGTCACGTCCCCCATGGTCGGGACCTTCTACCGGGCCCCGGCCCCGGACGCACCGGCGTACGTGGAGGTCGGCGACCGCGTCGAAGAGGTCGTCAGCGGGGTCGTCGAGGAGATCTGCGCCGAGAACGCCGAGCCGGTGGAGTACGGCGACGTACTCTTCCGGATCGACACGGACGCGTAGCGCCGCGGAGCCGTGTTCCAGAAGGTCCTCATCGCGAACCGGGGCGAGATCGCGCTCCGAATCATCCGCGCGTGCCGCGAGCTGGGCGTCCGGACGGTGGCCGTCTTCTCCGAAGTAGACCGGAACTCCCTCCACGTTCGCTTCGCCGACGAGGAGGTGTGCATCGGGCCGCCGCCGGCGCGGGAGAGCTACCTGAACACCCCCCGCATCATCGCCGCCGCCGAGGTCACGGGGGCCGACGCCATCCATCCCGGCTACGGCTTCCTGTCGGAGAACGCCGAGTTCGCCGAGGCCTGCGAGCAGAGCGGCTTCACCTTCGTCGGGCCCACGGCGGAGCAGATCCGACTCATGGGACAGAAGGCGCAGGCCCGACAGTCCATGGACGAGGCCGGCGTTCCGGTGCTTCCCGGCACCGAAGATCCGGTGGACGACGAGCAGGAGGCCCGGCGGGCCGCCGACCGCATCGGGTATCCCGTGATGATCAAGGCCGCGGCCGGCGGGGGCGGAAAGGGAATGCGCGTGGCCCGGGACCGGGACTCCTTCGAGAAAGGCTTCTCCATGGCGCGGCAGGAGGCGGGCGCCGCCTTCGACGACCCCTCGGTCTACCTGGAGAAGTTCATCGACAGGCCCCGCCACGTGGAGATCCAGGTGCTGGGCGACCACCACGGCAACCTGGTCCACCTGGGCGAGCGCGACTGCTCCGTCCAGCGGCGACACCAGAAGCTGATCGAGGAGTCCCCGAGCCCGATCCTCTCCGAGGAGATCCGTCGGGAGATGGGGCGGGCGGCGGTCCGCGGCAGCGAGGCCATCGGCTACCGGAACGCCGGAACGATGGAGTTCCTCGTGACGCCGGAGGAGGACTTCTACTTCATGGAGATGAACACCCGCATCCAGGTGGAGCACCCGGTGACGGAGATGGTCACCGGCGTGGACCTGGTGAAGCAGCAGGTGCGAGTGGCTGCCGGCGAGCGCATGGACTCGGTCGAGCCCCCGGAGCTCGAGGGCCACGCCATCGAGTGCCGGATCAACGCCGAGGATCCCGCCCGGAACTTCGCCCCCTCCCCCGGCGAGATCAGCTCCTACCACGCGCCGGGCGGCCCCGGGATCCGGATCGACTCGCACGTGTACGCCGACTACATGGTACCGCCCAGCTACGACAGCCTCCTGGGCAAGCTGATCGTTCACGGCCGGAACCGGGAGGAGGCCCTGAGCCGGGCCTATCACAGCCTGGGCGAGTACATCGTGGAGGGGATCGACACCACGATTCCGTTCCTCCGCGATGTCCTGCACCACCCCGACTTCGTGAGTGGCGACTTCGACACGCATCTCGTCGAGGAGATGCAGTCGGAGGAGTAGCCCCGGAGGAGGTGGAGGGACGGTGACCGCGGACGAGGAGCGACGCCGGGAGGCGCTCGGGATCGGCCTGTTCGCCCTGACGGTGCTGCTCCTCCTGGCCGTCTTCTCCTCCGGACCGGCCGCCGCTGGCGACGGCAACCTGGTCGGGCCCGCCGGCGCCTTCCTCGACCGGTGGCTCACTCGATCGTTCGGGCTCGGTGCCGCGTTCCTGCTGGCGGCTCCCGTCGCATGGGGAGTCCATTGCTTCGGCATGGCGTCCGACCGCACGGCCGTGCGGTGGTCGCTCCTGGGCACGGTGGCGGCCTTTCTCGTCCCGGCGGTGGTATGGATCGCGCGCCGGGCCGCCGACGCGGGACCGACCGAGGCCGCGGGATGGGCGGGGCGGAGCGTGGGGGCGGTGCTGACGACGTACTTCGGCACGGCCGGGGCCCTGATCATCGCCGGGGCGGTGCTCCTCGTCCTGCTGGTGCTCACCGTCGGCTGGTCGCCGGCCCGGGGCGTGGAGCGGGCGAGCCGGGCGGCGTCCGGGGTCGGCTCCCGTGCGCTGCGGGAGCTGCGCGAGATGTTCGCAGGGGACGGGGGGGACGGAGGGAGCGCGGCCGCCGCCGGAGCCGGCGAGGGCACCGACGCCGAGGCGGGATCGCCGTGGCAGCGCTTCGGCGGGGACGACGACGAGGAGTCGGAACCGGAGGACGCCGAGGGGGGCGGGATGCCTTTCGGTGACGCGGACGGGGGGCAGGAGGAGCCCACGGGCCCCGTGGCCGACGGGGACGACGCGACGGCGGGATCGCTGGCGGATCCCGGCGACCTGACCCAGACGGAGCTTCCGCCCCTGGACCTCCTGACCGAGCCGAGGCGCACCGGCATGGGTCTCTCGGACACGGAGCTCCGGGAGCTCGGCTCGCTCCTGATCGACAAGCTGGAGACCTTCGGCGTCGAGGGAGAGATCTCCGGGTGGACCACCGGGCCGGTGGTGACGCAGTTCGAGGTGAAGCCGGCTCCGGGCGTCAAAGTGGGCCAGATCTCCTCGCTGGCGGACGACCTGGCCCTGGCCCTGAAGGCGCCGTCCGTGCGGATCGTCGCCCCCATCCCGGGAAAGGGGGCGGTGGGCGTGGAGGTGCCGAACCCGGAGCCGGACGTGGTCTACCTGCGCGAGGTGCTGGAGTCGGACGCATGGACGCAGTCCCACGCCACCCTGCCCCTGGCCCTGGGGCGGGACCTGGCCGGCAAGCCGTACACGGCCGACCTGACCCGGATGCCCCATCTCCTGATCGCCGGGGCCACCGGGACCGGAAAGTCCGTGTGCATCAACTCCCTGATCACCGGTCTCCTCTACCGGTTCACGCCGAAGCAGCTCCGGCTGCTGATGATCGATCCCAAGATGGTGGAGCTCTCGGTCTACGAGGACCTGCCACACCTTCGGCACCCGGTGGTGACGGACAACGAGGAGGCGGCCGATGTCCTCAAGTGGGCGAAGTTGGAGATGAACCGCCGGTACTCGCTGCTGTCGGCCAACGCGGCGCGGAATCTGGACGAGTTCAACCAGCGGGTGAAGTCGGACCGCCCCGTACGCGGGCCCGACGGGGAGGAATACGAGCAGGGCGAGCTGCCGTACGTCGTGCTCGTCATCGATGAGCTGGCCGACCTGATCATGACCGTCCAGTCGCAGGTGGAGTCGCCGCTGGCCATGCTCGCGCAGAAGGCCCGGGCCGTGGGTATCCATCTGATTATCGCCACGCAGCGGCCGTCGGTGAACGTGATCACCGGCCTGATCAAGGCGAATTTCCCGAGCCGGATCGCGTTCCGCGTCGCCTCGAAGACGGACAGCCGGACGATCCTCGACCAGAACGGCGCCGAGAGCCTCCTGGGCAACGGAGACATGCTCTTCCTCCCACCCGGGGAGTCCGACCCGCAGCGGATCCAGGGCTCTTTCCTCACCAGCGATGACACCGAACGGCTGGTGTCGTGGTATCAGAAGAAGATGCGAGCGGACCGGGACGCCGGAGCGGCCGCCCCGGGCGAGCCCGACATCCTCGACATGGTGGAGGAGAAGGAGGCCGAGGAGGCCCGGGTGGACGTGGTCGAGGAGGTGCTGGAGGACCGGGACGAGCTCTTTCGGCAGGCGGCGGAGATCGTGGTGAACCACGACTCCGGCTCCACCAGCCTCCTGCAGCGGCGCCTCCAGATCGGGTACGGCCGCGCCGCGCGAATCATCGACCAGCTGCACCACGCCGGGATCGTCGGTCCGTCCCGGGGGTCTCAGGCCCGTGAGGTGATGGTGGACGCGGTGGACGAGCTGGACGACGTGATCGAGGAGAACCTGGAGGAGGGAGCTCAATGAAGCGCTCGAGCAGCTACCGGGCGGCGGCCCCGGCCGTCGC
>CAZFDK010000029.1:0-29899 GCA_964518305.1 uncultured Gemmatimonadota bacterium | reverse complement strand
CGGGGCCAGCTTCGCGACCGGCCTCGCGCCGCTCCCTGCGCCGCTCCTGCCGGCGCTGGCGCCGCTGCCGGCGCTCCTCGGCCCGCGCCACCTCGCTCACCAGCGTCGCGCGTCGGACGCCGGTGCGCTCAGACACGCGATCCAGGTACAGGTCACGCAGCGCGGCGTCCTCGGCAGCCCGGAGAGTGCTGAGCAGGCCGTCGACGGCGCGCCGCCGCCCCTCGATGCTCTCCAGGTAGCCCTTCTTCTCCAGAATCTGGAGCTTCCGCTCGATGACGTCCACGGCGTCGTCCACGCACCGATCCAGGATCTCCACCCCTTCCTCCCGCACCAGGGAGTCCGGGTCGTGATCCGGCGGCAGGGTGACGACCATGGGGTGCACGCCGGCCTCGAGCAGGTTGTCGGCGGCCTTGAACGTGGCCCGGAGGCCCGGCGCGTCGGAGTCGTAGAGCAGGAAAGCAGTATCGGCGTAGCGTGCCACGGCCTCCGCCTGCTCCGGCGTCATGGCCGTGCCCAGCGGGGCCACCGCCGTCTCCCGCCCCCGGGTGTGCAGGGAGAGGGCGTCGGTGAAGCCCTCCACGACCACCGCGGCCTCTTCCTTTCGGATGGCGTGACGCGCCCAGTTCAGAGCGTACAGCGAGCGGCCCTTGTGGAAGACCGGCGAGTCGGGGGAGTTGATGTACTTCGGGACGTCGTCGTCCCGGCTCAGGGTGCGGCCACCGAAGCCGATCGGCCGGTCGCGGGTGTCGTGGATGGTGAAGATCAGCCGGTTCCGGAATCGGTCGTAGGGCTCGTCGGCCTTCTCGCTCGTGGAGAGGAGGCCGGCCTCCATGAGCGTCGCGTCGTCGATGCCGTGCCTGTCGGCCGCCGACCGGAGCCGGCGCCAGGCGTCCGGAGCGAAGCCCAGGCCGTAGGACTCCGCCTGGTCCAGATCCAGCCCCCGGTCGGCCAGATAGCGGCGCCCCGCCTCGCCCTCGTCGCCCTTTACGAGGTTGCGGGTGAACCACTCCGCGGCGAAGGCCAGCGCTTCGCGCACCGCGGCGTGGGGATCCTCGTCGCCCCCGTCGGCCTCCTCAACCTCGACGCCCACCCGCTTCGCCACGTGGCGCACCGCCTCGGGAAAGTCCATCCCCAGGTGCTTCATGACGAAGGAGAAGACGTCGCCGCCCTCGCCGCAGACGAAGCACTTGAAGATCTGGCGATTGGGGTCGATGGAGAAGTTGGGGTCGTCGCCGTCGTGGAGAGGACAGGGACCGCGGACGCTCTTCCCCACCCGCTTGAGGGAGGTGTACTCGCCGACGATGTCCACCAGGTCCGCCCGGGCGCGGACCTCCTCCACGACCGCGTCGCTGATCATCCCTGCCCCCGGGGCTCCGGCCCGGGCGGGCCGGTGTCGCCGCCTTCCCTGAGCTCCACGATCGTGACCCCGCTCCCCCCTTCCCCGGGCCCTCCCTCCCGGAAGCCACGGATCCGGCCGTCGTCGGAGAGGAGCTCGCGGACGCGCCGGCGGAGGGCCCCGGTTCCCTTCCCGTGGATCACCCGGAGCCGGGGGAGGTCGGCGACGATGGCCGCGTCCAGGGCCGTCATGAGCGGTCCCTCCACCTCGTCCGTCCGCTTCCCCCTCAGGTCCACCTCCGAGCTGGCGTCGAAGTCCGGCCGCGACTCCGCCCCGCCGGACGGGGGCGAGGGCGCCGGGCCGTTCCCGCGATCCGCGTCCTCCTCTCCTTCCGCGACCCGCTCCAGCTCGCTCCGGTCCACGGTGAGCCGGACGCCGCCCTTGAGCACCACGGCCCGGTCGCCGCGGAGCTCCTGCAGCTGTCCCGTGCCGTCGAGCGACTGGACCACGACGGTGTCGCCCTGCTCCAGGTCGGCGGGCGCGCCTCCGGACTCCCCCTCGTCGTCCGGGCCCGACACCTCGGGCATCCTCCGGCGACGCTCGCGCACCGCCTCCTCTACGGCGGCGCGGGCCTCCGAGGCGGCCTCGCGCCGCTCTTCCTCGGCCGCTTCGGGAGCTTCGGCGGACGCGCCGGATCCCGTGGCCTCCGTTCCGTGCGGCGGCGTCATCTCGTGCGCCCGATCGTACTGCTCCTCCAGGCGGCGGATGGCCTCCTCGACCTCCTCGCGGGCCTCCAGAAGGTACTCCTCGGCGCGTTCCTGGGCGGCGCGCTCGACCTCCGTCTCCCGGCGCTCGAGCTCCTCCTCGCGCTCCTCCAGCTCGTCTTCCCGCTCCTCCAGCTCGCGGCGCTGACGCCGGAGCTCTGCGGTGAGCCGCTCGAGCTCCTCCTCGCGCTCCTCCAGCTCCGAGAGCACGCCCTCCATGGCACGCTCCTCGCGGCTCAGCCGCGACCGCGACTCCTCCAGCAGGTCTTCCGGGAGACCGATGCGCTCGGCGATCTCGAGGGCGAAGCTCCGCCCGGGCCGGTCGCGAACGAGCCGGTAGGTGGGCCGCAGGTTCTCGGAGTCGAACTGGAGCGAGGCGTTCACGACCCGGTCGTCCTCACCAGCCAGGCTCTTGAGCTGACCGAAGTGGGTCGTGGCCACCGTCAGGCCGGCGCTCCGGGCCATCTCGAGCAGGAAGGCCGCGGCCAGGGCCGATCCCTCCGCCGGGTCGGTGTTGCCTCCGATCTCGTCCACCAGGACCAGCGACCGGTCGTCGGCCTGCTCCAGGATGTGCAGGAGGTGTGAGACCTGCGCGCTGAACGTGGAGAGCGAATCCTCGATGGACTGCTCGTCGCCGATCACCGCGAAGAAGGAGGAGAAGACGGGCAGTCGGGTGCCGACGTCCACCGGAGGCACGATGCCGCTCTGGGCCAGGGCCGAGAGGAGCCCGATGCTCTTGAGCAGCACCGTTTTGCCCCCGGCGTTCGGCCCGCTCACCAGGAGCACCCGCTCGTCGTCGTCGAGGCGGAGATCGAACGGGACGGCGCGCTCGGGCTGGGCCGCCTGCAGCAGCGGATGCACGCCGTCGACGACCCTGTACCCGTCCCGCCCCCCGTCGCCGGGCCCGAGATCGGGCGGGATGCCGCCGTGGCCCAGGGCGTACTTGGCCCGGGCGAAGAGGCTGTCCAGCTCGGCCAGGACGTGGAGGTTCACGTCCAGCTCGGCCGCCCGCGGTCGGACGGCGTCGGTCAGCTCCTCCAGGATGCGCCGGACCTCGCGGTCCTCGGCCAGCTCGAGCTCCCGGATCCGGTTCATGGGCTCGATGGCCATGGGCGGCTCCACGAACAGAGTCTGGCCGCTGGCCGACTCGTCGTGCACCAGTCCGCCGACCTCGGACTGCCCCTCCCGACGGATCGGCACACAGTAGCGTCCCGAGCGGATCGTGACGGAGGCGTCCTCGACGCGGAGCCGCTCCGGGAGGCCGCGGGAGAATTCCTCCAGCCGGTCCACGAGTCCCTGGCGGGCGTCCCGCAGCTCGCCCCGGATCGACTCGAGCTCGCCCGAGGCCGCGTCCGCCACCCGGCCGTCCTCGCGGAACGACTCCTGGAGGCGCTCCTCGAGCTCCCGGTCCTTCGTCAGCCGTTCGGCCACCTCCGGCAGGCGCTCGTACTCGGACGACCAGCGTAGGATGGAGGTGCGGGCCTTTCGGGAGGAGGCGAGAAGGACGCCGATGCGCCGGAGGGCCTCGCCCTCGAGCAGGGCTCCCTCCACCTCCAGGCGGTCCAGGGCCGATCGGACGTCGGGAATGGGAGGCGGCGCCCACGCTTCGTCGCCCAGGAGAAAGGCCGTGACCTCGTCGGCGGCCTCCAGCGCCTCGCGGGCCGCATCCACGTCCTTGTAGGGGCGGATCTCCCGCACGCGCTCGGCGCCCACCTCGCTGGTGGCCTCCCCGGAGATGAGCTCGAGCACCCGGTGGAACTGGAGGGAGTCAAGGGCGTGCTCCTCCGCCTCCCAGCTCCGCTCCGGGTGCGGAAAGCCCCGGTCCCCGGACGGCCGGTCACGACCTCCACGGGCCGTCTGCCGGGAGCCGGGCGAACCCGGGTCTCGATCCATCAGCCCGGAGGCCATCCCATGGCGCGTCCGCCCAACACGTGGAAGTGCAGGTGAAAGACCGACTGACCCGCCTGTCGGTCGTTGTTGGCCACCACGCGGTAGCCCTCGTCCAGTCCCTCCTGCTCGGCCACCTGGCGGGCCGCCATCAGGAGCTCGCCCAGGAGCTCCTCACCCCCCGGCTCCACGTCGTCCAGGTTCTCGACGTGCTCACGCGGTATCACCAGCACGTGGGTGGGGGCCTGCGGGTTCACGTCGCGGAAGGCGACCCAGCGGTCGCCCTCGGCGACGCGCTCGGACTCGGCCTCGCCCGAGGCGATCCGGCAGAACAGGCAGTCATCGCTCATCGAGCCGCTCCCTCTCCTTCCAGCGGAGTTCGTGTGAACGTCATGGAATGTGTCCGGATCATCGTACCGTCACCTCGATTCCAGCTGCTGGACGGCCACCGCGAGGGCCGCGGTCGCCGCCGTCTCGAGCCGGAGGACCCTGCTGCCCAGCCGTCCGGACCGGAAGCCGGCGTCCAGGCATTCCTCCCGCTCGTCGTCGCGGAGTCCACCCTCCGGTCCGAGCAGAATTCGGGCCGGAGGGTCGCCGCTCCAGCCGTCCAGCCGCTGCCGGACGCTGGCACTGGCCTCCCGGTCCAGGAGGACCCTCGGCCCCCGGGCCCCGCCGGCGTGGGCCAGGTAAGCGTGCAACTCGCAGGCCGGACGGATCTCGGGGAGTCGCGACCCTCCGCACTGCTTGAGCGCAGAGACGGCCCGGCGACGCGCCTTCTTCCAGAAGCCCTCCGTGCGTCCGGCGTCCGCCACGGACCGCGAGCGCGCCATCTCCACCGGCTGCAGCCCCAGGGCGCCGAGCTCCACGGCCTTCTCCACCAGCCACAGCGTCCGGTCCCGGCTGGCCACGCCGAAGGCCAGCTCCACCGGAACCGGCGGCGCGGCCTCGGCCGGCTCCTCGAGCCGCACGCGGCCGTCCTCGCCCAGGGACCCGGCCCAGAGCGCCCCGCGCCCGTCGGTGACCCGGACCGGGTCGCCGGGCGAGAGGCGCAGGGCCTCGAGGTGGCTGCGCTCGCCCTCCGCCAGCTCCACGGCCTGGCCCGGACGACCGATTTCGTCCTCGGTGTACAGCGTCGGATGCGTCATCAGGCCTCTAGGAGGGATGGCTGGGGGGCGTCGCGTCCCGCGCCGCGGGCGACTCCAGCGGCCGCGGATCGGGCCGGGGCCGGGGCCGGCCCGTGACACCGGGACGGTCGGTTGCGCGCACAGCCGGAAGGTATACCATTTCAGCGAGTATTTGTTTGGCGGTATCGTCGCGGGGAGATGTCCGCCGTCAGGTTTGGAGTTTCTGCCAGACCGTCCGGCCGGGCGGCGATGCGCCTTCACCAGCGAAGCTTCGGAGGCACACCGATCCCCAGCTCGGAACGGCCGCCGGACGACATCGACGCCAGTCACGAGCGCGTCCGCTTCCGGGGAGCGGAGGTCGAGCGGGCGCCGGGGTCCGAGATTCGGGTGAGGGTCCGCCTGGGAGACGGCAGCGACGTGTACGTCGGCAGGGAGCGCGGTACGGGCTCCGGCGTGGTCGAGCTGAGGCTGGCCGTGAAAGCCACCCTGTCCGCGCTGGAGAAGGCCGTGCCCGACGGCCCGCGGCTCCAGATGGCCGGCGTGAAGTCGGTCCACGCCTTCGACGCCGATGCCGTCCTGGTCTCCCTTCGCGTGGACGGTCCCGACGGCAAGAGTCTCCTGGGATGCGTCCCCGTCGGCGCGTCGCTCGGACGGGCAGCGGCCACGGCCACGCTCGACGCGGCCAACCGCATCCTCGGCCGCCCGGAGGACGGGGCGCACCGGGGGCCCGAAGAGCCGGGAGACGGCTGAACTCGCGCCGCCGTGCCGGGACGGACGCCTCGCGCCATCGCCGTCCGTCGGTCTCTGGCCCACACCTCCACCCGGAACACGTACAGGATCGCCCATGGAGAGAGGCTCTTCAAGGTCGGCCACATCGGACGCGGCCGCGGCGCGCGGCTCCCTCGACGACATGCCTGTCGAGGAGCTGTGCATCAACACGATCCGGACCCTGGCCATGGACGCCGTCCAGGCCGCCGACTCCGGACACCCGGGCACGCCGATGGCGCTGGCTCCCCTGGGCTACACCCTCTTCACCCGGCACCTGCGGTACAATCCGGACGACCCGGAGTGGTTCGACCGCGACCGATTCGTCCTGTCTGCCGGCCACGCCTCCATGCTCCAGTACGCCGTCCTCCACCTGGTGGGCTACGACCTGTCGCTGGAGGAGATCCGTGAATTCCGGCAGTGGGGGAGCCTGACCCCCGGCCACCCGGAGGCCCACCTGACGCCGGGCGTGGAGACCACCACCGGTCCCCTGGGACAGGGGATCATGAACTCGGTGGGCATGGCCATGGCCGAGGCCCGGCTGGCCGAGCGCTACAACCGCGACGGGTATCCGGTGGTGGACCACCGCACCTACGCCATCTGCAGCGACGGCGACCTCATGGAGGGCGCGTCGCACGAGGCGGCCTCCCTGGCCGGTCACTTCGGGCTCGGCAAGCTGATCTGGATCTACGACGACAACCACATCAGCATCGACGGGAACACCGCCCTCACCTATTCCGACGACGTCCCCGACCGCTTCGAGTCCTACGGGTGGCACGTCCAGGACCTCGGCGAGCGCGCCAACGACGTGGAGGCCCTCTCCGGGGCGCTGGAGCAGGCCGAGCGCGAGGAGGACCGGCCCTCGCTGATCAGCGTCCGCTCACACATCGCCTGGGGAGCGCCCAAGAAGCAGGACACTGCCGCCGCGCACGGCGCCCCGCTGGGCGAGGAGGAGGTCCGGGCCACCAAGCGCCGCTACGGGTGGCCCGAGGACGAGACCTTTCTTATTCCCGACCGCGCCCGCGATCACATGCGCGAGGCCGGTGCCCGGGGCCGGCAGCTCCAGGCCGAGTGGAAGGAGATGATGACGGCCTACCGGGAGGAGCACCCCGGCCTCGCCCGCGAGCTCTCCGCCTCCCTCTCCGGCGAGCTGCCCGGTGGCTGGGACGAGGACGTCCCCTCCTTCAGGCCGGAGGACGGCCCGACGGCCACCCGGGACGCCTCCGGCGAGGTGCTGCGGGCCATCGCCCCGCGGGTGCCGTGGCTCATGGGAGGGAGCGCCGACCTCACGGGCTCGAACCGGACCGAGCTGCCCGAGAGCGGGACCTTCGCCGAGCGCGACTACGACCAGCGGAACGTGCACTGGGGCGTGCGGGAGCACGTCATGTGCGCCGCCTCCTCGGGCATGTCGCTACACGGCGGGATCCGCCCGTACGCGGCCACGTTTCTCATCTTCACGGACTACGCCCGCCCCGCCATCCGGCTCGCCTCGCTCATGGAGCAGCCGGTGATCTACGTGATGACCCACGACTCCATCGGGCTGGGCGAGGACGGCCCCACCCACCAGCCCGTGGAGCAGCTGGCCTCCCTGCGCGCCATCCCGAACCTGGCGGTCCTCCGGCCCGGCGACGCCAACGAGGTGGCCGAAGCATGGAAGGTAGCGGTCCGGCGGACGGAGGGACCGACCCTGATGGCCCTCACGCGCCAGGGCGTGCCGATCGTGGACCGCTCCCGGCTGGCCGGCGCCTCGGGGGTGCGCCGGGGCGCCTACGTTCTCCGGGCCGAGGAGGGCGAGCGGCCGGACGTGATCCTCATCGCCACCGGCTCGGAGGTGTCCGTCGCGGTGGAGGCCGCCGACCTGCTGGCCAGCAGGGGGATCGACCCGCGTGTGGTGAGCATGCCGAGCTGGGAGCTCTTCCGGGACCAGCCCGATGAGTACCGGACGTCGGTCCTTCCGCCCCGTGTTACCGCCCGCGTCTCCGTGGAGGCGGGATGCACCCAGGGCTGGGAGGAGTGGACGGGACCGAAGGGACGACGAATCGGCCTCGACCGCTTCGGGGCCAGCGCCCCGGGGAGGGAGAACATGCGCCAGTTCGGATTCACGCCGGAGAACGTGGCCGATAACGCCCGGCAGGTGCTGGACTCGTGAGCGCCTCCGGGGAGACGACGGGGGCGCGCGGGACCGGCGACGGAGGCGGACCCGAAGGGCCGGCTACCATGGAGCAGCCGACGCAGCTCCGTGGCGCCGGCCACCCGTCGCGGATCGCCGTGGGCGCCGATCACGCCGGCTTCCGCTACAAGGAGCTCCTGGCCGGGCGGCTTCGCGAGCAGGACTACGAGGTGCTGGACATGGGCACCGACTCCGAGGAGTCGGTGGACTACCCCGACTTCGCCCGCGCCGTTGCCATTGCCGTCCACGACGGGCGCGCCGACCGGGGGCTCCTGGTCTGCGGCAGCGCCGTCGGGGTCTCCGTGGCCGCGAACAAGGTGCCCGGCGTCCGGGCCGCGGTCTGCCACGACACCTACTCGGCCGCCCAGGGCGTGGAGCACGACGCCGTCAACGTGCTCTGCCTGGGCGAGCGGGTCATCGGCATCGAGCTCGCCCGCCACGTCGTGGACGCGTTCATGGGCGCCGAGTTCAGCGACGCGCCCCGCCACCGGCGGCGGCTGGAGAAGGTGCTGGACATCGAGCGGGAGTACTGCGGGCGCGACCCGAAGGCCTAGCCGGAACTCGCCGCCCGCCGGCCCGCCGCGTATCGGGCGTCCGGTCGATTACACGGTCTACCAACGTCTCTATGTCGCCGTCCACCGCCATCGCCACGAGCGCCCAGCTCGGCGCCGACGCGGGTGCTTCGGCCGCCGCCCGCGGCGGAAATGCGGTGGACGCCGCCGTGGCTTCGATCCTCGTCTCGATGGTCACGGAGCCCGGCATCTGCTCGGTAGGGGGCGGAGCGTTCCTGACGATCTGGCCCCCGGACGCGCCCCCGGTCACGGTGGACGGGCAGGTCGCCATGCCCGGACGAGAGGTTCCGCCCGAGCGCTTCGGACAGGGCGGACGACACGTTCGTCTCGCCTACGGCGGTGACCTGGAGACCGTGGTGGGGCCCGGCTCGGTGGCGGTGCCCGGCGCCGTGACCGCACTCGGGCGGGCCTGGCGACGGTACGGACGCCTGGAGTGGGAGGCCCTCTTCCGACCGGCCATCGAATGGGCCCGGGAGGGGTTCCCGCTGTCCGCCGCCTCCCGGCACTGGCTCGAGCACAGCCACGAGGCCGTCTTCGGCCGCGATCCCGGGTGCCGGGAGCCGATACACGGGCCCGACGGTTCGCTGAAGGCCCGCGGGGAGCCGGTACGCCTCCCCCGACTCGCCGGGACGCTGGAGGTGGTGGCAGAGGAGGGGCCCCGGGCGCTCTACGAGGGCGACCTCGGGCGCCGGATCGCGGAGTCCGTCCGGGAGCGGGGAGGCCTCCTCACGGGAGAGGACCTGGCGGCCTACGAGCCGGTCGTGCGGAGCTCCCTCACCGTCGAGTGGAAGCAGGGACGGGTCGCCACCAATCCCCCTCCAGCCGTCGGCGGGGCCGGTCTGGGCGCGATGCTCATGCTCGCCGGGGAGGACGGCCCCGGGGTGCGATCGGCGCGAGGGGTCGCGCGCCTGGAGCGCCTCCAGGCGGCGGTCGTCCGCTTCGTGCGTCAGCACGGGCACGAGGGGGACGGCCTCTCCGCCGCCTCGCGCGAGCTCCTTCGGTCCGCCGGCGCCTCTCGACTCCGGTCAGGGTGGGGATCCCCCTCGACGACCCACGTCTCGGCCGTGGACGCGGACGGCCTCGCCTGCTCGGTGAGCGCCTCGAGCGGCTACGGCGCCGGAGTCGTGCCGGACGGCACCGGCATCTGGTTGAACAACTGCCTCGGCGAGCGCGAGCTGAACCCGCAGGGCTTCCATGCCCTGGAGCCCGGGACCCGCCTGCCGTCGAACATGGCCCCCACCGTGGTGCGCGGGAGCCGTTCCGGGGTGCTGGCGATCGGCTCCCCCGGGGCCGCCCGCATCACGAGCGCGCTTCTGGTGACGCTGCTCGCCCTGGTGGAGGACCGCCTCTCCCTCGATGCGGCCGTCGCCCATCCCCGCCTGCACGTCGAGGTGGGGGAGGCAGAGACGCTCCGGGCCGCACACGAGCCGGGCCTCCCCGTCGGCGAGGTCGAGCTCCCCCTCCGGCCCTTCGACAGCCGCTCTATGTACTTCGGAGCCGCCACCGCCGCCCGCTGCGGTGGCGGGGCCGGGCTCGAGGCCGCCGCCGACCCCCGGAGGGAGGGCGGGACGGCGCTCCACCGGTCCGGCGACCCACCGGGTGACAGCCGCGGGCGTCGCTAAGTCGGGAGAAACCGACCGGAACGGACGGGCTCACGACCCAACGACGATGCCCGCCCGGGAATCACTCGCCGCGAAGCTCCTCCAGGCGGCCCCGCAGCGCCGCCGACAGCGTGTCCAGGGCGTTCAGGGCCTCCTCGATCTCGTCTCGGGTCAGGTCCGCGATCGGCGTCTCCAGCTCGCACTGGAACCGGCCGTCCTCGCGCCGACTGAAGTGAAAAGAGTCCAGGTCGCGGACACGCTGGACGCGCTCCTCGATGCGCCGCAGGGCGGCCTCGGGATCGTTCACGTCGGAGGGGTCGGGTTCGGGTGGAAACATCGGTGGGCACCTCGTGTCGGGAGACGAAAGAGTGACCACGGTCCGTCTTTTACGTTTTTATACGTCGACAGTGGACGCAAGCGGGACCCGGAAATTCCCCGTCGCTCATCGAGAGACAGCCGGTGGCCCGGCGGCGTCATCAGCGTCGTCGGGCTCCTCGATCGGTGTGCGTTCAGCTTGTCACATCCCGAACCGTACTTGGTCAGCACAGGGAAATCCTCGTACTGTTTGAGCGAGATAAGACACACTCTTCCGGAGAAGCGCGGCCGATGAACCGACCCGGCGCCCGAATCCTGATCGCCCTGCTCTTCCTGCTGCTTGCCTGCTCGGACGCGGCTCCCGCCCAACAACCTGCTTCAGTCGCGGACTACCCTCGCGTCAGGCAGGCCGTCGGGCTGATCGATGTTTGGGTAGAGGCCAAGTTGGCCTACAACGAGGTTCCGGGAGCTTCCCTGGCCGTCGTCCACGATCAGGAACGGCTGTGGGCAAACGGCTGGGGGATGGCACGGCCTGACGACGGAGCTCCAGCGACGCCGGAAACCATCTACAGCATCTGCTCCATCTCCAAGCTGTTTACGAGCGTCTCGGCCATGAATCTCCGGGAGGCCGGGCAGCTGGAGCTCAACGATCGAGTAGAGGAGCATCTGTCGTGGTTCACGCTCGAGGAGCGCCACCGGGGACTCCCGATCACCGCGGAGAGTATGCTCACGCACTCCTCAGGCCCCTGAACCTGCAATCGACCGCCCCCTCCATTCCCTGGGACTCGGATCGGATGGCTGCGGGGTACAGCGCCATCACGCGGGAAGAAGGCCGTAGCGCAGTGCCTGCGTTCGAGGCGGACGGGGTCGCTCCTGCGGCCGGATACTCCTCGACCGTTCTGGATCTCAGCGACTTCGCGTCCTGGCAGTTTCGCCTCCTCGAGGCGGACAGCGCGGAAGTCCTCCAGCCCTCCACGCTTCAGAAGATGCACAACGTGCATTGGGTCGATCCCGATTGGGACGTCCACTGGGGACTCGGCTTCGTGGTGTGGAGAGACGGTGATGAGACTTTCGTGGGCCACGGCGGCAGTTGCCCGGGCTTTCGTTCTCAGTTGGCTCTCCAGCCCGGCGATCAACTGGCCGCGGCCTTTGCGGCGAACGCGAACGGGGTCGATGCTCGCAAGCTCGCCCAGACAGCAATCCAGATCCTTGCACCGGCCGTCTCGGCAGCCAAGGACACGGCCACCGAGCACGGCACAACTCCCGAGGGACTGACGAAATACATCGGACGGTACAGCACGCAGCCATGGGGGAGCGAAATCGCGGTGATTCGGTGGAAGGGCGGCCTGGCAATGCTCGATCTGCCGACCGATGACCCGCTGGATGCCCTGCAGGAGCTCAGACACATCGAGGGGAATACGTTTCGCCGCGTGCGGAAAAACGACGAGCTGGCTGAGACGATCCGCTTCCGGACCGATGAGGCCGGTGAGGTCGAGGCGCTCGTGCAGCACAGCAACCCGTGGCCGAAGATCGCCCCGGACACGACTGCGAGGCCCTAGAAAGAAAGTGCGGCATTGACCGGGCGGTAGTACAGCTGGCAGTGAACGATAACGTCCCCCACGTAGATTGGTCGCTCCAGTAAGTCGGAGGGCCAGTCGGTACCGGACGATGTTCTGCCGGCTACGGGATCGAGGACCTGGAAGTGCGGGCCGTAGCGGGCCGCAGTGCCCGTCGAGACAGACAGGACGACGCTCCGGTGCCCGGGCGCATAGAGCCTTCGTAGCCGGCTCAGTCTCGAACATCGGCTTACAGACGGTCACGACGCCACGAGAGAAGCCGACGACTGCGGTCGACGGACCGGTCCGTGAGGACCAGCGACTCACGTTGATCTCCAGAAGAGCAAGGGAGGCCGCTGATGGAAACACGGAGACAGGCGACGGGACGTGGGACAGAACTGACGACCCTGACCCTGGGATTTCTTCTTTGCACCGCAGCACTCGGCTGCGCGCCGGCCGACTCCGGTCAGATGACCGCGGAGCGGGAGCAGGCGCTGGCTGACACGCTGCGGTCGCGTGCCGAACAGGTGGACGCCGCCTGGGAGCAGCTCGAGCCGGGACCGTACCTCGGCCACTACAGCGACGACGCCCACTTCTACTACAACGGATCGCACCTGCCCCGGAAGAAGTTCGAGGCGGTCGTTCGCAAGGAGATGGCCGCCTACGAGAAGTTCTCGACCGAAACAATGGAGCCGCAGGTCGAGGTCCTCGGCCCGGACGCCGGCGTCGTCTCCTTTCGGTACAAGGGCCAGGCGGTAGACACGGCGGGGACGTCACAGAGCCTGACCGCTGCCTTCAGCCTCGTCTTCGAGCGCCGGGACGGGGACTGGAAGGTCGTCCAGGCCCACGAGTCGTTCCCGCCGCCCGAGGAGGAGGGAGGCTCGTGAGCCCTTCATCGTGAGTTCTGGGACGCCAATGGCCTGCCGAAACGCGACTGCAGCGGGAGGTAGCCCATGAGCGACGTCTCGGTGATCGGCTGCGGCCGAATGGGAGGTGCTATGGTCCGCGCGCTGCAGGATGCCGGCTGCGAGGTGACCCCGTGGAATCGGACCCGTGAGAAGGCCGAGGCACTGGCTGGCCCCAGTGTGGACGTAGCGCACTCCGTTGCCGAGGCATTGACGGCTTCCGCGGTCACCCTGATCAGCGTCACCGACTACGAGGCGACGCGGGAGTCGCTGGAGCGGCTCGGCGGTACCGCGTCCTACCTCTCCGAGGACCCGGGCGCCACCTCGGCGCTGGACCTCGCTGCCGTGCCTCCGGCGATGCTCATGGCGAACGCAATCTGGCAGGGGGCGAAGATCTGCGAGATCGAGGGCGTCCCCTTCGAGACGCTCGCGGAGGTCGTCCGGAACCTGATGCCGGCGATCGCCGAGGACGCGCTCCACAAAGGGACCGATCCGGACCTTCCTACCGACCCGGACAAGGTCGAGGTCAGCGTCCGACAGGCGGCGGAAGACGCGCAGCGCCCCATCGAGTACTTCGAATCGGTCGGTCTGGACGCCGGGGCTCTCCGCGCCTTCAAGCGGGTCTTCGAAGCCGGTGTGGAGGAGGGACGGGGAGAGCACGACGTCAGCTGCGTGGCCGAGCTTCGGGCCGAGCATCCGGGGTAAGACCTCCCCGGCACCGCGGGTTCTTCGGGCCGACGACCGGAGTGGGCCGCAAGGGGAGGCTCTCCAACAACCGGAGGCCGCGGGCCTCAGCGCCTGAGGCGTTGCCTCTCCCTTTTGAGAGCGCAGCCTCCCCTTGGAGGAGGCGGTAATCAGAGCTAACTTTCCGGGTGGTGGCCCGTCGCGTTCCGACTCCGCGATCTGGTTGCTGCGTTTGGCCGATGGGCCTGAGGAGGATGGATCTCGGATTCGCCAGATGCGATCACCGATTCCCGGGATAAGACCCGCACACTGACAGGATTCTGTAATGTCGCAAGCCGCTGACAGACCTATACTTAGACTCCTCGACCACGGACAGAGCTACTGGCTCGACAACCTGACCCGCGGGATGATCGACAGCGGCGCGCTGGAGCGGCGCGTCCGCGACGAGGGGCTGCGCGGCGTGACCTCCAACCCCTCCATCTTCCAGAAGGCCATCACCGGGGGCTCGGAGTACGACGACCAGATCGCCGGGCTCATGGACCGCCGCCTCCCGGTGAGCGAGATCTACGAGCGGCTGGTGGTCGACGACATCCGGGACGCCTGCGACGTGCTCCGGCCCGTCTATGACGGCTCCGGCGGCACCGACGGCTTCGTGAGCCTGGAGGTCTCCCCCTATCTGGCCCACGACACGGAGGGCTCGGTGGAGGAGGCGCTGCGGCTGTACGGGGCCGTCGACCGACCCAACGTCTTCATCAAGATCCCGGGAACCGACGCCGGGGTCCCGGCCATCGAGGAGCTGCTCTATCGCGGGGTGAACGTGAACATCACCCTGCTCTTCTCCATCGACGCCTACGAGGCCGTGGCCCGGGCCTACATGCGGGCCATGGAGCGGCGCCACGAGGAGGGGAAGAGCCTCGAGGACGTGGCGTCGGTGGCCAGCTTCTTCCTGAGCCGCATCGACGTGCTCGTGGACGGCGTGCTCGGACGCCGCATCCAGTCCGGCGCGGCGGGGGACGAGGTCTCGGCCCTCATGGGCCGCGCGGGCATCGCCAACGCGAAGCTGGCCTACCGCCGCTTCCAGGAGCTGTTCAGCAGCGACCGCTGGGAGACGCTGGAGGACGCCGGCGCCCACGTGCAGCGGATGCTGTGGGCCAGCACCAGCACCAAGGACCCGCTGTACAGCGACATCCGATACGTGGAGCCGCTCATCGGACCGCACACCGTGAACACCCTGCCGGAGCGGACCATCCGCGCCTTCGATGACCACGGCACGGTGGCCACCACCGTGGAGGACGGGGTGGACGAGGCCCGCCGGGTCATGGAGAGGCTGTCGGAGGTCGGCATCGACTTCGAGCACGTCACCGAGCAGCTTCTGCACGAGGGCGTCCGGAAGTTCATCGATCCCTACGACTCCCTCATGGCCACCCTGGCCGAGCGCTACGAGGACCACGCCGGGTGGCCCTCCGCCGGACATGCCGCCCTGCTCGGCGACCACGAGGCTGACGTGGAGGAGACGCTGGACTCCCTGGAGCGCCGTCAATTCGCGCGTCGCCTGAACGGGGCCGACCCCGCCATCTGGAGCGACGACCCGGAGGTCCGGGAGGCGATCTCGAACCGGCTCGGGTGGCTGGGCCTGCCCGACGCGTTCGCGGACCGCCTGGACGAGATCCACTCCTTCGCCGACGACGTGGGGCCGCCGGAGTTCGAGCACGTGCTGCTCCTGGGCATGGGCGGAAGCTGTCAGGCGGCCCGCGTGCTGGAGGGCGTCTTCGGGGCGGAGGCGGGACGTCCCGATCTCACGGTCCTGGACGACACCTCCCCGGACGCCATTCGAGAGACGGAACGGAGGCTGGACCTCGAGCGCACGCTGGTGATCGTGGCCAGCAAGTCCGGAAGGACCGTGGAGACCCGCGCCCTGTACCGGCACTTCCGAAGCCGGATCGAGGAGCTCGTCGGCACCGACGCCGGAGAGATCGCCGACCGCTTCGCCGCCGTCACCGATCCGGGCACGCCCTTGGCGCGGGAGGCCCGGGACCGCGGCTTCCGGGCGCTGTTCGAGAACCCGGAGGACGTGGGCGGTCGCTACTCGGCGCTTTCCTTCTTCGGGCTCGTCCCGGCCGCGCTCCTGAGCGTCGAGGTGGAGGAGCTCCTCCGCCGGGCCGGCGACCTCCGCCGCTGGCATGACGGATCCGTGCCCTCCGCCGCCAACCGGGCGGTGCGCCTGGGAGCGACGCTGGGAGCCCTGGCGGAGGACGGCCGGGACAAGGTGACCGTCGTCGCCTCCGACGAGCTCGAGCCGTTCCCGCTGTGGCTGGAGCAGCTGCTGGCCGAGAGCACCGGCAAGGAGGGCGGCGGGCTGGTGCCCGTGGTGGGCGAGGAGCTGGAAGGGCCCGAGGCGTACGGCGACGACCGGGTCTTCGTCCGCCTCCACACCCGCGACGCGCAGGACCTGGACGCTGCCCGGCGTCTGGAGAGCCTCCATGAGGCCGGCCACCCCGTGCTGGAGATCCAGCTCCGGGAGCCCCACGACCTGGGCGCCGAGTTCCTGCGCTGGGAGATCGCCGTGGCCACGGCCGGCCGTGTCCTCGGGGTGAACCCGTTCGACGAGCCCGACGTGCAGGCGAGCAAAGAGGAGACGGCCGGGCTGCTGGAGCACCTGACCGAGGAGGGAGAGCTGCCGCGAGAGAAGCCGGTCGCCCGCGGCGAGCACCTCGAGCTGTACGCCGACCGCGAGGCGGCCTGGATCGGCTCCGTATCCCGCGGCGGACCCCACGAGGTCCTGGAGGCGATTCTGGAGAGCGTGGACACCGGCGACTACCTGGCCCTGCTCTCCTTCTTCCGCCCCACGTCGGAGCGACGCGCGGCGCTCCAGACGGTGCGCGCGCGGCTCCGCGACCGTCTGGGCGTCGCCACCACGCTCTCCCACGGCCCTGGCTACCTGCACTCCACGGGCCAGCTCCACAAGGGCGGTCCGGACCGCGGGGTGTTCCTTCTGCTCACCGCAGATTCCGGCGAGACCGTGGACGTGCCGGGGGAGCCCTACGCCTTCGGCGACCTCCGGGGCGCACAGGCCCTGGGCGACGAGCGCGCCCTGCGAGGGCGCGGGCGGCGGGTGCTCCGCCTCCACCTGGGAAGCGACATCGAGGCCGGCCTCCGCGAACTGTACGAGCACCTCGTGCCCCGGGACGAGCAGACCGCCCGGCCGGCGGGCGCCCCCGTCTCGTCCTCGGCCTGATCATCCCGGCACCAGGACGGGGGACCGGAGCGACCGTGGCATTGCGCCGGCTCGTCTGAAGGGGGACGACCGTGGCCCTGCGACTCGTCGAGGTCCGACTCCCGGCCGACGCCGAGGAGACGTATCGCTCGGTGGTGGAGGAGCACGCTCCCCGCGAGGCCTGGAAGGAGCCCGGCGTCGAGGTCACCGGGGGAGAGGACGGCGAGGAGCTGGAGCTGCTCCGCTTCAACATCGTCCTCGAGGCCGAGGAGGCCGAGCCCCTGCTGGACGACCTGGAGACCTCCTTCGCGAGCCGGGAGGGCTTCCGCATGCTCCTCCTCCCGGTGGAAGCCTCCATCCCCCGACCGGAGCCCGAGGAGGAAGAGGAGGAAGAGGATGGCGGTGAGGTGTCGGCGCCTCCCGCGGGTGAAGAAGAGGATGAGGAAGAGGAGGAGGGGGCCACGCGCCGGGTGAGCCGGGCGGAGCTCTACGAGGACCTCTCGGGCGGCGCATCGCTGAACACCGTCTACGTCGTGATGATCGCCCTCTCGGCGGTGGTCTGCGCCTTCGGGCTTCTGAACGGCGACGTGGCGGTGATCATCGGCGCCATGGTCATCGCCCCCCTGCTCGGACCCCTGACCAGCATCGCCCTGGCCACCACCCTGGCCGACGCCGACCTGGCCTTCCGCTCGGTCCGCACCGCCGCCGTGGGGCTCGTCACCGCCTTCGCCCTCTCGGTGGTCCTGGGAACCCTGCTGCCCGTGACCCCGGACCTGCCGCAGATCGCCTACCGCTCGGAGGTGGGACTGGCCAACGTCGGCCTGGCGCTGGCCGCCGGCGCCGCGGGCACGCTGGCCTTCACCGGCGGGGTGGCCGAGGCGGTGATCGGCGTCATGGTGGCCGTGGCCCTGGTGCCGCCGCTGGTGACCGCCGGCCTTCTGGTCGGGGCCGGCTACACCGGACAGGCCCTCGGGGCCACGGTGCTCACGTTCACCAACCTCATCGGGGTCAACCTCGCCGGGGTGGCGACCTTCGTCCTCCAGGGAGTGCGGCCCAACCGGTGGTGGGAGGCCCGGCGGGCCAAGCGTGCCACGCGCTGGGCCCTGGCGATCTGGACGCTCATGCTGCTGGCCCTGGCCGCCGTCATCGTGTGGGGAGGGGTCTGAGCGAGCCCCGGGTGAAGAGCTCGGGAGAGCTCCGGAGCACGGCCGGCGTTCGACCAGCAGGTCTCCCGGGTTGACCGCCTCCCCGCCCTTCCCCACGTTGGCGCCGTCCCACCCGTCCGCGCAGACCGTAGCGCGGCGAGGTATCCATGTCCTCATCCCCGGTTCCGGAGTGGGTCCCGAGCGACCTTCCCGGCGCCCCCGGCGTGTACCGCTTCCGGAACGACGCGGGGCAGCTCCTCTACGTCGGGAAGAGCGTGAACCTCAAGCGGCGGGTCCGCGGCTACTTCTACGGGGGCGGGCCGGACAGCGACCGCCTGTCGGAGATGCTGGGCTGCGCCTCCGAGGTGGAGATCCGCCGCACCGGCAGCGACCTCGAAGCCCGACTGCTCGAGGCCCGCGCGATCCTCCGGGAGCAGCCCGAGTACAACAGGGCGCTCAAGAACAGCGGCGAGGCGTGGTACCTGGAGGTCGATCTCTCCGTGCCCTACCCGCGCTTCCGGGTGGTACAGGCCGCGCGAAAGAGCTCCGCCCGCTACTTCGGTCCCTTCCGGAGCCGCAAGCTCCCTCGGCGTGTCGCGCGGCTGGCCGAGAAGATCTTCCGGCTCCGGAGCTGCACCGGCCGCCTGGAGCCGGACCCCGAGGGATCGGCCTGCATCCAGCGCGGGCTGGGGCTGTGCTCGGCGCCCTGCGTCAAGGACACGGGCCTCAACGATTACCGGGAGCAGATGGAGGCCGCGGTGGAGGTGCTCGAGAGCTCCGCGGCGGCCACCGACGCGCGGGCGGACCTTGCGGCACAGCGAGACGACGCAGCCGAGGAGCTGGCCTTCGAGGCGGCCGCCGACTTCCAGAACCGGATCGAGTGGCTGGACGAGCTCGACGGGTACCGCTTCGCGCTGGAGAACCCGATCCTCGACCGGTCCTGGCTCCTGGTCCTCCCCCACGCCCGGTCCACCCACCGGCTCCTGATGCCCGTTGCCAAAGGGCGGGTCCTCTCCACCCGCTCCGCGGACTGGACCGACGAGACCCGCTGGCGCGATGCCGTGGAGGACGTCTGCTACGCACTCCGCATCGCCGAGCTCAGGTCGCCCGCCGCCCTCCCCCGCGAGGAGCTGGTCCCGAGCCTCATCGTCAGCCGCTGGCTCGAGGAGAACGAGAACGAGGGGACCGTGCTGCCGATGGACGAGCTGGACGCCGAGGGAGCTGTCGAGCGGCTGAGCGAGGACCGCCGGGACGTGGCCTGAGGCGACCGACCCGCTTCTCCCCCGCCGGCTCCCCGTCCTTCCTTCCCTTCCCCGCTTCTCCCCCCCGCTTGGCTTCGTTCTGAAACAAGCTTCCCTCCCCCCTCGTAGTGGGGGGCGCAGAAGGGAGAGAAGCAGAGAGCAACGGCCGCCGACGCGGCCCGAGTCATACATCACCACACGGGGAGGAACCCACCATGAGCATACTCGCGATCGGTCTGACCACGATGCTGGGCATCGCGTTCCTGGATCCCAGGGGGCACTGACGAGGACGCCCAACGCTTCCGGCCGGACGCCGGGATCGGCCCGGTACGACCAGGCCCCCTGTCGGCAACCGAGGGGGAATCGAGAGCGACGCGTCTGAGCGCCGAGCTCCCCGGTCGTGCCGGGCCTTCGTACGTCGGGGCATATTCGGCCCCTGTCGCCACCCCGGCCGCCGGGGGATCTGTCGAGCCCGTCGCCCGGGGCCTACTCTCATCCCGGTCGTAGCCGACATACGTTTCCGCGGAGACGGGGAGTGGGATAGCAGATGGGCAAGATCATGGGCGACGCGCAGCCGGGGCCCTTCCTGCTCGGCCTGGCGGCCGTGGGAGCGGGCATTTACCTGATCGAGCCGGCCGGATGGCCCGACTGGGCGGCCATCGCACTGTTCGCGGGAGGAGGAGCCTTCGCGGGCCGTAACTGGGGATGGTGGCGGGACCTGAGCCCGTAGCCTCCGGTCGGTCGGCAACGGGCTCCGTCGACCGTAGCAGCTCACCCGAGCGGGTCGTGATCCCGACCCGGGTGACGCAGTCCCCGTCACCGACTATTGTTTCCGCAAACGATTCCGGTGCTCGCTTCCCCCTGCCGGAGGATCCCAATGTCGCGACGCTCGCTCGCGCTCCTCGTTGCTCTTCCCCTGGCCGCCCTCGCCTGTCAGGACGACCCCACGACCACCACCTCGCCGGAGGCCCGCCCCGGGCTGACCGCGACCGAGCAGCAGGTGGACGTGATCGTCCAGCTCGACCGCGAGTTCGCACCCGGCCAGCACGCCGAGAACAGAGATCGGGCGGCCGCGATCGCGCAGGACCTGGGCGTCGAGCCCCGCTACGCCTACGGCACGGCACTCTTCGGCTTCGCCGGGCCGGTCGCTGAGGGCCGGATCGGGGCACTCGAAGGCGATCCCCGGGTCGTGCTGGTCGAGCGCGACCAGGCCGTCCACGCTATCGACCAGACGCTCCCCGCCGGTATCGACCGGATCGAGGTCGACCAGAACAACACCGCCAACGTCGATGGCTCCGACGACGCGATGGACGTGGACATCGGGATCATCGACACGGGCATCGACCTCGACCACCCGGACCTCGACGCCCAGGCCGGTAAGGACTGCATCGACGACGGCAAGAGCACCACCAACGACGACAACGGCCACGGCACCCACGTGGCCGGCACCGCGGCGGCGATCGACAATTCGAGCCACGTAGTAGGCGCGGCGCCGAGCGCCCGGGTCCACGCCGTCAAGGTGCTCGACTCCGGCGGCAGCGGGACAATCTCGAGCGTGGTCTGCGGCATCGACTACGTGACCAGCAACGCCAGCACCTTCGAGGTCGCCAACATGAGCCTCGGGGCGCAGGGCACGAGCAGCTCGATGCGGACCTCGATCCAGAACAGCGTCGACGCGGGGGTCTACTACGCCGTGGCCGCCGGCAACGACGGGGCCGATGTCTACGGCTCCGACGGCACCTTCGGCACCTCCGACGACTTCATCCCCGCCGCCTACCCCGAGGCGGCCACCGTCTCGGCGATGGCCGACTTCGACGGTATCGACGGCGGAAACGGCGGCTCGCAGCTGTTCACGGGCTGCGGACAGGTCGAGGACGACACCTTCGCGGAGTGCTTCTCGAACTTCAGCCAGAGCGTCGTCTCCGGGAACCCGGTGAGCTCGCCCGGCGCCGCGATCGACGTGGCGGCCCCCGGCGTCTCCGTGCTCTCGACGACCAACGACGGGGGCACGGGCAACAAGAGCGGCACCAGCATGTCGTCACCCCACGTGGCGGGCACCGCGGCGCTCTACATCGTTCAGAACGGCAACGACACAAACGGCGACGACAACCTGGACGCCACGGACGTCCACAACATCCGGCAGGCGCTCATCGACAATGGCCAGGCACAGTCGAACTGGCAGAGCGGCGACACCGGCGACCCGGACAGCAACCCCGAGCCGCTGGTGCTGGCGACCTTCGGTTCGAGCGACGGCGGCTCGACCGACGATCCACCGTCCGTCTCCTGGGTGAACCCGACGGAGGGAGAGACCGTCAGCGGGACGATCACCGTCCAGATCGACGCGTCGGACGCCGAGGACGATGCCGGAACCCTGGAGGTGACCTACTCGATCGACGGCGGCTCCGAGCGGACTGCCACCTACGACTCCACCAGCGGTTATTACGAGGACAGCTGGGACACGTCGGGCGTGAGCGACGGCGATCACACGCTCGAGGCGAAGGCCACGGACAGCGCCGGCCAGACGACGACCAGCTCGATCACGGTCACCGTCAGCAACGACACCAGCGGCGACACCGCACCGACGATCGACACCTTCACTGTGAGCACCCGGACGACCGGCCCGTGGTCCCGGGCCGACGTGACGTGGGCGGTCTCGGACGCCGACGGGGACCTTGCGAGCGTCACGACGGAGCTGCTGGACAGCGGCGGCACCGTGCTGGACGAGGAGACCTCCCCGGTGAGCGGCTCCGATGCGTCCGGCGAGCACAACCTCCGGACCCGGGACAGCGGCGCCGATGCAGTGCGGATCACCGTCACCGACGCGGCCGGCAACGAGACCACCGACACTCAAGAAATAAACTTCTGACATTCACCGTTCGCAGCTGGACTCCGGGCGGCGAATGGACCCGGCGGGCGACAGCGACGGAACGACGATCACGGTGCAGAAACCGTAGAGAACCGCAGGAGGCAGGCGTCGGCGGAACGCGGGCGCGGTAACCGGCGGGGTACGGGTAGGGGAGAGCCGCGCCCTCAGCTCCCCTCCTCTACAAAGCGGTAGACCGTCCCGTCCTCCACCAGCAGGTAGACCTCGCCGGCGCTGTCACGTCCGAAGCCGAGCGGCCGGCCCGGGTCGCCCACGTCCCACGCCGTCTTCTGGCGCGCCTCGCCGTCCCGATAGGTGAAGCTCCGTAGCCGGAACGAGCAGAAGTCGGCGTAGAAGTAGTGTCCCCGCAGCGCGGGAATCGCGTCGCCCCGGTAGACCTCGCCCCCGATGACGGCGCAGCCCTCGTCCGCGCTGTACTCCACCGCCGGCAGCAGCAGACCCGACGTGTCGCAGGAATCCTCCCTGAAGCAGTGCGCCCCCTCCATGATGTTCCAGCCGAAGTTCACGCCGCCGGAGTCGGCCGGAATCACGCTCACCTCCTCCCAGTCGGACTGGCCCACGTCGGCCACGTACAGGAGCCCGCGGGAGCGGTCGAAGGCGAAGCGCCACGGGTTCCGGAGGCCGTAGGCGAACACCTCGTCCCGGCCGGAGTCGCCCACGAAGGGGTTGTCCGACGGCACCTCGTAGGGCGAGCCCGCGTCCACGTCGATCCGGAGCATCGACCCGAGCAGCGTGGTGGGGTCCTGGCCGTTCCCGCCCGGGTCACCGCCACCTCCACCGTCGCCGAGCCCGATCCACAGCATGCCGTCGGACCCGAACTTGAGCAGTCCCCCGTTGTGGTTCGACGCGGGCTGGTCGACGCCGATGACGAGATCCCCCTGCGTCTGCGAGAGCGCGTTCGCCACGGGATCGACGTCGAACTCCTCCACCCGCGTGTCCCCGGAGGTATCGGTGAAGTTGACGAAGAACCGACCGTTGTCGGTGAAGTCGGGGTGGAAGACGAGGCTGAGCAGGCCCTGCTCGCCGCCGCTCTCGACCCGGCCCGTGAGGTCCAGATAGGGCTCCCCCTGCAGCGTCCCGTCCCCCCCGATGACCCGGACGACGCCGCCCTGCTCCACCACGAAGAGCCTGGGATCGCCGGAGGGCGAGGTCAGGTGCAGGGGACGCGACAGGCCGGTGGCCACCTCCTCCACGGCCAGCGAGACATCGGAGACGCCGTCGGACGGTCCGGACGGAGTCGAGGCCTCGTCGCCGCAGCCCGTCCACGCCGCCAGGGCGGCTAGGGCCAGGACGCAGCTGGGGGCCAGAACGCCCGGGCGATCAGCCGGGCCCGATATCCGAGCAACTGAGAGGTGCATGTGCTGGTGCTCCGAGGGTTGGCGGTGGGCGCGTCGGCGGAAGGTCTCCGCTCCTCATCCCCTTCCATCTGGCCAGTCGTACGATACGATACCTGCTCTGATGTACTCGTCACCAGCAGGGGTGTGCCCCGGATCGGGGTGCGGATCGAACGAACGGAGCCAGCCGCGAGCAGGAGCGGGACCATGCCGATGGACGGGGGAGAGCTGGAAGCGGGCGTGACGGGGAGCCGCGCGTCGCTGGCGGTGCTGGCGCTCCTCCTCCTTCCTCTCGGAGCGATCGCCCGGCAACCGGCTTCTCCCGGCGACACGCTCCCCATCGGGTCCGTGGTGCTGGACGCCGACGGGGACTTCGTCCCGGACCGGCTGGGAGACACCGTCACCGTCTCGGGGCTGGCCACGATGAGCTCCGGTGTCCTCGACCCCGACCAGCTTCGCATCTTCCTGCAGGACTCCACCGGGGGCGTGCAGCTGTACGCTCCGGCGATCCGGCAGGAGGTGAAGACCGGGGACCGGGTCGCCACCCGCGGCGTGGTCGGCCAGTACCGCGGGCTGACGCAGATCGAGCCCCTCGAGTATCGGGTGAGCCCCGACCAGGCCGCCGTGCCTCTCCCCGAACGCCTCGAGCAGCCGGATTCCGCCGCCCTGGAGCGGCACGAGGGACACCTCGTCCGGCTGTCCGGCACCGTCGTGGGTCGGGGCGCCAACGAGGGGGGACGGTTCCTGTGGATCTTTCCGGACGGCGGCACGAATCGCATCCAGGTCTTCGTGGCCGACTGGCGCAGCCCTCCGCTGGAGCTGGGCGGTTTCGAGGCCGGCGACCGGATCGAGGCCACCGGCCTTCTCGGCCAGTACGACTACCGCGCCCCCTACACGTCCTGGTATCAGCTCCACCCGCGCTCCGAGGCGAGCCTGCGTCGCCCGGAGCGCCTCCTGGGGCTGAACGACGACCAGGTCGCCCTGGCTGGGAGTGGACTCCTCCTGCTGAGCCTCCTGGGCCTCGGGTGGTGGGGGTTTCGGGTGCACCGGGAGCGGGACGAGCTCAGGGAGCGAAACGACGTCCTCTTCGACAAGAACCAGGCCGGGGTCTTCCGTACCACCGTCGACGGCACCATCCTGGACTGCAATCCGGCCCTGGCCGGGATGTACGGCTACGACTCCCCGGAGGAGCTGACCGACGTCCCGGCGTGGGAGCTCTATCCGAATATGGCGGACCGTGAGGAATACCTGCAGGCACTCCGGGAGGAAGGGGAGCTGGAGGACTACCTCCATCACCACCAGACCCGCGACGGAGAGGAGCTCCGGGTGCTGGAGAACGGCCGCCTCGTGGAGACCGAGAGCGGAGAGCAGCAGATCGTCGGCACCGCCGTCAACCTCACGGAGCGGGTACGCGCCGAGCGACGCGAGGAAGCGGCGGAAAAGCGGTACCGGGCCCTCTTCGAGCAGAACGTGGCCGGCGCCTTCCGGTCGATGCCGAACGGGGAGCTCCTGGAGGTCAACCCGGCTTTCGCCGAAATGCTGGGCTACGAGTCCCCGGAGGAGTTGGAGGGAACCGACGCCCGGGAGCTCTACGTCACGCCAGAGGGACGGGACGAGCTCATGACGCGGCTCCACGAAGAGGGCAGCCTCCACAACCAGGAGCTGGCGCTCAGGTCCCGCGACGGCGGCACGGTCTGGGTCCTCGAGAACTCCTTCGTCGCCGAGGACCCGGCCACGAGCGAGCTGGTGAACATCGGCACGGTCACCGAGATCACGGAGCACGTCCGGGAGGAGCGTCAGCTCGAGGAGCTGGCCCATCGGGATCCCCTGACGGGCGTTCCGAACCGCCGCTACCTGGAGGAGACCGTTCCCCGGATGCTGGCCCGGGCCCGGCGCGAGGGCGCCTGCATGGGCCTGATCTACATCGATCTCAACGACTTCAAGGAGATCAACGACCGCTGGGGACACAGGGCCGGCGACGCCGTGCTGCAGAAGGTCGCCACGCGGCTGAACAACGCTATCCGGGAGTCCGACCTGCTGGGCCGGGTCGGCGGCGACGAGTTCGTGGTGGTCCTCCCGGGGCTGGACAATCCGAACGACGGGGCTCGGGCCGCCCACCGGCAGGCGGAGGCGGCCTTCGAGGAGCCCATCGAGGCGGAGGGCGAGAGCTTCCCGGTCTCGGCCAGCCAGGGGGTGGCCGTCTTCCCGGAGCACGGCACCGACTTCGACAATCTGCTGACGCGCGCCGACCGGGCCATGTACCGGGCGTCGCGCAACGGAAAGATGGTCGAGCTCTACGACGACGAGCTGGACCAGTCGTACGACGGGCGACTCCGGCAGCACCTGGAGATCCGCGAGGGCCTGGAGAACGACGAAATCGTCGGCCACGTCCAGCCCATCTACCGGCTCGACGACGGGGCGCTCGACGGCGTCGAGCTGCTGACCCGCTGGCGACAGGAGGACGGCGACGTCATGGGCGCCGAGAAGCTGATCTCCCTGGCCCGCACGGCGGACCTGCTGCCGGCCCTGGACCGCGAGATGCTGCGCCAGGGGAGCAGCTTCGCGGACGCCTGGGACACGGGGACCGTGGCGGTGAACCTCAGCCAGCCGTTCCTGCAGTCGGGCGACGCGCTGAGCGCTGTGCGCGAGGTCCTGGACCGGCATCCGACCAACATCGAGCACCTGACGGTGGAAGTCACCGAGCACACGACCATGGCCGAGCCGGAGGCGACCCAGGACCTGCTCCGCCGGATTTCGGACATGGGGGTACGCCTCGCCCTGGACGACTTCGGCACGGGGTACTCGTCCCTCTCCGTCCTTGAGAGCCTCCACGTGGACGAGGTCAAGCTCGACCAGTCCCTGATCCACGGCATTGGACGCGGCGATCGCTCCGAGGAGCTCCTGACGGGAGTGCTCGACCTGGCCCGCTCGGTGAACGCCACGGCCGTGGCCGAGGGAGTCGAGCGGCAGGAGCAGCTGCAGTGGCTGCGCGAGAGCGGCTGCGACCGGGTGCAGGGCTACCTCCTGGCGCGCCCGGCGCCTCCGGGCGAGGCGCTGCCGAAGAGCATCGCGGAAGCCTGCGGAGAGAGCGACGGCAGCTAGAGGACCCGCGCGCTGCAGTGGGCGTCCGACTCCGGCGTGCCGACTCCGGTCCGGCGAATCGTCACGGCCGTGTCGCCCCACCGGGGCTCGCCGCTCCCTTCCCCCCTTCCTTCCTTTCTTGCATTCTGCAACGTAGACGGTCGTATGCAACTTCCCGCGACTGCGATTCGCTATGAATCGAGAACGGATACCTCCGTGCGATCAGAGGTCCTGACGTTTTGCGAAGTCCGGCACGGATCCTCCAACCACATAACGGATCCCGGATTCCGGGGCTCCGTTAGCCCCGGCCGACCTGCAGCGCTGACACGCGACCGACTCGGAGCTTTGCATGGTGGACGAGCGACTCGACAGACTCATCGGCATCCGGGAGGACTGGCTCGGCGGGGTAGCGGCTGCCGCGCTCATCGTTCCCGCGGTCCACCCTCTGCTCGGCGACACCCTGGGCACCGGCTCGCACCTGCTCTGGATCCTGCACGTCTTCCCGGCAGCGGTCTTCACCTACCGATACGGCCGTCGAGGCACCGCGCTCCTCCTCCCCCTCAGTCCCACGCTGATCCTGGTCGGAGAGCGGATCTTCGGGGCCGGGTACGGTACGCCCGCCCCGTGGAAGACTGCCCTCGCGCTGGCGGCGAGCCTCGGGTTCGCCAACCTCCTCGTGGCCGGCTTTGCCCTGTCGGCGCGCCAGCGTCGGGAACAGCTGGCCCACTCCGCCCAGCACGACGCACTCACCGACCTCCCGAACCGCCGGTGGCTCCGCGAGCGGCTCGAGGAGCAGATCGCGCACATGGAGACGGACGATGACCACGGCTTCGCCCTGGCCTTCGTCGACCTGGATCGCTTCGCTCGAGTCAACGACAGCCTGGGCCACGCCGTCGGCGACCAGGTGCTCCGCTCCGCCGCCGGGCGCCTCTCCTCCGCCGTGCGCGGCCAGGACGTGGTGGCCCGGGTGGGAGGCGACGAGTTTTTGGTCCTCCTCGGCGACGTCACCGGGGAGGACGCCGCGCTCCAGGCCACCCGACACCTCCTGGAGACCCTCCGGGACGATCCCATCAGGGCCGGCGGCCACTCGGTGGTGGTGACGGCGTCCGCCGGAGTCGTGCTCGCGCGATCGGACTATGACCGGCCGGAAGAGATCATCCGCGACGCCGACGCCGCCCTCGTCGACGCCGAGCGGGAGGCGCCTGGATCCGTCCTCCTGTTCCGGCGGGAGATGCACGCCCGGGCCCGGCAGCGGCTGGAGCTGGAGGGAGAGCTGCGCCAGGCTCTGGCCGAAGACCACCTCGAGCTGCACTTCCAGCCGATCGTCCGCGCCGACAACCGCGACCTCCGGGGCGCCGAGGCGCTCCTCCGGTGGCGGCACCCCGACAGGGGCCTCGTCGTGCCGGGTGACTTCCTGCCCCTGGTGGCCACCTCCGACCTGATGGAGCCCGTGGGCCGCCGCGTCCTAGATCAGGCCGTCCGACGCGCCTCGGAGTGGGCCGGACAGTCCCCGGACGCCGGGCCCTTCGTGATGAGCGTCAATGTCTCGGCGCGCCAGCTGAACCGGCCCGCCTTCGTCGAACTCGCCGCGGAGAAGGCCGCCGAGCTGCGGAGCTACGGCGCTATCCTGGAGCTGGAGCTCACGGAGGAGGTCCTCATGGATGACGCCACAGCGACCCGTGACGCATTGGTCCGACTGCGGCGGCGAGGCGCGCGGTTCGCCGTCGACGACTTCGGCACCGGCTACTCGAGCCTCCGGTATCTGCACGAGCTTCCCGTCGACACCCTCAAGATCGACCGGACGTTCGTGCAGGCCCCGTCTGGCCCCGACCGGGATCCGGCCATCGCCAGGACCATCGCGACGCTGGCCCAGGAGCTCGGGCTTGAGACGGTGGCGGAGGGAGTGGAGAGTCAGGAGGACCGCCGCCAGATGGCCCTCCTCGGGTGCGACTGCCTGCAGGGCTACTGGTTCGGACACCCGCTTCCGGCGCCGGGATTCGAGTCCCGCCACCTTGGTCCGGACCGCTTCCCGCCCCGCCGGGACTTCACGGTGATCGACGCAGCCTGGACGGGCTGACGGCCACGCCCCCCGGCGTCGACGCTCAGGTCACTTCTCTTCGCCGCAGTAGGAGCAGGTGTAGAACGTCTCGATTTCGAATCCGTCGGCGCTCTCCGAGACGCGGACCCGGGGCAGGAACTCCTTGGAGTCGACCATGTTGCAGCCACCGCATCCGCCCTCGGAGACGGGCTGGTGGTGCTCCAGTATGGTTTCCAGCACTTCCTTCGTGGTGATCTCGGATGCCATCGCGTCTTCTCCTCGCTCGATAGGGTCGCTCATGCGTCGCTCCCGACAGAGTAGGCAAACCTAGCATATCGTCCGGGCGTGTCCACCGGGTGCTGCGGAAAGCGGGCCATCCGGGGCAGGGTGCGGCTACGGACAGCGGAGAGCGCGGCCGAACCCCGGACCTGGAGTCGACCCCGCTACGGGGAAAGGTCGGAAGTACAGTGCGGGCACCGCATCGCCTCGACGGGCACCTTCATCCTGCAGTGCTCGCACGTCTTCTCTGCCGGCGCGGCCGGCTCGGGCTCTGTCCTGAACCGATCGGTGACCTCGTTGTACTGGCGGACGAGAAGAAACAGCACCACGGCGACGATCAGAAACGCGATCAGGTTGTTGATGAACGTCCCGTAGTTGATCGTGGCCGCACCGGCTCGCGTGGCCTCCGCAAGCGAAGCGTAGCTTCCACCCGAGAGGTCGATGTAGAGCTCCGAGAAATCCGCGCCGGCGGTGAGCAGACCGATCGGGGGCATGATGATGTCCTCGACCAGGGAGTTGACCACGGTGCTGAACGCCGCCCCGATCACGATTCCGATCGCGAGATCGAAGAAGCTCCCGCGCCCCACGAACTTCTCGAACTCGTCCCAGACGCCCATGCCGACACCTCCTTCGACGAGGCTACCGGTAGCGGAGACGGTACTCTGCACTCCTTTCTTAGTGTATAGAAGTTATGATCTTCCCACGACCGTTCTGTTGTGTCCCGATTCTTGTGGGATTGTGCTGAGGCGGGGAGCCCGGGCGGCCGGGTGACCGTCCAATAGAAACGGCCATCGTCTCCCGCCGGGTTGGAGAGTCTCTCACCACAGAGTGCTCTCACCTGACAGGGAGAAACGATGGCCACCGGCGAAGGTAGCCTCACGGAGGAAGAGCTCCAAGCGCTGATGCGGGGAGACCGGGGGCTGCGGGAGCTGATGGAGTCCTCCATGGGCGAGGTGCTCGAGGCAGAGATGACCGAGCACCTGGGGGCGGAACCGGACGAGCGG
>CAZFDK010000028.1:0-30116 GCA_964518305.1 uncultured Gemmatimonadota bacterium | reverse complement strand
ATGAGCCGGGCGACCCGGTTCTTCCCGACCCGGTGCCCCCGGGCCCGAAGCTCGGGCATGCTCGAGTCGGCCTCCCGGGCGGCGCCCGAAGGAAGCAGCGTCAGCTCACCAAGCTGCGGCTTTGTTCAAGATCTCGCGCTCGACGCGGAGCTGCCGGTTCTCCCGGCGGAGCTCACGCATCTCCTTCTTCTCCTCGGTCGTCAGTCCGTCCTGCCGGCGGCCGTCATCGAGATCGGCCTGCTTGACCCAGTTGCGGATCGTCTCTCCGCAGGGCTCAAACTCCCGGGCCAGCTCCTCCGGCGTGCGTCCCGTCCGGACGAGCTCCACCATCTGGCGGCGGAACTCCTCCGGGTACGGTGGTCGTGTCCTCGGCATGGTAGCCTCCTTTCAGATCCAAGAGGTAGAGTGTCTACCACACCGGGGCAACTCCACCGCTTCGGATGCTCTGCTGTCGACCTGTGGGGGGCACGATGCGGGATGCTTCACCGCTCCAGTCCCGACTCGCACTGGTCGGACAGCGGGGAAACCAAGCGGATCCTCTATGCTCGGGGGGACGCCGACGCTGAGGATCTCCAACGGGCGGCGGACGAACTCCACCCGGACCAGTACGTGACCATCCACGTCGAAGAACTCGTGGAGGGGTTGCGAAATGCGATGATGTCGTTTCTCAACGACCTGGACGGCCTGAGCCGGGAGCGACGCGGGGCCGTGCGGGCGAAGTCCCGGCGGGTCTTCGCCGATATGCCGCAGGAACCGCTTGAGGAGTTTCTGGATGGACTCAACGAGGAGGGGGGAGCATGACTGACCGGGCGAAGAAGCTGCTGGGCGTCCTGCTGCTGGTGATCGTTGCGGCGATGGTGGTCAACTCCCTCGGAGAACAGCCGACGGACGGCGACGATCGCGCCGCATCGGCCGAGGACCAGACCAACCGCCCCACCCCGACCAGCCCCTACGCCGGAGAGGTGGACGACGGCCGCTCGTACGGAGCCTTGCTCGCCACGGAAATGGACGGCCCTTCCCCGCCGTCCCGTCTGGTGGACCGCTTCAACCGGCTGATTGACCAGATCGCCAACAGCTGCGGAGAGAGCCGCCAGTGGGCGTGCGACCGCATCCTCACTGGACACCAGACACTCACCGACCGCGGCGGCAACGCGAGCCTGATGGACGTGGCGGCCGGATGGCGCGAGGCGGTCCAGGGCTCCACACCGGCCGACTGCACCGATGCCCTCTCCGCCCTCCTGATGACACTGGAGCAGGAGGGATGAGTAGACACGGTGGACTTCTGCGTTACCGAGCTGTTACCGAGATTGTTACCGAGCGGGGTGGACGGCTCCGCGGGAAACCGTCAGAACCATAGTGCCGGAGGAGGGATTCGAACCCTCACGGGGCTCTCGCCCCACCGGGTTTTGAGTCCGGCGCGTCTGCCAGTTCCGCCACTCCGGCGAGCGGTACGTAGTCTATTACCCGCCAGACCGTTAGCCGCTCCCGCCCAGGAATCGGTCGAGGTCGGGTGGGCACGGGCACTGAGATCTCTCGCCCGAATGTTCGCCGCGAATGGTCGCCGCGTCCACGCCACCGGTGGAGATCGCACTGTCTTCCGGGACCGCGAACGGGAGTCTGGCTCCAGGTCGACCTTGCCGCAGGGTGACGCGATGAGGCGCCCCCGGTGCCGCTGTCATTCCGGGGAGGGTGATGCTCGGGTAGCGTCGCCAGAGTCGGCTCGTTCAGACCGCATCCGGGATTCCTCGAGGAGCCGGTATACCCGAACTCCGGGCACGTCGAGGGAGTCCTTCCACGAGCCGTAGAGGAGCTTCCCCTCCACACGGTGGAGCTCGAAGCCCGGCGGCGAGCCGACTGCTCCCAGGTAGCGGCCGTCCGCGCCGTACACGTCGTACTCCCGAATGACGGACGGCGGCTCGCCGGGCGTTCCGGGTCCGACGAGCCCGACCCAGAGGCGGCCGTCCGTCGCCGAGTGCCAGAGGTCGCCCGTGACGGGAAGGGTCTCGGCCACCGGAAGGCGGTTCCGCAGCTCGCGGGTCATGCCCGGTGGGGCGCCGGCCCGGCCCGCTTCCTCCACGAAACGGTCCAGTGCCCGCTCGCGGAGCGCGTCGGTGACCGGACGCGGTTCCACCTGGCGCCGTATCACCGTTCGGAGCGTCCCCGCGGCGTCGTGGAGCCGAAGCTCGTATCGGTCGCCGCGGGCCACGGTGAAGCGGGCCTCGCCGTCGGAACCGGCCCCGGCCGCCCACGAGCGGTGTGCACCGAACACTTCCGGCAGGCGGCTGAGGGTGCCCGGCGTGGACCAGGTGAGGCCGGGCGAGGCGATCCGGCCGGCGGAGTCGGCGGCATACACGGCGCTGCCGGTGGAGCTCGGGTCCGAGACGTCGAGGCGGATCAGGCGGACGGCCCTGCCGCCGGGAAGCACGGGGCCCCAGTCGGCGAGCTCCGTGACACCGGGGCCGCTTTCAGGCGTCTCCCCGGAGACGCTTCGGGTCAACCTGACGGCCCCGACGTATTCGCCGTCCCGCCACCGATGGGTCGCTGCGGGTCGTCGCTCCAGGACGAGGATGTCGCCGTTCGGGGAGGCCTCGACGCGATCCGGCGTGGTCAGCTCTCCGGGCCCTGCGCCGCGTCCGCCCAGCCGACCAACGACACGTCCGTTCCGATCCAGCACGATGACGCGGGCTTCGGAACCGTCCAGCACCAGGATTCGACCGTCGCCTCCGGGTGCCACGTCCCTGATGCTGCTCAGGACGGGCGTGCCGGCGCCTTCTGTGCTCCCGACGGATATCGCAGCGCCACGAATCTCCCGTGCCATCTTCAGCCGTGCCGGCTGGCTCCACGCGGCCTCCGGGCTCTCGATCCGGCGCACCGAGTCCGGAAGGTGCCGTTGGGCGCCTCCTCCGCCGCTGCGCGAGTCACGTTCCGCCGCCCCGCCGACGCGGTCCTCCCCGCAGCCGGCAGCGACGACGCCCGCCAGGGACACGACGAGGAGCGCGAGCGGTCCCGATCCGAATCTTCGAGTGCCGTCCAGTCCTCTTCCGTCAGCCATGGCTCACTCCCGTTCGGGCATCTCCGACCATCGGTCCCACCGCCTGCGCTCTGCTCTTGCCCCGGCAGCAGGGTGCGACCGTTCCGTCACCGCAGTCTCACGGCCTTTCCGGATGCCGGCCGTCCCGCTGGTCGAGCGCGCGCACGACGTTGTCCCGCCCGCTCGGCCGTCCGTATACTGCGCCCGTCGTTCCGCGTCGCGGCCCGCCCCGCCCGGTAGCGGGTAGCTGAATTTCAGTGGGACCTCGACGCGCCTCTCGACGGCGTCACGCCGAGCTCCGACACAGGAAACAGACGGCACTGTGACCTCCCGCTCTCTCCAGGAGCGCCCGCCCCGGTTTCAGGAAGCGGATCTGCGTCCTGATCTCGCGGCCGCGGCGCTGCTCATCGCCCTCGGGGCCGTGATGGGCGCAGCGTTGCCGCCGCAGGCCCCCGCGCAGACGGCGCGCGGCACCTCCCGGACGGCCGAGATCCCGGAGCCCGGTGTGGCGTGGCTGGAAGTGGCACCGTCCTTCGAGAGCTGGAACAGCCAGTACGCGCTGAACAGTCCCCTGGACTCGGTGCAGGACGGAATGGAGGAGCCGCTCTCGGCCGATGTGGACGGGCCGATCACCGGGCGGCTCTTCCCGGGCGCGGGCCCCTTCCTGGCCGGACTCCGTCAGGACGCGGCCGCCCTGGGCTACGACTCCCTGCCCGAGCAAGAGTTTTCGCTGGGGGCGCTCGATGTCGACCGTCTCCACGCCAACCGCAGGCTCATCCCGCTGACCGCGGAGTTCGGGGTGATCGGCCGGGTGGCGGCCCGAACCACGGTGCCGATCGTGAAGTCGCAGACGGAAGCGTTCTTCGATTACGACTCCGCCGGCGCGAGCTTCGCCCCCCTCTCCTCGGTCGTGCAGTCGCCGGGAACCTTCGCCGACGGATGGGCGGCGGCCAGGGACTCCCTTCAGGCACGCATCGCGAGCAGCAGCCTGACGTCGGAACAGGAGCAGCAGGCGCAGGCCCTCCTCCAGCGCAGCGGGGCGTTCCTTTCGGCCTTCAAGCGGCGGTCGGAGTCCAATCTCCTCCTGCCGCTGGCCGACAGCCGTGCCGGGAGCGACCTCGCGTCCACGGTCGACAGCATCGTGGGTGCCTTCCAGGAGTACGGGATCACCGCGCCCGGCCTGGGCCTCGACAGCTTGGCCGGCAGGGCGGCGCTCCAGTCCTTCTTCACGGGGACCATGGAAGCCGATTCTCTGCAGGGCCGCGACCGCGGATGGACGATCGAGGGCCTGGAACTGGGCCTGCGCATCGGCTTGCTCGACACCTTCCGCCCGGAGTCGGATACCACCGGCGGCGGGCTCGAGCTCCGGACGACGGTCGGGGGCGCGGTACGCCTTCCCCGGGGGCCGGCGGGCGCTGCTCCCTACGTGACGCCGGCGAGCTTCCTCGACATCCCGGTCTCCGAGGGACAGACCGACGTGGAGCTTGCCCTCTACCAGGACCTGGCGCTCGGCCCGGTCCGACTCCACGCCCGGGGGCGATACGGCCGGCAGATGGCCGACGAGCTGGAGCTCCGGGTCCATCGACCCGACCGCCTCTTCCCGGATCCCGCCACGTCGGTGACCGTGGAGCGGGACCTGGGCGACTACGTGCAGGTCCACGTCTCGCCCCGTCTCTCCGTGAATCGGGCCCTTTCGCTCGGCGCCGAGTACACCTTCTGGCGAAAAGAAGCGGACCGATACGCATTGGCCGGATCGCCGGGCCCGGAGGCCCCCGGTGATGCCTCGCCGCTGGCCGTGGAGACCAGAGAGCGCCGCCACCGGCTGGGCGTCGGTATCCATTACCGGGCCGCCGGTGACTCCACGGCCGAGGACGATCGCCCCGTCGAGCTCTCCTTCCTCTTCCAGACCCCGGTGGCCGGCTCGGGCGGGCAGACGCCGGTGTCCAGACTCACGACGTTTCGTATCCGGGTACCGGTGGGGATGCCCTTCCTCACGGGCTCGTAGCAGAGGGCAGCCGTTCGCGATCCCGCGTCCCGGCGGACGGCCGGTGAAAGCGATTTTTTCTGATCGGTTGACGTACCTATATCTTCGCGCCACCTTGCGGCGAAGTTATCCACGATCATCCATGTGGCCACGGTGCTGGTCTCACACAGGCCGTGCCGAGCGCGCCCTTACCATCGGCTCGAACACCTATGGCCAAGACCGGCATCGTCTTCCTGGCCTCCGCCGAGGAGAGCGACAGCGACGCGTCGTCCGGGCGTCGCGCATACCGCCTGGAGTCCCTGTTTCGGGAGCTGAACGGGGAGCTGTCCCACCGGCTCGAAGCCGGCTTTCAGCTGAGGAAGGGGACGCGGGAGTTCGGCGCCATCCTGACCGGCGGACCGGAGGCGGGTGCGGTGCTGATGCGGCTGTGGACCGAGCTCCATCCACTCAGGACGCGCGTGGCGTTCGTCCCGGGTCGGGTCCGGGTGCAGACGGACCTGTGGACCGGAGGCGGCACACAGGGACCGGTGAGCCTGCATCATTTCGCCGGCCCTCCCCTGGACCGCGCGGTGACGCTGCTGGAGGACCTGGCGGACTCCCCTTCCCTGGTGGCCGTGGACCTCCGGAACGGGCGCTCGGCCGACCGCCTGCGTCACCTGGGCACGCTTCTACAGCTGCGGCTGGTGGAGTGGACACCTCGCCAGCTGGAGACCTACCTGGCCTACCGCCGGCTGGGATCCCAGATCCGAACGGCCCAGCAGCTGGGCGTGACGCAGCCGACGGTCAGCGAGACGCTGACGCGCATCGAGGCAGCGGCCACGACCGAGGCCCTGGACTTCTTCACGGATGAGCTGGACGACGCCCTGACCGAGGCCACGGCCCGCATCGGCGAAAAAGCCCCGACGACGTAGGGGGGAGGGGGAAACGGAAACGCCTGGTGATCAGGCCTCGGCGGCCCGCCGTCCCTCGCCGCTTTCAAGCAGCTCGCGCGCATGCCGGCGGGAGACGTCGCTGCCGGGGTCGCCACCCAGCATCCGTGCCACCTCGGAGACGCGGTCGTCCCCTTCCAACGGCAGCACCCGGGTCGCTGCACGGCCCCCTGACTGACTCTTCTCCACCCGGTAGTGGGCGTCGGCCCGCGCTGCGATCTGGGGCAGGTGAGTGATGACGAAGACCTGGTGGCGGTGGGCCACGGAGCCCAGGCGCTCGGCCACCTGGTGTGCCACCTCGCCGCCCACACCGGCGTCGATCTCGTCGAACACCAGGCACGGAATCTCGTCCACGCCGGCGAGGGCGGTCTTCAGTGCCAGCATCACCCGACTCAGCTCGCCGCCGGAGGCGATGCGGGAGAGGGGGCCCGGTTCGAATCCGGCGTTCAGGGTTACGCGGAACTCAACGTCCTCGGCACCGTGCGGTCCGGGCTCGTCCCGCTCGTCGAAATGGACTTCGAAGACGCCTTCTTCCATGCCCAGCTCCGGAAGCATCGACGTGATCTCCTCCTCCAGGCGTCCCGCGGCCTCGCGCCGGGCCCGGGTCAGCTCTTCGGCGGCCGCCACCAGCTCCTCCCGGGTCTCCTGGCCCCGTTTCTGGAGCGCCTGGATCTCCTGCTCCGATCCCTCGAGCCGGTTCAGCTCGCGGCGCGCCTCGCTCCCCGCGGCGAGGACGTCCTCGATCGTGTCGCCGTACTTCCGCTGTAGGCGATAGATCTCGTCCAGGCGGTCACGGATGGCGTCCAGGCGCGCCGGATCGTGGTCCACCGAGCCCTGGTACTCCCCGAGTCGGCGGCCGAGCTCCTGCAGGGAGTGAAGTCCCGTCTCGTAGAGCTCGGTGAACTCCTCGGCCTCGGTATCGATATCGGCCAGCTCGGAGATGGAGCGCCTGAGCCTCCCGAGTCGGTCCACCAGGGAGTCCTCCGAGCCGTAGAGCTCCCGGTATACCTCGCCGGAGAGGGATATGAGCTCCTCCGAGTTCGACAGGCGGCGGGCCTCGTCCTCCAGCTCCCGATCCTCACCCGGCTCGAGCTCCGCCTCCTCGATCTCTTCCGCCTTGAAGCGGAGGTAGTCCGCGCGCTCCTCGAGCTCGTCGGACTCGCGCCGGAGCTGCTCGACCCGGTCCAGCAACTCCTGCCACTTCCGGTACAGCTGCTCGACCCGCGCGGCCTCCTCTCCCGCCCCGGCGAAGGCATCGAGGATGCGGCGCTGATCGGCGCGCCTCAAAAGGGCCTGGTGTTCGTGCTGGCCGTGGAGGTCCACGAGGCTGCCGCCCAGCTCGCCGATGAGGCTTACCGTGGTGGGCGACCCGTTGGCCCAGACGCGGTTGCGGCCCTCACGCTGAAGCTCTCGCCGGAGGATGAGCCATCCGTCGTCCACCTCCAGGCCTGCCTCGCGACACCGCTTTCGGATCTCGGGACGGTCGCTGACGTCGAAAACGGCCTCGACCACCGCGCTCTCCTCTTCGGCCCGGACCACGTCCGTGTTGGCCCGTTCGCCCAGCAGGAGGGAGAGCGCCCCTACGAGGATGGATTTTCCCGCCCCCGTCTCACCGGAGAGGACGGTGAGCCCCGGTCCGAGCTCCAACCGTGCCTCGTTGATCACCGCGTAGTTGCGGACGCGGAGCTCCCGGAGGACGTCCGCCCCTTCCCTACCGTCAGAGCCCATGGCGGCCTTCCTCCCGGACCGAGCGGCTACTCGCCACGGGGGCGCACGTCCCCCCACCGGAGCTTACGGCGGAGCACGTTGAAGAAGTCGTCGCCGGCGAAGCGCACCAGGCGGAGGGGGGGCTCGGCGGCCTTCACCTCGACCCGCTCCCCGCACTCCATGCGGCTCCCCACCTGACCGTCCACCGTGACGACGGTCTCCTCTTCACTCTCGGAGATCACCTCCACGGTGAGCCGGCTGTCCCCCGGCACGACCAGGGGACGTACCGCGAGCGTGTGCGGACAGATCGGGGTGGCCAGGAGCGCGTCCATGCTCGGGTGCATGATGGGACCGCCGGCGGAGAGACTGTACGCGGTGCTCCCGGTGGCGGTGGAGATGACGATGCCGTCTCCGCTGTACTGGCCGACCTCCCCGCCGTCCAGGTAGAGCCGCATCGTCATCAGCCGCGCGAAGCCGGTCTCGTGGACGACGGCGTCGTTCAGAGCGTAGAACGAGCCCTCCCCGCGACCGAGCCGGACGTCCAGGGCGACCCGCTCCTCCAGCTCGTAGTCGCCGCGAACCGTGCGGTCCACGATGGTGTCCAGCTCGTCGAGAGCTCCCGTGGTCAAAAATCCGAGCCGCCCCAGGTTGCATCCCACCAGGGGAATACGGCGGGGGCCGGCCATGCGCGCCCCACGGAGCAGCGTGCCGTCGCCCCCCAGCGTGAGCACAACGTCGATCTCGTCCCAGCGCTCTTCCAGCGGAGGGTCGGAGTAGCCGTCCAGGTCGTCCAGCTGCTGGCTCACGACCACCTCGGCGCCGCGGTTCTCCGCCAGCTCACGCAGCTCCTCCAGGACCTCCCCCAGGCCCGTGTACTCCGGGTTGCCCACCACTCCGATGGTCATCTTTTCAGCGCCCCCTCTCGACGACGAACTCGGCCAGCTCACGCAGGATCACGGCGCCCGGGAGTCCCTCCACGGCCTGGCGTGCCTCCCCGGCCAGGCGACGGCTGCGGAGGCTGGCCTCCTCGAGCCCGAAGAGGGCGGGATAGGTGGCCTTCTCCAGGTCCACGTCCCGCCGGCACGGCTTGCCGAGCTCCCGCTCGGACGCCGTCAGGTCGAGGACGTCGTCGACGATCTGGAAGGCCAGGCCGAGCTTTCGTCCGTACTCCTCGAGCCGCTGCAGACGCTCGCCCGTCGCTCCCGCCGACAGCCCCCCCATGGCCACCGAGGCGGCTATGAGGGCGGCCGTCTTCCCGCGGTAGATCTTCTCCAGAGCCTCGCGGTCGGGACGCTCGCCCTCGGCCTCCAGGTCCCGGAGCTGTCCCCCGACCATGCCGGAGGCGCCGGCGGCCCGGGTGAGAACCGACACCAGGCGGGCCGTTTCATCCTCGCCCAGCGACATCTTCCGGCCCGAGTCGGAGATGATCCGGACGGCGAGGGGCATGAGCACGGCTCCGGTAAAGACGGCGACGGCCTCGTCGTTCCGGACATGGAGCGCCGGCCGGCCCCGCCTGAGATCGTCGTCGTCCATGCACGGCAGGTCGTCATGGATGAGCGAATAGGCGTGGACCAGCTCGACGCTGCACGAGAGTCGAAGGAGGCCCGGCGGGGGATCGCCCCCGTCGGCGGCCCGATAGCCCGCCACCATCAGGGTGGGCCGGATCCGCTTCCCCTCGCCCAGGACGGCGTATCGGACTGGATCGGCCACCTCCTCCGGCGCGTCCCGGAGGGTGTCGTCCAGCACGTCCTGAAGGGCCCGGTCCACCCGCTCCCGGAGGCCCTCGATGGACGGGGGCAGGCGGTAGGACGACCCGGTGGACGCCGGCGTGCGGTCAGCCGTCACCCTCCCCCGCCTCCCCGGTGCCGCCGACGTCGAAGTCGACCGTCTCCAGCTCGCCGGAAGCCTCTTCGATGAGCTCCTCGACCTGTCCCTCGGCCTCGTCCAGGAAGCGGTTGGCCGTGCGCAAATGTCCCACGCCCTCCCGGAAGAGCTCCAGGGCCTCGTCCAGCTGCATATCCTCCCGATCGAGGGCCCGCACGATCTCCTCCAGCTCCGAGAGCGCCCTCTCGAACTCCGGCCCGTCCGCGTCGGTCATCTTCCGCCTCCTCCGGCATCGGGCTCCGGCGCCGGCTCCACGTTCTCGACTCGGGATTCGATCCGGCCGTCGACGACTCTCAGCCGGAATTGCTCCACCCCCTCGAAGGACTCCCTTCGGCGGAGGACCCGGCCCTCCGCGTCGGTGGGCACGGCGTATCCGCGCCGGAGAGTGGCCAGCGGGCTCAGGGCGTCCAGCCGTGCCCCGAGCCGCTCCGTCCGGCCGCGCGCCCGCTCCAGTCGCCTCCGGACGGCCGACACCAGCCGCTCCGCGTAGCGTCCCGCACGGTCCCGGCTGCGACGTACGCGCGAGCGGAGGCCTTCGGCCAGGCTCGTCGCCAGGCCCGCCACCTCGGCGCGGAGCGCCTCCTGCGCCGGCACGGCCACCTCGGCCGCTGCGGACGGGGTGGGCGCCCGGACGTCGGCCACCAGGTCGGCGATGGTGACGTCGACCTCGTGTCCCACCGCCGAGATCACGGGGATCGGTGAATTCGCCACGGCCCGGGCCACGGGCTCCTCGTTGAAGGCCCACAGGTCCTCCACGGAGCCACCGCCGCGGGTGACGATCGCCACGTCCACGTCGTCGCGGCGGCCCAGTCGCTCCAGGGCGGCCACGATCTCGGGCGCGGCTTCCTCTCCCTGCACCCGACAGTCGGCCACCAGGATGTCCGTCCACGGCGCGCGCCGACGTATGACGCTCACCACGTCCCGGAGGGCGGCGCCGGACCGGGAGGTGACCACTGCCACTCGACCCGGGACGCGCGGTGTCGGTCGCTTTCGGGCGTCCTCCAGCAGGCCTTCCGCCGCCAGCTTCTTCTTCAGGCGCTCGAAGGCCAGGCGCCAGAGCCCCTCGCCGCGGGCCTGGAGCTCGCGCACCATGAGCTGGTAGGCGCCGCGGGCCTCGTAGAGGGAGACCTGGCCGTGGGCGCAGACCTCCATCCCCTCCTCCGGCTCCGTTGGCAGACGCCGGGCGTTCCGACGCCACATCACGCAGGAGATCTGCGCGTCCTCGTCCCGAAGGCTGAAGTAGCAGTGCCCGGAGCTGACCCGTCGCCAGTTCGCGATCTCTCCGGTCACCCACAGGAGGGGAAAGCTCTCCTCGAGGAGCTCGCGGGCGGCTGCGTTGACCTCGGAGACCGGGAGCGCCGACTCCGGATCGCGCCCGGGCCGGAGGTCACGGTCCTCGCCGGGCTGGCCTGGAGGGCGCTCGTCGGTGGGCGAGGTCTCGAACATGCCCATCTGGTCCTGCCCGTCAGCCATCAGGCGTCGCCGCTCCTCGCGTGGCGTCGCGCCGCGCGCACGGTGTTGTCCAGGAGCATAGCCCTCGTCATCGGGCCCACGCCCCCGGGCACCGGAGTGATCCAGGAGGCCTTCTCCCTCACTTCTTCGAACTCCACGTCCCCCACGAGCCGGTATCCCTTCTCCCGGTCAGGGTCGTCCACACGGTTCACGCCGACGTCAACGACCACCGCGCCCTCTCGGACCATCTCGGCGTCGACGGTCCCGGGTCGACCCACGGCCACGATCAGGAGGTCCGCCTCGCGCGTGACGCTGCCCAGCTCCCGTGTCCGGCTGTGGGCCACCGTCACCGTCGCGTTGCCGCCGCCGGCCTTCCGGATGAGGAGCGACGCCATGGGTCGCCCGACGAGATTGGAGCGGCCGACGATGACGGCCCGCTCGCCCTCGGGATCGTAGCCGATCCGGGCGAGCATCTCCTGGATGCCCGCGGGTGTCGCGGGGCGGAAGGCATCCTCGTCGCCCTTGGCCAGACGACCGACGTTCACGGGGTGGAAGCCGTCCACGTCCCTGGCGGGGTCGATCCGTTCGGTGATGGCCCTCTCGTCGACGTGGTCCGGGAGCGGCAGCTGCACGAGGATGCCGTGTACCGTCGGGTCCTCGTTCATCTCGTCGATGCGGCTCTCGAGCTCCTCCTGGCTCGTCTCCTCCGGCAGGAAGAAGTCCCGCGTTTCGATGCCCACTTCCTCGCAGTCCCGCGTCTTCATTCGCACGTACGACTTCGAGGCGGGATCGTCGCCCAGGAGGAAGACGGCGAGCCCCGGCACGGTGCCCCGGTCGCGGAGCTCCTGCACCTCCGCGGCCACCTCGGAGCGAACCTTCCCGGCGATCTCCTTCCCGTCGATCAGGCGTCCGTCCATCGTGCCGATCTTCCTGTCTCCTATCTGGCGAAGTCAACGACTCGATTCTCACGCACGACGACGATCTTGATCTGTCCCGGATACTGCAGTTCATCCTCGATTCGGCGGGCGGCCTGCTCGCTCAGCTCCGCCATCTCCTCGTCCGTGACCTCCTCCGGGGTCACCATGATCCGTACCTCGCGTCCGGCCTGGATGGCGAAGACCTTCTCCACGCCTTCGTAGGACCCGGCGATCTCCTCCAGCTCCTCGAGTCGCTGTACGTAGTGCTCGAAGGACTCTCGTCGGGCGCCGGGACGCGCGCCGGAGATGGCGTCGGCGGCGGTCACCAGGAAGGTCTCGGGATAGCGGGCCGGTTCCTCGTCGTGGTGGGCGCGGACGGCGTTGAGGACCTGGTCGGGCTCGCCGTATCGCTCGCAGAGCTCGTATCCGAGCTCCACGTGGCTCCCCTCCTGCTCGTGGGTGAGGCCTTTCCCGATGTCGTGGAGGAGTCCCATCCGTTTCGCCATCTGGCTGTCGAGGCCCATCTCGGCCGCCATGTTGCCGGCCAGCAGGGCCACCTCCTCGGCGTGCTGCAGCTGGTTCTGCCCGTAGCTGGTCCGGAACTTCAGGTTGGAGACCACCTCCACGAGTCGGCTCGGGAGGTCGTGGATCCCGAGCTCGTAGAGCAGCTCCTCGGCCTCTTCCTTCATCTCCTCCTCGATCTCGGAGCGTGCCTTCTCCACCATCTCCTCGATCCGCCCGGGGTGGATGCGGCCGTCCTCCACGAGCCGCTCCATGGCCAGACGGGCCACCTCGCGCCGGACCGGGTCGAACGAAGAGAGGAGGACGGCCTCAGGGGTGTCGTCCACCACCACGTCGACGCCGGTCTCGGACTCGAAGGAGCGGATGTTCCGCCCCTCACGACCGATGATCCGCCCCTTCATGTCGTCGCTGGGAAGCGACACCACGGACACCGTGACGTCCGAGGCGTGGTCCACGGCCAGCTTTTCGATGGCCATGGTCACGATCTTCTTCGCCTCGCGCTCGGCCTCGCGGCGCGCCTCCTCCTTCATCTCCCGCACTTCCTGGGAGGCCTCGGCCTCCGCCTGCTCGCGGATGCGGCCGATCAGGCGCTCCCGGGCGTCCCCGGCGGAGAGGCCGGCCAGCTCCTCGAGCTCCTCCTCGACCCGCCGGCGCTCCTGGTCCAGCACCGACTCCCGCTCCTCGAGCTCCTCGGCACGCTCCTCCACTTCGCGGCGGCGCTCCTCGATGCGTTCCTCGCGGTCGTCCAGCATCGAGAGCTTGCGGTCCAGGAGCTCCTCGCGCTCGATGAGACGCTCTTCGCTTCGCTTCAGGTCCTTCCGGCGCTCGGCGACTTCCTCCTCCCAGTCCTCCTTGCGCTCGTAGAGGGTCTCCTTCGCCTCGAGCTCTGCCTCCCGCCGGATACGGTCGGCCTCCTCACGGGCCTCTTCCAGGATCCTGTCGGCCTGCTCCCGGGCGTCTCCGCGGGCGCGGGCCACCCGGCTTCGTACGAGGGCGTAGCCGGCCACCGCGCCGGCCACGAGCGCAGCCAGGGCGATCAGGAGAGTCTGGAGAGTCATATCGAGCGGCTCCGGTCATCTATCCTGGAGCAGCATGGCCTCCGCCCTCAGCTCGCTGCACGGAAGGCTCCGGCCCACTGCCTGAGCAGGGACGTCGAGCGTCCCCGTCACCAACACAAAAAAGGCCGGCGGCTGGGTGCGACCGCCGGCTTCACACGCGACTCGAACAGCCATTCGGGAGCGCGGTCGGACAGCACGGCCCGGCCGTCGTCGCGTACCCGTTTTTTACCGATTCCAACTTGCCCACGGTCCACTGCCCCCGCAACCGGACGGCCGGCGGGCGTACCCGCGGGTTGCCCGGTCCCGAGGTCAGGTGAAGATTGGGCGGTTCTCGCACCGAAGCCGACCGCTCGAGTGCCGGAGCCCTCATGCGCACGGGTACGGTCACAGGGCGTGGTCTCGTACAACATGACGCCGAAGGACGTCCGCCGGCGCCCGGGATCGTGTGGTCGGGGCCGTGGAGGCCGACTCGCCCTAGGAGTCGTCCAGGCTCTCCTCCATCCGGCGCCGGAGCTGGCGCAGCCGCAGGGCCATCTGACGGTTCTCGACCTCGCGGTCCTCGCGGAGCCGGAGCAGCTCGTCAGCGATCTCCATGGCCGCGAGGATCGCCGCCTTCGACTCCGAGACGTGGCCCCGGAGGTGCGCCTCTTCGATGGCGTCGTCCACGTAGGCCGCACACTCGCGGGTGTGCTCCTCGTCCTGGTCGGTCCGGATCACGTATTCCTCGCCGAAGATCTGGACCGGGACGGTCTGTATCTGGTCGTCGTTCACGTGGCCTCGTCCTCCAGAAGGATCAGCCGGCTTCGGATGCGCTCGGCCTTCTCCCGTCCCTGGTCGAGGATGGAGCGCAGGCGCTCGTTCTCCTCGGTGAGCTTCCGCAGCCGTTCCTCGGCCGAGGCCGGCTCCTCCCCCTCCTCGCCCTCGGTCCGGGCCAGCGCGGCGCGCAGCTCCTCGTGGGCTTCCTCCGCCTCCCGCGCCCGCTTTCTCACGGAGGTCAGCACCTCCAGGAGCTGATCGACGGTCTCCTCCAGGGCCCGGAGCTCCTGCTCCGGAGTGGAATCAGGAAGTTCGGACTCGGACGCCATAGCGCCCCTCCAGCTCGTCGACGATGTCTGAGATGACTTTCTCGACCTCCCGTTCCTCAAGCGTACGGTCGTCGGCCCGGAAGGTGAACCGCCAGGCCAGGCTCCTGCGTCCCTCCTCGATCTCCTCGCCGCGGTAGACGTCGAAGAGCCGCAGCTCGTCCAGGACGTTCGCGGGCGTCGCGTCCCGAATCGTCGCCTCCATGTCGGCCACCGGCACGTCCTCCTCCACGGTGAACGCCAGGTCCCACCGTACGGCGGGATAGGTGGAGAGTCCGCGATGCACCGGTGTCTCGTCGACCCGCACCGACCCGAGTCGGAGTTCCAGGCCGAAGATCGGGCCCGCCCAGTCCGGCGTCTCCAGCACCTCGGGACGCACGCGGCCGGCCGCGCCCTCCACGTGGCCTCCGTCGTCCAGCAGCCAGAACCGCTCCGGCCCGAGCCAGCGTTCCACCCCCGGGGGCACCACCCCCGGATGCTCGGAGGGGGGGTCTCCGCCGGCGACGATCTCCCCGTGCAGCCACAGGTCAGCGATCTCGGAAGCCAGGGCCTTCAGGTCCCACAGGTCCACGAGGACGTCGTCCCCGCTCCAGTGCTCGGGACGGCGGCGTCCGGTGAGGACAGCCGCTGCGCGCATCTCCTCCGCGGGCAGCCGCTCCGAGGCCTCGGCGTCGGCGTCGGCCCGGCGCCGCCGGAAGACGGTGCCGATCTCGTACAGGCGCACGGACCGTCGACCGCGCGAGAAGTTGTGCTCCACCCGGTCCAGGAGCGGGGGAACCAGGGCGTCGCGGAGGTGATCCTCGTCCTCCGACAGCGGGTGCAGCAGGGGCACGGCGCGATCGGCGTCTACCCTGTCCTCCGGCACCAGGCTCAGGCTCCGGGCCTCCAGCAGCCCACGGCCGGAGAGCCAGCGGCGCACCCGCTCGGCCCGTTCCCAGGTCGGGTCCGAGGGGACGCTGCTCGGCCGGAAGGCGGGGCGCTCCGTGGGATAGCTCTCGTAGCCCTGGCGGCGGGCCACCTCCTCCACCAGGTCGATCTCGCGCTCCACGTCGCCGCGCCACCCCGGCACTCTGAACATCAGTCGGGCATCGGACGGGGTAGACGCCCCGGCCGACCCGTCGACCTCCTCGAAGCCCAGTGGCTCCAGCAGGCGTTGGAGCTTCGGCGGCGGCACGTCGCGCCCCAGCACCTGCCGGACGCGTCTCGTCCGCAGGGCCACCTCCCGGCGAGGTGCGGGCTCCCCGCCGATCCGGACCGCCTCCGCGGCCGCGTCGCCGCCGGCGGTGGCCAGGATCAGCTCCACGCACCGGACCAGCGCCTCCTCCTGCGCCCGGGGGTCGATCCCCCGTTCGAAGCGATAGGAAGCATCCGTGGAGAGGTCCACGGAGCGGGCCGTGTCCCGCGTGCTCGAGGGGTCGAAGTAGGCGCACTCGAGGAAGACCTCCCCCGTGCCGGCCGTGACTTCGCTCTCCTCGCCGCCCATGACGCCGGCCAGTCCCACCGGCGACCGGGCGTCGGCGATGACCGTGGCCTCGGGTGAGAGCGCGCGCTCCCTGCCGTCCAGGGTCCGCAGCTCCTCACCCTCCTCGGCCGGCCGCACCCGGATCTCCGCCCCTTCGACCGTCCCGAGATCGAAGGCGTGCAGTGGCTGGTTCAGCTCGTGCAGCACCCAGTTGGTGGCGTCCACCACGTTGTTCACGGGACGGGCTCCCAGGGCGCGAAGGCGCCCGGCCAGCCACGCCGGGGATTCCCCGACCTCCACGTCACGGATCACGGCGCCCAGGTACCGGGGACAGCGCTCCGGGGATTCCACGGTCACGGAGACGCCGGCGGCGTCGGCGCTCTCCACGCCGTCCCGCCACCGCGGGCTCCAGTCCGCCCCATCGAGGGACCGAAGCACCGGCCCCTCGCCCTCCCGGGGCGCCACCTCTCGCGCCACGCCCACATGCCCCGCCAGGTCGACGCGGTTCGGCGTCAGGTCAAGGACCAGGCAGGTGTCGGGCAGGCCCAGGGCCTCGCCCAGCGGCTGCCCCGCCTCGACCCCCTCCGACAGCGCCAGGATACCGCTCTCGTCGGGGCCCAGCCCGAGCTCGTGCTCGGAGCACAGCATGCCTGCGCTCCGCTCTCCGCGGATCTCCCGCTCCTCGACCTCCATGCCGCCGGGGAGGCGGCCGCCGGGCGGGACCCACGGGTAGTGCACCCCCTCGTGGATGACCGGAGCGCCGCACACCACGTCGACGTCCTCTCCGCTCCCCGGGTCCACGCGGCACAGCGTGAGGCGATCGGCGTTCGGGTGCGGCCGGGTCTCTCGCACGCGGGCCACCACCAGGTCGTTCAGGCCCTCGCCCACGCGCACCAGCTCCTCCACCGGCACCGCCCGCTCGCTGAGCCGGTCGGCGATCTCTCCGGCGTCGGCGTCCAGTTCCGGAAGGAGCTCCCGCAGCCAGTTGACCGAGATCCTCATGCGATCGCGATCCTCGTCATCGGACGAACTGCTCCAGGAAGCGGACGTCGCCGCGGTAGAGGAGACGCATGTCCGGGATACGGTGGCGGATCATGGCGATCCGTGCCGGGCCCATCCCGAAGGCGTATCCCGTGTACCGCTCCGGGTCGTAGCCCACCGCCTCGAACACCGCCGGGTCCACCATCCCGGCACCCATGATCTCGATCCATCCGGAATTCTTGCACGTGGAGCAGCCGGCGCCGTCGCACATCGGGCAGGAGACGTCGACCTCGGCCGAGGGCTCCGTGAACGGGAAGTAGGACGGGCGGAACCGCGTGCGGGTGTCCTCGCCGAAGAAGCGGTGGACGAAGAAGTCGATGGCGGAGCGGAACTCCACGAAGTTCACGCCCTCGTCCACGGCAAGCCCCTCGATCTGTTCGAAGGCCGGGGCGTGGCTCGGATCGAAGGCGTCGCGCCGGTAGCAGAGCCCGGGGACCACGATCCGGATCGGGGGAGCGTGCTCCTCCATGATCCGCGCCTGGACGGGTGAGGTGTGGGTGCGCAGGACCACGCCGTCGTCCAGGTAGAAGGTGTCGTGCATGTCCGCGGCCGGGTGGTCCAGCGGAATGTTCAGCGCCGTGAAGTTGTACCACTCGGTCTCGGCCTCGGGCCCCCGGACGCGGGAGAATCCGATTTCCGAGAAGATGTCGCAGATCTCGTCGATGACCTGCGTGACGGGGTGCGTGCCGCCGCGCCACTCCGCGCGGCCGGGCAGGGTGAGGTCCCGGGACTCGGCCTCCCTCTTCCGGGCCTCCCGCTCCAGCTCCGCCTCCCGGCTCTCGTAGGCCTCTTGGAGACGGGTCTTGACCCGGTTGGCGCGCCGTCCGACCACCGGGCGGTCCTCCGGCGGGAGGTCGCCGATGCCCGCGGTGATGGCCGCCAGCTCCCCGCTCCGACCCAGGTACTCCACCCGGGCCTCTTCGAGCTGTTCCTCGTTACCGGCCGCCTCGAGGGCGGCCACGCCCTCGGAGCGAATGCGGTCCAGGCGCTCGAGCAGGTCGCGGCCGGCCTCGGTGGCCGCCCCCGACTCGTCCGACACCCTTCAGTCCAGCTGGTCCCTGGCCACCCGTACGAGCTCGGCGAACGCCTCCGGCTCGCGGACCGCCAGGTCGGCCAGGACCTTCCGGTTCAGCTCGACGTCGGCCTCGTCCAGTCCGTGGATGAACCGGGAGTACGGCATGTCGTGCTGCCGCGAGGCGGCGTTGATCCGCTGGATCCACAGCTTGCGGAAGTCGCGCTTCTTCTGCTTCCGACCGCGGTAGGCGTGCTCCCAGCTCTTCTCCACCCGGTTCTTCGCGATCCGGTAGAGCTTGGAGCGACCGCCGAAGTACCCCTTGGCGGCGTCCATGATCTTCTTCTTGCGCTTGTTGCGCGCGACGTTGCTCTTCACTCTGGGCATGTCAGGACCTTCCCTGCTGCACGTGGACGGGCCGACCCGTGCCGTCACGGCGCGGGCCGAACCCGTTCTTCTTCGTTCACTCGGCCGACTCCGGAGTGCCGCCGGCCCTCTCTCGGAAGCGGGCGCGGCGGGCCGCGGCGTCAGCCGCTGGCCAGCATCCGGCGGACGCGCTTCTTGTCGGCGTCCGAAACGAGGGTGTCCTTGCGGAGGTGGCGCTTCCGCTTCGGACTCTTCTTGGTCAGGATGTGGCTCTTGCCGGCCTTCTTGCGCTTGTAGTGGCCGCTGCCGGTCTTCTTGAACCGCTTCGCGGCGGCCTTGCGGGTCTTCTGCTTCGTCATGTGGGTACCTCCTCGTCTTCCTGCCTTCTCAGCCGCTCCCGCCTCGAGCGCACGGGCGCAACCGGTCGCGGATGCGGATGGTGTGTACGGCTCGGGCCGACCACTGTTTCGCCGGCGCAGCCGCGGAGCACCGGGTACTCGTCGTAGCGGCAGGTAATCGATGCAAGTTGCCCGCCGGCGCACCGCTTGAGCTCAGTACGGCTCCAGGGCCCTGCTCTCCACCTGCTCACGTGCCCGGCCCAAAAACTCCTCCACGGTCATCTCCACCTGCTTGTCCTCGGCCCCGCGGGCCCGGACGGCCACCGTTCCGGCCTCCAGCTCCCGCTGTCCGACGACCAGCGTGTAGGGGATCTTCTCCAGCTCCGCCTCGCGGATGCGGTAGCTCAGGGTGTCAGACTCGCTGTCCAGCGAGACCCGGAGCCCGGCGTCGTCGAGCCGGGCGGCCACCTCCCGGGCGCCCTCGATCTCGTCGTCGGTGATCGGCAGAACGCGGACCTGCTCCGGAGCCAGCCACAGCGGGAAGGCTCCGCCGAAGTGCTCGATGAGGCCTCCGACGAAGCGCTCCATGGTCCCCAGGATCGCCCGGTGGATCATCACGGGACGGTGCGGGCTGTTGTCGGAGCCGATGTACTCGAGCTCGAAGCGCTCCGGGAGCACGAAGTCGAGCTGGATGGTTGCGCCCTGCCAGTCCCGGCCCAGGGCGTCCTCGAACTTGATGTCGATCTTGGGGCCGTAGAACGCGCCTCCTCCCTCGTCGATCTCGTAGCTCCCGGCAGCTCCCTCCAGGGCCTGCTCCAGGGCGTCCTCGGCCTGGTCCCACACGTCCTCCTCGCCGATCCGATCCTCGGGCCGGGTGGCCAGATCGTACCGATAGTCGAACCCGAAGGTGTTCATCACCAGGTCCACCAGGTCCAGGATGTCGACGATCTCGTCCTCGATCTGATCCGGGGTGCAGAAGACGTGCGCGTCGTCCATGGTCAGCATCCGGACGCGCAGCATGCCATGGAGGGTCCCGGAGCGCTCGTGTCGGTACACGTTGGCGATCTCCGACAGGCGAATCGGGAGATCCCGGTAACTCCGGGTCTCCGAGTCGAAGATCAGGGTGTGCATCGGGCAGTTCATGGGCTTGAGACGGTACGGCTCGCGCTCCCCCTCCACCTCCATCGGGGGATACATCATCTCCCGGTACGCCTCCAGGTGGCCGGACCGGTCAAGGAGCTCTTCGCTGGTGATGTGCGGGGTGTAGACGAACTCGTAGCCCCGACGGTCCAGCTCGTCCTCGAGCCAGTCGCGGAGCTGCTTCTGGATCCGGGCCCCCTTCGGATGCCAGTGGACCAGCCCCGGGCCGACCTCCTCCTGGATGCTGAACAGGCCGAGCTCCTGTCCCAGCTTACGGTGATCTCGCTTCCTGGCCTCCTCGATCCGCTGCAGGTGTTGCTCCAGCGCGTCCTCGGAGTAGAAGGCGGTTCCGTAGATGCGCTGCAGCATCTGGTTCGACTCGTCGCCCCGCCAGTAGGCTCCGGCGGCACTGGTCAGCCGGAAGTTCTCCACTTCCCCGGTGTCGGGGACGTGGGGGCCGCGGCACAGGTCCAGGAACGGACCGTCCCGGTAGACGGAGATGGTCTCGTCCTCGGGTATCTCCTCCAGCCGCTCCAGCTTCAGGGGGTCGTCGCTGAAGAGTTCGCGAGCCTCCTCCCGGCTTACCTCCCGGCGCTCGAAGGGGAAGTCCTCCTCCACGACCTCCTCCATCTTCTCCTCGATCTCCTCGAGGTCCTCCGGGGTGAAGGTCTCCGGCACGTCGAAGTCGTAGTAGAAGCCGTCCTCCACGGGCGGTCCGAAGCCGATGCCGGCCTCCGGCCACAGGTCGCGGACGGCAGTGGCCAGCACGTGAGCCGCGGAGTGGCGGAGCACGTAGAGGGCATCCTCGTCCGCGTCGCCCCGGGTGACGATCTCCACCTCGGCGTCGTCGGGGAGCTCCCGCTCGAGGTCCCACAGCTCGCCGTTCACGCGTGCGGCCACGGCGTCGCGGGCCAGGCCCGGTCCGATGGCGGCCGCCGCGTCGGCGGCTGTGGCGCCCTCGTCGAGCTCGAGGGAGGAGCCGTCGGGGAGATGGATGCTGATCGTGTCGTCGCTCATCGGCATACCCGTCGATGATGATGGTGCTGACCTCGCCCGGGCGCGCGAGACTCGTGCCGTCGCGCCACGACCGGCGCAGCGTCGCCGGTATGCGTCGGTGCGGTGGAAGCTACGGCTGCTCCGACGGACGGAGGATCCCGTAGCGTCGGACCGACCCGTCCTCGCCGGTCACCACCCAGACCCTGGCGCCCACCCGGTCCGCCAGGCCCGAGGACACGGCGCGGAGCCGTATCGGATCGCCCTCGCCGGGATCCAGGTAGAATCCCTCGTCGTCCTCCGCCAGGACCCCGACCGCCGGTTCGCGCCCGTCGATGGAGAGGATCTCGTAGGAGGCCGCCTCCAGACTCGGGCCCGGACGATCGCCCCTTGCGAGCGTCCCGGTCACCAGGACGCGAGCGCCGGAGAGACGGGAGATCTCGGTCTCCAGATCGCCCGTGACGGTGACCGTGTCGCTTCCTTCCACCACGGTGCGAACGAACGGGGTGTTCCCGACCTGGCGCACCGTCCCCCGGACCGAGTCCGGTGCCGCCGCTTCCGGCGCGCCGTCGTCCGGGGTCGGCGAACCGGAGCACGCCACCAGGCCGAGGAGGAGTACGCCCGCTACCGCCGGGGCGGTCATCCCGGCCGCGGCTCCAGCCGTTCGCGCTTTGGGGCCAGTGTGCAGCATGCCACAAATGTACGGCGTGCTCGGGCGCCCGCCACCCTCTCCCACATAAAAAAGGCCCGGCGCGAGGCCGGGCCTTCTCTGGACGACGGTACGTCCGCGGTCAGTAGTAGTCCTCCGCTTCGCCCGCGTCGTCTTCCTCCTCGTCCTCCTCCTTCTCGACCACCACACACTCGGTGGTGAGCAGGAGAGCGGCGATGGAGGACGCGTTCTGGAGCGCCGACCGCGTGACCTTGGTCGGGTCGATGACTCCTCCCTCCACCAGGTCCTCGTACGTGTCGGTCGCGGCGTTGTAGCCCCAGTTGAGCTGGTCCTTCCCGCGGATGCGCTCCACGACGATGGACCCTTCAGCGCCGGCGTTGTTGGCGATCTGCCGTGCCGGCTCCTCCAGGGCGCGGCGGACGATCTGGACGCCGATGTTCTCGTCCTCGCCGCCGGCGTCGAAGCCGTCCAGGGCCTTCTGCGCCCAGAGCAGAGCGGCGCCGCCGCCGGGCACGATGCCCTCTTCCACCGCGGCGCGGGTGGCGTGCAGCGCGTCCTCGACGCGTGCTTTCTTCTCCTTCATCTCCGTTTCCGTGGCCGCGCCGACGTTGATGACCGCGACACCGCCGGCGAGCTTCGCCAGCCGCTCCTCCAGCTTCTCGCGGTCGTAGTCCGAGTCGGACTTCTCGATGGAGGTCCGGATCTCGGCGATGCGGCCCTGAATCTCCTCGTCGGAGCCCGCGCCGTCGACGATCGTCGTCGTGTCCTTGTCGATGGACACGCGGGCGGCTCCGCCGAGGTCGCTGGCGACGGCGTTCTCCAGCTTGAAGCCCAGCTCCTCGCTGATGAGCTGTCCGCCGGTGAGCGTGGCGATGTCCCGGAGCTGCTGCTCGCGGCGGTCGCCGAAGCCCGGTGCCTTCACGGCGCAGACCTTGAGGGTGCCCCGGAGCTTGTTGACCACCAGCGTGGCCAGCGCCTCGTTCTCCACGTCCTCGGCGATGATCAGCAGGGGCTTGCCCATCTGGGCCACCTTCTCCAGGACGGGGAGAAGGTCGTTCATGTTGGAGATCTTGTCGTCGTGGATGAGAATCAGGGGATCCTCGAGCTCCACGGACATGCCCTCCGAGTCCGTCACGAAGTAGGGCGAGAGGTAGCCCCGGTCGAACTGCATCCCTTCGACGGTCTCGAGGCTGGTCTCGAGACCCGTGGCCTCTTCGACCGTGATGACGCCGTCCTTGCCGACCTTCTCCATGGCGTCGGCGAGGAGGTTCCCGATCTCCGGGTCGTTGTTGGCGGAGACCGAGCCGATCTGGGCGATCTCCTTCTTGCCACTGGTTTCAACGGAGATCTCGCGCAGCTCGGAGACCACCTGCTTCGCGGCGGCGTCGATGCCCCGCTTAAGGGCCATCGGGTTGACTCCGGCGGTGACGCTCTTGAGTCCCTCCCGGAAGACGGACTGTGCCAGGACGGTAGCCGTCGTGGTTCCGTCCCCGGCCTCGTCGGAGGTCTTCGTGGCGACCTCATTGACCATCTTCGCGCCGATGTCCTCCATATGATTCTTGAGCTCGATCTCCTTGGCGACGGTGACGCCGTCCTTGGTGATCGTCGGGCTGCCGAAGCTCTTCTCCAGAACGACGTTCCGTCCCTTCGGCCCGAGCGTCACCTTGACGGCCCGAGCCAGCTTGTCGACGCCGCTCTGCAGCCGCTGGCGTGCCCTGGAACTGAACTGCAGATCCTTACCCATGATTCGTCTTCCTCCGGGTTTCTGTCTGGTGGTCTATCTGGATGCTTCCGTGATCAGGTCAGCCCCCATACACTCCCGCCCGGCCGGGCGGAAGTGCACGGGGTCCGACAGCCGCTGCTAGTCGAGGATCGCGAGGACGTTGCTCTGCTCGACGATCAGCAGCTCGTCACCGTCCACGGTGACCTCGTTTCCGGAGTACTTGCCGTAGAGGACGCGGTCGCCCTCCTCGACCTCCATCGGCATCCGCTCCCCGTCGTCGTTCAGGGCGCCCGGCCCCACGGCGACGACACGGCCCTGCTGGGGCTTCTCCTTGGCGGTGTCGGGGATGTAGAGTCCTCCCCGCATCTCTTCCTCTTCCTCGATGGGGGTCACGACGACACGGTCGGCGAGGGGCTTCACGTTGACCTTGGTCCTGGTTGCCATCTCCGCTTCCTCCTGCTGGTTGCGCATGCGATGACGTAAGTGTTCGGGATCCGCGCCGACTCTCGGGCGCGGTGGATCTCCACGCACGTGTCCGACGAACGACGGACCGACGACTCTCGATCCGCCCATTGGATGGTGCAGGACGTGTGCCACCCGGAAGGGCGAGAAGTATCGGCCTCGCGGGAGGTGGACCAGCCTCCTCGGCGCCGGTCTGCTGTCACCGTGACACGCGCCGCGCCGCCGACTGTCACATTGGCAACGGACGGGGCCGGCGAGGGGCACCGTAGCGCCCCACTCCATGTCAGCTCACGCGGTCCGGGCCGGGTCGAGCCCGGCAGCGTGCCGGTCGGCCGCCGCCAGGCCTCTCAGCGTGAGGAACGGCTCGATCCGCTCCACGGTCTCGCAGTGCTCCCCGATGACCCCCGCCAGTCCGCCGGTGGCCACGACCAGCGGATCGTCCGCGCCCCACTCGCAGAGGACGCGCTCCGCGATCCCGTCGATCCCGTCCACCACGGAGTAGAAGATGCCCGAGGTTAGACAGGCGTCGGTGTTGCGGCCGATCACCCGCTCCGGCGGCTCGATCTCGCCGGTGGGCAGCTTGGAGGCGGTCTCCGACAGTCGCTCCAATCCGGCGCGCGGCCCGGGAGCGATGACGCCGCCCCGGAAGACGCCGTCGGCGGTGACGCAGTCGAAGGTGGTGGCGGTGCCCAGGTCCACCACCAGGGTGTCGCGCTCGTGGAGCTCGGTACACGCCAGCGTGTTGGCTATGCGGTCGGCTCCCACCGTATCCGGTTCGTCCACGTCCAGGGTCACCGGGAGCTCGGTGTCGGCGTCCAGCCGGAGCACGCCCAGGTCCAGAGCCGTGAGCGTCTCTTCCCACATCCGGTCCACCGGTGGGACCACCGAGGCCACGGCCGCCCTGCGGAGCGAGGCCACGGCCTCCCCGGGGGCCCGATCCAGGAGCCCCTCCACCGCCAGCTGGAGCTCGTCCGCCGTCCGCCGCGGGTCGGTGGAGAGCCGCCAGCACTCCACGGGCTCCAGGCCGCGGAAGAGGCCCACCACGGTCTCCGTGTTTCCGACGTCGACGGCCAGGCGGGTCACCATTCCGGCACCCGGACCGTGGCCGAGTGGAGGCGGCGGAGGGCCCCCCGATCCGGGCGGAAGAGGAGAGCGCCGTCGGGGGCGACGCCCACGCAGACGCCGTCCAGGAACTCGTCTTCGTCCTCGGGCTGGACGTCGACGCGACGGTCCCGCAGCCAGTCGTACCGGTCCAGCAGGTCCAGGGAGGGCTCGTCCAGGCTCCGCGGCGGGTCCACGAGCCGCTTCTCGAGGCCGCGGAGCACAGCGTCCGCCACGTCGACGAGGGGAACCTCTTCGCCCAGCACCTTCTGCATGGAGGTGGCGCCGCCCTGGAGCTCCTCCGGCAGGGAGTCGGGCTCCTCCACGTTAATACCCGTCCCCACCACCAGGTGCTGCGGCGTGTCCTCCTCCCAGGTCGCCTCGCTCAGCACCCCGCCGAGCTTCCGGTCGTCGGCGATCAGGTCGTTGGGCCACTTCACCGCCGGATCGAGGCCCTCGAAGTCGGCATCCAGCTCGGCTGCGATTCCGAGACCGGCCAGCAGCTGGAGGAGCACCGGGTTGTCGATGCGGTCGGGTCGGAAGATCACGCTCATGTAGACGCCCTCGTCCGGCGGGGAGTGCCAGGTCCGGCCCGCCCTCCCGCGGCCTTCGGTCTGCTCCCGCGCCACGACGACGGTGCCGGCCGGCGCCCCGGACTCGGCCAGCTCGCCCGCCCGCTCGTTGGTGGAGTCCACGCTGCCAAACACGTGCACGGACTCCCGACTCCAGCGGTGCTGAAGGTCATCGCGAGTAAACCCGTTCCACTGTTCGGCCTCGTCTATCATGGTCCCTCCACTTTCTCGACCAGCAGCGAAAGATCCAGGGCCGGCGCCGAGTGCGTCAGTCGCCCTACCGAGATCAGATCCACGCCGGTCTCGGCCACCGCCGGCGCCGTCTCCAGATCCACCCCGCCCGAGGCTTCCAGCACCGGCCGCGGCGCGTCAACGCGGCCAACGATACGAACCGCCGAGCGGAGCTGCGACAGCGACATGTTGTCCAGGAGAAGCCGATCCGGCCGGGCCGGGAGCGCCTCGCGCACCTCTACGGCCGACTCCACCTCCACCTCCACGGCCAGCCCCTCCTCGTCGGCGCGGTCCCGCACGGACTCGATGGCGGCCCGCACGCCGCCGGCCGCCCGTATATGGTTTTCCTTCAGCAGGACCATGTCGTACAGGCCCATGCGATGATTCACGGCACCGCCGGCCCGGGTGGCCGTCTTCTCCAGGCCTCTCCAACCGGGTGTCGTCTTCCTCGTGTCCGTGATCCGGCACCGGGTGTGCTCCACGGCCCGCACGAAGCGGTGGGTGCGCGTAGCCACGCCCGAGAGGTGGGAGAGGAAGTTGAGGGCCGTCCGCTCCCCGGTGAGGACGGGGCGCAGCGGGCCCTCCAGGCGGCCCACCGCTCCGCCCGCCTCCACCTCGCCGCCGTCCTCCACGGCGAGGTCGACCTCCACGTCCTCCGACAGCGAGCGGAAGACGCGCACCACCAGGTCGCCGCCGGCGATCACACCGGACCGGCGGCTCACGATGTGCGCGCGTCCCCACGTACCCTCGGGCACGGACCACGCGGTGGTTCGGTCCCCGTCCCCCACGTCCTCCGAGAGCGCCGCCCGAACCAGGCGCTCCGCGGCGTCGGGGGCGTCGTCGGTCCCCGTCATCCGCGGAGCCCCGGCCACAGCCACGCCGCGAGCAGGTAGCCGCCGCCCACCAGCCAGCAGTAGTAGGCGAAACGGTGGAAGCTGCCGGCCTCGAGGGCGTGGACGAAGAGGTGGATCGCCAGAACGCCACTCACGGCCGCCGCCGCGAATCCGACGGCCAGCTCCGGGGCCAGCAGCCGGACCACGCCCAGCTGCCCGGGGCCCATCTGAAGCAGGGCCGCGCCACCCACGGCGGGCACGGAGAGCAGAAAGGAGAACTCGGCCATGCGCGCCGGCTCCACGCCGCGCCACACGCCGGCCGCCACGGTCGAGCCGGAGCGGGAGATACCCGGCATGATGGCGGCGGCCTGGGCGACCCCGACCAGGATCGCCCCCCGGACGCCCGGGCGCTCCTCCGCGGCCGCATCGGCCGTCCACCGGATGGACGCCACGAGGAGCCCCGTGATAAGGAGCAGACCGGCCGCCACGACAGGTCTCTCGAAGGTGGCCTCGATGGGCTCCCGGAGCCACAGGCCCACCGTGGCGGCCGGCACCGACGCCAGCGCCAGGAGCCCCACGTAGGCCCAGGCCCTCCGGTCGCCCTGCACCATCCCGACCGTCAGCTCGACCACCCGCCGCCGGTAGACCCACACCACCGCCACCAGCGTCGCCAGGTGGACGGCGGCCTCGTACACCACGCCCGGGGATCGGACACCCAGTAGGGCCTGTCCCAGCACCAGGTGGGCGCTGCTGGAGACCGGAAGGAACTCCGTCACGCCCTGCACCACCCCGAGGATCGCGGCCTCCCACCAGCTCATCCTCGTCCGTCGTCCCCGCCGACTCCGGTGACCTCGCGGTAGAACTGCTCGTAGGCGGGCACCACGCGGCTGGCGGAGAAGTCCTCGTTCGCCCGTGTCCGCGCCGCGCGGGAGGTGCGCTCCCACAGCTCGTCGTCGGTCAGGTACTCCATGGCGCTGTCGGCCATGGCCCCGACGTCGCCCACCGGATGCAGGCTGCCGGTGACGCCGTCCTCCACCACCTCGGCCAGTCCGCTACCCGAAGACCCGACCACCGGCACGCCGCACGCGTGGGCCTCCAGCGCCAGCAGTCCGAAGGACTCCTCCTCGCTGGGCAGCACGAAGAGGTCGGCGCAGGAGAGGAGCTCCGACACGGACTCCAGCTTCCCCAGGAACACCACGTCGTCGTCGACCCCCAGCTCCTCGGCTGTCCGGCGCGCGATCTCCCGCTGTGGGCCGTCGCCGATGAGGATCAGGCGGGAGGCCAGCTCGCTCCGGACGCCGGCGAATACCCGGATCACGTCGGCCATCCTCTTCACCGGCCGGAAGTTGGAGATGTGAAAGAGCAACTTCTCTCCCTCCGGCGCTAACGACTCCCGGTGGCAGCTCTCCTCGTCCCGGCTGTAGGTATCGGGGTCGATGAAGTTCGGGATAACCTGGATCTCGCATCCGCGGCAATCGAAGGCCGCATTCGTCTCCTCCTTCAGATACCGGGAGACGGCGGTCAGGGCGTCCGAGTGGGAGATCGAGAACTCGGTGATGGTCCGAAAGCTCGGGTCCTGCCCCACCAGCGTGATGTCGGTTCCGTGCAGGGTGGTGATGATCTTCAGGTCCTTCCCCTCGTCCCGGAGCATCTCCCGGGCGATCCAGGCGCTGGTGGCGTGAGGGATGGCATAGTGGACGTGGAGCAGGTCCAGGTCCCGCTCCCGGGCCACCGTGTGCATGGTGACGGCCAGCGCGAGGGAGTACGGGGGAAACTCGAAGAGCGGGTAGCGGTTGACCTCCACCTCGTGGAAGTACACGCCCTCGCGGAAGCCCGGGAGCCGAAAGGGCTGAGCGTACGAGATGAAGTGAACCTCGTGTCCCCGCTCGGCCAGCTCCAGACCCAGCTCCGTGGCCACGGCCCCCGAGCCGCCATAGGTGGGATAGCAGGTGATGCCAATATTCAATGTAAGCCTTTGTCATACTTCGATATAGAGCGTACAACGACCGCCACCACGGGGGTTATCGCCACCCACGTACTCGACTCCGTTCCACGCAAAATGACACCTTCTGACGGGGTCTGTGGACTGAACGTGGACTGAGATAGAGCCGTTCCCGGAGGCACGGATGGTAGGGCGACCGCCGGGCCGGGCCAAGGCTGTATTTTCTCTCCTGCCGCTGTTCAGGTTGAGGTATAGGTCTTTAGCCTCGACGTGCAGTACGTCACCGGACCCGTGGACGGAGGGCGACGCCTACCGTATCACCTCAACGCTAACGCGTCGGTCAGCTATCCGGGGTGGAGGACAAGCAATGGGCGAGTTTGTCTACGGTTACGACCGAGAACTCTTCAACGAGGCTGGCAGAGAGGCGAGACGGTGTAAGCAGGCGGCGGAGTCCGATGAACCTGGGTTTTCGGGTACAGGAGCCGCGGCCGCCTGAATCATACTCGCGGAGGCGGCTGTAGAGGCGTTTTTTTCCGCGACATTGGTGGTACTGGCGGATAGCGGGATCAAGATTGAAGTGAGAAGGCCAACCTCCGCCCTTGGCGAGGTACCTTACCGTCGAGGTCCTCAGAAAGGGTGAACGGGCTCGAAGCCCACGGACGGAGGTTGGCCGAATGAGTCACAAGCAAGATAGCACGTCGGTTCCGCCCCGGACAGTCGGCCTCGACCTGGCGGATCGACACACCGAGATCTGCGTGATCGACCGGGCCGGGGAGGTTGTCGAGCGCGGCCAGATTCGGACGACCCGGGCGGCCCTCGAGCGGCGGTTTGGGGGAGAGCCGGAGCGGGTGGTCCTGGAGGTGGGCACTCATTCCCCGTGGATCAGCCGGTTGCTCCGAGACCAGGGTCACGAGGTGGTCGTGGCGAACCCGAGGAAGTTGCGTCTGATCTACGAGAACGACCGGAAGCGGGACCGGGCCGACGCGGAATACCTGGCGCGGGTCGGACGGATGGACCCCAAGCTGCTCGCTCCGGTCAGCCACCGGGGTGAGCAGGTCCAGGCCGATCGGGCGTTGTTCAAGGCCCGGGATCAGCTGGTCCGGGTTCGGACGCGGCTGGTGAGTCACGTCCGGGGCGCGGTAAAGTCCTGGGGCGAGCGGCTTCCGAGCTCTTCGACGATGGCCTTCCCGGGGAAGGTGGCCGAACACGTCCCGCCGGAGCTCCGTCCCGGCCTGGTCCCGGTCATCGAGCAGATCGACGAGCTGAACGACCGAATCAAGGCGTTCGACCGACGGATCGAGCAACTTTGCGAGGAGCGATATCCGGAGACGGAGCTGCTCCGGCAGGTCGAGGGAGTCGGCGCGAAGTGCGCCCTCTACTTCGTGCTCACCATCGAGGATCCCACTCAGTTCCGGAAGAGCCGGTCGGTGGGCCCGTACCTGGGACTGGTACCGAGGCAGAGTGATTCCGGCGAGACGGAGCGTCGCGGTCGAATCACCAAGAAGGGCGACGGGCTGTGCCGGCGGCTTCTGGTCCAGTCTGCCCACTACATCCTGGGTCCCCTGGCCACGGATTCGGACCTCCGCCGCTGGGGCAAGAAGCTCGAGGAGCGGAGCGGTCACGGAGATCGTGCGGCCGCAAGCGGGCCGCTGTGGCCGTGGCCC
>CAZFDK010000027.1:0-32439 GCA_964518305.1 uncultured Gemmatimonadota bacterium | reverse complement strand
AGAAGTACGAAGCGGAGGCACGCGCCTGCCTGGGCCTGCTCGATCTGCAGGCCGGCGATCGGCGCGCCGCGGATCGCCAGTACCGGAAGGTCAAGAGCCTGATCGACGAGCGCTCCCTGAGCCAGGAGGGGTTCAAGATGGCCTGGTTCTCTGCCTTCTGCGGCGAGGACGAATCCCCGGCGCACGTGCTGAGGCAGCGGGCGGAGAGCTACCGAAAGACGGACACCCTCAGCTACCTGAAGCTGCTCTGGCTGGCCGAGATCAGCGACGAAGATGGCGAGCGAGAACTGTCAGAAGAGGTCCGCGGCAGGCTCAGGGAGCACGGCCTGCTCTGGTTTGAGAAGTTCGCGGATCGCTGGATGCGAGTGAGGCGCGGGAACCTCGCCGCCGTGTGACGCGGCTCCGCCCGCTCGGCTACTGCTTGGCCAGCCAGCGGTTGGTAGCGTCGAGCACGGCCAGCACCGCCGTCTCTTCCGGGCTGTCCTCGACCAGGGCGGCTCCGGTGAGGGGAATGGCGCGGCGGTTCTGCATGGTGTGGACGAGGACGAGGACCACGCGATGGCCGAAGGCGTTCACGGTCTCGACGCCGTCGAGCATCAGGCCGCTTCCGTCGTCCGTGACATCCCGGAGAGCGTCCAGAACGGCCTTGCCGACCACGGTGAGCCGGGTCTTGCGGTGGTCCATGCCCGCCGCCTGGCCCCGGTAGCGCTCCTCGCCCTCCAGCGTCACCGTGCAGGTAATCTTCTCCCCGGCGCTTCGCTCCAGGTGAACGTTCCGGAGCACCAGACGGTCCGCCGAGAAGGCATCCCCCGCCTCTGTCGTGTCCGTGGCAGACTCTTCCGACGACTCGGGTGAATCGTTCTCCGTCGGCTCGGGGAGGTCGCTCCGGCGCTGGGCCACGGAGATGATCCGGTGGTCGATCTCGACCCCGGCCTCGGCCAGCAGCGCCGACTCCACGTTCCGGACGACCTTCTTCGGCTCGACCCGCGCGTCGCTGAGAACGTGAATTTCCTGGAAGCCGCCGTTCTCTCCGGGAATGAGGCTCACCGCCTCCACTCCCTCCAGTGACCGCAGGAGCTCCTCCAGCTCCGGGACCCGCTCGGCGATACCATCGATCGGACCCGGCGGCGAGGGTCTCTGCTCGGAATTGGAAGGCGTCATCTCTCCACCCCTGGGCTCGGAGCTCGTTCCGCCCGGCTCGACGGGGCCGGCGGCGTACTGCCGGAGCGGGCGATCGCACCGGCATGGTCCGGTCCCTTCCAACGCTAATGCCGCGACCGGACGAGGGAAACCAGAGTGCCCCCTGCCGGGCGACCCGCCGAAGGGGTAGCAAGGCCGATCGAACTCCTCTACTTTTCGCCGTCCGTGCTCGCAGGAACCCTCACCGGTCAATCACTTTACCGTCTCATGGGACGCATCGGCACCGACCCGGACGCCAGTCTTCTGAAGAAGCTCCTCTTCCGGCTGGACGGGGCGGCCAACAGCAGGCGCGTGGACTTCACGAGCATCGGCGGTAACCGCTGGGAGGCGGAGCTGTCGCTGCACTCGGGCACGAATGCCCAGTCTCCCCGGCTGAAGGTCCTTTTCCGCTGCAAGTCCAATCCGGAGGAACCGCAGCGGTACAACGAAGCCCCGTCGGGCGTGTCTAAGGATCCACGGAAGGCCGTGGAGGAGCTCTCCGAGGACGACCTGCGCGAGCTCCTTTCCGAATCGGTGAAGGTGTAGAGGGCGCGGAGTCATGAGGCGGACGTTCTACGACGAGGACTTTCTCGAGTGGGAGGCCTACGTCTCGGGCGGCCAGCCCGAGAGCGAGGCCGCGGCGCGTCTCTATTTTCTCTGCCTCACGGAGCCCTCGCGTCGGGCCCGCTTCGTAGAGGAGGAGAGCGGAAACACCGCGGTCGCGGAGCGCAAGCTGGAGGAGCTGGACGAGTCGAGTCTCCTGGATCTCCTCCAGGAGTCCGAGCCGCTGTCCTGACCGGCCTTTCGAGCAGCCATGCTGCATGACGGCCGGGAGGGGTGGATCGAGGTCATCACCGGCGTGATGTACAGCGGCAAGTCGGAGGAGCTCCTCCGACGTGTCCGCCGGTCCCTCATCGCCGACCGCAGGGTCCAGGTCTTCAAGTCGCATCTCGACGAGCGATACGGTGGGATCGAGCGCATCACCTCCCACGATGGCTCCGAGTTTCGCGCTCGTCCCATCTCCGAGTCCCGCGAGATCACGGAGCACCTCGAGGACGAAACCGAGGTCGTGGCGGTGGACGAGGTCCAGTTTTTGGACGACGGCATCGTCCGGGTGGCCAACGCGCTGGCCGACCGGGGGTGCCGGGTCATGGTGGCCGGTACGGACATGGACTTCCGGGGGGAGCCGTTCGGACCGGTGGCGAGCCTGCTGGCGGTGGCCGAGGAGGTCGACAAGCTGCACGCCATCTGCGTGAAATGCGGCGAGCCGGCCACCCGCAACCAGAGGCTGCTCGACGGACGTCCCGCCCCGGCCGAGGGCCCCACCATCAAGGTGGGCGGCTTCGAGACCTACGAGGCCCGGTGCCGCCAGTGCCACGAGGTCCCTTCCAGCCGGGACGATCAGATGCCCCTGCTGGAAGATGATGGGGACGCCGGGGGGAGCTCCCCGAGCTGAGCTCCGGGTTCGGCCCTCGACGCCGGGGCCGCTCTGTCGTCTCTCCGATCGTCTCCCGTTCGGCGAATCCTTCCTGCCGGTCCATCCGGAACCGCTCGGTCGCAGCCCGGCGCCGTCCGTCACTCGTCGCACGATCCCGACTGCTCGCCGCCACCTGTCCCCGTTCATCGAGAGGCCACAACTCCGGGAGGCGGGCGCGCGTACTTACACATGGATCATGGAGGCACGACGAGCGTGTCCCCGAACACCGGAACCTGAATGCGGCCCCCCGGTCGCGAGCCCGTACCACAGACAGGAGAACGACGATGCGCATCAGCAACCACCACTCTCTCGTGCCGGCCGGCCTGGCCGCCGCCCTCCTCCTCGCCGGTGCCGCCACGGCGTCAGCGCAGCAGACGGTTCCGCTCTCGGAGCTACCGCGCCTCGAGCAGGACCGGGTCATGTTGGAGAACCAGTCCCGCGTGACGGACTCCGACCGGCTCTACCGGGAAGGCAAGACGTTCGTGGAGCGGAACGAGTGGAAGAAGGCCGCCTCCCGCTTCGAGCGCGCCGCCGAGCTCCGAGGCGACGGCGACATGAAGACGGGGAAGCTGTACCGGAAGGCGGCCGACGCATACTTCTTCGCGGGCAAGCACGGCCGCGCCGTGCGAAACTTCGAGCGTGCGGCTGCCATCGGCACGGGCTTCGGCGACATCGACCTGGCTGCCGAGAGCTACCTGAGAGCGGCCCTGCTCTCGCACGAGGCCGGTGATTTTCTTCGGGCGAACGACAATGGCTGGAAGGCGCAGCGCCTCTCCGGCTCGGCCGCCCTCTCGCCGAGGGTCCGCACCGCGATCCGGAAGCACCTGATCGTCGGTGACGACGACGTGGCGCTGGAAGGCTGATTCGGAAAGCGACGACCGGCCTGGCCCGTTTCGGCCCCGACGGGCTGACGGACAGCTGGCCGACCACGTGGCAGAGCCCGGAGGGAGCGATCCTTCCGGGCTCCTGTCGTTCCGGGCTGGAGCGCTCCGCGCCGCCAACCCGGAACCGGCCGACGGCACAGCTCTTTCGGGTCGGGTCGTGACGAACGGCAGGTCTTCTCCTCCACTCCAGCCCGCTCCAGCCATGTACTTCACCCCACTCTCTGGTTGCCGCTTCCGTGCTCACCTCTCGTCACGGGCCGTTCGCACGTTCCTGGCGGCCGTCGTCGGCGTCGGAGTCCTGCTGGCACCCGACCCTGCTTCCGCACAGGACCTCCCGGACGGAGGCCTCTCGGCCCAGGACGCATCGGGGGAGGAGCTGGGTTGGGCCGGAAGCGCTGACTTCGGGCTCACTCTCACCTCCGGGAACAGCGAGACGACGAGCATCTCGGTCGGGGCCAACGCAACCCGGGAGTTCGCCCGGCAGCGCCTGTCGTTCTCCGCCACCTACCTCCGGACGACCGACGAGGGCGAGGAGGTGACGAACCGGGGAGAGCTCGGCTCCAGCTATCGCTACTTTCCCGGCGACCGTTTCTACTTCACCGCGCGGGGGGCTGGCGCCTTCAACGAGCCGGCGGGTCTGGACCTGCGGCTCGCGCCCGGAACCGGCGCCGGCTACGTGGTGGCGCAGGGCGAGACCTACCAGCTCTCGGCCGAGGGCGGTGCCAACTGGATCCGTGACGCGTACGTCGACGGGACGACGACCTCGTCCTTCTATTACGCCCTGACGCAGAGCTTCTCGCTGCAGGTGAGCGAGACCACCTCCCTGGACCAGGAGCTCCGATACAACCCGAAGGCGGACGACTTCTCGGACTACCTCCTTCACGTTCAGGCGACCCTGACCACGCAGATCACGGACGCCCTCGGGCTCCGCGTGACGGTGATCGACGATTTCGATGCCACGCCCTTCCAGGGAGCCCCCGGGGAGCCGGCCGCCGAGAAGAACGATCTCACCCTCATCACCGGCGTGAGCTTCCAGTGGTGAGCTGATGGGGGCCAGTTGACTGGTGTGATCTGACGGCGGACCCCGGCCGTCGATCGCCCGCGTGTCCGTATGGTGTCCGATTTGCTCACCGTCCGAACGGGAGACGCATGCCTGGTGGAGAAGCCCTGCTGACGCTCGCCGTCCTGGCGCTGCTGCTGACGGCGCTGGTGATGGAGCTGTACAGCGTCGACATGCTGATGATGGGAGGTCTGACGCTTCTGGTCCTCCTGGGCATCGTGGACCTGGACCGGGCGCTCCAGGGCTTCGCGAACCCGACTCTGGTGGCCCTGGGCTCCCTGTACGTCGTGGCGGCGGGGCTGCGGGAATCCGGCGCCCTGGACGCCGCGGCCGAGCATCTGCTGGGCCAGGAGCGCTCCCTCCGCTCCGCTCTGGCCCGCCTGGTGCCGTCGGTCACCCTCAGCTCGGCGTTCCTAAACAACACGCCTATCGTGGCCATGGCGATCCCGGCGGTACGCGTGTGGTCGCGCGAACACGGCCTGTCGGCCTCCAAGTTGCTCATGCCCCTCTCCTTCGCCGCCATCCTGGGCGGGATCTGCACCCTCATCGGCACGTCGACGAATCTGGTGATCCACGGGCTCCTGCAGAGCCACGGGATGGAGGGCCTGGGATTCTTCGAGCTGGCCCGGGTGGGCGTGCCGTGCGCGCTGGTGGGATGGGGATATCTGGTCTTCGTGGCCCCGGCGCTGCTCCCGGACCGCGAGGAGGTGCGGGCCGCCGAGGAGCGGGAGCGGGGTGCCATCGTGGAGTTCGAGGTGGAGGCCCGTTCGCCGCTGGCCGGCCGGACGGTGGAGGAGGCATCGCTGGAAACCCTGCCCGGCCTGGGGTTGGTGGTCCTGCAGCGGGGAGGAAGGCGCTATGGTCCGGTGGATCCCGACGAGACACTGGCGGAGGGGGACGTGCTGGTCTACGAGGAGGTCGCCGGCGCCGGAGAGAAGAGTCCGCCGGTCCGGATCGGCGAGCATCCGGTGGAGGGCCTGCGGCGGGTTCCCGGTGTCGACCGCGAGCGGATGGCCGAGGCCGAGCCGGAGCCCGAGCGGCATGAAGTCGTGATCCGGGACGGGTCGCCCCTGGTCGGCGCACCGCTGGAGCAGCTCGAGTTCCCGGACCGGTTCAACGCCGTGGTCACCGGCGTCCGGCGGGGCGGCCGGCATGTGGAGAAGCCCCTGGGGGAGATTCGGCTCCGACCGGGTGACGTGCTGATGCTGGAGACGGCGTCCCACTTTCGGCGAGCCTTCGAGGACCGGCCGGAGTTCTTCGTGGCCAGTGAGTCTGGCGACGAGGAGCGGGTTACGCCGGAGCGGGCGGAGGCCGCGCCCGGTCCGCTGGCCGCCCTCGCCATCCTGGTGGGCGTGGTGGTCCTGGCCGCCGCGGGGGTCACGCACATCGCTGTAGCCGGGGTGATGGGGGCGTTCGCCATGGTGGCCGCCGGGTTTCTGACCCCCGGCCAGGCCCGGGAAGCGGTGGACTGGTCGGTCCTCGTGGTCGTGGGTGCGGCGCTGGGCCTGGGGCAGGCCATGGAGGCCAGCGGCGCGGCGGCGTGGCTCGGCGCCGGCATGATCGACGTCTTCGCGGGCTACGGGGAGATCGGGATCGTGGGGGGGCTGCTGCTGACCACGGCCGTGCTCACCGAGGTCATCACGAACAACGGTGCCGCCGCCCTCATCTTTCCCATCGCCCTCTCGTTGGCCGCTGCCCAGGGTCTGGACCCGCGGCCGCTGGCCATCGCGGTGACCATCGGCGCGTCGGTCTCGATGCTCACCCCCATCGGCTACCAGACCAACCTCATGGTCTACGGCCCCGGCAACTACCGCTTCTTCGACTTCACGCGCGTCGGTGCGGCGCTCTGGGTGCTGGTCCTGGGCGTGGCGCTGGCCGTGATCCCGATCTTCTGGCCGCTCTGAGGTGAACTCACTTCAGTCGCGTCCTCGCTCTCGGATGCTGGACGGTGGTCAGCCGTACCGGACCCAGCGGATCAGCTCCGGCAGGTTCGGCCGCTTGCCGCTCATGAGGATGCCCACGCGGTAGATGCGGCCGGCCAGCCACACGGACCCCAGCACCCCGCCGCCCAGGAGCGCGATGGAGAGGACCAGCTCCCAGGTCGGGGCGGCGCCGATGGCGATCCGGGCCGGCATGAGGATCGGGCTGAGGAGCGGAATCTGCGACGCGATCACCGCCCAGGTCGCGCCGGGCGATTCCATCATCGGAAAGAGCAGGACGAATCCGGCCGCGATGAGCATGGTGATGGGCACGACCACCTGCTGGGTGTCCTGCTCGCTCCCCGCCATGGCGCCGGCCCCGGCGAAGAGGGAGGAGTACAGCAGGTACCCCAGGAGGAAGAAGAGGAGGAACGTGCCCGCGATCTCGATCAGAGGTAGTCCGAGGGCCGCTCCGATGTCGATGCCCGCCTCCGCCAGGGCCGGCGCGGCGGCAGCCATTCCCCAGGTGGCGGCGGCCACCAGGACCACACCCCAGATGGCGACCTGCGTCAGGCCCACCGCGCCCACGCCGATGATCTTGCCGAGCATGAGCTCCCAGGGCCGGAGCGAGGAGAGGAGCACCTCCACGATGTCGGAGCTCTTCTCCTCGATCACCCCGCGGACGATCATCTGCCCGTAGATGATCAGCATGAAGTACAGGATGAAGCCCATCGCGAAGCCGGCCACCTGCACCGCAGCCTGTGACTGGAGTCCCTCTTCGCCCACTCGGGTCGTCGAGAGCCCGATCTCGGCGACGCCCAGAAGGCTGTCGGCTTCGGCTCGCGGCAGCCCGGCCCGGTCCAGTCGGAGCGCGATGGCCGCGCTTCGGACGGCCCGGCGGATCCGGGGCCGGTCGGCGAGTCCGACGCTCCGGGTGGAGAGCAGCTCCACCTCACCTCCGCCCAGCAGGTCGGGTCCGAGGACCAGGAAGGCGTCGTAGCCCGACGCTCGGAGCCGGGCGGCCAGGCCCTCGCGGTCCAGCGCGTCGGGCACGCCGCCGGCCGCCGTCGCGCGCAGGGCGACGCTCTCGGCGGGTCCGACGCCGGCCGAGTCGGTGGCCGTCGAGTTCGCGGCGCCCGCGAGCTCCTGTCGCGGAGCGGGGCCCTCGCCCGCGTTCAGCCGGGCGGCCACCGCTTCGCCCAGGCCGGCCCCGGTCCGGTCCACCACGGCGATGCTCAGGCCCTCGGCGCTCGCGTCTCCGCTGGCGGCGAGCCAGCCCGGCAGGAGGGTGAACGCGAGGATGAGGAGTGGAACGCCGAAGGTGGTCACCAGGAACCACTTGTTGGTGACTCGCTGCAGGTACTCGCGGCGGATCACGGCCCGTACCGTACGGTTGAGGAGGCGGAGCGGGTTCACGGGCCCGTCTCCTCCCCTGTGGCCGTGGTCTCCACCCCGGCCGCCGCGGTCGCCGACGGCCGGCCGGGCTCCCGCTCCTCGTCCGGCACCTCGAGCCCCCGTCGGCCCGCGCGCTCGAGAAAGATCTGCCGGAGGGAAGGCTCCACCAGCTCGAAGCGCTCGATGCGCGCCCCGGCCTCCAGGGCGCGCTCCAGCAGCTCCCGGGGGTTCGCTCCCTCGGCCACGCGGACCTCCACGTGCCGGCCCCGATCGTGGAGATCGGCCACGAGGTCCGGGGCGTCCAGGAAGCCGCGGTCCCCGTCGAAGGCCAGCGCCACGTTCCGTCCGCCGGCCTCCTCTTTCACCTGGGCGATCGTCCCGTCCAGCACCTTGCGCGCGCCGGCGATCATGCACACTCGCTCGCAGAGGCGTTCGGCATCCTCGATCATGTGGGTGGAGAAGAGGACGGTTGTCCCCTCGCGGGCCTTTTCCAGGACGATGTCCTTCAGCACGTCCACGTTGATGGGATCCAGCCCGGAGAAGGGCTCGTCGAGGATCAGCAGCTCGGGGTCGTGCAGGACGGTGCCGATGAACTGCACCTTCTGCTGCATTCCCTTGGAGAGATCCTCGACTTCCTCGTCGGCCCACTCGCCCAGGTCCAGGCGGCCGAGCCAGTCCCGGGCCAGCTCCTCGGCCTCTCCGTGGTCCAGGCCCTTGATGGTGCCGAGGAAAGCCAGATGGGCGGCCACCTTCATGTCCTTGTAAAGGCCGCGCTCCTCGGGCAGGTAACCGATCCGATTCCGGGTCGAGTCGTCGACGCGTGAGCCGAAGACCTGGACCGTTCCCTCGTCCGGGCCGAGAATGTCGAGAATGATCCGGATGGTGGTGGTCTTTCCGGCCCCGTTCGGTCCCAGGAGTCCGTAGATGGAGCCGGGGGGCACGGTGAGGTCGAGGCCCTCGACCGCGGTGACGTCGCCGAAGCGCTTGGTCACACCCTGGAGGCGTATGGTCGGCCGGCTACGGGTCATGATGAACGCATGATCCACCGGCCTCCGCCACGTCGCAAGCCGCCAGTGAGCCGCCGTTCGCCGCCGGGGGCTCCCCGGCCGACCGTCCGGTCATTTCCCCGGCACACGCGCGATCGGATCCGGCCGTACGATACATTGCACGGCTCTTGCACTCCCTCGGTACGCGCGCCCCGGAGTCGGCGATCTCGGGCTCCCGGGCCACCGGACACCATTCCGGCGGGCATCAGCGACATCTCCTGAAGATCCTGGAGGGCGACATGGCAATATTTCGGGTTCGCTACATCTCGGACGTGACCGTCGGCAGCGGCGGCCGCATCACGATTCCCCAGGAGATGCGCGACGACATGAACCTCGAGGACGGTGACAGCCTCACGGCCCAGCTCGAGGAGAGCGAGACCGGAGAGATGCAGATCACGCTGAAGAAGGCCTCCGGCGGCTGACGCTCACGGCCGTTCTGCGAAGTGGACGGCCATGGTCCCGAACATGAGGTCCACGTACCCGAACCGCGAGAAGCCCGCCTTCTCCAGCATCTCCACCAGGTCGTCCTGGTCCGGGAAGCGCCGCAGGGACTCCGGAATGTAGAGATACGCCTCCGGATCCCGGTGCAGAAGCCAGCCCACCGCGGCGGTACTCGCCTCGAGGTAGCTGAAGTACAGAGAGCGCAGCAGGTCGGAGTGGGGCCGCGCGAAGTCGAGGCTGACCAGCCGTCCGCCGGGCCGGAGGCAGCGGCGGATCTCGCGCAGGCCGGCCCCGAGCTCGGCCAGGTTCCGCAGTCCATAGCCCACCAGCACGCGGTCGAAGGTGCGGTCCGGGAACGGGAGGTCCAGGGCGTCCCCCTGAACCCAGGAGATCTCGCCCCTACCGTGACGCTCGACGCCGGTCTCGAGCATCTCCCGGGTCAGGTCCAGAGCCACCACGGCACCTCGTGTCTCGCCGGCCGCGGCCGCGGCCAGGTCGCCGGTACCGGCGGCCAGGTCCAGGACCCTGCCGTCCTCGGGAACGTCCGCCAGCTCCACGGCGTGGCGCTTCCACCGGCGGTGGAGGCCGAAGGACATGACGTCGTTGGTCAGATCATAGCGGGAGGCGATCCCCCCGAAGAGCGACCGGACGTAGGCTCGCTTTTCCTCGGGGCCGCCCAGCTGTTCCCGGATGCGGTCCCGGATGCTCACGTCCCGTCGCCACCGGCCACGGCCAACGCCCGTAGCAGCGCACGGGCCTTGCTTCTCGTCTCCTCCCACTCCCGCTCCGGTACGGAGTCGTGTACGATGCCGGCCCCGGCCTGCACGTAGGCCCGGTCGGCCGTGGCCAGGATGGTCCGGATCGCGATGGCCATGTCCAGCGACGTTCCGCCGTAGGAGACATAGCCGGCCGCGCCACCGTATGGTCCGCGGCGTGTGGGCTCGAGCTCGTCGATGATCTCCATGGCCCGGACCTTGGGCGCTCCGGTGAGGGTTCCCGCCGGGAAGCAGGCCCGGAGGGCGTCCATGGCCGTCAGCTCGTCGGCAAGCTCCCCGGTGACCTCGCTGACCATGTGGATGACGTGGCTGTATTTCTCGATCTCCATGAAGTCCGGCACGGTCACCGACCCCGGCGCCGAGACCCGACTCACGTCGTTGCGTCCCAGGTCCACGAGCATCAGATGCTCGGAGCGCTCCTTCTCGTCGGCCAGCAGCTCCTCCGCCAGCTCCCGGTCCTCCTCCGGCGTGTCGCCCCGGGGACGGGTCCCCGCGATGGGCCGGACCGTCACTCCCTCGTCCTCGACACGGACCAGAACCTCCGGCGAGGAGCCGATGAGGGAGATGCCGTCCAGCTCCAGAAGGTAGAGATACGGCGAGGGGTTCATGGTCCGGAGCGCACGGTACACGTCCAGGGCCTCGCGCTCCATGGAGGCCTCCATCCGCTGGGAGATCACCACCTGGTAGGCGTCGCCGGCCCGGATGTACTCCCGCACCCGCTCCACGGCGTCCTCGAAGTCCCGGCGGGTCCGGTTGGCGCTGAAGTCCACCTCGCCGTCGGCGCGGAGCGAGAAGGGACGCAGGCGCCCGGGGCGCCGGAGGTTTCCAAGCCAGCCCCGGAGGTCCTCCAGCGCCCGGTCGTAGAGCGTGTCCGGGTCCGCGTCCTCCGGAACCGGGACCGACGCGATGGCCAGGGCCCGGTCGAAGAGGTTGTCCACGGCCAGGACGCGGTCCGTGAGGAGGAAGCACGCGTCTGGACAGTCGAGGTCGGCCTCCGGCGCGTCGGGAAGAGTCTCCAGCCACCGGACCATGTCGTAGCCGAAAAACCCCACGGCGCCTCCCCAGAAGCGGGGCAGGCCCGGCACACTCGCCGGCTCCCACCGGCTCACCCAGCTTTCGAACTCGCCGAACGGGTCCCCGGTGCGGCCGGCCTCCTCCCACCCGTCGAGCGGGTCCCAACGGTGGATCCGGTCGCTCTCGAGGCGCCAGGCTTCCCGGGGGTCGGAGCCGAGGAAGCTGTACCGCGCCCACCGCTCGCCCCCGATCACGGATTCCAGCAGGAAGCCGAAGGGCTCTCGCCGCAGCTTGGCGTAGGCCGTGACGGCGGTCTCAGTGTCGAAGGGGAGCTCCAGGTAGACCGGCACGATGCGGCCCGGACGGGCCAGCTCCCGGAACTCCTCGCGGTCCGGCGTGGCGAGCGACGGGCTCAAGCGACTCCTGGGCGGGGGATAGTGGCGGTGGGCGCGGGACGGTGAACCGGCAGCCGTCGCGGGCGCCGGGTGCGGGGCAATGTCGAGTGCCGATCTCGGAGTGTCAACGCGCCCGCGAGAGTCCCCCGGCGCCGCGTTTTCGCCGTCCCCGTCCGCCCGTTTCTTCGGACCGTCGCGGCGGACGGCCGGGCAGGGTATCTTGACCGCGGAACGCCTCGTGCGCCCACGACGCTGTGCCGACCGAAGGCAGCCGATAGTCCCGGCAGCTCGATGGTAGGCCCTGTCGCATCCCCCACCCGGGGGCCGTCCCGAGTCCGGCCCGAATCGCCGAGCATCATCCGCAACCAGGAGAACCGAGGTGAGCCCGACCATGCAGACCGCTCCGCAGAGATGGACCTACGCGGCCTTTCGGATCGTGACCGGATTCCTTTTCTGGCAGCACGGCGCCCAGAAGCTGTTCGGCTGGCTGGGCGGAGACCAGGTGGAGCTGGCGTCCCTCATGGGGCTGGCCGGGCTCCTGGAGTTCTTCGGGGGCCTGATGGTCGGCCTTGGCCTCTACACCCGCTTCGTCGCGTTCGTCGTCTCCGGCGAGATGGCTGTGGCCTACTTCATGGCCCATCTTCCCAACGGCTTCTGGCCCATACAGAACGGCGGCGAGAAGGCGGTGTTCTACTGCTTTGCCTTCCTGGTGATGGTCGCCCTGGGCGGCGGCTCCTTCAGTCTGGACAGGAAGCTCCGAGCCTGAGCTGCTGTCGAGCCTCCGGCCAACGCTCGTCCCGGGACAGTCGTCGAAATGAAGGCGGAAGGGACGTTTCCCGGGGCGAGGCCGAAGATTAGCTTTCTCGACCGTTCCGACGTCCTCGACCGCGACGCCCGACCTCCCGTCACTCCCATCCCCTCAGCGCCCACATGAGCGACGCCAGCCCCACAGCACGGTCCCTGGAGCGTGAGAAGGTCGGGCCGCTGCCGATCTGGGGCTGGGGGATCCTGGCCGGCCTGACGGTCTGGACCCTCTACGTTCTGACGCTGGCTCCCACCACGGCCTTCTGGGACACCTCCGAGTACATCGCCACGGCGCACATCCTCGGCATCCCCCATCCACCGGGGAATCCCTTCTTCGTGATCCTCGGGCGGACGTGGGACCTCCTGCTCGGATGGACCGGGATGAGCGTGGCGCAGCGGATCAACCTGATGAGCGCCACCATGTCCGGCGGGGCGGCGGTCTTCTGGTTCCTGAGCGTCGCGCGGATCTGGAACCACTTCACCGAGAACCGCCGGCTCCTGGTGCTGGTGTCGTTCCTGAGCGTCATGCTTGGCGGCACCGCGTTCACGGTCTGGTACCAGTCGAACGTGAACGCCAAGGTCTATACGGTCTCCCTCTTCATCGTGGCCCTGGTCTCGTATCTGGCGCTCAAGTGGGAGGACTACAGCGACACCCGTCGCGGGGACCGCCTGGTCCTGATCGTCTTCTTCATCATCGGGCTCGGGGCCACGAACCACCTGATGTCCGCCCTCCCCCTCGGAGCGCTCGGGCTCTACATCCTCTGGCACGACTGGCGGCATCTCCTGCGCTGGAAGCTCATGGGGACGGGGCTGGCTCTGGCGCTCATCGGGTTCTCCCTCCAGGGCTTCTTCCCGCCCATCCGCTCCGCCCAGAACCCGGTCATCGACGAAGGAAATCCGGAGTGCGAGAGCCTGTGGAAGGCCGCTCCGACGGCCGTGAACTGGCTCCCCGTCGCCGGATCCGTGGTACCCGAGAGCGCGGTGTGCAGTCGGCTGGACGCCGTCATCAAGCGGGAGCAGTACAACAAGCCTCCGCTGACCGAGCGGCAGGCCCCGTTCCAGGCGCAGCTGGCCAACTACTGGCAGTACTTCGACTGGCAGTGGGCGAGGCCCCTGCCCCGCGTGCCGCGCGGTGCCGTGACGATGCTCTTCGTCTTCTTCGGCCTCGTGGGCCTGTGGCGACACTGGCACGGGGACCGGGACAGCTTCGTCTACATGGGGACCCTCCTGTTCACGGTCACGCTCCTGCTGGTGTTCTACCTGAACTTCCAGTACGGCTACTCGCTCTATCCGGACATTCCCATGTCTCAGCACGAGGTGCGGGAGCGGGACTACTTCTACATCGTCAGCTTCAACCTGTGGGGCCTCTGGGCGGGCATGGGGATCGTCACCCTCTGGCAGCAGCTGGCCGGGGCGATCCGCGGCGGCGCGTCCGGCCTTGGCGAGGGGCAGGCGGACCTGCCCGGCGAGCGTCGCCGGTCGTACCTGTGGGCGTCCCCGCTCCTGGCGCTGGCCTTCCTGCCCATGGCCCTCAACTTCAGCCGCGCCGACCGGAGCGGCGACTACTCGGCCCGGGACTGGGCCTACAACCTGCTCCAGTCGGTGGAGCCCTACGGGGTCCTCATCACCAACGGGGACAACGACACGTTCCCCCTCTGGTATCTGCAGGAGGTGGAAGAGATACGGAAGGACGTGACGGTGATCGTGAGCTCGTACCTGGGCACCCGGTGGTACCCGGGCCAGCTGCGGGAGCTGACCTCGGCCTGCGAAGAGGGCGAGGATCCCACCGAGCGGCCCACCGTGATCGTCTGCCAGCGACCCTTCGAGGAGGACGAGGCCGTGGGGCCCTACAGGGGCATGAATTCGGAGAAGCCGGAGCACTCCATCCTGGGCATGACGGACCAGGAGATCCGGTCGCTGCAGCCGGTGGCGCGCTTCGGTGAGGCCCAGGAGCTGACGCTGGCCGAGGGGCTCACCGTGGAAGTCTCGGGTGGGACCCGCGTATTCAAGCCGGACATCCTGACGTTCCGGATCCTGCGACACTCGGTGGGGGACCGGCCGGTCTACTTCGCTTCCACCGCCCCGCCGGCATTCCGGACCTGGAACCTGGGACCGCACCTCCTGCGGCAGGCGCTGGGTTTCAAGCTGGAGACCGGGGTCATCGAGTCCACCACCGACACCGTCCAGCTCAGCCAGCAGTTCGGCGTCCGGTGGGTCGACGTGGACCGCTCGCAGGCACTGCTTTGGGACGTCTTCCAGGTGAACTACCTGCTGGACTGGGCGCTGTGGCCGGAGCCCTCGACCCGGAGCAGCATCCCCGCCCAGTACTACCTGGCCTACATGTCGCTGGGCGAGGCGCTCCGAAATCGGGATCAGCAGAGCGCAGCCGAGCGGAATTACCGACGGGCCCAGCAGCTGCTGCAGCTCTCGGAGCGGGGGAGCGACGGAGGGCAGTAGGAAGGGAAGAAGGGAAAGGGAAGAGCAGGAGAGCAGGAGGGTTGGAGGGCAGGATCGGGTTTCGGGGCCCGGGTCAGCCTTCGGGCGGGCTCCCGTCCTGCCGGTCGCTGTCTCCGCCCGTGCCATCCCGGCCATCCCCCTCTTCCGACCCCCCGATGTCCACGAGCTGTACATCGCTTTCCACGTGGAAGCGCACCGAGTACGTCCGGTCGCCACCCGGGTAACGCAGGTTGACCGTGTAGTCCTGGGCGGATTCACCGTGCAGGTACCGCCCATTGGTCACGTCGAAGCGGACGTCCGCCGACCCCGAGCCCGACATTCGGGCCTCGATCCCCGAGCGGACGGTGTCCGCTGGGTGGAAGGTGTAGGAGGTCACGGTCGCCAGGTCGGCGACCCGGGTTTGCCCCTGCTGCCGCAGCCCCTCCAGTGTCGTCCGGGAGACGGCCACGGTCGTGCCCTCCCCCATTCCCTGCATCACGCCGGTCTGCAGTCGGGTCGTGTCCACCCAGGTGTCGCCCGGTCGGACCGGGGCGTCGGGGAGGATCGGGAAGGCGCTCATTCGCACGGATCGCTGTACCGGCGAGATGCCGCCGGCGCGGTCAGTCGGCTTCGCCCCGTTCTCCTCGGTCATCCGGACCAGCTCTCCGCGCGTGGTCATCCGGGCCAGGAAGGTGGCGCCCTCGTGCCGCGCCAGGTCGGGGAGCTGTTCCTCCGGGACGGAGTCGGCGGAGAGGCTCAGATCCGCGATCTCGATCCGTACCTCCAGGGAGTCGGCCCCGACACGGACCGCGGTCTGGCGCAGACGCACGCCCGATGTCAGCGACTGGCTCCCCCCGAGCTGCGGCGGGGCCTCGACGCGGGCGCGAACTCGATGCGCGTAGGTGAGCGTGAGCTCGAGTTCGGGGCTTAGCTGAAGGTAGACGGCCTGGGAGGAGCCGGTGTCGGGACGGGAGCCGTGGCTCTCCTCCTGGGCGCCGGCGGCGGGGACTCCGGCTCCGGCGAGTCCGACCGACAGCCCCGCGGCCAGGAGGAGCGCCAGCCGTCCGACCGGAGAGCTGATGGGGCTCCTACGGCTTGACCGTCGCCATGACCAGCACCACGAAGAGGACCAGGCCCACCACGGAGCCGACGACGGCATACCGCTTCCGGTAGCGCGCGAACTCCTCCGTCGCGCCGCCGGATTCGGCGGACCGTTCGGCCTCACGGGCCAGCCGGCGGCTGAGCGGCACCTGGTACAGCGCCCCGACGAGAGTGGAGGCGATGCCGAGCACCTGCATCTGGAAGAGCCAGTGGTTGGGGAACGGTCGGAAGAACTCGTACCCCATCTCGGCCGTCAGCCAGACGCCCCCAACCAGCGTGAGGACCATCCCGCCCAGTCCCAGCGTCGTCATCAGCCGCGCGTTGACCCGGTAGGCGAAGGCCGTCACGTCCATTCCGTCGGCCCGGGCCGCACGACCGGTCACGAAGGGAAGCGTTACCGCGGCGCCCATCCACAGGATGACGCCGAGAACGTGGACGAAATTCAGGAGTCCCTGGAGTGTCATGGTGTCTCGGAAGCTACTGTCCGGTTGCCGCTCAGTCGAGAGGAGACGGGGAAGACTGGACGGTTACCCGCCGGAGCGCTTGCTCCACATGACCACCGAGCCACAGCGGCCGTAGAACTCGGCCGGCGTCTCCGAGATGCCCCGATAGACCTCGATCGCGGCAAGGCCATGCATGGAGATGTCTCTGGGACTCACGGTGCCGTGCATCTCGTCGCCGTCCAGGTAGTAGGTGACGTCGCATCCAGTGGTCGAAGCGGAGATGGCCATGACGAGGACCTGGTCGCAACCGACGTTGTTGCACCGGGTGCCCCAGCGGACTCCCGGCACCGTCTTCAGCGCCTGCGTCAGGTTGCTGACCGGTCGCCGGTCCAGATCCTCGGGCGTGAGGAACTGCCCGAACCCCTTGCTCTGTCGTCGATAGAAGCCGGTTTCGACGAGCCATCCCGCACGCACGGAAACATCCAGAGGGCGCAGCTCCACCGGCTCGGCCGCGAGGGGGATGCGCACCTTCATGCTCTTCGAGACCGGGACGCGGAAGGTGTCGCGCCTCGTCTCGAAGCCCAGGTGCTCAGTGACGAGCGCGTAGGTGCCGGAGGGGAGGCTCTCGATCCGGAAGGCGCCGTCGTCGTCGGTCGAGGCGGCCACCGAATCGATGACGGAATCGTCGACCAGGCGCCGAAAGCGGAGCGCCGCCTGGCCTACACCCACTCCGGCTCCCTGCTCGAAGACCCGGCCGTACACTTCGGAGCTCGCACCGTCGGGAACAGTGTCCGGCTGGAGAAGAGCGGGCTGTGGCGCGGAGTCGGCGGAAGCCGGACTGCTCGGGGCGTCTGCCGGGGTCGCTCCGGTGGTCGCCGGAAGCAGGGTGAGGGCGAGGGCACAGGCTACCACCGCCGGCGAAAGGCGTCGAGTACCGGGCGGGGCCGCCGGCCGGCTGTGAGGCCGTCCGATCACGTCGCACTCCCGAGAATTGGGTGGAGTCCGGGGGAGAAGCCCACGTCGGGAAGCTCCGTGACTCGTCCTTCCTTTCCCACGAACGGAACTGCTGATAAACAGCAGACCCGCACCGAGTTCCCGCCGAGAGGGCGCCGGCACCGTGCGGTCAGCCCGCCCCGACCGGTACCTGGGACCGATCCTGCAGGCTCTGGACGGCGAGCTTACGGCTCCGGAGAGCGATGATGGCGTCCGCTGCGGCGGAGGCGGCCGACAGGGTGGTCGTGTACGGGATGCCACGGGCGATGGCCGCACGCCGGATCATGTAGTCGTCGTGCTGGGCGTGCTTCCCCAGGGGCGTGTTCACCAGCATCTGCACCTCGCCCGAGAGAAGCAGGTCCAGGATGTTGGGGCGGCCCTCGTGCACCTTGAGCACCGTCTCGCAGGGCACGCCCCGGCGGCGGAGCTCCTCCGCCGTCCCCTCGGTAGCCCTGAGGTCGAAGCCCAGCTCGTGGAAGCGGCGCGCGATGGGCACGGCGTTCGGCTTGTCGCGGTCGTGGACCGTCACCACCACGGTACCGCTCTGGGGCAGACCGCCGTCGGCCGAGAGCTGCGCCTTGGCGAAGGCCATCCCGAAGCTGTCCGAGAGCCCCATGGCCTCGCCCGTGGACCGCATCTCGGGACCCAGTAGCGGGTCCGCGTCCGGAATCTTGTCGAACGGGAAGACCGCCTCCTTCACGGCCACACCCTGGAGGCCCGGTTCGTCCGGGACCCCCAGGTCGTCCAGGGTGTCGCCAACCATGATCCGCGCCGTGACGCGTGCCAGCGCCAGCCCCGTGGCCTTCGAGATGAAAGGCACCGTGCGGCTGGCACGAGGGTTCACCTCCAGCACGTAGACCTCGTCGTCGTAGACCGCGTACTGGACGTTGATCAGCCCGCGGACGTCCAGTGCGTCGGCGAACTGGCGCGTGTACTGCCGCATCTTCTCCACGTGCTCCTCTCGGAGCAGGTACGGGGGGACCACGCAGGCCGAGTCGCCGGAGTGGACGCCGGCCTCCTCGATGTGCTGCATGACGCCGCCGATGACGGTCCGGTGGCCGTCGCTCACGGCGTCCACGTCGGCCTCGAAAGCGTCCTCGAGGAACTTGTCCAGCAGCACCGGGTGCTCGGGCGATGCCTTCACCGCGCGCTCGAAGTACTCCCGCAACTGTGGCTCGTCGTACACGATCTCCATGGCCCGGCCGCCCAGCACGTAGCTCGGGCGCACCAGCACCGGGTATCCGATCTCGTCCGCGATCTCCAGGGCCTCGTCGGCGCCCGTGGCGGTGCCGCCGTCGGGCGTCCGGACCCCGATACGCTCACAGAGCTCACTGAAGCGGCGGCGGTCCTCGGCCTCGTCGATGGCGTCGGTGCTGGTTCCCAGGATCGGCACGCCCAGCTCCTCCAGCTCCCGCGCCAGGTCCAGGGGCGTCTGTCCGCCAAGCTGGACCACCACCCCGTCCGGGTCCTCGTGCTCCACGATCTCCAGGACCTCTTCGAGCGTGAGGGGCTCGAAGTACAGCTTGTCCGAGGTGTCGAAGTCGGTGGAGACCGTCTCCGGGTTCGAGTTCACCATGATCGTCTCGTAGCCCTGCTCCCGGAGCTCCAGGGCCGCGGAAACGCAGCAGTAGTCGAACTCGATGCCCTGGCCGATGCGGTTCGGACCGCTGCCCAGGATGACGACTTTCTTTCGGTCCGAGCTGTCCGACTCGTTCTCAAGCTCGTAGGTGGAGTAGAGGTAGGGCGTCTCCGCAGGGAACTCGCCGGCGCAGGTGTCCACGGTCTTCCAGACCGGGCGGATCCCGGCCTCCCACCGGCGCTCCCGAACGCTGGCCTCCGTGGTATCCCGGAGGCGCGCCAGCTGTGCGTCGCCGAAGCCCGTCCGCTTCACGTGCTCCAGGTCCACGTCCTCCGGGTCCTCGACCTCGGCGAACTCACGTGCGGTCTCCACGATCTCCGCCAGCTGATGGATGAACCAGGGGTCGATCTGGGTGAGCTCGGCCACCTCGCCGGGAGCGATGCCCCGCTCCAGAGCGCGGTAGATCTGGTAGGGACGCTCTGGCGTGGGCGTCCGAAGCGCCGACCGGAGGGCCTCCTCGGTGTCGTCCCGGAGCCCGTCGTCGTCCAGGTCGGACGGGTGCCACCCGTCGCGTCCGTTCTCCAGGGCGCGGAATCCCTTGAGCCAGGCCTGTTGGAAGGTGCGGCCGATGGCCATGACCTCGCCCACCGCCGTCATCTGTATGCTGAGCCGGCGGTCCGCCCGCGGGAACTTCTCGAAGGTGAACCGGGGGAGCTTGACCACCACGTAGTCCAGCACAGGCTCGAAGCAGGAGGGGGTCTCCCGGGTGATGGCGTTCTCGATCTCGTCCAGTCGGTAGCCCACCGCCAGCTTCGCACCGATCCGGGCGATGGGGAAGCCGGTGGCCTTGGAGGCCAACGCCGAGCTGCGGGAGACGCGGGGGTTCATCTCCACGACGAGCATTTCGCCGGTCTCCGGCTCGATGGCGAACTGGATGTTGCACCCGCCGGCCTCGACACCGATCTCGCGGATCACCGCCAGGGCGGCGTCTCGCATCTCCTGGTACTCGGTGTCCGACAGGGTCAGCGACGGCGCCACGGTGATGGAGTCGCCGGTGTGGATCCCCATGGGGTCTACGTTCTCGATGGAGCACACGATGACGACGTTGTCGTCGCCGTCGCGCATGACCTCGAGCTCGTATTCCTTCCACCCGATGACGCTCCGGTCCACCAGGACCTGATCGGCCGGCGACTTCTCGAGCCCGTTCCGGACGACCTCCTCGAACTCCTCCCGGTTGTAAGCGATGCCGCCGCCGGTGCCCCCCAGCGTGTACGAGGCGCGGATGATGGCCGGAAAGCCCGTATCCTCCACGATCTCCCGGGCCTCCTCCATGCTCGTGGCGTATCCGCCGTGGGGCACTTCGAGCCCGATGCGACGCATGGCCTGGGCGAACTGCTCCCGATCCTCGGCCATTTGGATGGCCTCGGGCTGCGCCCCGATCAGGTCGATGTCGTGGCGCTCCAGGACGCCCTCGTCCTTCAGGTCCAGGGCCACGTTGAGGCCCGTCTGTCCCCCCATGGTGGGGAGCAGCGCGTCCGGCTCCTCCTTCTCGATGATCCGCTCCACCCACTCGGCCGTCAGCGGCTCGATGTAGGTGGCGTCCGCCACGTCCGGGTCCGTCATGATCGTGGCGGGATTGGAGTTCACGAGAACGACCCGGTAGTCCTCCTCTCGAAGCGCGCGGCACGCCTGCGTGCCGGAGTAGTCGAACTCGCAGGCCTGGCCGATGACGATCGGCCCGGACCCGATCATGAGGATGGAGTCGATATCGTCGCGTCGCGGCATGTCCGTGTCAGTCGTTTTTGATCGTGGCGAGGGGTGTTCTCGGCGGGCCGCGGGGCGGTCGAGTGCCGGTGGAGCGTCCGGCGGACGTGCCTATGCGGCCGATCACGATTCGAGGGAAGGTGGAGGAGCGGGACGCGATTCTCAACGGACGGAACGGAGCGCCGTCCCCGTGAGGGGTGGCGGGAAAGGTCCGGGCGGCTTTTCCTCCCGGACTCAACGCATCAGAAGAGAGACCCGCTTCAGCACCCAGACCGGCGCCGGCTGACCGTCGGCCACTGCTGGCCGGAAGCGGAGCCGCTCGGCCACGACCCGGGCCGCCTGGTCGAACGCGTCGGCGTCGGCCGTGGTGTGGAGCACGGCGTCGCGGACCTCGCCGTTCCGGTCCACGAGCACCCAGAAGAGGGCGGCGTCCTGTACGGAGAGCTCGTCGTGTCGGTCGACGACGGGTGCCAGCGTGTCGCTGAGCAGGTTCGTAAGCCATTCCCCGGGGAGGAGCTTCGGGCCGACGTCGTAGGGCGTGTACGTGGGGCCCATCTTCAGGAGCTTCTCCGCCGTGGGGCGCTCCCCCGTCGTGACCGAATCCGTGGCGGCGGAGTCGACGGCCGCAGAGTCCGCCTGGACCGAGTCGGGTCGGGCCGGGGTGGTGTCGCTCCGGGCCGCGCTGCGGATCGCCACGGCGATGGCGCTGTCCACCGCTGCCGTGTCGAGCCGGGCGAGGCTGTCCCGGGCCAGGGCGCTGTCCGCCCGCGCCGAATCCGCGACCGGAACGCTGCCTGCGAATGGACCCCTGGCCACGAAGCGGCACCCTCCCACGGTGACAACCAGGACGGCCAGGGCCGCCACGAAAAACGGAGAGGGCGTGGATCGAGGAGGTGCGGAGGCGGAGGACACGGAAACGATTGGGAGCGCGCAGGGTCGGGACTACGCCCGGCTCTGCTTCTCCCCTTCTTTCCGGATCGCCGTGCTCAGGATGACGGCGAACCCACCCCAGACGAATCCGGTGATGACGATCATGGTGATGATGGCCTTCGCGGACACGATGGCTCCTCTCCTCCGCTGAGTCGTGTGGCGAGCCCTCCTGGGACCGGTACCAGGCCGATCGGGGGTTCTCGACGTGCGCCTGACGCCTGCCGCACGAATCGGACCGATCGAAGGGCGCCGCACATGCGCTTCGAACCGTCCGGGGTGCAGGCGTCCGAAACGTAAGTGCAGACCCGTACGGGGACAGGGCGGCCCGGATGGGCGAACGGGCGAACGGGTGTCAGCTCGCTCTCACGGGCTCGAAGCTGGCCGTGAAATGTCGTAGGGTCTCGGGTGCGTCGGTGATCCGGTATCCACCCAGCTGCTCCCGCTGGTCCCAGATCTTCAGTAGCGCCTCCACGACGTAGTCGACGTGGCTCTGCGTGTAGACGCGGCGCGGGATGGCGAGCCGGACCAGCTCGTTTCGGGCCGGCCTGAACTCTCCGGTCTCCGGATCCTCGCCACCGAACATGACGCTTCCGATCTCCACGGCGCGGATGCCGGCCACCCGATAGAGGGCGACCACCAGGGACAGGCCCGGAAAGTGGCGGGGAGGCACCTCGGGGCAGAAGGAATCGGCGTCCACGTAGACGGCGTGTCCCCCCGGCGGCTCCACGATCGGGACCCCGGCCTCGGAGACGTGCTCGCCGAGGTAGCGCGTGGAGCTGACGCGGTACTGCAGGTAGTCCGGCTCCAGCACCTCGCGCAGCCCCCGGGCGATGGCCTCCAGGTCCCGTCCCGCCATCCCGCCGTAGGTGGGGAAGCCCTCGGTCAGAATGAGTAGCTCCCGCTCCTGTCGGGCCAGGCGGTCGTCGTCCGTGGCCAGGAAACCCCCGATGTTGGCCAGCCCGTCCTTCTTGGCCGACATGGTGCACCCGTCGGCGTGGGAGAACATGTGCCGGGCGATCTCGTCCACCGGCGTGTCGGACCAGCCCTCCTCCCGTTGCTTGATGAACCAGGCGTTCTCCGCGAACCGGCAGGCATCGAGATAAAGCGGGATCCCGTGCTCGCCGCAGAGCTCCGAAGCCGAGCGGAGGTTCTCCATGGAGACCGGCTGGCCGCCGCCCGAGTTGTTGGTCACCGTGATCATGACGAGGGGAATACGCTCGGCTCCCACCTCCTGGATCGTCCGCTCCAGCCCCTCCAGCTCGATGTCGCCCTTGAAGGGAGCCGGGTCGTCGAGGTGGTCGGCTTCCGGACACGGGAGGTCTCGGGCTTCGGCCCCGGATGCCTCCACGTTGGCGCGGGTCGTGTCGAAGTGGGTGTTGTTCGGCACCACGTCGCCCTCGCCGCAGATTGTGCTGAACAGGATCCGTTCGGCCGCCCGCCCCTGATGGGTGGGGATGACGTGCTCGAACCCGAAGATGTCCTGCACCGTGTCCTCGAAGCGGTAATAGCTCTCGCTCCCGGCATAGGATTCGTCGCCGCGCATGACTCCGGCCCACTGGCCCGCGCTCATGGCGCCGGTCCCGCTGTCGGTGAGCAGGTCGATGAGCACGTCCCGGGCGTGCAGGCCGAAGACGTTGTAGTCCACTTCCCGCAGTCGCCGTTCGCGGTCCTCGCGGGTGGTCATGCGGATCGGCTCGACGCTCTTGATCCGGAAGGGCTCGATGATGGTGTCCATCTCCTCCATGGGCGGCCTCCTGGTGACTCGGTGTCCTCTGTTGACCGGTCAGTCGGTCCGGCGTTCGGGGCCGGGTGCCGGAGGTGCCGTCGCGCTTCGAGTTTTCCACAGAAGCCCGGCGTTCCCCGGTGGTGACTCTCTGTGGGGGCCCGTATCCGAGTTTTCCACAGCGCCGGTCCCGACGCCTCGCCTCGAATCCGTCTCCGCGGAGACGCGTCGGTTCGATGGTGGGGGCCGGCCGCCGGGATCGCCGAACGCCCAGTGGCACCGGGACTCCGGCTCGCGCCTCATCGCTGTTTGATCGGACGTTGAGGAGTCGCCGAGAGAGTGTCCCACGTCGCCGCGGGGGGGGGCACGCCCTCGCCTATGGTTGTACGAGCAATTATAGGCACGTGGAACCGGATCCACCTCGCCCGCAGCCGGGTCTCGCCATCCGTCCCAACCGGAGGTCGACTGTGCTCCCATTCGTCGAGGCCGCATCCCGACTCCGCCGTCACCCCTACTGCTTCGCCATACGGCGGATGCGCGTGGTGTGGCGGAAGGCCGATCAGCACTACGACGAGACGGGCCGGTCCGTGAATCTGACCATCGCTTCCTCCCGTGCTCGCCGGGATTGGTCGGAACTGCTGTGGATCGTCATGGACGGGAACTACGTGGTGCGGGTCCGCCATCAGCACCGGGACGAGCCAGCGATCCTCGTCTCGGAGTCGCGGTTCCGCGAGCTCGAGCGTCGGGCCCGCCGGGCGCGGGAGGATGAACTCTAAGCGTCCTGTCCGGTGAGCTCCAGGGTGTCGGCGATGCCGCGCATGGCCTCCGTGACGAAGGCGATGTGCTCGGTATAATCTTCGCCCAGCTCCTCGCAGGCGGCCCGCAGATGATCCCGATCGATGGAGGCCGCGAAGGAACTGTCCCTGAGCTTCTTCTCCACCGATGGGGGCTCCAGATCCATGATCTGGTTCGGGCGCACGAGGGCGCACGCGACGAGGAACCCGGTGAGATCGTCCACGGCGCGTAGCGTTTTCGCCAGTTTGGTGTCCGCAGGCACCCCGGTGTAAGGGGCGTGAGCCATGATCGCTCGACAGATCTCCTCGTCAACGCCCCGCTCCCTGAGGACCTCCACGCCGTGGGCCGGATGCTCCTCGTCCGGCTTGCGCTCTTCGTTCGGGTACTTCTCGTAGTCGAAGTCGTGCAGCAGACCGGTGATGCCCCACTTGTCCGGGTCCGCGCCGTACTTTTCCGCGTAGGCCCGCATGGCGGCCTCGACGGCGTACATGTGCTTCCTGAGGTTCTCGTTCTGTGTGTACTCGTGCATGAGCTCGAGGGCCTCTTCCCGGCTCGGCACGTATCCGTCGCGGTCTCGGTCCTCCGCTCCGTCGCTCATCGGGCCTGTCTCCTCGCTCGGTTGATCGTCGAGATGCAGGTCGAAGTACGAATCAGCGTGCTGTCGGTCGCCGGGCCGGGGGCGACGTGATGCTGCAGCCATGTCCCCGTGCCGCGGCACCTCGGATCGGGCGCTGCAGCGGCGGTCAGGCGTCCTCCGGGTCCCGCTCCAGTATGGCGGCACGGGTGATGGACCGGGCGCCGTAGCGGTCGGCGAGCCGATCTACGGCCTCCGCCACCTGCGCGTCGACCGCCTCCTGCCCCTCCTCGAACAGCCCGAGCTGCCGATTCGGCTCGTCACGGAATCGGGAGACGCTGATTCCGACGAGGCGCACACGACGCTCCGGGCGATCCGCCTCCCGGAAGAGGGAGCGCGCGGCGGGCCAGATGCGCTCGACCGTGTCCACGGGGTCCTCCAGCGTCGTCTGCCGGGTCACCGTCTCGAAGCCCTCCCAGCGCAGCTTCACGGTCACCGTGAGGCCGGCCAGCTCCCTGTCACGGAGGCGCCGGGCCACCTTCTCGCAGAGCCGGAGGAGGGTGCGCTCCACGAGCTTCCGGTCCTCCCGGTCCCGGCCGAACGTGTGCTCCTTGCCCAGCGATTTGCGGTCCCGCTCGGGTTCCACGTCCCTCGGGTCTACGCCCCGGGCCAGGCGGTGGTAGCTGTGTCCGGCGGCCTCGCCGAAGGCCTCTACCAGGAGCTCCGACTCGGCGGCGGCCACCTCTCCGACGGTCTCCAGACCGAGGTCGGCGAAGGTCTCCTGGGCGCGGGGGCCGGCGCCCCACAGGCGGGAAACGGGGAGTGGCGCCAGGAAGTCCTCCTCGGCGTCCGGCGGCACGATCACCAGGCCGTCGGGCTTTTCAAGGTCGCTGGCGATCTTGGCCACGAACTTGGAGGTGGCCACTCCCACGGAGGCCGTGAGCGACTCACGTTCCCGGATCCGCCCCCGGATCGCCGCCGCGATCTCCTCCCCGGTGCCGAAGAGCCGCCGGCTCCCGGTGACGTCCAGGAAGGCCTCGTCGATGGAGAGGGGCTCCACCAGATCGGTGTAGTCGCCCAGGATGTCGAAGATCCGGCGGGAGACCCGGGCGTACAGGCCGCCCCGGGGGCGAAGAAACTCGGCGTGTGAACATCGCTTCCAGGCCTCGGAGATGGGCATCGCCGAGTGGATTCCGTACTCACGGGCCTCGTAGCTGGCGGCGGCGACGACGCCCCGGCCGTCGCCGCCGTCCGGGTCCGCGCCCACGACCACCGGCCGCCCCTCGAGGGACGGGTCCTCCCGCACCTCGACCGCGGCGAAGAAGGCGTCCATGTCGACGTGCAGGATCACGCGGTTCATGGCTCACAAGATGCCGACGTACCCGCAGGGGAGCCAGCGCTGATCAGGGCCCGGCGGGAGCGCTCCTCGGCGGCTCGTCCGCGTCCCGGGCTGTCCGCTCCTCCAGCACCCGCCGCACTCGGCCCGGGGCGTCCGAGACCAACCCGTCCGCTCCCCGGTCCAGGAGCCGCCGCATGCGATCCGGCCGGTTCACCGTCCACACGAAGACGCCCATCCCCTCACGGTGGGCCCGGCGGCAGAACCCGGAGCTCACTACCCGGATCCCCCACCGCTTCTCGGGGACCATGGCCGCGTCGGCTTCCGGTGCAGAGGCCAGACGACGCAGGCCGATCTTCCCCAGGAGCACGAAGGGGAGGAGTTCATCTTGGTAGGCGCAGCGCCAGCGCGCCGCGCGGGCGGCGGGCGCGACCTCGCCCGGCTCGAAGCCCCCGACGACGATCCGGTCCCGGTGCTCGCTGCCTCCCTCCTCGAGCCAGGCCGCCAGCGCCCGCCCGGCCCGCTCGCTCTTCACCTCGATGATCATGGGGAGTCGGCCCGTGACCTCGGCCACTTCGCCCAGGGTCGGAATCCGGACGTCGCGTCCGCGGTAGGGGTAGCTACGACCCCGGTCCGGGGTGTAGGCGTGGCCGGCGTCGAGCTCCTTCAGATCGGCCAGGCTCATCTCCTCTACCGCGCCACTGCTGTCGGTGGTGCGGTCCACCGTCTCGTCGTGGATCACCACGGGCTCGTCGTCGCGGGTGCACTGGAGGTCGAACTCCACGCCGTGGGCACCGACCTCGACCGCGTGACGGAAGCCCGGGAGGGTGTTCTCGGGTGCGACCGCGGCCGCCCCCCGGTGGCCCACGGCCCGGACCGCGCTTCCCGGTCCGAAGGGCCCGGTGGGGGCGTTGGTATCGGACACGGTCATCTCACCGTCATCTCCAAGTCATCAGCCGATGTCTCGAGCCTGCGCCGGACGAGGCTGCGTCGGCCACCCGCCGTGACCCTCGGTCCGGGCGGATGGACCGCTATAATGAACGGCCGGTGCTCGTTGCACGACCCCCGACGGGGCCGGGCGCCTTCGCTCACTCCTCCCCGCTCCACGATGCGCGTTCTGATCTGCCCGACAGCGTTCAAGGGATCGCTGAGCGCCGTCCGGGTGGCCGGCGCGATGGAGGACGGAGTCCGGAGCGCGCTACCGGGGGCCGGGTGTCGGCGGCTGCCCCTGTCCGACGGCGGGCCGGGGCTGATCGAGTCGCTGGAGAGCGTGGAGGACGGCCGAGTCCTCGAGGCGGAAAACATCTCGAAGCCGGCGCCGAAAGCGAAGGCCAGCGGGCCCGGGCCCGGAGGGCGTCTCTCCGGCGACGCACGGGGCCGCATCCTCCTGCTCGACGGGGGCCGGACCGCCGTCGTGGAGACTGCCGACGCGTGCGGCCTCGCCCTCTTACAACCCGACCTGCGCGACCCGGTCCGCACTCACACCCGGGGGGTCGGTGATCTTCTCCTGGCCGCCATGGAGCGGGAGCCGAGCACTCTGGCCGCGGGCCTGGGCGGGTCGGGGACGTGCGACGGTGGTGCCGGCGCGGCCCGGGCCTTCGGGTACCGCTTCCTCGATGACAGCGGCGAAGAGCTGCCGGACGGTGGCGGCGCGCTGGCGGACCTGGACGAGATCCGGCGTCCCTCGGACGCACGAATCCGGCGCGACGGGCCGCCAGCGGTGCCGGCGCTGCTGGCGCTGGCCGACGTGAACAACCCGCTCCTGGGGCCCGAGGGCGCGGCCGCCACGTACGCTCCGCAGAAAGGGGCGGATCCGGCGGGAGTGGAGCGGCTGGAGGAGGGTCTCCAGCGACTGGTGGAGGTCGCCGTCCGGGACCTGGAGGCCGACCCGGCCCACGTCCGGGCCGCAGCGGAGCGGCCCGGCGCCGGCGCCGCCGGCGGCCTCGCCTTCGGGCTCGAGGTGTTCCTGGGGGCCCGGGTGGCCGGCGGCACCAGTTGGGTCCTCCGGCGCGTGAGCTTCGACTCGGAGCTGGCGGAGGCGGATCTCGTGGTCACCGGCGAGGGGGCCTATGACCGGACGACGGAGCGGGGAAAGGTCGTGGGCGAGGTCATCCGCCGGTCGCGAGACGCCGGAGTCCCGGTTCGGCTCGTCTGCGGTCGCATCGAGGACCGGCTCCCGCCGGGCGTCCGGGGTGCGGACAGTGGTGGGCGCGTCCTGGACGCCGGGGGCGTGGCGGCCGCCGTGGAGGGCCTCCTTCGCGCGGACGATCCCACGGACCTCGCCTGACCGGCCGGTCAGGCGTCATTGCTCCCCGGATTCCGACAGCGTCTCCCGCAGGATCTCCTTGGCCAGCTCCGGGTCGGCCCGGCCCGAGGTCTCCTCCATCACCTGGCCCACGAAGAAGCCGAGCAGGCCCTCCTGTCCTCCGCGGTAGCGCTCGACCTCCTCCGCATTCTCGTCCGCCAGCCGCCGGGCGAGAGGCTCCAGCCTCTTGCGATCTGCGATGCGCTCCAGCCCCTCCTCCTCGACGATGTCTGCCGGGGACCCCCCCTCCTCGATCAGACGTGCCAGCACGTCCCGGGCTGCGGGCTGTGAGAGCGTGCCGTCTTCCACCAGCTGCGCCAGCGCGCCGAGCTCGGGTCCGCCGAACGGAAGGTCGGTCAGGTTGCGTTCCTGCAGCTCTCCGCGCAGCTCGTGGATCAGCCAGTTTGCCGTGGGCCCGGGCGGGGCGTCGCTCTCCAGGGCGTCTTCGTAGAAGGCGTTGACCGTACGGTCGCCGGTCAGAACGTCGGCGTCCTCCTCGGGGAGCCCCAGTTCATCCTGGTACCGCCGGAAGCGCTCGGCGAGTTCCGGATTTTGCTCTCTCGCCCGGCGCCGGGACTCGGGAACCCGCCGCTCGTGTTCGGCGCCGGGTCGCTGTTCGGGGGGGAGCTCCTCCGTGGGCACGTGGCCCCCCGTCTCGCCCGGGGCGACATCGGCCGCGCCTTCCCCGTCCTCCTCTCTCTCCGCCCACGGGTCCCGGAGGGGGACGATACGGTTGAAGATCAGCGCGGAGTCCTCCCGGTACTCCGGGCCCAGGGGGACCTCCTCGTCCTCGTCCTGCATGAAGTAGCCCTGCCGGTAGAACTGATACCGGGTCCAGGGGGGATCGTCGGCCACGCCCGGCTCGATCCGGGCTTCCTCCAGCACCTCGAGGGACTCCGCGTTCAGGTGCTCCGTGAAGTCCTCCGTCCCCTCCTCGGGGTACGGGACGTCGAAGAGGCGGTCGTAGAGCCGCACCTCGACGGGCAGAGAGCGGCCTGCCGGCACCCAGTGGATGGTGCCGGGGACGTCGCGGTCGTCCGGCACACGGCCGCCCCGCGTGTCGGGGTCGTAGGTGCAGCGCACCTCCCGCACCTCGCCGCTCTCCTCGTCCCGGACTACGTCGGTGCAGCGAACCACGTAGCCGTGCCGGAGTCGCACCTCGCGCCCCGGCGCGAGACGGTAGTAGCCCTCCGGAGGATCCAGACGGAAGTCGTCCCGCTCGATGTAAAGTTTTTTCGTAAAGGGCACCTCCCGCTCGGTGCCCTCCCGTTCCACTTCCCGGGGGAAGGCGGGCGTCTCCATGACCTCGACTTCGTCCTCCGGGTAGTTCTCGATCACCAGCTTCAGGGGGCGGAGGACGCACATCACACGGGGCGCCTCGCGGTTGAGCCTGTCCCGGATCACGTGCTCGAGGGCGGACATCTGGACCTGCTGGTCCGACCGTGAGACGCCCACCATGTCGCACAGGTCGCGGATCGCGCCCGGTGGCACCCCGCGGCGCCGGAGCCCCGCCATCGTCGGCAAGCGGGGATCGTCCCAGCCGTCGACGTCCCCGTCCCGGACCAGGCGGCCCAGCTTCCGCTTGCTCATGACGGTATAGTCCAGGTTCAGACGCGAGAATTCGTACTGCCGGGGACGGGGGTCCCAGGATCCGGGTTCGCTGTCGGGGCCGTCGGGACGGGTGTTCTCCACCACCCAGTCGTAGAGGGCCCGGTTCTCCTCGAACTCGAGCGTGCAGAAGGAGTGGGTGATGCCCTCGATGGCGTCCCCCAGCGGGTGCGCCCAGTCGTACATCGGATAGATGGGCCACTCGTCGCCGGTCCGGTAGTGCTCGGCGTGGAGGATCCGGTACAGGAGGGGGTCCCGCAGCTTCATGTTCGACGAAGAGACATCTATCTTCGCCCGCAGCACGTGCTGGCCGTCTTCGAACTCGCCGGCCCGCATGGACTGGAACAGGTCGAGGTTCTCCTCCACGCTCCGGTCCCGGTACGGGCTGGGCCGCCCGGGCTCCGTCACGGTGCCCCGGTACTCACGGATTTCCTCCTCCGACAGGCTGTCGACGTAGGCCTTGCCGTCGCGCACGAGCTGCAGGGCCAGCTCGTAGAAGCGAGGGAAGTAGTCGGAGGCGTAACGGATGTCCCCCTCCCATTCGAACCCCAGCCAGCCAACGTCCCGGGCCGCCGCCTCCACGTACTTCGGGTCCTCCGTCAGGGGGTTGGTGTCGTCCATCCGGAGGTTGCAGGTACCCCCGAACTCGCGTGCGACGCCAAAATCCAGACAGATGGCCTTGGCGTGGCCGATGTGCAGGAAGCCGTTCGGCTCCGGCGGAAAGCGGGTGTGCACCTCTCCCCCGTGCTTCCCCTCCTCCACGTCCCGGGCCACGATCTCTCGGATGAAGTCGCTGGGGCGTTCGTCCTCGGTCATTTACATCGTTCCGGTCTGGTATGAATGGTCACGGATCCGCCGGCGTCCACCGCCGTGCCACGGAGAGCACAGACATCGATCACGAGACTGGGACGAGAATAAGAGTAGCGCCGAACCGCGGGATCGCACACCGTTCCGTAGACGAGGGGGAGCGTGATCAACGCGAAAAGCGTCTGCCGCCCGCCCCGGCGATTCCCGGGACGGACCGACGTCTTCTTGCAGGACCTGTCCGGGCGCTCCTATCCTTCGGCATCGGGCGGCCGCCCGTCCGCACGAACCATCCGCGCGCCGACGTCGAGGATCGCGCGCACCGAGCGGGCCTCTCCCGAGATCCGCCGCCCGCCCCGCCGGATGCGGCGAGACCGGACATCGAGCAGACACCAGTCCAGGACATGCGAGGAACGATGACGGATCAGGGCGAGACCGATCAGGCGACGGCCGGGGCTCCGACCGGGGGCCCGGAAGCGGCACCGCAGCATCCAGAGGACCTGATGAACAAGCTGCGGTCCCTTTCCAAGCAGCGGGGATTCATCTTCCAGTCGTCGGAGATCTACGGGGGAATCGGATCCGTCTACGACTACGGCCCCCTGGGGGTGGAGCTGAAGCAGAATATCCGCTCCGCCTGGTGGGAGGCGATGGTCCACCAGCGCCCCGACATCGAGGGGCTGGACGCCGGCATCCTCATGAATCCCCGGGTGTGGGAGACCTCCGGGCACGTCGAGGGCTTCACCGATCCCCTGGTGGAGTGCCGGAACTGCCACCGCCGCTTCCGCGCCGACGAGCTGGAGGAGGTCGAGGCGGGCCGTCCCGAGGAGCAGCAGTGTCCGGTGTGCGGCGTCACCGGCGAGTTCACCGAGCCCCGCCAGTTCAACCTCCTCTTCAAGACCTTCATGGGGCCGGTGGAAGACGAGAGCAGCGTGGCCTACCTCCGGCCCGAGACGGCGCAGGGCATCTACGTCAACTTCCGCAACGTGCAGGAGACCGGGCGCCAGAAGGTCCCCTTCGGCATCGCCCAGGTCGGGAAGGCGTTCCGGAACGAGATCACCCCCGGGAACTTCATCTTTCGGACGCGCGAGTTCGAGCAGATGGAGATGCAGTATTTCGTGGAGCCGGGGACCGACGAGGAGTGGTTCGAGACGTGGCGCGAGGCGCGGATGGAGTGGCTCACCGACAGCCTCGGGGTCCGCGGCGACCGGCTCCGCTTCGAGGCCCACGGGCCCGACGAGCTGCCCCACTACGCCAAGCGGGCCGTGGACATCCAGTACCGGTTTCCCTTCGGGTGGGAGGAGTTCGAGGGCATCCACAACCGCACGGACTACGATCTGAGCCGGCACCAGGAGGAGTCCGGAAAGAAGCTCTCGTACTACGACCAGAAGGAGGACCGCCGCTTCGTCCCGTACGTGATCGAGACGTCGGCCGGCCTGGACCGCACCTTCCTGGTGGTGCTGGCCGACGCCTACGAGGAGGAGGAGATCGACGGCGACGAGCGGACCGTGCTCCGCCTGTCGCCGGAGTTGGCTCCGGTGACCGCCGCCGTCTTCCCGCTGGTCAACAAGGAGGGTATGCCGGAGGTGTCGGAGCGCATCACGGAGGACCTCCGGGAGCAGGGCTTCAACGTCTCCCACGACGACTCCGGGTCCATCGGC
>CAZFDK010000026.1:0-33799 GCA_964518305.1 uncultured Gemmatimonadota bacterium | reverse complement strand
ACATGTCCTTGGGACGCTCGATCGGGTTCCCGTCGACGTCCTTCTTCAGGTACCTCTTGGGCAGGACGTTGCGGGCATTCTGGGTGAGCTGCGGCTCCGGAAGGTCCCGGACCGAGATGGCGCTGTCGTCGACGGACTCGACGGCCGTGTCGTTTGGAGTCATCGCTGCCTCGTCCCTTCGGATGTGCGGGTAGGGCTACGAGAAGAATCCGGGCGGCCCAGCTTGGCCGCGATGCGGAAGCCCGCGTCGATCACCTCGTAGAGGACGTCGGTGACGCTTCGACGGACGCCGTCGAGCCAGCTCCGTCGCCGTCTGCGACGCGACCAGGAAGGAGTGTCGTTTTCCACGCTCGGCTCCGTGCGGTTTTCCCCACGGGCGATCTCATCGGAAGAAGCCGGTCGAGCCGAGTAGTCGTACACCTGTCTCCCGGTTCGGTTTTTATTCGGGTGACCGAGCCGCCGGCCGGTTTTCCACGGCTTTCCACGGAGATGGGCGGCGGATTTCCACGGACCCCACTACATATTGTGGCGTCCGAACCTTAACCCCACCACATGTAGGGGTCAAGACGTTCGGGGCGGCCCTCAGCGGGGGGGCGCTGAGCCTAAAATCCTGGCTCGTACGTCGTTGCGCAGAGCTTCGCCGGAACCGCAGATCTCGCCCGATTCGTGCCCCTGCGCCGACACCGCCCTCGCTGTCCTTCAGCTGTTCCCGCTCCCGTGCGGGCGACAGTGACCGCCGGACCCTCGGGCCAGCCGATCTCCGGGCGCCCGTCTCGCTGCTGGGGCCGGACTCCACCGAAGTCGACGAGAACCTGGGCGGAATCTCCGTGCGCGAGGGACGTATGTGCCGCACGGATCTGGACGAGGCGGAGACACGGCGAGACGGAGACACGGGGGAACCGGACACGCCCTGAGCCCGCCGAATTTCCGCCCGTGAACGCTTGCCCACCGCCACGCGAGCGGGGCATTGTTCGGTCGAGGGTCGGCCACCGTTCCCACCGCTATCATCCGCATGCTTCGAACAGCCTTCCTGCTCCTGATCTGGCTCGCCGCGGCCCCGGCCGCCACGGGCGTGGCGCAGGAGGCCGATTCGGCGGCCGACTCCGCGGAGACGTCCCGGGACACGCAGCGCGCAACCAGCCGCCCCACGGTGACGGCGATCCGAGTGGAGGGCGCCATCGCTCCCACGACCACCAACTACGTGAACCGGGCCCTGGAGCGGGCCCGGGAGCAGGGAGCGAGCGCCCTCCTTATTGAGATCGACACGCCGGGCGGCCTCCTGGAGTCCACCAAGAACATCGTCCAGGCCCTCCTGAACACCGACGTCCCGGTGATCGTCTTCGTCTCCCCGGACGGCGCCCGGGCCGCCAGCGCCGGGACGTTCATCACCATGGCCGGGCACCTGGCCGCCATGGCGCCGTCCACCACCATCGGGGCGGCCTCCCCGGTCTCCACGGGGCCCGGCGGCGGACAGACGGACACCGTGATGCAGCGGAAGGTCTTCGAGTACTCGGAGAGCTTCATCCGTAGCATCGCCGAGCGCCGCGGCCGGAACGAGGAGTGGGCGGTGTCGGCGGTGCGGGAGGGCGAGGCGGTGACGTCCAGCGAGGCCGTGGAGCTGAACGTTGTCGACCTCGTGGCCGACGACCGGGAGGAGCTGTTCGCCGCCATCGACGGCCGTGTCGTGGACGGCGACACGCTGCGGACGGCGGGTGCCGAGGTGACGGAGATGTCGCCGAACCTGGCCGAGCGCACCCTCCAGTTCGTCATGCGACCGGAGGTCATGCTGATCCTCACGATGGCCGCGATCTACGGCATCGTGGGAGAGATCTCCAACCCGGGGGCCATCGTCCCCGGGGTCACCGGAGTGATCGCTCTCATACTCCTGCTCTACGCGTCGGCGGCCATGCCGATCAACATCGCCGGCTTCGCCCTCATCGGCCTGGCGGTGATCCTCTTCGTGGCCGAGGCCTTCACGCCCGCCTTCGGGCTGCTCATCGCAGGAGGGTCGGTGGCCTTCTTCCTGGGGGCTCTGATGCTCTTCCAGGACCTTCCCGAGCCCTTCGCCATCTCCTGGGCCTGGCTGGTGCCCGCCACAGTGGTCACTGCCCTCTTCTTCCTGTGGATCGTGAGCGCCGGGCTCAAGGCCCAGCTCGGTGGCCCGCGGCGGGGGCTCGAGTCCATGAACGGCGAGCGGGGCCAGGTCGTCGACCCCGTCGGCCCCGCCGGCGGGAGGGTGGAAGTGCGGGGCGAGTACTGGAACGCGGTGAGCGACCGGGAAATCCCCGAGGGCGAGGCGTGTGAGGTCGAGGAGGTCCACGGCCTTACCTTGAGAGTGCGGCCGGCCGAGAGCGCGCAGCCGAAGGCGTAGCGGACCCGACATTCGTTTCAAGAGAACCAGCGCAGAACACGACCCGGGAGCACACCATGGACAGCGTGGGCGGTTATCCCAGTTCCCTCGTCTGGCTCGTCACCGTCGCCGTCCTGGCGCTGGTGATTCTGCCCCAGATCATCAAGATCATGCGCGAGTACGAGCGCGCCGTGGTCTTCCGGCTGGGGAAGTTCCACAAGGTGAAGGGGCCGGGGCTGATCCTCCTCATCCCCTTCATCGACAAGATCGAGCGCGTGGACATGCGCGTGCTCACGATCAACGTCGAGCGGCAGGAGATCATCACCAAGGACAACGTCACGGTCCAGGTCGACGCCATCGTCTTCTTCCGGGTGATGGACGCCGAGAAGGCGATCATCGAGGTGGAGCAGTACATGGAGGCCACCACCTGGCTGGCCCAGACCACTCTCCGCAGCATCGTGGGCCAGGTGGAGCTGGACGAACTGCTGGCCGAGCGTGAGAAGGTGAACAAGAACATCCAGGAAATCATCGACCGCCACACCGACCCCTGGGGCATCAAGGTGGTCTCCGTGGAGGTCCGCGACGTGATCCTGCCGGAGAACATGAAGCGCGCCATGGCCCGCCAGGCGGAGACCGAGCGGGACCGCCGGGCCCGGGTCATCAACGCCGAGGGCGAGTACGAGGCCGCCGAGCGGCTGGTGCAGGCCGCCGAGATGATTGGCGAGGCTCCGGTGGCGCTGCAGCTCCGCTATCTCCAGACCATGAGCGACGTGAGCGAGGAGAACACCACCTTCGCCCTGCTTCCGATGCCCATGGACTTCGACGAGGCCTTCGAGAAGGTGCGCCAGCAGCTCTCCGACGACGGGCCGGACACAGGCGGAGAAGCCGAAGAGCCCGGAGAGTAGGTGGGAGCGGAAGGAGCCACCGGCGGCCGGTCGCTCTTCGCCCGCAGGCTCGAGGAGATTCGGCCGGGGGCGGGGACGGAGCGGCACTGGCTCTTCGTCCCCTACGACCAGCTCACTGACCGCATCGGTCCCCTGTCCCGACGCGAGCCCGAAGAGACGGGGATCGTGGTGGTGGAGAGTCCGTGGAAGGCCGGGCGTCGACCGTACCACCGCCAGAAGCTGGCCCTGGTGCTGGCCAACCTGCGGCACTTCGCCCTGGAGCAGGCCGGACGCGGTGTAGCGGTGCGGCACGTGGTGGCCGCCGGCCCGTACCGGGAGGCGCTCCGGCCGCTGGCCCGCCGGCTCGGCCCCCTCACCGTCATGGAGCCCGCCGAGCGGGAGCTGCGCGTCGACCTCGCCCCCCTCGTCGCAGAGGGCCTCCTGGAGGTCGTCTCCCACGAAGGATGGCTCACCACACGACAGCAGTTCGAGGAGAGCCAGGACGGCGGCCCGCCGTGGCGCATGGACGCCTTCTACCGGCGGATACGCCGGGACACCGGCCTCCTCATGGAAGACGGCTCGCCGGCCGGTGGGGCATACAGCCACGATTCGGAGAACAGGGAGCCCTGGAGCGGCGAGCCGCCGGCACCGGATTCGCCCCGCTTCGAGCCGGACGCCGTCACCCGGGAGGTCGCCGACCTGGTGGCCTCACGGTTCGGGCGGCACCCGGGCCGGGTGGACGTCCACAGCCTGCCGGCCACACGGGGAGACGCCGAGCGGCTCTGGGACTGGGCCCTCCGCGAGTGCATGGAGCACTTCGGCCCCTACGAGGACGCCATGTCCCGGCACTCGAGCGGCCTCTTCCACACCCGGATCTCTCCGCTCGTCAACCTCCACCGCCTGCTGCCGGAGCGCATCGCGCACGAGGCCGTCGCGGCCGACGCGCCGCTGAACAGCCGCGAGGGCTTCGTTCGCCAGGTCCTGGGATGGCGCGAGTTCGTCCGGCACGTCCACCGCGCCACCGACGGCTTCCGGGACCTCCCGGACGCGGCCCTCGAGCGGACGGTCCCGGGCCCCGGCGACGGAGGATGGAGCCGCCGGGCGGGGGAGGAGTGGAACGGCACGGAGCTGCCGGAGGGCGAGGCTGACGAGGCGGCGGCGCCCTCCGTTCACGGCGCCGACGAACCGCTGCCCGAGGCCTACTGGGGGAAGCCCTCGGGCCTGGCCTGCCTGGACGTCGTGGTGGAGGACGTGTGGGAGGAGGCATGGAGCCATCACATCACGAGGCTCATGGTGCTGGCGAACGTGGCCCAGCTGCTGGAGATCTCGCCCCGTGAGCTCACCGACTGGTTCTGGGTGGCCTACGCCGACGCATACGACTGGGTCGTGGAGCCGAACGTCCTGGGGATGGGCGCCTTCGCCGCGGGCGACCTGATGACCACGAAGCCCTATGTGTCCGGGTCGAATTACATTCAGCGGATGAGCGACTACTGCGAGTCGTGCCGCTTCGACCCGGACTCGGACTGCCCGCTGCGACGGCTGTACTGGGCGTACCTCGACCGCCACGCCGGGGCCCTGGACGACAACCGCCGCATGAGCCTTCCCCTCGCCAACCTGTCGCGGCGCAGCGACGCGGATCGGGCGCTGGACCGGGAGGTCTTCGAGTGGACCCGGGCGGCGCTCCGGGCGGGGCGGCAGCTCCGTCCCGAGGACCACCCGGAGCGGGACTAGTCGGGTCGCGGTCCGGAGGCCGATTCCCATAGTTCCGTAGCTTTGGGCCGCGGCTTGGCCCGCCGCCGTCCCGCGTGAGAGGGACCCATCGAGCAGGAGGAAGCGCGTTGGAGGAGTACCTTTCGGCTCTCGGCGCCATCATGGAGCGGGGTACCGACCGGCCCAGCCGGCCCGGCGTCGACACCCGTGCGCTCTTCGGGCTCTCCATGGAGTACGACTTCCGGGACGGCTTCCCGGCCGTCACCACCAAGGAGCTTGCCTTCGACTCCGTGCGGGCCGAGAACATCTGGTTTCTCACCGCCAGCCGTGACGTGAACGACCTGGAGCGCCTTGGTTCCTCCATCTGGCGGGAGAACGCGGAGGCCGACTACTGGAAGCCGAAGGCCGAGTTTCCGGGCGACGTCGGCCGCATCTACGGCGTGCAGTGGCGTCGGTGGCGGGCGCCGGACGGCGAGGAGATCGACCAGGTGGCGGAGGTGCTCCGGGGGCTGGAGGAGGAGCCCTGCAACCGCCGGCACGTGATCAGCGGGTGGAATCCCGGCGAACTGGACCGCATGGCCCTGCCCCCCTGCCACCTGCTCTACCAGTACCACGTGGACGCCGACGGCGGCCTGCACCTGACAATGTATCAGCGGAGCGCGGACATGTTTCTCGGCGTGCCCTTCAACATCGCCTCCTGCGGCCTCTACCTGGGCATGTTCGCCCAGGCCGCGGGGCTGGAGCCCCGGACGGTGACGATCACCCTGGGCGACGCCCACGTCTATCACAATCACTTCGAACAGGTTGAGGAGCAGCTCTCCCGGGAGCCGCTGGACCGGCCGGAACTGCGGCTGAGCCCCGTCATCGACACCGAGTGGCTCATCGGGCTGAAGAGCGACCGCTCTCTCACCGAGGAGGACCTGGACGAGCTGATCCGGCTCCAGGACTACGAGCACCACCCGAGGATTTCCGCCCCCATGGCCGTATGACGATCTCCATCATCGCCGCCGTCTCCCGGAACGGCGTCATCGGAGCCGACGGAAGGGTTCCGTGGCACATCCCGAGCGACATGCGGAGCTTCGTCACCATCACCATGGGACGACCCCTGATCATGGGGCGGAAGACGTGGGAGAGCCTGAGGGGAGCGCTCCCGGGCCGGACGAACATCGTCGTCACCCGACGGGAAGAGTACGAGGCCGACGGGGCCGTGGTGGCCCACTCTCCGGAGGAGGCCCTGGAGGTCGCCCGCCGTGCCGCCGGGGAGTCGGGCGAGGTGATGGTGGCCGGCGGCTCCTCGATCTACGAGGCCTTCCTTTCCGAGGCCGACCGCATGTACCTGAGCCGGGTGGACGCCGACGTGGAGGGGGACGCCCGCTTCCCGGAGGTGGACTGGGAGGAGTGGCAGACCATCCACGAGGTCCGGGTGGACCGGGAGGAGGACGAGCACCCGTACACGTTCATGGTCCTGCGCCGGCCGCGCCGACAGGAGTCGGCGGCGTGACCGCGGCGCTCTCTCCATCCCCTCCGACGAGGCGCTGCTGGACCGTACTCAGCTCGGCTCGCTGATCACGAGGCGGGAGACCCGGCAGTTCTCCTTCAAGTGAGACCCTCCCTCTCCCACGACCAGGAGAGCGGACAGCGTCTCACGGGTCCCGTGCAGGAGCAGCGTCCCGTGGCTAGCTCCGGCCTGCTGCAGGCGCGGCAGCGGGTGGAGCTCCCCCACCTGGCCGGCCTCCAGGTCCACGCTCTCGTTGTAGTGGATCACGTAGCTGCCCGGGTCCAGCTCCCACCAGCCGTAGTCGTCGTCCGGCGAGGCCAGCTCCGGGTCGATCTTCTCGCGTGGAGCGGGATCGAACTCGCTCCCCCCGAAATCGAGCTTTCCGGGTCCCGTGACCTCGAACACGTCCTCCACGGTCAGGTCCAGGCCGTCCGGCGCCCTCTGGGTGTCGAAGTGGACCAGGCCGTCCATGCACTCCCCTGCTTCCTCGGCGTCCAATATCCGCATGTCCGCGTCACCTCCGATGAATCGAAGTCGCTCGACGAGCGTCCCGGTCGGCGTCCCTACCCGTGTCCCTGGACCTCCCGGGGCGGATAGGGCTCCTCCAGGCGCTCCACCTCCTCCTCGGCGAGATCGACGTCCACCGCCTCGATGGCGTCCTCCAGGTGCTCCAGCTTCGTGGCGCCAACGATGGGGGCCGTCACGGCGTCCCTGCCCATCAACCACGCCAGCGCCACCCGGGCCCTGGAGACGCCCCGCTCCGAGGCGATCTCACCCACGCGCCGGATGATCTCCCCCGACTCGGGGAAGTCGTACAGGCCGCGGGCGTAGTCGTCCGTCTTCGCCCGCGTCGTGGATCTCCTCTCCTCGAGGGGACGGGCCAGGTGTCCCCGTGCCAGGGGGCTCCACGGGATCACGCCCACCCCCTCCTGGCGGCACAGCGGCATCATCTCCCGCTCCTCCTCGCGGTAGAGCAGGTTGTAATGGTTCTGCATGGAGACGAAGCGGCTCCAACCGTTCAGGTCGGCCGTGTACAGCGCCCGGGCGAACTGGTGCGCGTACATGCTGGACGCCCCGACGTACCGGACGTACCCCTTCTTCACCGCGTGGTGGAGCGCCTCGAGGGTCTCCTCGATGGGCGTACCGTAGTCCCAGCGGTGGATCTGGTAGAGGTCGATGTAGTCGGTGTCCAGTCTGCGCAGGGAGTCCCGGACGCTGTCCAGGATGTGCTTCCGGCTCAGCCCGGCACGGTTCGGCGCTTCCGACATGGGGAAATAGACCTTCGTGGCGATGACCACCTCGTCCCGACGGGTCATCTCGCCGAGCAGATTCCCGGTGACCTCCTCGCTCACCCCCTTCGAGTACATGTCCGCCGTGTCGAAGAAGTTGATCCCGGCCTCCAGCGCGCGCCGCACCGTGGGGCGCGCGTCCTCTTCGGACAGGGTCCACTCGCGCCAGTCCGGGTCGCCGTAGCTCATCATGCCGAGGCAGAGGCGCGAGACCTCGAGGCCGGTGTCGCCGAGGGTCGTGTACTGCACGGTCGCTTGCTCTCCCTTTTCGGGACGCGCGGGTCGGGCGAGGTCTGAGAACTTGAGGGCTGGACGGTCACCGGCGACAGGGCGGTCGCCCGCGACTTGTCGGAGCGTTCACGCCGTACTTATATATTCGTTCCGGGCCCCGTTCCCGCAGCACGGTCGAGCCGACACGGCGTTCACCGAACCGGGGAAACTGACTTGGAGACGGGTGACCGGAGCGACATTCCGAGACGAAGGTTCCTGCGGCAGGTGTCGCTCGGAGCCGGCGCGGTGGGGGCCGGGCTGTACCTGCCTCTCCCTCTGTCCGCCGGGCCGACCCCGATCCAGGATCGGACGCAGGATCCGAAGAGCGTCCTGGTGCTGGGAGCGGGGCTGGCAGGCCTGGCGGCGGCCCGGGAGCTGGACGAGGCCGGACACGAGGTGACGGTGCTGGAGGCCCGGTCCCGGGCAGGCGGTCGCGTTCGCACGCTGAGGGAGCCCTTCGCCGGTGACCTCTTCGCCGAGGCCGGGGCGGTGGCCTTTTCCGACGCGTACACGGAGGCCAGCCGCTACATCGACGAGCTGGGGCTGGAGCGGGCGGCCTGGCAGCAACCGGACCTGGCCTCTCTGTACCACGTCGAGGGCCGGCGCCTCGTCGTGGGCCCCGACGAGGGACCGGACTGGCCGTACGACGTGACGGCGAAGGAGGCGAAGCTCGGGCCGCTCGGTATCCTGAAGGAGTACGTGTTCTCGAATCTCCCCGCCGAGATCGGGAAGCCGGGGACGTGGAGCGAACCGCCCCTCGCCGACCTGGACGAGATGACCCTGGCCGAGTTCATGCGCTCCAACGGTGCGTCCGAGGGTGCCATCGAGCTGATCCACGACACCCAGTGGTTCCGCCTCGCCATGCACGACGGCTCCGCCCTCTCGTCGGCCCTGGCCGACTTCGGTCTCTTCATGGGTGGCAAGCCCTTCGTACTGGCCGGCGGGAACGACCGCCTTCCGGAAGCCATGGCCGATCGGCTGAGCCGGAAGATCCACTACGGCGTCGAGGTCGTGGGGATCCGCGACACGGGCTCCGGCGTGGAGGTCGTGGCCGAGCGCGGTGACCGACGGGAGACCTATGAAGCCGACCGCGCGATCTGCGCGGTGCCCCTCGGTGTGCTGCGGAGCCTCGACGTGAGGCCGCGGCTGGCGGCCGGGAAGCGGGCCGCCGTGGACGAAGTACCCTACATCGACGCGACCCGAACCTATCTGCAGGTGGACCGCGCCTTCTGGTATGACGAGGGCGTGAGCGGCACCGCCTACACCGACCTACCGGTGGGGATGGTCTATCGGCAACCGCTCGAGGACGCCGCGGGGCCCGACCAGCGCTCCATCCTCGAGGGATATACGCTGGGCCATCGGGCCACCGCCCAGGCCGCCCGTTCCGACGACGAGCTGGTCGACCTGATCGTCTCGGAGATGGACAGGGTCCATCCCGGAATCGCCCAGCACGTGGAGGGTACGGCCGTGAAGGCCTGGAGCCGGGACCCCTACGCCCTCGGCCACGTCTCCTGGCCGAACCGTGGAGACGTCACCGCCCACCTGGAGGCGATGAAGCGAGCGCACGGCCGGGTCCATTTCGCCGGCGAACACACGACGGTCCTGCGCGGCACCATGGAGGGAGCGCTCCGCTCCGGGATCCGGGCCGCAAACGAGGTGAACGAGGCCTGAGCCGGGTAAGGGGGTAGCCGCCGCGGCTGGGCGGGGCTGCCACCGTCTCCCCCTTTGACGTCAGGCGAAGTCTCGGGCGTCGATCACGTACCCGTGCCGATCGCCCTCGATGCTCTCCACGTAGGCGTTCGCCACCTCGGCGGCGGGCATCCCGGGCGAGGGATCACGCCCCAGATCCTCCAGGGTCTCGGCCACCCAGGGCGGGCTGACCGCGTTGACGCGGAGGCCGCGGGGCATCTCCAGCGCCGCGGCCCGGACGAAGGCCTCCAGCGCCGCGTTGGGCGGGCTCACGGCGGCGGTTCCCGGCGTGGGCTCCCGGCTCAGGGTGCCGCTCACCAGCGTGAAGCTGCCCCCGTCGTTCACGTGATCGAGGCCCACCCGGACCAGGTTCGCCTGGCCCACGAACTTGTTCATCAGCCCGAGCCGGAAGTCTTCGTCCGAGAGCTCCGCCAGCGGACCGAAGGCGGCGCGACCGGCGGCCGAGGCCACGGCGTCCACCGGGCTCATCTCTTCGTACAGCTCCTCGATGCTCTCCTTCGAGCCCAGGTCGACCCGGTAGTCGCCGCTGGTGTTGCCGACCCGGATCACCTCGTGCCGATCCGAGAGGGCGTCCGCCACCGCGCTCCCGATGAGTCCGGTTCCTCCGACGACGCAGATCCTCATGGCTCCGCTTCTCCCAGTTTCCGTGAGTTCCCGTGACTCGTCCGACTTTTCGCGGAGCGGCCGCCTCCGGAGGGTGCGTCCCGGCCACTCGAGTCCTATCCTCCGACCCGGTCCTCCGATCCGGTACTCCGACCCTGAATCTCATGAGCGAGCGCTCCCGTACGGGCCCATCCACCCGACGGCCGACTCCACACGAATACGCACGCCTCCAACGCATCCAGAGGACGAGGAAACGTAGACCATGCTCCGACGAGCGTCAGCCGCCATCGCGGCACTCCTCTTGTCGACGTCCGTCGCGGGCCACTCGCAGCAGACCGACACGACGCGGGCTTTCGCCGAGGCCCGGGCCGCGTTCGACAGCATCGTCTCGGCCAACACCTATCACCTGACCCTCGAGGACGGAGAGCTGCGCGGGGAGGGCGTGGAGTGGCTGGAGGAGCGAGCCCGTGGCGCCCACCACTTCATGATCGGCGAGCGGCACGGAACCGCCGAGATCCCCGCCGTCGCTGCGTCCCTGTACGAGCGCCTGGCCGACCTGGGCTACGACTACACCGCCCTGGAGATCGGGCCCTTCGCCGCCCGGCACGTGAACCGGGCCCTGGACCGTGGCGGATTCGGCGCCCTGTCCGAGCTGCTGACCCGCTATGACGCCGCCCCCGTGGCCTTCATGGCGTGGCGGGAGGAGGCCCGGATGGCGGCGCGGATCGCCGACGCCGGCGGTACGATCTGGGGGCTCGACCAGGAGTTCGTCCGGAGCCTCCCCATGCACCTCGACGCCCTGGCCGAGGAGGCCGAGACCGCGGAGGAGCGCCGGGCCGTCCGCGACGTGCGCGAACGCATGCGTGAGGAGTGGACGGCGGGCCGGGACTACCTCGGCAACGCCGCTCCCGCTGCCCTCGATACGCTGCGTGCGGCCTTTGGGCCCCGCGGCGACGGTGAAGCCCTGGCACGCATCGACGCGCTGATCACCAGCAACCGCATCTACGCCCCCTACAGCCGTGACACCGGCTCCTTCTACCAGAGCGGCCTCACGAGGGAAAACTACATGAAGGACGTGCTGGTGGAGCGGATCCGGGAAGCAGAGGCCCGCGGCGACAGCGCCCCGCGGATCTTCTACAAGTTCGGCGGGCTCCACAGCGGGAAGCATCCGGGCGCCCGGCTGGACCAGCGCGTGCCCCTCGGCACCTTCGTCTCCGAATGGTCCCGGACGATCCGCGGCGAGGACAGCTTCCACCTCTTTCTCGACTGCAACGGAGGGCGTAAGGCCGGTTCCGGCCAGGGTGAAGCCGGGCCGTGTCCGCCCTACCTGACCTCGGAAGCGGCCGCTAGCGGCGACACCTCGCCGTTCTCCAAGCACCTGTCCGACGAAGGGATCACCCTGACAGACCTCTCGCCCCTCCGCCCCCGCTTCTCGGACTGGGACTTCCTGACGGACAGGGTCCGCTCCGCCATCATCGCGGTCGACGCGTACATGACCGTGGCGGGGGTCACACCCTCCACGACCTTCGATCGGTTCCGGGAGGACAGCGCCGACTCCGGCGGCAACCGGTAGGTGGAGGAGCCCCCCAACTCGAAAACGAAAACCCCGGCCGCCTCGGGGGCGGGCCGGGGTGAGGTGCGGGCGGGAGCTCCGTCGTCAGCCGACCTCGACCTCGATCTTCCGGGAGCGCGCCTCCTCGGCCTTCGGCACGCGGACCCGCAGGATCCCGTTCTCCATGCGGGCTTCCACGTCCTCGGCCCTAACGCTTCGGGGCAGGCGGAAGCGTCGCTCGAAGCGCCCCTCGGCGCGCTCCCGGCGGCGGTAGCTCTTCTCCTCGGCGGTCTCTTCCCGGCGTCCGCTGATGCTCAGCGTGCCGTCCTCCAGGGAGACCTCGATGTCGTCTCGGGTGAAGCCGGGCAGCTCGGACTCCACCACGTAGGCGTCCTCGGTCTCGTACAGGTCCGTCGGCGGAGCGAAGCTGCCGAGGGTCGAGCCGTTGCCGCGTCCGCCGCCGAAGAAGTCCTCGAGCAGACGGTCCATCTCGGTACGGAGCTCCGGAAGTGCGCCGCGCGCGCTGCGTCGCGTTCGTCCAGTCGGAAGCATCGTTCACCTCCCTCTTCGTTCGAACGAGTGCGACGTGCTTCGTCGATCGTCCGGCCGGAGCGACCACCGGCCGTGCCGGCCGCGAGGACCCGGAACCGGTGGACCCGACCTCTCCGCCCGCATGTAGGCTGCAAGGTCCGTTCACGGATTTCCGCCGGCCGAGCGACGGTTTCTCTGCCAGTTCTGCAGTCGCCGCTGGTCAGTTCGACCGACGCGCCCGCCCGGGCTCACTCCGTGAATCAGGACATGGAAAAGCCCGGCAACGGGAGATCCCCGCGCCGGGCTCCTCCTGCCTCCTGCAGGGGCGTCAGACAATCAGCTGCTGCTGCAGGTGACGCCCTCGATCGTGTAGTTCACGGTGCTCTCCATTCCGGACTCGACCGTGGCGGTCTCCGTCGACGGAGACGCCGTGAAGAAGACGGAGTCGGGGTCGAGGATCACGGTGTCGGCGTAGCTCATGTCGTAGTCGTCCGGCGAGAGGAACTCGATCGCGTAGCTCCCGTCGGAGCCGACGGTGCCCGTCTTGACGACGCTGTCGGTTCCGGCGGCCAGCGCCCGGGGCCCGAAGTCCTCGACGGTGCGCGTCTCCCCGTTGCAGCTCGGGAACGAGACGCCGTCGGCGGCGGTGACGTTTCCGACGATGGTGCCGCTGGCCTGGACCGTGGAGGACGTGATCGTCGGATGCATGACCCACATCCCGGACATCCCGGCCTGCTGGCCGAAGCTCTCGCTCACGTCGAAGTCCAACATCAGGATTTTCGCCTCGGTCTCGAGCTCGAGGCCGCCGTCGGGCATGTTCACCTTGATCCCGGTCTGCGTGCAGCTGGGACACGTCAGATCGCCGGTGGACGTCTTGCCCAGCGCGTCGGCGGCACCGTTGAGGGAATAGATCTCGCCCCCGTCGGTCTTCACCGCGGCCGCCGTGACGTGGAACCGGAGCTGGCCGTAGGTGCCCTGTGGGACGGCCTCGTTCTGGACCAGCGTCGTCGCCGAATCAGCCAGCTGCGTGAGCTCGATGAAGCCGGTGGACTCGTCCAGGAGATCCACCCCGCCGTTCGAGCCCTGCAGGGTGATCTGATCGATGTTCACCCACGCGCTGTCGACGCTGGCCGAGGGCGCGTCGGTGAGCTGGACGCTCAGCGTGGCGTCGCTCCCCGGACCCGTGGCGTCGTCACAGGCCGCGAGCCCCAGGAAAGGCAGGGCGATGAGTGCTGCTGCAACGGCAGTTTTCCGGATCATGATGTCGGAACCTCCGTCTGGTTGGTAAGATGACGTCGGGCGGTCCCGGGCGGGTGTCTCTGATGGACTCTCGATCCCGGCACCGCTGAGAAGCGCTCGGCCTGTACCGCCGAAACGTGAGTGACGAGCGATTCCCTCTCGATCTTCAGCCCATGGACGATTCAGGTCGGACAGCCGTCACATCGACCGGTTTCCTCACGGGACGCGCGCGGGAAAAATGTGACGTCTCCCGCGTTCGGTTCGTCGTACGGGTGAACGAAAAACAGCGGAACGCTCGGCTCGGAGCGGTGCGGTGAGCGACGAGCGTTCGGACGGAGAAGTGGTCTCCGCCATTCTGGAGGGGGAGTCCGACGACTTCAGGGTCCTGGTGGATCGGTACGAGGATACGCTCTACCGGCACCTGTGCCGCATGGCGGGCGACGAGACGCTGGCCGCCGAGCTCCTGCAGAAGACCTTCATCAGGTCCTACCGGAGGTTGGACCAGTGCCGGAAGCCCGATCGGGTGGGCGGCTGGATGTTTCGCATCGCGTCCAACCTGTGTAAGGATCACATGAAGAGTCGGGCCCGGGACGATGTGGCGCTGGAGGACGCGCCGCCGATCCAGGCAGAGGGAGAGAATCCCGAGACCGCCGCCGAGCGGGGCGAAACGAGGGTACAGCTGGAGGAAGCGCTCCAGGAGCTGACGCCGGAGAAGCGGGAAGCGTTCCTGCTCAAGCACCTGGAGGAATACACATACGCGGAAATCTCCGAGCGGCTCGGTGTAAGTGCATCTGCGGCCAAGATGCGCGTCCATCGGGCCCGGGAAGAGCTCCAGGAGATCCTGGAGGACATGCCATGAGACAAGAGCTGCACGAGTACCTGGACGGCGAGCGGTCCCTCGAGGACCTGCCGCAGGAGCTCCAGGAGGAGGCACGCTCCTGGGACCGTCAGATCGACGACTACCGGGAGCGCTCCGACCGGTCCGCTCCCGCGTGGGTGGGCCCGAAGGTCCTCCGCCAGATCGAGGAGGAGGAGAGCGCCCCCTCCGGCTGGGAGCAGTGGATACGGTGGGCCCTCGTCCCCCTGGCGGCCGCCGCCCTGGCGCTGGCGGTGTGGACGCAGCCGTGGCAGCACCTTCAGACTCCCTCCACCGGGGGACAGGGACCGGTCGCGGCGCAGCAGGAGGACGGCGCCACCCGGGAGGACGGCGAAACCCGCTTCCGGCTCGAGGCCCCGGACGCGGAGCACGTCGAGGTGGCCGGAAGCTTCACCGACTGGCGCCCCACCCTGGAGCTCGAGGACCCTGACGGCGACGGCGTATGGACGGGAAGCGCCCCGCTGGAGGCCGGGGTTCACCAGTACATGTTCGTCGTGGACGGCCAGCAGTGGGTCACCGACCCGAACGCCGACCGCTACGTGGCGGACGGCTTCGGGAACAAGAACGCCGTCGTGGCGGTCACTCCCTGACTCGCGTGCCGGACGCTGGCGGGCGCGAGCCCGCTCCGGACCTCCTCCAGTCGGGGCTCCTGCTCCTCGCGGGCCTCGTGTTCGCCGCACCAGCCCCCGGCCAGGTCGGGAGCGCGGGAGCCGAAGCCGGTATCAGCCGCTCCTTCCCTCCGGCAGGCCTGCCGGATTCCGCCGCCACCTACCTCGAGGCGGGCGCCGATCTCTCCGTACCCATCGGGCGCGGCCAGCTCTTCGGGAACGCGCGGGGCGGACTTTCGCTGACCGGTGGGACGGCGGGCGACTGGGTCGTCGGGAGCCTGGGCGGACGCTGGCTCTTCCCGGTGTCGGCGGGGCTGTCCGCCGGCGGCACGGTCGTCGGACAGGCATTCCACGTCACCCGGCCCACGCTGTACGACGCCTTCACGGCCCGATTGCACCCGGAGCTACAGTGGCGCGGCGACCGCGTGACTCTCTCGGTGCGCGGTCGGGGCGCGGTCACTCGAACGGAGACCGAGGTCGTGGATACGACGGACGGGGGAGGTAGCGGTCCACCGGGTGTGCCGGGAGGCACCGATCCGACGGTCACGAGGAGCACGGTCACCTCGGACCTTACGAACGTGGGAGGCGAGGTCCAGGCCCGATTCGACGCCGGTCCCGGCACCGTCTGGATCCGCGGGCGATCGCTGGACGCAGACCCCGGCATCTATCGCTCCGTCGGCCTGGGCGGTTCGACCTCGACGGGGCCGGTGAACTGGAACGTCAGCGTGTCCTACTGGGACACGCCCCGGGGCGGAGAGCTCGTCGGCGGGGCCCACGTGAGCGTGCCTCTCGGGGGAGGCTGGTTCGCCTCCGCCGACGGACGGCGCCGCCAGCCGGATCCGCTCCTGTCGATCGCGCCGTCGGCCGACCTCTCGACAACGCTCCGGCGCGAATTCACCTTCACAGTCGGCTCCCGGGACGCCCCGATCTACCGTTTCGGCGAGCGGAGGGACGACGGCAGGCGCATGGTCGAGTTCCGACTCCGCCGCCCGGACGCCGACAGCGTCCAGGTGGCGGGCGGCTTCTCCGACTGGTCCCCCGTTTCCATGCGGCGGTCCGACGGCACCTGGACGGCCCGCGTTCCGATACCACCGGGCGTCTACCACTTCGGGTTCCGCGTGGACGGCGAATGGATCGTCCCCGACCGGGCGCCCGGCATCGTGAGCGACGACTGGGGCCGGGAGAACGCGACCCTGGTGGTCCCGGAGAGTGACGGTTGACGCAGTGCACTCGTCATAGGGGTGCAATGAATGACAGAGCCCCCGCACACGACTGTGATTCGACGCTGACCCTCTCGGTGATCGGCCTCTTCGCGGCCGGTCTTCTGGCCGTCGCACCCGGGGCCCTCGTGGCCCAGGAGGGCCAGGAGGCTCAGGAGGCCGGAGAACGGGCGGTCCAGCGACTCCAGCAGCAGTACAGCAGCGAGACGGTGAGCTCCGTGGAGGAGCTCGTCGAAAGCCTCCGGAAGCAGGGCGTTCCCGCGGAGCCCCTGTGGACCAAGGCCCTCGAGGGGGCCTCCAAGAACGTCCCGGAGGGCCGTTTCGCCGCTGGCCTGCGCGGGTACGGGAAGCGGCTGGTGAACGCCAGCAACACGCTTCCGGACCCCGCGAACCAGAGCGCCCTGGTGGCGGGCGCGGACGCGCTCCAGCGCGGCGTGCCCGAATCCGCGCTCCGCGACGTGGCCCGTCAGGCCTCCGGACGCGGCGGTGCCGAGAGCGCCATCCCGCTGGTGGTGTTGGGTGACCTCGTGAGTTCCGGCGTGCCCGTCGAGGACGCCCGCTCCGTGGTGCAGTCGGCCCTGAAGCGGGGACAGGGTCCACGGGAGATGCTGGTGACATCCTGGGCCGTGCGGGACCTGATCGGCAAGGGGCGGCCGCCGGCCAACGCGGCCCGGCAGGTCGGACGCGCGGTGGGCCGCGGCCGGGCTCCGACCTCGCTTCCGGGCGTGGGCTCGCCGCCGGACGACGTTCCGCGTCCCGGCGGCGCGCCGGTCCCGCCCGGCGCCGGACCTCCCGGAGACCGGGGGCCGCCCGGACAGAAGGGCAAGAGCGGCGGTTCCGGCGGTACGGGCGGGTCCGGCGGCTGAGTCATTTCTCGGTTTCGCTCGTCGCCGGGGCGTCCTCTCCCGGCGAGCACGGCCAGCCGGCCACCTCCCGGCGCGTGAACTCGACGCGTGCCGCCCGGGTCACGGAGGGCACGCTCGTCTCGTCGTAGGACTCGGCGGTCCACTCCCAGAGCGTTCCTCCGTCGGGCCCGACCTCCACGACCCGACCCTCGTCGGACTCGGCGAGCAGCAGATTCCCGTTCTCCAGCTGCTGCCACTTCCCCCGGTGCGCCGTATAGAACGAGTCGGACTCCGCCCCGGGAAACAGCACCCGCGATGAGTCCGTGTGCGGCTGGACGGCCACGATGCGGCTCCCACCCAGCATGTCTCCCCGCTCGGTGTCGTCCCAGTTGTTGTCCAGCACCCCGATCCACCCGCCTCCCATCCAGTCGGGGTCATGCTGCATGATGAAGGGCCGGGAGGCGCTCCACCTCACCGGGAGCGACTCCGGATCTAGGACCAGCACCAGGTCCAGATTCCGCAGTGACACCAGAAGGTCGCCCGCCTCGAAACGGGGGTACTCCCCCGCCATCGCGGGCGAGAGGGGCTCCACGTCGTTGAGATGGAGCACGTCGGCCCGGTCCTGCTGATCGTTCTTCGGGATGAAGCGCTCCAGGTCGTTCTCGTAGAGCAGGTCGAGAACGGGAATCGTGCGGAGGAGCTCGCCGTCGGGCGAGACGTGGAGGATGAGGGAATGGAAGATCGTCCCGTCCAGCCCGGGATACCCATCGGGATAGCGGTCGCTGACGGGCTGCCGGCGCTGGCTGATCCCGGGAATCCAGAAGGAGCCGTCCGCGGCCCGGGCGATGGAGTGGTGGTTGCCCTCGCTCACCGTCCACTCCACGTCTCCGCAGGCGTCCAGCCGGGCCGTGCCGGCGTACTCCACGTTGACCACCACGTCACCGTCCGGGAGGAGCAGGGAACCGTGGATGTCCTGCTCTGACAGGTCGGTGCCCCGCCGGTGGTCGGATTCCGAGAAGAGCTCGGTGGGGTTCACGCGCCACTCGTGGAGCACCCGCCCCTCCCGATCGATGAGCCTGAGGCCCGGGTTCCAGTCGAAGTCCCGCCACGTGGAGGTGATCAGTGTCAGGGCCGGCCCGACCTCCCCGTCTTCCTCCCGGGTGCTGGCCCCGGCCCGGGCGCTGACCCCGGTCCGGGTCTCGGCGAAGTCCGGTCCCTCCGTGGTCGTCGTCAGCACCCGCTCCCCCTGCCCGAGCGCCTCCCGGAGGAGGGAGTGCGGGAACCAGCCGAACTCGCGAGTCAGGTATCCTCCAAGAAAAACGAGAACGAGCGCCGAGAGGAGGAAGCCCGCCTTCTCGAGGCTCCTGCGTGTAGCGGATCGCATCGGGGGTCCCTGGGGCTCCGCGTCGTGTGGCTACCGCTCACCGGTCACGGCACGGCTACCGCGCCGTCATCCGCGCGTTCCCTGCCGGTAGTCCGGACCGCTGGAGACAGTGCCGCGGAGCCCGCAGGCGGACGGGGGGGCGACCAACCCGTCCGCGGGATTCAGCCGATACGCAGCACGGACCTGAACCGGACGTCACCGCGTATCATCCGGTCGTAGGCCTCGCCCGCCTCGGCGAGGGCGAACTCCTCGATCTCGGGGCGGACGTCCTTCGCCGCGCTGAACTCCAGCGTGTCCCGGGAGTCGCGGGCGTCGCCGCTCGGCCATCCGCTCACGCTCTTCCGGCCCATGATCAGAGCCATGGGCGAGACCTCCATGGGCTCCTCTTCGGCCGCCACGACCAGAAGCTGACCGTCGATGCCGAGACCCCCCACCAGGCGCGAGACGGCGTCGCTGTTCGGGGCGGTGGCCAGAATGACGCTCGCGCCACCCAGCGCGGTCAGCCGCTCCGCCGGATCGTCGTCCCGGCTGTCCACGAAGTGATCCGCTCCCAGCTCCAGCGCCTCGTCCCGCTTCTGCCTTCCGCGGGAGACGGCGGCCACGCGAAAGCCCATCTGCGAGGCGTACGCCACGCCCAGGTGTCCGAGCCCCCCGATGCCCTGTACGGCCACCAGGTCTCCCGGACCGGCGTCGGCGTTGCGGAGGGCGTTGAACGTGGTGATGCCCGCGCAGAGAAGGGGGGCGGCATGGGTCGACTCGACCTCCTCCGGGATGGCGGCAACCGCCTCGGACCGGGCCAGCATGTAGTCCGCGTAACCCCCGTCCCGCGTCACGCCGGTGACCGCTCCGTTCTCGCAGTTGATGAAGTCGCCCCGCCGGCACGGATCACAGGTGAAGCAGTGGCCTCCGTGCCATCCGACTCCCACCCGATCTCCCTGCGACCAGGCGTCCACGTCCGGTCCCAGGGCGTCCACCACGCCCGCCACCTCGTGACCCGGGATCCGGGGATACTGGACATCCGGCCAACTCCCCTCTTTCACGACGGCGTCGCTGTGACAGATGCCGCACGCCTCCACCCTGAGTCGGACTTCGCCGGGGCCGGGCGTGGGGATCTCGCGCTGAACCAGCTCGAAGTTCGCCCCGGGCTCCGGGACGACGACGGCGTTCATTCGGTCGGGCATGTGGCACTCCTCGTGGTTGTGGAACCGGGCGTGGCGCCTCGGTCTGCCGCCGCCCCGTCCCAGCGTGCTCGGTGATTCGCTCTCATGTAGATCATCGTGCGCGGTGGCCGCCGGTGTTCCGGCTCAGAACAGCCCCGACACGGTGCCGTCCTCCTCGACGTCCATCTCCGCGGCGGCCGGGCTCGACGGCAGGCCGGGCATGGTCATCACGTCCCCGGCGTGGGCTACCACGAAGCCGGCACCGGCGGAGGGCGTCAGGCGGCGAACCGTCACCCGGAAGTCCGACGGCCGTCCGAGCAGATCCGGGTCGTCGCTCAGGGAATACTGCGTCTTGGCGACGCAGACCGGGAGCTCGTCCAGGCCCGCGCGCTGCAGCCGATCGAGATCCCTCCGGGCCTCGGAGGTGAGGTCCGCACCCTCGCCTCCGTAGACCTCGCGCGCGATGACGTCCAGGCTCTCCTCCACCGGCGCCCCGTCGGGATACAGCGGCTCGAAGTCGGCCTCCTCACCCGTGAGCACGTCGCGGACGGCGTCGGCCAGCTCCAGGGAGCCGTCTCCGCCGCGGAGGAAGCCCTCGGCTCGGGCGGCCGGTACGCCCATCTCCTCGCATCCCCGCTCCACGGCCCGGAGCTCGCCCTCGGTGTCGGCGGCGAAGCGGTTGATCGCCACCACCGGCGGTACTCCGAACTGCCGGACGTTCTCGACGTGGTGCCGGAGGTTGCCCAGTCCCCGCCGCACGGCCTCCGGGTCCTCAGATTCGAGCTCGTCCTCCGGCACGCCACCGTGCATCTTCAGCGCCCGGACGGTGGCCACAACGACGGCGGCCTCGGGGGCAAGCCCGCCCGCCCGGCACTTGATGTCGAAGAACTTCTCCGCCCCCAGGTCCGATCCGAAGCCGGCCTCCGTCACCACCACGTCCGCCGTGCCCAGGGCGCCCCGGGTGGCCGTGAGCGAGTTGCAGCCGTGGGCGATGTTCGCGAACGGTCCGCCGTGGATCAGCGCCGGCGTCCCCTCCAGGGTCTGCACCAGGTTCGGGGAGAGCGCGTCGCGGAGCAGCGTCGCCATGGCGCCCGGCGCGTCCAGCTCAGCGGCCCGGACGGGACGGTCGTCGCGGTCGTAGCCCACGATGATCCGGCCGAGCCGCTCCTTCAGATCCGCCATGTCGGTGGCCAGGCAGAGCACCGCCATCACTTCCGACGCCGCCGTGATCATGAAGCCGTCCTCCCGCGGCACGCCACCCGTCTCGCCGCCCAGCCCCACCACGGTGTTCCGGAGCGCCCGGTCGTTCATGTCCACGGCGCGCTTCCAGGTGATCCGACGCGGGTCGAGCTCCGGGTCCCCGCCCCGATGCAGGTGGTTGTCCAGGAGAGCCGAGAGGAGAGCGTGGGCGGAGGAGATGGCGTGCATGTCCCCAGTCAGGTGCAGATTGATCCGGTCCATGGGGACCACCTGCGCGTGTCCGCCGCCCGCAGCACCGCCCTTGATGCCGAAGATCGGTCCCAGCGAGGGCTCCCGGAGGCAGGCCGCCGTCTGCACGTCCAGACGACGGAGCCCGTCGGCCAGCCCCACCGAGACGGTGGTCTTGCCCTCGCCGGCCGGAGTCGGACTCATGCCGGTGACCAGGACCAGGCGCCCCAGGCCCCGTCGCCGCCGCCGCTCGTCCAGGACCCGGCGATCGATCTTGGCCACGTCATCGCCGTAGGTGCGGAGCGCGCTCGGGCCGATGCCCAGCTCGGCGGCCACCTCCTCGATCGGGGCCAGCTCGGTCGCGCGGGCGATCTCCAGGTCCTCCGGTATCCCGTTGGATACCTCGGTCTCGGTCACCGCTGACATGTCGCCTTCCCTGTTGTCGCTCTTCGTTTCGTTGCCGACAGGAGGCTCCGCGAGCACGCCTGGACGATGGCTCGGCCCGGACGCCCGATCGACTCCCGGGAACCTCAGACCGTCAAGGGAAGGCGGTCCCGCCCGGTTCTCTGTCGGAGGTCACCGGCGACGGCGTGTGGGGAAACGCCTGACAGCGGAGACGGGCGTCCGGGGTCGCATATAGCTCCTCCAGCATCGCAATCATGTCCAGGAGGGGTGACCGGGCCGCGTGACCGGGCCGCGGGCAATCCGGAGATCAGCGCCCGCGCCCTACTCGCTGGTGCCGGAGTCGCCTCCAGCCCTGACCACCAAGCCGCCCTTCACGACCCGGCTCACCGAGCTGAAGTTGGCCACGGAATCCATGGGGTTCTGCTCCAGCACCACCAGGTCGGCCAGCTTGCCCGGCTCCAGCGTCCCGAGGTCGCCGGCCCGTCCCATGGCCCTTGCCGCGTTACCGGTGGAGGCGACGAGCACCTCCTCGGGGGTCATCCCCGCCATCGACAGCAGCTCCATCTCCCGGTAGACGCTGGGACCGTGCAGCGTCCCGGGATTCCCCGCGTCGGTGCCCATGGCCACCGTGACGCCGGCCTCGTGCAGGCGGCGGGCGTTCTCGATCGCCGTCTCCATGCCCGGGGTCAGTCCCGACCCGACCTCGCCCTCCGGCTGCCGGTCCTCGGCGATGCCCTCGGCGATCCGGGCGCGGCTGGTTGAGTCTACGCAGGCCGTGGGATACGGATACTCGGAGAGTGACTTCCCGCCGCCGGCGTTCCGATAGCCCTCCTGCACCGTGATGGTGGTGATGTAGGCCACGTCGTTCTCGGAGGCCAGGTCGACGAACTCCTGGTCCACCGTGTCGCCGAAGACCGAGTGGACCAGCACCTCGGCGCCGGAGCGGATCGCCTCCTTCGCCTCCCACAGGCCCGTGGCGTGGACGATCAGCGGCAGGCCCATCTCCTCCGCCTCCTCGTCCGCGACGCTCACCAGGCGGGAGGCCCGGGCGGAGTCGGGCGGCTGGGGCGGGGTGATGAACCACACCTTGATGGCGCTGGATCCCAGGCGCGCGTGGGACCGGACCGTGCGGCGGACGACGGAGTCGCTCGCCATGTGGATGAACTGCCGCTGGCCCGGGAGGTTGAGCCAGAAGTCCACCGTCGAGAGCAGCGGCCCGGCGGTCTCCACCCGGGGCGCGTCGGGGTCTCGCGCGCCGCGGTCCTCCAGGTCCCGCGTCCACGGATATCCACCGACGTCGAAGGTGCCCGTGACGCCGGAGCAGAGGTAGGAGCCGAAGAATCGACCCGGGTTCGACTCCAGTCCCGCGATCACCTCGGCGTACGGATACCGGTCTCGCAGGTCCAGGGCGTCGGGACGGCCGGTGAACCACCCGGTCTGACTGTAGTGGACGTGGGCGTCGATGTAGCCGGGGACGATGTACTGTCCGTCGGCGCTCACGACGCGGGCCTCGCCCGGCACCTGCGCGTCGGAGGCCGGACCTGCGGCGCGAATCGTGCCCCGTCTCGCCACCACCACGGCGTTCTCGACCGGCTCAGCGCCGGTGCCGTCGATCAGGGTACCTCCGCGGACCACCAGCGGCGGCCGGTCCGTCGTATCGGTGGCGCCCCCACAGGCCAGGAGCGGCAGAGCGGCCGCCGCGAGGAGGAGCAGCGGTGAAGCGATCCCGCGCAGCGTCGGGCGAAACTCGATCGGGTGTCCGTCGTCGGGCATGGCGCCTCCCGGCTGTCGGCAGTCGGAGCGTGCCCCGTGCTCCGTGGAGGGTAGCCCTCGCGGCCAGAAAAGGGGCCGAGGACGGTGTCTCCGCGGAGACGCGGGCCTGCGCACGGTCCAATATCCGGAACGCCCGTCCGATCCGATAGCCGCGCACATCGGGTGCGGGAAAGCGCGGGGCGCCAGAGCGGACACGGAGGTTCCCTCGGAGACGATGGGCAGCCTCGCGGTGCGAGGATGTCCGCCCGATGACCTCACACCCTGTCCCCTCCGCGGTGCCGGCCTGCGGTGGCATCCCGCCCGCCGCGTCCTGCTTCCGGCGCTGTCGGCAGCGACGTCGATCGCGCTCGCCGCCGAGACCCCTCGCGCCCGTGTACCGGACCTCGCGGACCGGCTCCAGCTCGAGCCGTGCTCCGTGGAGGGAGGGACGGGGAGTGTTCCTGCCCGCGGATGGACGGACGGGGCTGAGTGGGCAGCAGCGGCGGTTATGCACAGGGCTCGATCGAGCTTCATATTGGCCGTACGTCGACGGTCCGGGATTCAGCGGCAGGGGAGGAGACCGTGACGATCGAGGCGGAGAACTGGTGGCGCGCATCCGCGACCGAGTGGCTGGAGGCGGCCGGCGTGATGGCCGGAGGCCTGGCCACGGCGGTGGTGCTGGTGCTGGCCATCATCAACCTGATGGCCGTGCTCTAGACGTCTGATCGGACGTCCGGAATGATCGCGCTCCGGGGTCTTCCGGGGCGGTGACGAGGAGCCCGCGTCGGCCGAGCGGGGGCCGGCATCGGGAGACGGCAGGAGCGCGAAAAATGTCCGTGGACAGTTCAGTCTCAGTATGGAGGGTCGGCCTCTACTCCAGATCGTCCGGGTTGAGCGCCGCGGTCGTATCGCTTCGAAGACCTATCCACACGCTCCCCGCGTCCGGGGGCGGCGGTATCGCCGATCGCGACCCGACGGATCTCACGACCCCCGTGGGTGACGCGTGCTGCCGCACGGTTTGCCGGGAGGCGTCCCGGAGATGTGTGCCCGAGCGATCGGCTCATGCACCTATACGGACGCTCGAACATCCCGCGACCGCCGGCTGGCTCGGACATCCGCGAGCTGCTACTCCTGCGGCCGCCAGCGGCCGCTCCGATGTCCCTCCTTGAGGGCGCTGTAATGCTCCACCGTGCTCCGGATACGCTCCCGGAGCTCGTCGTCCACCGAGCGGACCACCTCCCCCGGCATTCCCACGACCAGGCTTCCGGCCGGGATCGCGGTGCCCTCGGTAACCAGGGCGTTGGCGGCGACCACCGAGCCCCGGCCAATCGTGGCTCCCGAGAGGATCATGGCGCCCATGCCGATGAGGCAGTTCTCCTCGATCTCGCAGCCGTGAATGGCCGCCCGGTGGCCGATGCCGACGCCGGGCCCCACGACCGCCGGCATGCCGCGATCCACGTGGATCATGGTCAGGTCCTGGACGTTGGTGTCGGCGCCGATGCGGATCGGCTCGATGTCGCCACGCAGCACGCAGCTGTACCACACGCTCGCTCCCTCCCCCAGCTCCACGTCGCCCACGACGTCGGCGGAGGGGGCCACCCAGGCGCTCTCCGGCACCACGGGCGTCTCGGACGTCTCCAGCTCATCGGTCTCCATACCTATCCTCTCCGTATCGGAATCGGTTACCTTCTGAGTGAGCGTCTACGTCTCCAGCGGGAGCGCCCCCATGGGTCCGAACCAGCGCGCCACCGGGAGTCCGGGCCAGACTCCGCACGGGACCGGCATCGAGGATCGAATCGTCGGCCCGCTCTGCTACCTCCTGGGCTTCGTCACGGGGCTGCTCTTCCTCCTGCTCGAGCCGGACCGGCGCTTCGTTCGGTTCCACGCCTTCCAGTCCATCGCCTTCTCGGTCGTCTGGTTCGGACTGTCCTTCGCGGCGGGAATCATCGCCCTCGTCCCGTTCATCGGGCCGGTGATCAACGCCGTGGCCTCGCTGGTCCTCGGCGCCGGCGGCCTGGTGGTCTGGGTCTACCTCATGTGGCAGGCGTACCTGGGCCGCCAGACCGAGCTCCCCTGGCTCGGGGAGTGGGCGCGGGAGCAGGTCGACCGCGAGCCGGGCTACTGAGCCCGCTCCCGCAGGAACCCCCGCAGTCCCTCAAGCACGCCTTCGGCGTAGCGGCGCTGGAAGGCACCGGTCTTCAGCGCCGCCTCGTGCCGGGGGATCATCATGAACGCGCCCTCGGCCAGGGCCGACGGCATCCACGGCTCCCGGGCCACGGCCAGGTTGCCGTAGAAGACGCCCAGATCGCGAAGCCCCAACGCGTCGAGCATCCCGCTCTGGACGTGCTGGGCCAGGTCCCGGGCGTGGGAGTGGAAGTAGTAGGTGCTGGTCCCGTGCTCCCGGAAGGGACGCACCCCGTCCGGCAGGGCGTTGTTGTGGATGGAGACGAAGAGCTCCGCGCCCTCCTCCCTGGCCCTGCGGGTCCGCTCGTACAGGCCCATCTGCAGGGTGTCGTCCCGGACGAGTACGGCCTCGGCGCCCTCCTCCTCCAGCATGGTCACCAGGCGGCGGGCGATGGCCAGGTTGGCGTCGCCCTCGTAGTAGGCCGTAGGACCGGTGGCCCCGGCGCCCGGATGCCCGGGATCCACGGCGATTCGTCGGCCCTCCAGCGATGAGCCGGCGTCGATCTGCGGCGGGCGGCGGATGTCGAAAACGAGCTCCGCGGAGCCGTCCGAGCCGCTCCGGTACTCGGTCCGGTACCCCCAGACCTCGCGGGTGAGTCCGATCTCCAGCCGGTAGACGGAGCCTGGCTCCTGCGTCCAGTCCACCGACTCCAGCAGGGGATCCGACGGACCGTAGGAGGCGCGGGAGGTGCTGCCGGTGGCGCCGTACAGCGTGAGGGCCAGGGTCCGGGGGCCCGTCTGCTGCACGCGCAGCGGCACCGCCTCGTCCAGCCGGGTCGTGACCCGCAGCCGGTCGGAGCGCGGGTGCACCTCCACGCGGTCGACGCGGGTAGCGGGCGATCCGGTCCGGTCCGGCGTGAGCTCCACCGACTCCTCGGCCACCCACGACTCCAGGTTCGGCGCCAGCCGCACCCGGAACCGGTCCCCGGTGCGGCCGCTGATCGTCACGCGCGTCTCCTCGGGGAAGCGCCAGTAGTACGTGCCGTACGGGTGGGTGCGACCGATGACGACGCCGGACTCGCCGCTGACGCTGTCCGGCTCCTCGACGAGCGTTCCGGTGGGGAGCGCCTCGGGGTCGAGCACCCGGATCGGGAGCGGATGGGCCTGCCGGGCCGTGTCCCCGCCGGCGGCCGCCACCACGTCGAACATCAGCGTGTCGCCGGCGGAGGCGGCGTCGGCGTCGGCCAGGCGCCAGGCCTTGATGCTGGCCCGGTGGGTCATCGACCCGAGCTCCGAGCTGAGCGGGAAGCGCTGGCTCCGGCTCTCCAGCCAGACGCGGGCTCCCCGCGACGCCCGCGCTGAGACCTCCACTTCCTCCTCCGAGAGCGCCCAGCGGGCCGGCGCCTCACCCACCGAGGTGCTGTCGATCCACGCCGCGGCGTCGTCCGGCGGTCTGGGCGGGTCCGGCGGTCGCCGCACGGGGTGGAGAAGCGTGTCGACGGTTCCGTCCGGGTGCCGGGCGACCACACGGTAGTGGCCCACCGGACCCAGGCTGTCGGGATACGTGGGCCCCCGGTCCTCGGGGAAGAGGGGCTGCCCCAGTGGACGGTCCGCTTCCGTCGTGTCGGGCCCCGTCTCCGGCACCCAGTCGGCCTCCGGCACCGGGAGCCATGCCAGGAAGGAGCCGTTCGGCTCCACGGGCACCCGGGTGCCGTTGATCTCGAGCCGGGCGTCGCCGTTCCCCACGCTCCCGACGACGAAGTTCGAGTCGTGGTCGGCCACGAGCTGGAGGGTGTCGGGATAGACGACGCGGGGGCGGAGCCTCCCGCTGTCGCGCGGGAAGGGGGGAAGGGATCGGGTGTAGCGGGGATCCAGCGCCGGTGAGACGGCCTCCACGACCCGGTCCGGGATCTCCGCGCGGGCCTCGTTCTCGGCGGGGCGGCCCTCCCCGGGACCGTCGGCGCCCCCACCTGTTCCGGCAAGCGAGCAGGCCAGCGCACCCACGGACGCCGCCACCGCGAGCACACCCGCGGCGCGGCCCCATCCTCGTTCCGGCGCTCTGTCCGGCGCCCCCGGCGTATCCTCCGACTCCGTCATCCCTCGTCCCCTTGGTCTCGTGCTCCGATCCTCCTCCGGCCCGAAGATAGGAGGGGATCCGCCGCGGGACACCGTCAGCGGTCTACCCCTCGGATTCCGACCCCGGCACGCCGGTGCCCTCGGCCGAGGCGGCCGGCGAGGAGCGTCCGCGCCGCATCCAGAGCAGCCCGGCCAGCCCGGTGACCGCGACGGCTCCGGCCAGCAGGGTCTGGCGCCAATCCATGAGCGCCGCGCCCCCGACGGCGAACATGCCGCCGATCAGAAGGAGCGCCGCCCACCCGGTGCGACCGAGGTCGCGGCCCAGCATCGTGACCGGCTCCAGGTCCAGCCGCTCCCGGACCCGCCTCCACCCGGGGCCGCCGGGCCGGGCGCGACGGTAGAAGGTCTCGATCGTCTCCTCGGACTCCGGCTCGGTGAGGAGCATCACGGGCACCCACACGGCCGCGGAGCCGAAGGCGGTGACGGCCAGCCGGAGGCCGAAGCCCAGCTCGCCCCACATGGGCAGGTAGGAGAGGACACCGATGAGGAAGCCGGCCACCATGGCCGCGATCTCCGCCCACGCGTTCACCCGCCACCAGAACCAGCGAAGGATGAGCACGGCGCCGGGGCCGGTGCCGATGGCGATCATGAATCGGAAGACCGTGCCAATGTCGTCGGCGAAGAAGGCCGCCGTCCCGGCCACCGCCACGATGAGCACCGAGGCCAGCCGCCCCAGCGCCACCAGCTTCCGCTCGCCCGCATCCGGGTCGACGAAGCGGCCGTACAGGTCGTTCACCAGATAGCTGGCGCCCCAGTTGATCTGGGTGGAGACGGTGGACATGAAGGCGGCCAGGAACGCCGCCACGGTGATCCCCAGGACGCCCGGCGGCAGATAGCGCAGCATGAGCTTCGGGTAGCCGAGCTCCGGGTCGTCCAGCTCCGGGAAGATCACCATGGCCGCCAGCCCCGCCAGGACCCAGGGCCAGGCGCGGACCACGTAGTGGAGGACGTTGAACAGCCAGGCCGCCTTCTCCGCCTCGTCCTCGTCGCGGCACGCCGACAGCCGCTGCACGAACTCCCCTCCACCGTCGGACCGGCGGAAGGCCCACCACTGGATGCCGAGATACGCGAGGAAGGTCCCGATAGGGAGCCGCGAGGTGCCTGGACGGGGGACCATGTCCAGGGCCGACGTTCGGTCCATGGCCGCGATCTGCTCCTTGAGCGCCGCCACGCCACCCAGGTCGGCCACGGCGTACCCCGCCACCAGCAGCGCCCCGCCCACGGCCAGGAAGAACTGGAAGAAGTCGGTGGCCACCACGCCCCAAAGGCCGGCGAGTCCGGCGTAGACCAGCACGAAAACCGATAGGCCCACAACGATCCACAGCCGTGGGTCCCCCGGCAGCGCCGCCGGCACGCCGCCGAACAGGCCCAGGGCCTCGATCACCTTGCGCATGGCCAGCATCACGTAGCCGATGGCCACGCAGTTGATGGGCACGGCGAACAGGAAGGCCCGGGTGCCACGGAGCACAGCCGCCGACCGCCCCCCGTAGCGGATCTCCGACATTTCCACGTCGGTCACCACCTCGGCCCGACGCCACAGGCGGCTGAAGACGTAGATCAGCAGCAGGTGTGAGACGGCGAAGGCCCACCACTCCCAGTTCCCGACGATGCCGCGACGGGCCACGAGGCCGGCGACATAGAGCGGCGTGTCGACGCTGAAGGTAGTGGCGGCCATGGAGGTGCCGGCCAGCCACCAGGGGAGCGAGCGGCCGCTGACGAAGAAGTCCACGAGGCTGCCCTGGGCGCGGCGGGCCAGCCACAGGCCGATGCCCACGGTGAGGGCGAGGTATCCCCCCACCACCCACCAGTCCAGCGCCGCCATCAGCCGCCGCGGGCGCGTCCGGCCAGGACGCGGGCCGCAGCTCGCTGCATCACACCCTCCGCCGACCAGGCGCAGAGGCCCGGACGGTCCAGCTCCCGGAGCAGGCGCCCGTGCCCGAAGACCACCAGAACCGCCTCGCTACCGGCATCCAGGAGCCCCTTCACCCGGCGGGCGCACTCCGGTGAAACGCCAGCACGTCCCTTGTCGGCCTGCGGCGTGGCCCGGAGCAGAACCGCCCGCTGGCGTTCCCCGCCGCGGGCCCCGTCCCCGGCGTCGCCCGTCGGTTCCACGCTCCACCCCAGCGAGTCCAGCTCCCGGGCGAAGGCCGCGCCGAAGGCGCCCGCCTCCTCTCCGGCCCTTTCCAAGTCGTCGCTCACGGCGTGCACCGCGAGCGGACGGCCCGGCTCCAGGCGGGACGCGGGCTCGCCGGGGCCGGGAGCCGTGACGCTGGCCACGGCCAGCCGGAGGGCCTCCCTGGACTCCTCCTCGCCGCCGATCCGCTCCTCCGCGTCACCCGAAACGTCACGCCGGACAAATCGGCGCCGGACGCGGCGGGAGCGGTCCCGAGACTCGCGGATCCGCTCGACGATCTCGGGATCGCCCCGCTCGACGAGTCGAGCCACCCCCTCGACGCTGGCCTCCAGGTCGCCCGGATAGAGAAGCAGATCGCATCCGGCCCGGATCGCGCGGGCGGCGAGGTCGCCGTCGTCCTCGCCCTCCCCGCGAAGCCCCTCCATCACGAGCGCGTCGGTGACCACCAGGCCGTCGTCGTGGCCCATGGTGCCGCGGAGCAGCCGCTCCACCAGCTCCGGGCTCACCGTGGCCGGCGGCGGGTCGGGATCCCCCGTGAGCGTCGGGTAGGAGACGTGAGCGGTCATCACCGACGCCACGCTCCGGACGGCCTCCCGGAAGGGCGCCAGGTCCTCGCGCTCAAGGAGGTCGGCGTCGGCCGCGACCCGGGGGCACTCGAGGTGGGAGTCCGTGGTGGTACGCCCGTGTCCGGGGAAGTGCTTGGCGCAGGCCGCCACGCCGGTCCCCTGGCAGGCGTCGATCCACGCCATCCCCAGCCGGGTCACGCGCTCCGGGTCCGCGCCGAAGCTACGAGTCCCGACGATGGGGTTCGCCGGCTGCACGTCGAGGTCCAGCACAGGGGCCAGCACCAGGTCGATCCCGAGCCGCCCCGCCTCCTCGCCCGTGATGCGGGCGGCGGTCCGGGCCGCCTCCACCGGGTCCGGCGTCCGGGCCAGTCCGGCCGGCGGCGGCAGCTCGACGGCGCCGCGGAACTGCTGGCCCGGCCCGCGCTCAAGGTCGGCCGCCATCCAGAGGGGACGTCCGGCCTCCTCCCGCAGGTCCCGGGTCAGCTGACGCACCCGTGGCGCCCGGCCGCCGAAGAGGAGAAAGCCCCCGACCCCCAGATCCAGAGCCCGCTCCGCCACCCGACGGACCTCGTCCTCCGGATCCCGGTCCAGACGGAGGGCCGGGACGAAGAGCCTGGCTGCCGCGGCGCGGGGGTCCCTCCGCGGATCCCGCCTCTCCGTCACGCCGGTACCCGCTTGCCGAGCCGTCGGGGGCCGTCGCCCCCCGACGCCCAGGAGAGGTCCACCTCGATCCCCAGCAGGTGCTGGCGCGCCAGGAGAGCGAACGCCGCCGCCTCCCGCGCCTCGCCGCTCCACCCCAGGGCCTCCAGCCCCCGGACGGCGAGGACGTCGCCCACGGCAGCCTCGATCCGGCGGGCCAGCTCCGGGTTCTCGGCGCCGCCGCCGCACAGGTACAGCTCCTCCACGTCCACGGGGCTCGCCTCGAGCGCCCGTGCCACGGACCGGGCCGTGAGCTCGGTCAGGGTCGCCAGAAGGTCCTCCGGCCGCTCCCCCGAGTGCCGCTGCAGCCATCGGCGCACCCGCTCCCGTCCGAAGCGCTCGCGGCCCGTGCTCTTCGGCGGCGCCTCCTCGAAGAAGGGGTCCTCCAGCCACTCCCGCAGCGGGCCCTCGAGGGCCGTGCCCCGTGCGGCGTGCCGGCCGCCGGCGTCCATGTGCTCGGCGCCGCCGCTCAGGACCTCCACGGCGGCGTCCAGGAGGGCCACCCCGGGCCCGGTGTCGAACGCCTGCGGGCACCGCCCGGGGTCCGGCGAGTCGGGGTCACCGCCGGCGGCGGGCAGGAGCGTCACATTGCCCATTCCGCCCAGGTTCTGCACGGCACGGCCCCGGTCGGGATCGGAGAGGAGCAGGCGGTCGAAGTAGGGGGTCAGCGGCGCGCCGTGTCCCCCGGCCGCCACGTCGCGGACGCGGAAGTCCGCCACGACGCTCACCCCGAGCTCCTCGGCCACCACCGCGGGCTCACCGATCTGGAGCGTGGCGCCCGGCTCGCCGTCGGCCGGAGGCGAGTGCCACACCGTCTGCCCGTGGCTCCCCACGGCCTGGAGGGTCTCCGTGTCCGCGCCGGCCTCCTCCAGCGCCCGGGAGGCCGCGGCGGCGAAGCGGCGACCCAGCTCGAAATTCAGCTCGCAGATGTCCCCGGGGGAGCCGTCCTCGACGGCCCGGGCCAGGCGTTCCCGGAACCGGTCCCCGTATTCGACCGTGATGAAGTGCAGGAGTTCGGTGGACTGAGGACGCTCGCGCTGCCCGCCGAGCGACACGAGGGCGGCGTCGACTCCGTCCAGCGACGTGCCGGACATCAGACCCAGGTAGAGGCTCACCCGGGCGGCTCCCCGGTCCCCGACACGCCCCGGCGCCGGGCGGCCTCCGCGGCGCCGAGCAGCGAGGGATGCACGCGCTCTCCGATCCGGTCGACGTGGGCCTCGGCGTGGTGAGCCACGCCCCGCAGGAACTGATACAGCGTCATCTCCTCCTCGCCCACGGTGAACCGCCTCCCGAGCAGCTCCCTCTCGCCCGCCTCACCCATCCGGTCCTCGAGGACGTCAAGCGTGCGGCGTCGCTCCTCCCGGAAGCGGTCCAGGAGTACCTGCAGCGGCTCATCCGCGCCCGGCGGAGGGTCCGAGGGGGGCATGTCGGCGAACGAAGTCTCTCCCGCGGCGGCTCCCTCCACCCGGGGCCGTACGCCGCCGTACTCGAATTCGTTCAGGTGGGCCACGTGCTCCCGGGGTCCCCAGTCGCCGGAAGTCGCGCCCGGCGGCTGGCTGCTGGGCGGCGGGAGCTCGTCCACGGCCGCGGTCACCCGATCCGGGTCCGACTCCAGCTGCTCCAGCAGCCGGTCCACCGCCTCCCGGTCCTCGGGAGACTCGGGATAGCACGCGTAGTAGGGAGGCCCCTCCTCGGCTCCCTCGTACCGGTCCAGGGCTTCACCCAGAAAGCCGGCGCAGGCGTCGAGGACCCGCTCCGCCTCGGCCCGGCCGACGCCGAGCCGCTCCATGGCCAGCGCCGTCTTCACCGATCCGCCGGCGTCCCGGATCAGGCGACGGGCCCGCTCCCCGTCGACGCCGCAGACGGCACGGACGATCCGGAGGCTCCGGTCCACCAGCTTCTCGCTCACCGCCTGCAGGTCCACCATCAGGTTTCCGTAAATCTTCCCCAGCCGGACCATGGCCGCCGTGGTGAGCGTGTTCAGCACCAGCTTGGTGGCCGTGCCGGCCTTCATGCGGGTGGACCCGGCGATCACCTCGGGGCCCACGAGCGGCGTCACCAGGACGTCCGCCACCTCCGCCATTCTCTCGGGCGGAGGCGTGCAGCTCAGGAATCCCGTGCCGGCGCCGCGCTCGGCGGCCTCCTCCATCGCTGCCTGAACGAAGGGAGTCGTGCCGGAAGTGGCGATACCCAGCACGAAGTCGTCCTCCCCGATCCGGGAACCCTCCACGGCCCGGCGCCCGGCGGGACGGTCATCCTCGACGCCCTCGCGGCTCCGGACCAGGGTCTCGCGCCCGCCGGCGATGATGCCCTGCACCATCTCCGGATCCGTACCGAAGGTCGGCGGGCACTCGGCCGCGTCCAGCACGCCGAGCCGGCCGCTGGTGCCGGCGCCGACGTAGAAGAGCCGTCCGCCCCGCCGGAACTTCTCGACCACGCGCCGCACGAGCTCGGTGATCGATTCCGCCTCCGCCTCGACGGCCTCCGGCACCGTTCGGTCCTCGGCCTGGATCATGTCCACGATCTCCCGCGGCGAGGCGCGGTCGATCTCCTCCGTCCTTGGGTTCCGCGCCTCGGTCAGGCGCGGATCGTCCCAGGCATCGTCGTCGATCGCGCGGCCGCTGTCGGCGTCCTCTGAATCCATGCGTGTGCGGAGCCACCTGTTCACGACTCGTAGACGGGGACACAATACCGTCGTGGAGGCGGTGAGGGGAAGGAGACGGTAAGGGCGTCGGGGGTGGGGCCGCTGGACATCGGAGTCCCCTTGGGCGACGGACCGCTGTCACTTCCTACGGCGGCGCCTCGCCGGCCTCGACGGCGGCGAA
>CAZFDK010000025.1:28762-34958 GCA_964518305.1 uncultured Gemmatimonadota bacterium | reverse complement strand
GGTGCACGGCACAGTGCCGAGCGGGGCCGAGACGGCCGAGATCGGGCGGCTGGTTCAGGAAGTGCTGACCTGGCTGCCGCTGGGCTGACGCCCTACCTTTTCGCCGGAGCCCGCCGCCGCTGACGGGGCGACGGGTCCATCGCATAGACTCCTGCCCCGGCTGACGCGCCGGGGCCGCACGAGACCGAAGGAGTGCAGAGAATGAGAGACTACGAAGTCGTCTACATCTTCAACTCCGAGCTCGAGGACGAGGAGGTCGAGTCCAGGCTCGACTCCTACCACGAGCGGCTCACCGACGACGGATCCGGTGATATCACGGCCGTCGAGGACTGGGGCAAGCGCCGGCTGGCCTACCCCATCGAGAACCAGGAGAACGGCCGCTACGTCGTCGCGCAGTTCAGCGTCGAGCCCGACGTCCTGGAGGAGTTCGAGCGGGCGCTGAAGCTCGACGGCGACCTCCTGCGCCACCTCGTGGTGCTTCAGGAGGGGGAGCTTCCCACCCCGCCCTCCGCCCGCCGGCCCGGTGCCGGTCCCGAGGAGGAAGAAGAAGAGGAAGAGGGGGAGGAACCCGCATCCGAGTCCGAGGAATCTGAGTCCGAGCAGGGAGAGGACGAGGATGAAGAGGCCGAGTCCGAAGAAGAGGCCGAGTCCGGGGAAGAGACCGAGGGCGAGGACGAAGCCGACGAGGACGAAGCCGAGGGAAGCGACGAAGACCAGGAGAAGGAGTAGAGCACCATGGCACGCTTCGAGAAGACCTGTCGTCTGTGCGACGACGGCGTGAGCCGGCTGGACTATAAAGACGTGGACATGCTGGAGCGATTCATCTCCGACCGGGGGAAGATCCTTCCCCGGCGGGCCACGGGCTGCTGCTCGCGGCACCAGCGTCAGCTGTCTCAGTGCGTGAAACGGGCCCGCTACCTGGCCCTGCTTCCCTACATCAAGGGATACCAGGGGTAGAGATAGGCATACGCTCGATCCGCTTCCGGGCCCGCCACGCCGCCCTCACGGGCGGACTCCGCAGGGAGGGGTGAGACATGAGCTCCAGAGCTTGGGCGCTGCTGCGGGCCATGGCACTGGCGATGTGCGTGGTGCTCGTATCGCCGCTCAACCCGGTGGTGCTGGTGACGCTTCCGCTGGCGGTCCTGCTGCTGGCCTTCCGGCCCTACGACGTCCGGGCGCTTCTCTTCGCCGGAGTCCTCATCTTCCTCGTCTTCAGCGACGTGCGCGGGAGCCACGAGGCGCTCTGGTACGCCGAGAGGGGCTGGGCGCTGATGGCCGCCGGCGGCTTCATCCTGACCACCGCCCTGGTGGAGCGGAAGAGCTTACTGCTGCGCGGACTGGGAGGCCTGGCGGCCGGCGCCGCCGGCCTGGGAGTCGTGGTATGGCTGAATCCGGCCCTGCTCCGGGAGCTCGACTGGCGCATGACGCAGCGCTTCCACGAGGCGGCGCTGACGGCCCAGGAGCTTGTGAGTTCGGTGGAGGGGAGCGAGCAGCTGGGCGCCGGCCTGAGGACGGCGCTCTACCAGTGGGCTGGCACGCAGGAGGTCATCTATCCGGCCCTGCTGGCTCTGGCGACCGTCGGGGCTCTGGCCGTGGGATGGTACGTGGTGGGCCGCTTCGCCGGCGTGGTCACGGCGTTGCCGCCGCTCAGGAACTTCCGGTTCGAGGACGGAATGGTCTGGGTGCTGCTCGTCTCCGTGGCCCTGGTCGTGCTGCCCGTGGGCGGACAGCTGCTGGACCGGGTGGGCGAGAACGCGGCGCTGTTCCTGGGCGTGCTGTACCTCCTCCGCGGGGCGGGCGTGCTGATGTGGTTCGCGGCGGCGACCCTCGGAACCGGCTGGATGGCGTGGCTCTGGGGGCTGGTGGCGCTGCTGCTGTATCCCGTGGCCGCGGGAGTGGCGCTGATCCTGGGAGTCGGCGACAGCTGGTTCGACCTCCGCGGCTGGTTGCGGCGGGCGCGGGAGCAGAGGACCTAGGCGAGGCGCGGCCGGTGTATGACGGGACCGATGGGCTGGACGAATCGTGAACGAGGTGCTACGACCATGACGAAGATCATCCTTCAGGAAGACGTCGAGGATCTGGGCGAGGCCGGCGACATCGTGGACGTGAAGCCGGGATACGCCCGCAACTACCTGTTCCCCCAGGGGTTCGCCGTGCAGGCGACCGAGGGAAACCTGAAGCAGATGCGGGAGGAGCGTCGTCGGAAGCAGGAGGCGGCGGACCGCGTCCGACAGCGGGCCGAGGACCTGGCCGCGGACCTGGCCGGCCACACCATCACGTTCAACGTCCGCGCAGCCGACGAGGGAAAGCTCTTCGGCTCCGTGACGGCCGCCGACATCGTCGATCGGCTCGAGGAGGACGGGCTGAACGTCGAGAAGGACATGGTGGATCTGGAGGAACCGATCAAGGAGCTGGGCGTGTACAATATCCCGATCGGACTCCATGCCGACGTCCGGCCCGAGGTCAAGGTCTGGGTCGTCGCCGAGGAGTGACTCCGTCCACGAGGATCCGGGGGAGCGACCTGACTCCAGACGCTTCCGCGAACACGATCGACGGCGCCGCCGTGGAGACGGTCCGTGGCTGACGCCGGGGCGCGGGAAGGACGGTCCGGCGCACCGACGGCCGACGTCGATCTCGAGCAGTTCCTGGCCCAGGACGATACACCGGAGGAGCTGGGCGTCCTGGTGGAGGCCGCTCTGGAGCGGAACGCCCGGGACGGCCTCATCCTGGATCTGCGTGGACTCTCCGATGCCACCGACTTCTTCGTCCTCCTCTCCGGGGATTCCGACGTACACGCGCGGGCCATCGCCAGGAACATCCAGGAGAAGATGGAAGAGGCCGGCTTCGAGACCGCCGGCGTCGAGGGCGAGGGGCAGGGGCGATGGGTCCTCCTCGATTACTTCGACCTGGTCGTGCACGTCTTTCTGCCGCGTGTCCGGGACTACTATCAGCTCGAGCGTCTCTGGGGCGACGCCCCGCGGGTGGAGTTCGGAGAGTAGCCGCGGCCGGGCTTCCGGCCGGCCGCCCGGATTCGCTCCGGGACGTGCCGGTCCGCCCGTCCCGCCCAGCCGACCAGCCTCCACGTGCCGGTGTCCATGAACCGTCGACTGCCAGCCCTCCTCCCGTTGCTGCTCGCCGTCTCCACGTGGGCGTGCGCCGACGACTCCACGTCGGGGCCCGCCGCGGGCGCCGCCGGCGAGGCCGCCGCTGCCCGCGAGCTCTCCACCGACTGGGCCCTCCTGTCGGTGCCCGCCGCCGGCGGTTCGGCCACGCTCCACCCTCTGGCGGACCCGGGCCGGGAGCTGTGGAGCGGGGCCGTCTCGCTTCCACCCGTGGAGAGGAGCGTCCGCGTGGCGCCGAGGCTCGTGGCCCTTCGCGGACGCGACGGCAAGATCCATCGGTACGACCCGGCGGAAGGCGCCGTCTCGGAGCTGGGAACGATCGGTGACGGAGCCCGGTGGCACGGTGGCGAGGGCGGGGGCGTCTGGGTAGAGCGCGGGGCCGAGGGGGGAGTCGTCTGGAGCCTCTCCACCGGCGGTGCCGTTCACCGCGCCGTCGACCGGGAGCCGCGGTGGGCCGCGCCCGGCGCGGACGGGGCCACGGTCGCTCTGCTGGGCTCCGGCCCGTCGACGCTGGTCCGCTGGCCCCGCGGGGCCGAGGAGGCCGACGCCAGCCTGGAGATCCGGGCGAGTCCGCCGGCGGAGATGACCGCATGGGGACGCACCGCGGTCCTCACCCGGTCGGACGGAGACGGCGTGCTGCAGGTCGTGTCGGTAGCCGAGATGGAGGCGCGGGAGCGGATCGAGGTCGGCGGGCCCGTGACGGCGTTGGCAGCCTCCCCGTCCTCCCACGAGATCTACGTCGGCCTCGACGACCCGCCGCGCCTGGTGATCGTCGACCGTTTCGGAGACGAGGTCAGGACACGCGCACGGCTGCAGCGGCCGATCCGTGAGATCCGTCCCGGGGTCGCCGGCGGCCCGCCGGTGGTGTGGGACGGTCAGGCGGCGCACCTGTTGCCGTGGGACGGCGGCGACCCCGTCCGGCTGGAGACCGCCTGGCGGTTCGACCTCCCGGTGTCGCTTCCCGACGGGAGCGCCCTCGTGCTCCGAGAGGGAGCCGTTCGGCGGCTGCTCGCGGGCGAGACGGCGTCCCTCTCGTCGGGCCCGAGCGGGCGACTCTGGATACCCGTCCGCTGGCGAGCGGAGGCCGAGGTCGCGTCGGCGGACGACACGGCCGGCCGGGCGGCGATCGGAGCGTCCGGGGAGGACACGACCGCGGTGGCATCCGCCGGTGACTCACTGGCCGGAGACGCGGCCTCCGCTGCCGACAGCGCGGCGACGGACACGGCGGTGCTGTCGGCGGGGCTGCGGGTCACTGATCCCGGTTTCTACGTGGTCCTCGGCTGGTCGCGCTCCCCGGCAGGCATCGTGGAGCGGCTCCGTGGAATCCGCACCGGCGGTTTCCCCGTGGCCGTCCAGACACGGCGCGACGACGCGGGGGCGGAGTGGTACCGGGGCATGGTGGGACCGTACTCTCGCCGCGAGCGGGCCCGGCAGGTCGCCGCGACCCTCCAGCGGGAGCACGCCGTGGAGGGGTGGGTGCAGGAGGTCCGGCCGGGGCTCGTGTCGGACGAGGTGTTCCGCTGAGCAGCGTAATGGAGCGGGCCCGGGCGGTGGTGGAGGAGTGGCCCGCGGGCGGGCTCGCGGTCGGGGTGACCGCCGACCCGTCGGACCCGGAGTGGACGGGCAGGACGCTCCTCAAGCTGCTCCGGGCCGTGGGGGAGCGCCACCGACCCGCCTTCCTCCTGGACCTGGCGCCGGAGACGAGCAACCTGACGGCTCGCTTCGGGGCGGCGGGCTCCGACGGGTTCGCCGAGGTGGCCGAGGCCGATGCCTCCCTGGCCGGGATCGCTCATCGGCGGCCCGAGATCGAGGGAGCGTACCTCCCGTGCGGGATGAGCACGTCGGGCCAGGATCTGGCGGGGTCGAAGCAGCTCACGACGCTCGCAGGTCGCGTCCGGGACGCCGGCGGAGTCCTCCTCGTGGTCCTGGATCGACGGGCGGCCCGCCGCGCCGCGGGTGCGAGATGGCCGGACGGCTGGCTCCTGGTGGGGGACGCCGAGTCGGCCGTCGGGGGCGAGCCCCTGCCCGGCGACCTGCCGGAGATCGGCCGCATCGAGCCCCGGGAGTCGGACGGGCGCGCCCCGGGGCGCTGGCGCCGTCACCGCGAGGGCAGCGACTTCCCGACGCTGAAGGTCGTCGGTGCGATCCTCATCCTGGCGGTACTGGCCGGGGTCTGGTGGTGGTACGCGAACCGGGTCACGGACGTTGGTCCGACGGGACCGGGCCCCTCGGAAGCCGGGGCCGCGAGAACCACGACTGCCGACACGGTCCGCAGCGCGGACGTGGCCCCCGCCGCCGTCCCCGACGACCGCGAGAACGCCGAGATCGCGGCCGCGGCCGGCGATATCGAGGTAGATGGCGGCGCCGCAGACGCCGCGGACGACTCGGAGGCGGGCACCAGCGACGGCTCGACCCTGGGCTATTCCGTGCTGATCGCCAGCTACGCGTCGACCGCGGACGCCCGGGAGCGAGTCCGACAGCTGTCGCGACAGGTGGACGGGCTGTACTTCGTGGCCCCCACGCCGGTGCAGGGAGCGCTCTGGCACCGGGTGTACGCCGGCTCCCTCCCGGACCGGGAGTCGGCGCGGAGGCTCATGGAGCGGCTGGTGGAGGCGGGAGCAAAGGGGGAAGTGCGGGCGTGGGACATCCGACCCGTGCCGTGGAGCTTCCGGCTCGCCGGCGATTTCGGGCGCGATTTCGACGACCGGAGCGCCGCCCGGTCGTGGGCGCGGCAGCTGCGTGACCGGGGCGTGCCCGCCTACGTCATTCCCGCGGCCGACGGGAGCTCCCACCGCGTCTACTCCGGAGCGTTCGAGTCGAGGGAAGACGCCGAGGCCCTGCGGACGCGCCTCCGCGAGGCTGGCGTCGACGCGGAGCTGATGCGGCGCACCGGTACGGCACCATGATCGGAGCGAGCGTCCCTGCCGGGAGCCCGATCCGCGGGCGCCAGACCCGGAGCAGCGATGAGAGAGGGATGAGGTGACACGGTGAAGATCAAGACGCTCACGCTGCACGGCTTCAAGTCGTTCGCGGATCGCACGGAAGTGGACCTGCACGAGGGGATCACCGCCATC
>CAZFDK010000025.1:0-28752 GCA_964518305.1 uncultured Gemmatimonadota bacterium | reverse complement strand
AACTCGACCGACCGGATCATCGTTCTCAACCAGGGACAGAAAATCGCTGAGGGGTCGCCGAGTCAGATCCAACAGAACAGCCAAGTTGCGGACGCCTACCTCGGCGGGGCGGAGGCCTGACATGATCACAGTAGACGATATCAACGTCCACTACGGGGACTTGCAGGTGCTGTGGGACCTTTCTCTGGAGATTCGAGAGGACGACTCCATCGTCGCCATCGTGGGTCCCAACGGGTGCGGGAAGTCGAACATCTCCGATGCGATCCGATGGGTGCTCGGGGAGCAGCGCCCCACCGCCATACGCGGAAGCCGCATGGAAGAAGCGATCTTCGAGGGCACCGTCAACCGGAAGCCCATTCACCGGGCGGAGGTGGAGATGGTGCTCAGCAACGAGGACGGCCAGCTGGCGGTCCCCGGTAGCGAGGTCTCCATCGGACGGACGGTCTTCCGCGGCGGCGAGAGCGAATACCGGCTGAACGGCGAGACCTGCCGCCTGAAGGACATCCAGGACCTGATCCGGGACACCGGGCTCGGCGCCAACGAGTACTCGGTCATCGAGAATCGGATGATCGACTCCATCCTCAGCGACCGCGCGGAGGAGCGTCGGGCGCTCTTCGAGGAGGCCGCCGAGATCAGCCGCTACAAGGAGCGGCGCCGCACGGCGCTGCGGCGTCTGGACCAGGCGGAGGAGGACCTGGAGCGCCTGGAGGACCTGCTGGGCGAGGTCCGGACCAAGGTTCGCTCGCTGGCCCAGCAGAAGGGGCGGGCGGAGAAGTACGAGGACCTGCGCGACCGGCGCCTGACCCTGGAGGTGGCCGTGGGCGAGGTGCGGCTGGAGGACATCGAGGAGCGTCTGGAGGAGGCCGAGGAGGCCCTCGAACGGATTCGCTCCAGCGAGCCGGCGGAGCAGGGCGAGCTGAGCCGGCGGGAGACGGAGGCCGAGCAGCTCCGGGTGGAGATCGCCGAGGCGGAGGAACGCCGCGACGAGATCGCGTCACGCGTGGAGGAGATCCGCTCCCGTGCGGAGAAGACCGAGCGGGAGCGGCTCGTCGCCCGGGAGCGGGCGACGGCGGCCGAGGAGCGGCTGGAGACGATCCGCTCCGAGGTGGAGGAGCTGGAGGAGCGCCGCGACGAGCTGGAGGAGCGCCGCTCGGAGCTCGGCGACGAGCTGGAGTCCGAGCGGGAGGGCCTGAACGAGCTCCGCCGCGAGCGCGACGAGGCATCGCGCGAGGTCGAGGCGCGGCGCGAGGAGCGGGACCGGAAGAAGAGCATCGAGGAAGAGGCCGTGGATCGCCTCCGCGAGCTCCGGAGCCGAATCGGGGGCCTGGAGGGAGAGGCCGAGGCGGCCACCGAGCGCATCCAGGAGCGGGAACGGGAGCTCGAGCGGCGGCGGGCCGAGATGGCGGAGGCGGAGACCGCCGTCGAGGAGGCCAGCGACGAGCTGGAGGAGGTCCGCTCGGAGCTGGAGGAAGCCGGGTCCGAGGTCGAGGAGCTCCGCGCTGAGGTGGAAGCCGCGCGGGAGGAGGTGCAGCGCCGCGAGGAGGAGCTGTCGGAGAGCCGGGAGCGGCTGGCGGAGCTGGAGGGCGAGCTCTCGGCCGAGCGGGAGCGGGTGGAGAGCCTCTCCTCGCTGGTACGGTCCGGCGACGAGCACCCGGCCGTCGTAGCGGAGCTCCTGGAGACAGACGAACGTCCCGACGGGATCGTGGGGCTGCTGGCCGATCTCCTGGAGGTCCCGGAGGAGCTGGCCCGACCGGTGGAGGCGCATCTGGGGCCCTATCTGCACGCGGTCGTCGTCCGCGACTGGGACACGGTGCGGGCCGTACAGCAGTGGCGCCGGAACCGCGACGGGGCCGACGGCCTCATTCTCCTCCCCCGGGACCCGGGCCCCGGCGAAGAGGCGCCGACCGGGGGAAGGCTGCCGCAGGGCGTCGAGGTCGACGGTGCCGGGGAGGCCTGGGTCCGGGCGCTGCTGGCCGGCGTTCGCGTGGAGGACGAGGACAGCGATCTGCAGCCCGGCCGGGAGCCGTGGGCCCGCCCCGACGGTACGGGCCAGGACGGGCTGGGGGCGGTGCGGCTCGGCATCCCGGGCTCGGGCCAGGGCGTGTTGCGCCGCCGGGCCGAGCTGAGGGACGCACGGTCCGAGCTGGAGACGATGGAGCAGCGCCGCGAGGCCCTGGAGGCGGAGCTTGAGGAGCGTCGCGAGGCCCTGTCCGAGAGCTCCGCACGCCGCGACGAGGTGACCGGTGCGCTGGAGGAGGCCGAGCGGCGGGGGCGCCGGCTGGAGTCCCGCCGGGAGGCCGCCGAGCACCGGCTGGAGCGGGCCCGCGGAGAGAGGGGCGAGGCGGAACGGCGCATCGGCGAGCTGGATGAGGCGCTGGAGGAGGCGCGCAGGGAGCGGCGTGAGACGGCCGCGAGCCTGGAGGACGCCCGAGAGGAGCACCAGGAGGCCGAAGAGGCCGCCGCCGACGCGCGGGGCGAGCTGATGCAGGCGGAGTCGGCCCTGGAGGAAGCGTCCGACGTGCTTCAGGAGCGGGAGCTCGAGATCGCGCGGCGGGAGTCCTCCGTGGAGCGGGCCCGGGAGCGGTTGGAGTCGACCGCCGAAGCCCTGGAGGAGCTCTCCGATCGGCGCCGGCGCCTCGAGCAGGAGGCGAGCGAGAAGCGCGAGGCCATCGAGGAGGCGCGCGGCGAGGCGGAGGAGAGTCAGGACGAGGTGGCCGACCTCCTGGAGCGTCGCTCCGAGCTGGAGGAGGAGCTCCGGCGGCAGGAGGAGGAGCTGCGGGAGATGCGCGGCGAGCTCGACGACGAGGAATCGTGGCTCCGGCAGGCGCGGAAGGAAGAGCGCCAGCAGTCGGAGCGGCGGCACGAGCTCGAGCTCGAGATCGCCGAGCTGCGGGGCAAGCGCTCCAGCATCCGGGAGCGAATCGAGGGTGAGTGGGACGAGCCCTTCGAGAACCTCCGCGAGCGGGTCGACCCCCCGGAGTCGGGCGGGCCGGCGGAGTGGTCGGAGCAGCTGGAGGAGGTCAAGCGGGACCTCCATCGCCTGGGACCGGTCAACCTGCTGGCCGCGGAGGAATATCGGGAGGAGCGGGAGCGGCTCGACTTCCTCGAGGAGCAGCGGGACGATCTGCTGGAGGCGCGCGACGACCTGCATGAGTCCATCGAGCGGATCAACGCCGCCGCGGCCACGGCGTTCCGTGAGACCTTCGACGAGATCCGGGGCAACTTTCAGGGAACCTTCGAGACGCTCTTCGAGGGCGGCGAGTGCGACGTGTGGCTCGAGGACCCGGACGATCCGCTGGACTCCGCCATCGAGATCTCGGCGAGTCCCGGCGGGAAGAAGACGCAGCGCATCCACCTGCTCTCCGGCGGCGAGCGTGCGCTGACGGCCCTGGCCCTGGTGTTCGGCATCTACCTGGCCAAGCCGAGCCCCTTCTGCATCATGGACGAGGTCGACGCGCCCCTGGACGAGACGAACGTGGGCCGCTTCACCGAGATGCTGGAGCGGTTCAAGGAGGACACCCAGTTCGTGGTCATCACCCACAACCCCCGCACCATCGCGGAGGCCGACTGGATCTACGGGGTCACCATGCAGGAGCCCGGCGTCTCCTCCGTCGTGGGGGTGGACTTCGAGGACCTCCCGACCGGGTCCGGGCAGGGGGGAAGCGGAGGGGAGGAGGCCGGCGGCGAGGGCCAGGAGGTGCCGGCGTGAGCCGATACGTGGCCGTGGGCACCGGGACCGTGGTGCCCGAGGGCGACCGCGGGATGTCGGCCCACTACCTGGAGGTGGGTGGCCGCCGTGTCCTCCTGGACTGCGGTCCCGGCACGGTCCAGGGCCTGGTCCGGCACGGCCTCCCCTGGGAGGAGCTCACGGACGTGTGCCTCTCCCACTTCCATCCGGATCACGTGGGCGCCCTCCCCGGGCTGCTCTTCTCGCTCAAGCATGCGGCGGGTTCCGCCCGTGAGGGACGGGAGCTCACGGTCCGGGGGCCGGTGGGCACGGTCCGGCTGTTCGACCGGCTGGCGTCGGCGCTGGGCGATTACGTTCTGGACCCCGGGTTCCCGGTCACGATCCGGGAGGAGGAGCCGGGGACGGAGGAGGAGCTCGGCGGCGGCCTGCGGCTGCGCACCCACGGGACACCCCATACCGACGAGAGCCGCGCCCTGCGGCTGGACGGCGGCGGGGCGGCGGTGGGGTACACCGGCGACACCGGACCGGAGCCGGGACTCGAGTCCTTCTTCGGCGGAGTCGGGCTGCTGGTGGCCGAATGCTCGCTCACGGACGAGGAGGTGGGTGACAACCACCTGTCGCCCCCCAGGGTTGCGCGATTGGCCCGGGGGGTCCGACCAGAACTTCTCGCCCTCACGCACATATATCCGCACGTCCGCAGCAACCACGACGTGCCGGCCCTCGTGCGGGCCGCCGGATGGACCGGCGAGGTCCGGGTGGCCCGGGACGGCTGGGAGCATCACCTGAGAGCGAACACCAACGCACGGAGCTGAACATGCTGGTCGTCATGGACCACCGGGCCTCCGAGGAGGACGTGGAGGCCGTCGTCCAGACCATCGATGAGCTGGGCTACGAGCCCGAGCCGATTCCCGGGCGCCAGCGGACGGCCATCGGGGTCGTCGGCAACGAGGGATACGTGGACGAGGACCCCTTCGTCGCCCTCGACGGGGTTCGCGAGGTGATACACGTCTCCCGTCCCTACAAGCAGGTGAGCCGCGAGTGGCGGCCGGAGGAGACGGTGATCGAGCTCCCGAACGGCGCCACCGTCGGTGGAGATGGCGTCACCGTCATGGCCGGTCCCTGCTCCGTGGAATCGGAGGAGCAGATCCTGGAGGCGGCTCGCCGGGTGAAGCGCGCCGGCGCCAACGTGCTCCGGGGAGGGGCGTTCAAGCCACGAACGTCGCCCTATTCATTCCAGGGCCTGGGCGAGCCCGGGCTGGAGCTGCTGGCCCGGGCGCGCGAGGAGACGGGCCTGGCCATCGTCACCGAGGCCCTGGATCCGACCGGCGTGGAGCTGGTGGCCGAGTACACGGACATCATCCAGATCGGCGCCCGGAACATGCAGAACTACTCGCTCCTCCGGGCCGCCGGGTCACAGGGTAAGCCGGTGATGCTCAAGCGCGGGATCTCCGCCACGCTCAGGGAGTGGCTGCTGGCGGCCGAATACCTGCTGAACGAGGGCGAGAGCCGGGTCATCCTCTGCGAGAGGGGCGTACGGAACTTCGACGACCACGCCCGCTACCTCCTGGACCTGACCGCGGTGCCCAGCGCGAAGCAGGAGACGCACCTCCCGGTGATCGCGGATCCGAGCCACGGCACGGGGGATCGGAAGAAGGTGCCGCCCATGGCCAGGGCCGCAGTGGCAGCCGGTGCCGACGGCCTGCTGGTGGAGGTCCATCCCGATCCCCCGCATGCCCGCTCCGACGGTGCCCAGTCCCTGACGCCGGACCGCTTCGACGAGCTGATGGAGGAGCTGGACGCCATCGCCTCCTCCATCGACCGGCACCTGACGCCGCCGGTACGGGAGGCGGTGGAGGCGGCCGGCTGAGCACCCGGAACGCCGGACGTCTCGGAGAGGACCTGGCGACCCGCCACCTCCGGGAGGCCGGGCTCGGGATCCTCGACCGGAACTGGCGGTCCGGCCGCCTGGAGGTCGACATCGTGGCCCGGGACGGCGAGACCGTGGCCTTCGTGGAGGTCAAGACGCGTCGAGCGGGTCCCCAGGGCCCGGCGGAGGCCCTGAGCCGGGGTCAGTGTCGCCGGCTCCGGCGGGCCGCCGAGGCCTGGATCCACGCCCATCCCGGCGTGGGCCGCGAATTTCGGTTCGACCTGGTGGCGATACGCCTGCCGGAGGGCGGCGATCCCCGGATCGAGCACCGTCCGGACGCCTGGCACGGCGACCGGCTGTGAGGAGCACGATCCGTTGACCGCACCGGTCGGTGCAGTTAGGTTGGAGCACGCCCCAGGCCCGTGGGGTTGAATCGCGTGAATCCCGTCAGGACCGTGAAGGTAGCAGCGGTAAGCGCGTGAAGGTCGCCACGGTCAGCCTGGGGTTTTTTCTTTCGACCGGCTCTCTTTCAACCGGCGTCCCCGCCGGATAGCTTGCCACCGATGAGTCGCATCGCCCTCGCCCGGAAGCATCGCCCTCGCCAGTTCGGTGAGCTGGTCGGCCAGGACCACGTGGCCGCGACGCTCCGGTCCGCCGTAGAGGGGGACCGGGTGGCTCACGCCTACCTGTTCTGCGGCCCCCGCGGAGTGGGAAAGACCACCGCCGCCCGAGTACTGGCCATGGCGCTCAACTGCCCGAACCGGCGGGACGGTGAGCCCTGCGGGGAGTGCGAGTCGTGCCAGAGCATCTGGTCGGGCCAGACCTCCATGGACGTCGTGGAGATCGACGCGGCCAGCAACCGGGGGGTCGACGACGCCCGGGACCTGCGCGAACGAGCCATGTACGCTCCGTCCGACGACGAGCGTTTCAAGGTCTACATCGTCGACGAGGCGCACATGTTGACCCGGGAGGCGTGGAACGCGCTCCTCAAGATCCTGGAGGAGCCTCCGCCCCGGGTGATCTTCGCCTTCGCCACCACCGAGCCGCACAAAATCCAGCAGACGGCTCCCCCCGTCCTCTCCCGGTGCCAGCGCTTCGACTTCCGCCGGGTGGGCGTGAGCGACATCCTCTCCCGGCTGGCGACGGTGCTCGACCGGGAGGGCGTCGAGGCCGAGGAGGGGGCGTTGCTGCCCCTGGCCCGGCGGGCGGAGGGCGGCGTCCGGGACGCGCTCTCGCTCCTGGACCAGGTCCTGTCCTTCACCGCGGAGCGGGTCCGCTCCGAGGACGTCCGCCGCATGCTGGGGTTGGTCGACGAACAACGGTACCTGGAGCTGTTCGACCTCATGGCTCGGGGCGACCGATCCGGGGTCTTTCCCTTCGTGCAGGAGCTGGTGGACGAGGGGTACGACCTGGGCGAGTTTCTCCGGGGACTGGGCGACAGCCTGCGAACGATGCTCGTCCTCCGGTCGGACCCGGAGGCGGAGTCGCTGGAGCTACTCCCCCAGTCCCGTGAGCGCTTCGCGGAGATGGCTTCGCGGTTCGCCGAAGCGGACCTGGTCCGGCTCCTGGTGGCCGTCTCGGACTTCGAGGCCTCGCGTCGATTCCAGCGGAGCTCGCAGCAGCGTGTGCAGATCGAGGTTCTCCTCCTCCGGCTGGTGGGGATGGACTCGGCGGTGGAGCTGGAGGATCTCCTGGCCGCTGTCGGGGGCGAGCTACCGGAGGAGGGGCGCCGGCGGCCCCGCCCCGGAGACGGAAAGGACTCTCCCCCGGCCGGCGGCGACGGGTCCGACACAGGCCGAGGGGCGGACAGCGACCCGGGCGGCACGGGGCCCGGCGGTAGATCTGACGAGGCGGCCGCGGCCTCACCGCGGACCGGCGGGAGCGCGTCTCACGGGGACGGTGCCGCGAGCGCGGAGGGCGCGGAGACGGCCACGGCTGCAGCGGACGGGGCCGGAGACCTGACGGCCGTCTGGCAATCGGCCCTGGCGAGGGCCGAAGTGCCGGGCGGCGCCCGGATGGCGCTCCGCGGCGCCACCGTGGCGGAACGATCCGGGGACACGCTCCGGCTGGACGTGCCCGACGGACTCGCGGACGACCTGAAGGAGTTTTTCGCCGACCGCCGCCGGAGCGCCTCACTGCGCCAGGAGCTGGCCGACCGCATCGACGTCCCGAGCGACGACCTCGTGATCGGCGTCAACCGGTCGGGAGACGACGGCCGACTGACGGCGGAGCAGGTCCGGGAGCAGAAGACGGAGCGGGTCGTGGACATGGACCCGCGCCTTCAGGAAGCGGTAGAAAAACTCGACCTCAGACTCCAGGAATGAAGAGGAACGTGACGGTATGAAGAACTTCCAGCAGATGATGCAGATGGGCCAGAAGATGCAGGCCCGCATGAAGGAGATGCGGGAGAAGCTGGCCGATCTCGAGGTCACGGCCCGCTCCGGTGGTGGCATGGTGGAGGTCACCGCCAACGGCGAGGGCGAGATCACGGACCTCCAGCTCGATGCCGAGATCGTCGACCCGGAGGACGTGGAGATGCTCGAGGACCTCGTCCTCTCCGCGGTCTCCGAGGCCCAGCGCCGCGCCGACGAGAAGCGCGAGGAGGCCATGAAGGAGGCCACCGGCGGTCTCCCCATGGACGGGCTGGACGACCTGGGCGGCCTCTCGGGCCTCCTCGGGTGAGCAGGGGACCGCCCCGGTCCCTCGACCGGCGGCCGATCCGTCGCTGAGCCCGAGCCCGAAGACACACAGCCGCCCGGCACCGGAACGACATGTCCGCCATCGACGACCTGATGCAGGAGTTCGGGCGTCTTCCCGGCATCGGGAAGAAGACCGCCCGGCGCCTGACCTACTACCTGCTCAAACAGCCCCCCGGCGATGTGCGCCAGCTCGCGGGCGCCGTGGAGCGCGTGGCCGACGAGGTCGAGGCCTGCTCGAACTGCGGGAACCTGAGCGACGAAGACCCGTGCGAGTACTGCCGGGACTCCCGACGTGACCCGTCCGTGGTCTGCGTCGTGGAGGAGGCCTCCGACATCGCCGCCATCGAGAAGTCAGGCCACTACGACGGCCTGTACCACGTGCTGGGCGGCCGGCTCTCGCCCCTCGACGGTGTGGGCCCGGACGATCTCAACGTCGACGGCCTGGCGGAACGGTTGCGGGACGAGGTGGAGGAGATGATCATCGCCACCAATCCGAGCGTGGAGGGGGAGGCCACGGCCACGTATCTTCAGAAACTCGTCGACCAGATCGACGAGGACATCCAGATCACGCGGCTCGCGCGCGGCCTCCCCGTCGGCGGTGATCTGGAGTACGCCGACGGCGTTACGATTGCAGAAGCCTTCTCCGGGCGACGAGAGATGTAGATGGCATCCAGGATCGTGCGAATGATTCCCGGTTCGACGGATTCGAACGAGGAAGAGTCCACCGACGCGTGGACGGTCCTCAAGTACGCCGGCCTGGCCGCCCTCGGAGCTGCGGCCGTCGGAGCGGTGGGCGTGTGGCTCGCCCGCGATCAGATGTCACGGCATCGGCGCGACCTCTTCAGCCCCCATCCCCTGCGTCGTCTCGCGGCGCTGGGCTATCTTCGCACCGAGCCCTCCGTGGACAACGTCCTCCTCCTCCGGGATTATCTCGCCTGGGAGGACCAGCCCCTGCTCCAGAAGCGGGCCTCGACGGTCCTGGACGAGATGGAGGAGGCGCTGCGAGCCGAGGGTGAGGGCGTGGAGGAGGGCGCGTAGCGGCGTCCTCACCTCGACCTCCCGGAGTCGGGGCTGCCTCCGACGTGTCCGATCGAGCCGGGTGAGCCCATGCGGGTGAATCTTCCCAACACGATCACCGTCGTGCGGATCGGCCTGGCTCCGCTGGTCCCCGCCCTCGTGCTCCAGGCGAGCAGCGTACTCCGGCTGACCGCGTTCGGCGTCTTCCTCGTCGCCGCCCTCTCCGACCTCTGGGACGGCTACCTGGCCCGCTCCCGGGACCAGACCACCGACTTCGGCAAGGTGGCCGATCCCATCGCCGACAAGCTGCTCCTGGCTGCGGTCCTGGTGCCGGTCTGGTGGCTCACTACCCGAGAGGCGGGCCTCGGGGGACTGCCGCTCTTCGGTGGCGTGCCCCTGTGGGTGGTGATCATCCTCCTGGGACGCGAGCTCCTGATCACCGGCATGCGGGCGTTCGCAGCCCGGCGCGGAGTGGTGCTGGCCGCCGCCCAGGTGGGCAAGTACAAGGCCTTCAGCCAGAACATCTTTCTCGGGTCCAGCATCGTCTGGGTGGCTTACCGCACGGCGGTCCTGGAGGAGGGGTGGACCGGCGGCTTCTGGGCCTTCTGGGACCGGTTCCACGCCTGGTTCGTCGTCACGTTCCTCGTGGTGTCCGTCCTCCTCACGGTCTACTCCATGATCGTGTACCTGCTCTCTTTCCGTAGCGAGTGGCCCTTCGCCGAGGAGGCGGCCGCCGGTGGCGAAGGGGAGCGGACCGCCGACGAGACGGTTCCGTGAACGGCGTCGGCGCAGAGGGGAGCCCCGACCTCGCCGCACGGGCCCTAGATGTTCTCCGTCGACGCGGGGAGACCCTGGCCGTGGCGGAGAGCTGCACCGGAGGCCTCCTGGGGGGAGCGCTCACGGCGGTGCCCGGTTCCTCCGACGTGTTCTGGGGTGGCGTGATCTCCTATGCCGACGATGCCAAGCGGCATCTGCTGGGCGTGGAGGGCGAGGTCCTGGCCCGCGACGGGGCCGTCTCCGAGACCGCGGCCCTGGCCATGGCCCGGGGGATGAGGGAGCGCTCGGGCGCCGACTGGGCCGTCTCGATCACCGGGATCGCCGGACCGGGTGGGTGCACGCCGGAGAAGCCCGTGGGCACGGTGTGGCTCGGCTTGGCCGAGGAGGGTGAGCTGCGATCGGAGCTCCTCGACCTCTCGGGCGACCGGGAGGAGATCCGACGGCAGACGGTCCGGCGAGCCCTGCGGCTGCTCGTCGACCGGGCCACGGCGGGGTGACTCGCCGTCGCCCGCGCCGGCCCACGACGGGCGGTCCGTGAGGCCGAACGGGGTCGAACGCGCGGCGCCCTCCCGGTGTAATCGGCACACCGCGAGAGCCGGAACCGCCCGGCCCTCCGGGGAACGGTGCCGCCGTCCCCGCGACGGGCCACTGTTCGGAGGAGAGCATGAACGGAGAGACGCCCGAGGAGGAGGCCCCCGTGGAGGAGGAGAAGACCGAGTCCCGCCCGTCGGAGGAGGAGCCGCAGGCCGGCGAGGCCGGCGGAGAGGGCGGGAAGGAGGAGGGCGCCGTCCCCGATGAGGACGGCGAGGAACAGGAGCAGGCGCCGGAGCTTCCGGAGAAGATCCGCGAGCAGCTGGAAGAGCTGGAGGAACTCCGGGACAAACACCTCCGCCTGGCTGCCGAGTTCGACAACTACCGGAAGCGCACGCGCCGCGAGATCTCCGACCAGCAGGAACGGGCGAAGGCGGAGCTCGCCGGGCGGCTGCTGGACGTCCTCGACGACCTGCACCGCTTCAACGACGCGGCGCAGGACCGGGAGGCCGACGTGGACGCCCTGCGGGAAGGCATGGAGCTGGTGGAGCGGAAGCTCCGGAAGGAGCTCGGCGACGCCGGACTGGAGCGGATCGAGGCGGCCGGCGAAAAGTTCGACCCGAAGAAGCACGAGGCACTGATGACGACTCCCGCGGAGGACCCGGAACGGGACGGGTACATCTCTCAGGTGCTCGTGGAGGGCTATACCTTCGGCGACCAGCTGCTGCGCCCGGCTCGCGTCGAAGTCATGAAGCACCGCGAGGCCCAGGGCGGAGAGGACGCCGACGGGGGAGCTGACAGCGACCAGGGCTGATGCCCAGCACGACCAGGGACTACTACGACATCCTGGGCGTCTCCGAGGACGCCTCCCAGGAAGAGATCAAGAAGGCGTACCGGAAGCTCGCCAAGAAGTACCACCCCGACCGCAATCCGGACGCCCCGGACGCCGAGGAGCGCTTCAAGGAAATCTCCGAGGCGCACCGCGTCCTCTCCGATCCGGAGCAGCGCGAGCAGTACGACCGGATGCGCCAGTACGGGGGCTTTCCGGGCGGCGGTGCCGAGGGTTTCGGAGGTGGCGCCGGCGGATTCGGCGGTGCCGGAGCAGGCCGGCGGAGGGGCTCCGAGGGAGCGGGCGGCGCCGGGTTCAGCTTCGAGGACCTCGGCGACATGGGGGGCTTCGGCGACATGTTCAGCTCCATCTTCGGTGGCGGCCGGTCGCGCCGGGGCCGCGGGACCGCCGGCGCGAGGAGTCGCGCCCGGACGGGCGACACGGGTCGCAAGCAGCGGCGGCCCGTGGAGCGGACTGTCGAGATTCCCCTGCGTGTGGCAGCCCGAGGCGGATCGGTCACCGTGGACGTGCCCATCACCGAGGCCTGCGCCACCTGCGGCGGGAGCGGTGCGGCCCCGGGGGCCGACCTGCAGACCTGCCAGCGCTGCGAGGGGCGCGGCACCGTCAGCTTCGGGCAGGGGGGATTCTCGGTGAGCCGCCCGTGCCCGGAGTGCCTCGGCGAGGGCAGGATACCCTCCGAGCCCTGCCCGTCCTGCGGCGGCCGCGGCGAGGTCCGTCAGCGCCGAACCCTCAACGTACGGATCCCTGCCGGCGTGGAGTCCGGGGACCGTATTCGGCTCTCGGGCAGCGGACGGCGCGACGCCGGCGGCAACGTGATCATCGAGGTCCGGGTCCGGGACGATTCCTTCTTCACGCGCAGGGGCCTCGACCTGGTGTGCGAGGTGCCGCTCAACGTGGCGCAGGCGGTGCTCGGGTCCCGGATAAGGGTCCGGACGGTGGACCATGAGAAGGTGGAGATGAGGATCCCCCCGGGTACCGAGAGCGGAACGACCTTCAGGATACCGGACCAGGGCGTCCAGAAGGGCGCCAGGAAGGGGGATCAGCTGGTGAAGGTGAAGATCCAGGTCCCGGACGAGCTCTCCGAGGAGGGGCGGGACGCCTTCGAGGAGTTCGCCGAAGCCGAGGGGCTCCGACACTGAGCGGTGCGGTCCTCGGGCGGCGGATTACTCCCAGATCACCCCGCCGCCGAGAACCACGTCGTCCCGGTAGAGCACCGCGCTCTGTCCCGGAGTCACCGCGCGCTGCGCCGTCCGGAGCTCCAGCGCGAACTCACCGCCGCGGCGCTCGGTGACGCGGCCCTTCACGACGGGCGCGCCGTGTCGAATCCGAACCCCCACACGCTCGCCCGGCTCCGGTGGATCCGGCACGAGCCAGTTGGCGTCGCCGGCACGCAGCGCGGTCGAGTCGAGAGCCTCCTCGGGACCGATGGTCACGGTTCGGGTCCCGGGCTCGATGTCCAGCACGTACATGGGAGCGGCGAAGCCGCCGGGCAGGCCCTTCCGCTGGCCGACCGTGAAGTGCGCGTACCCGTCGTGGCGACCCACCTCCGTACCGTCCCGCAGGCGGAAGGGACCGGGGCGCAGAGACGGGTGGTCCTCGCCCAGGTACTGGCGGAGCACCCCGGCGTAGTCGTTGTCCGGGACGAAGCAGATCTCGTAGGACTCGGGCTTCTCCGCGTTGTCGAGCCCGAGCTCCCGGGCGATCTCACGGACCCGCGGCTTCTCGGTCTCCCCGATGGGCAGGTGGAGACGGCCCAGGACCTGCCGGGGGATCCCCCACATGAAGTAGGTCTGGTCCTTGTCGTCGTCCTCGGCGCGACACAGCACCGGCGTCCCGTTCCGGCGCCGGATCCGGGCGTAGTGTCCGGTGGCCAGGCCCTCGCATCCGAGGCGGTCGGCGCGGTGCACCAGGTCGCGGAATTTGGTGAAGCTGTTGCACCGGACGCAGGGGATGGGGGTTCGGCCCTCGGCGTACTCCGAGACGAAATTGTCGATGACATCCCGGGCGAAGTCCTCCTCCACGTCGTACACCATGTGGGGAAAGCCCAGGCGGCTCGCCACGGAGCGCGCGTCGGCGATGCCCTCCAGTCCGCAGCAGGTGTTCGAGGGGCCGTCGACCTCGCTGTAGCAGAAGGTCTTCATGGTGGCTCCCATCACCTCGTGGCCGGCGCGGTGGAGGAGGGCCGCCGCCACGCTGCTGTCCACTCCGCCGGACATGGCCACCAGGACGCGCCCGGCCCCCTCGGGCTCCGCCCGCGAGGTCGGGGCGAGGTCCGCCGCCGGGGCTCCGCTCACGGTCCGCCTCCCGTCGCCGACCCCGCGGGAGCCGCTTCCCCCGCGGCGCCAGCGACCGGCCCACCGCGGAGCCGCTGGACGACGCGGACGATCGCATCGCCGGCGGCGCGGACGTGCTCCCCGGTGGTGGAGGGGCCGAAGCTCACCCGTATCGTGCCGACCTCGTCCGGCGGCGGCTCACCGAGGGCTTCCAGCACGTGTGAGGGCTCGACGGCCCCGCTGCTGCACGCGGAGCCGCTGGAGGCGGCGATCCCCTCCAGGTCCAGGGAGACGAGCAGCTCCGCCTGGTCGCAGCCCGGGACGCCGATGTTGAGCAAGTGAGGAAGCCGGTCGGGCGCCCCGGCTCCCCGAACCCGGAGGCCGTCGATCCTGTCGCGGAGGCTCCTCTCGAGCTCCCGGCGCCATCGACTCCAGACGGCGGCGCGATCGGCGCGCTCCTCCACGGCGAGGCGCGCCGCCTCGGCGAAGCCCGCGGCGCCCACGGGGTTCTGGGTGCCGGGCCACGTCCCCTTCTCCTGCTCACCGCCGTAGAAGAGCGGCTCGATCTCCGCGCCTCCGTCCACCGCGAGCAGACCGATTCCGACGGGACCGCCGATCTTGTGGGCGGTGGCCGTGAGCAGGTCGGCCGGGGCGGCCTCCAGGGAGACCGGGACCTTGCCGAGCGCCTGGACAGCGTCCGTGTGGAACAGAGCCCCGTGGGCGTGAGCCAGCTCGCAGGCCTCCGCCACGGGCTGGACGGTGCCGATCTCGTTGTTGGCCCACATGACGGAGACGAGCGTGGGACGGTCGGCGTCGTCTCCCGCGAGCTCGCGCCGGAGGGAATCGAGCTCGAGCCGACCGTGGGCGTCCACCGGGAGGTGGGTGACCTCCGCCCCCTCGCTCTCGGCACGGCGGGCGGCCTGCAGCACGGCCCGGTGCTCGATCTCCGAGACCAGGACGCGGGGGCTCGACCCGGCGTGGGCCCGGGCGAAGCCCAGCACGGCCAGGTTGTCGGAGGCCGTACCGCCGCCGGTGAACCGGATGCGGGACCGGGAGACGTCCAGGAGGTCGGCGAGAGTCCGCCGGGCGCTCTCCAGACGGTCGTCGGCGGCGCGCCCGAAGGCGTGGGTGCTGGCGGCGTTGTAGTCCGCCTCGCCGCGGGCAGACGCCATGGCCGCCCACACCTCGTCCCGAGTCGGTGCGGTGGCGGCGTGATCGAGATAGACGTTCTCCATGACACTGCGATCATATCCGGCGCGTGCGGGTGAGTTCCAGTGCGGCGACCGGCCGGGCGCCGGACCGCTCCGCCGGCTTTTGCGGTGCCACCCTGACACCTATCTTCACGCAGCGTCCGAGCCGGTTCTCCGGATCTCCGTAGGGCGGCCGGGCGCGTCGCACGATTCCGGCTCCGACAGCTCCGCTCAGTCGATCGTCTGAAGCAGCAGGAGGAGGATGGAAGGCAAGTCCGCCGCGTCCCCCTCGCTTCCCGCCGATGCACCGGCCGTCTTCCGCGCCACTGTCCACGGCCTGGCCTTCGCCGATCGCAGCCGACACCTGGATCGCCTGGAAACCGGCGCGCGGCTGCTCCTCATTCCCGATCCTCCGGGTGCCCGCCTGGAGCAGGTGTGGGTCCACCTCCCGGGTCGGGACCCGGATCCCGTCGGCCATCTCCCCGACGAGATCGGACTATGGCTCGCTCCGTGGATGCGGGACGGGGGCCGGGCGAGGGCCCGGGCCCTCCGCGTCGGCGACGAGGAGATCCCGAGCTGGAAGCGGTTGCTGGTTGAGGTGAGCTGCGAGGGCCGTCCGCCCCGCGGCTAAAGAACGCCGGGAGAGCCTCCCAGCACCGCCGCGCGCGACGGGCGTCACATCGTCGACACGCCCAGCTCGGCCGGGTCGTCGACCCGCACGGTCTCCTCGGTCCAGAACGGCTCCCCGTACGGCCGGCGGATGAGCGACCCGTAGTGACGGATCTCCGTCTGCACGCGCTCGTAGAGCGGCCGGCCGGTGGGCTGGACCTCCCCCGCACGCTCCACCGCGTCGAACTGTGACCCGTAGCAGCGGACCGCCTCCACCTTGCGGTCGAACTGCTCCGTGACGTCCACGACGAAGGTGGGCTTCACCGGGTCCTCCCGGTAGGCCAGGGCGTACGCCACCTTCTCGGGACGGTGCGCCTCGCGGTCACCGTACTTCTCCAGACCCGCCAGGTAGCAGGCATCCCGCGCCAGCTCGGCGCCGATGCGATGATCGGGGTGTCGCCCGCGCTTCCACGGGAGGAGGACGACCCGGGGACGGAAGCGTCGGAGCAGGGATACCAGTCGCCGCCGGCTCGTGTCGTCGTTCTGGAGGCCGGCATCGGGAAGGCCTGCGTTGGCACGGGCAGCCAGCCCCATGACACGGGCCGCTCGTCGCGCCTCTTCGCCCCGACGCTCGGCGTCTCCCCGTGTGCCGGTCTCCCCCCGGGTGAGGTCGAGCACGCCGGCCCTGTGGCCTCGGTCGACGGCCCGGATCAACGTGCCCCCGCACAGCAGCGCGGCGTCGTCGCGGTGCGGCATCACCGCCAGCAGGTCCACGGGCCGCGGTTCTTCGGCGGGCTCCACGGAACCCGTCTCGGTCTCGGGGCTCATCGGCTCCTCACGTCGGGCTGCGAGGCGAACGCATCGCTTCTACTCGTATCGGAGGGCGTCCACCGGGTCGAGGCGTGCGGCGCGGGAGGCAGGGTACAGGCCGAAGCCAACGCCGGTCAACGCGGCGACGGCCAGCGCGGCGATCACCGCCCATGCAGGAACGCTGGCCGGAATCGGCGTCCACCGCGTGACGGCGGCCACGATCCCGCCGCCCGCCAGGAGCCCGGCCCCGCCGCCGATCAGCGTCAGGGTGGAGGCCTCCACCAGAAACTGCCACAGCACGTCCCGGCGCCGGGCGCCCAGGGCCTTCCGGAGGCCGATTTCCCGCGTACGCTCGGTCACCGAGATCATCATGATTCCCACCACGCCGATTCCCCCCACGAGCAGGCCCACGCTGGAGAGGGCGACCATGACGGTGAAGAGAACGGAGGTCAGGTCGTTCCAGACGCTGAGCATCTCGTCCTGGGTGAGCAGGTGGAAGTCGTTCTCCTCGCCGGGGCGCAGACCCCGCAGCTGGCGCAGCTTCGCCCGCACCCGGTCCAGCGCCACCGGCAGCGGGGTCGACTCCTCCGGGCGGACGATGATGAAGACCATCCGCTCCCAGATATCGGCGTACTTCCACGCCGCGTAGAAGGGCACGTAGACGTAGTGAGACGCGAGCTGGGAGAAGAGATTCGGCGGTGTCCGGTAGGTGCCCACCACCTCGAACGGCGTACCGCTCGCGCTGCCGCTGCCACCGATCTGGCCGCCGGAGAGCTGCATGCGCTGGCCCAGGGGATCCAGTCCGCCGTACAGGTCGCGGGCCGCCGCCGAGTCCACCAGCGCAACGGGCCGTCCTCGACGCGCCTCGGAGCGAGTGAAGAAGCGCCCCCCGGTGACGCGGCCACCGTCGATCTCGAGCCAGCTCGAGGCCACGGCGAAAAGGGTGATGTCCACCTCCTGCCGCCCGCGGGCCGAGTAGCCGGCACCGCTGAGATCCGCCAGTGGAGCGGCCTCCTGGATGCCGGGGAGCTGCTGGAGCTCTTCCGCCCACTCCGGCTGGATGGGCGCGTTGGACATGAATTCCGATTCCTGCTCCTCCAGCCCGGTCTGGACTCCGCCCCCGCCCGCCGGGGCGTGGCTCACGTAGAAGGTGTTCACGCCCCGGGAGGCGATGAGGTCCTTGAAACTCTCGTCGACGCCCCGGATGACGGCGGCCATGACCATGACGACCAGGACGCCGATCGCCACGCCCAGGATCGTGAGCCCGCTCCGGACCTTGTTGGAGCCGAGGGACTCCAGGGCGATGCGCACCCCCTCGCCGAGCGCGGTCAGCGGGCGCACGGCCTACTCCGACCGCAGGGCGTCGATGGGGTCCAGCCGGGCGGCGCGGCGGGCAGGATACAGGCCCGAGAGAAGCCCGACGCCCGTTCCCAGGACCACCGCCAGCGCCAGGGACCAGCCCGGCACGTGGGCGGGGAGCGGAGTGGCGGCCTCTACCGCCCGAGCCAGACCGACGCCGGCCCCGATGCCCAGCAGGGCACCGATCCCGGCCAGCGTCGCCGACTCGGCCAGGAACTGGAGCGTGATGTCCCGCTGTCGGGCGCCGAGCGCCTTCCTGAGGCCGATCTCCTGCGTGCGCTGCGCCACCGAGACCAGCATGATGTTCATGATCACGATGCCGCCCACCACCAGCGAGATGGAGACCAGACCCGGCAGGGCGGTGAGGAGGATCGTGTTGATCTGGTCCCAGGCGCTGAGGAGGTCGCCGGAGGTCTGGAGGTGGAAGTTGTTCGCCTCCGACGGGCGCAGCCGCCGGTTGGCCCGGAGCGCGCCCTCCACCCGTGACATCAGGCCGTCCATGGCTCCGCTGCTCCGCGCCTGCACGTGGATCTCGTCCACCCGGTTCCGCTCCCGGGAGAGGGTCTCGCTGTACGTCCGGAACGGCATCAGGACGGCGGCGTCCAGCACGTTCCCCAGGAGGCCGCCCTGTCGCTCGAAGACCCCGACCACGCGGTATCGCTCCCCCCCGAGACGGACGGTCTGGCCGAGGGGATTTCCGGCCGGGAACAGCCGCTCCTCGAGGGCGGCTCCGATGACGACGCCCCGCAGGCCCCGCTGGTAGTCCAGGGGCGAGAGCCCCCGCCCCTCGGCGATCTCCCAACCCTGGATCTCGGCGTAACCCGCCGAACCGCCGACGGCGCGGACGTTGGCGCGCTGCCGGTTCCCGTGTCGGATCTCCGAGAGCCTCCGGCTGGCACCGAATGCCACGGCCGATGCGCCGGGCGCCGCGTTCCGCACCACCTCAACGTCCTGCAAATTCAGATAGGGGCTCCGGGCCCAGCGCCTCTGCTCCGCGTCGGAGGCGGGCCCGGTCTGGACCTGGGGACGGCGGACGACGGTGAAGGTGTTCACGCCGAAGATGGAGCCCGCCAGGTCCTCCTCGACGTATCGGTTCATGCCCTCCACCATCGTGATCACCGCGATGAGGAAGGTGATGCCGATGATCACGCCCAGCAGGGAGAAGAAGGATTTGAGCTTGTGCGACCAGATCTGCGAGAGGGCCAGCCGGACGCCGTCCAGGAAGCTCACGCGGGCCCCGCTTCAGCTCCCGTCTCCGGCCGCGTCGGCGTCGGCCCGTCCGGCCTCGCCCGCGCCGGAGCCGCTGGATGACTCGCTCTCCCCGGTGCGCCGCACCCGACTGCCGGGCTCCAGCTGACGGATGGCCTCGTAGGGCCCGGAGACCACCGTGTCGCCTTCGGAGAGCCCCGCCTCCACCTCGAAGTGGCTCTCACCGGCCACTCCGACGCCGACGGGCCGGAAGACCACCGAGTCGCCCCGGACCGCGAAGACACCCTCGATGCCCCCGCCGGACCGCCGGGCCCCGGCCGCGATCCCGGCGTCCGGACCCAGCTCCAGCTGCTCCCGGGTCCGGAGCGTGAGCGCGATGATCGGGATGGCCAGCGCGTCTTCCCGCACGGCGGTGATGATGTCGCCGGTGGCCGAGAGGTCGGGCCGGATGCCGGCGGGGGGATCCCGGAGCGCGACGCGTACCTCGAAGTCGACCGCCTGGTCGCCTCCTCCCGCCTGTGGTCCGGCGCCCTGTACCGACGAGTTGCTGATCTTCCGGACGTGCCCGGTGATCGCGCGGTCCGGGAAGGCGTCGACCTCCACGGAGGCCGAGTCACCCACCGCGACCCGTGGGATGTCGGTCTCGTCCACCTCGAGCACGGCCTCCATGGCCCCCAGGTCCGAGATCGTGAGGAGCAGGCTGCCGGGGTTGTTCATGGTGCCCACGACGGCGGTCTCCCCCACCTCCACGTTGAGGCGCGTGACGCGGCCGGTCATCGGCGCGCGGATCGTCGTCTTCTCCAGGCGGTCCCGGGCCTCGTTGAGCGCCGCCCGGGCCTGCTCGACGGCGTGCTGGGCGGCGTCCCACTCCGACCGGGCCAGCTCCGCATCGGTCTCCGCTGCCTCAGCCTCGTCCTCGGTGACGTAGTTCTCGCCGGCGTCCCGCAGCTTCCGCGTCCGCTCCCACGCGCGACGGGCCCGCCGGTACGCCGCCTCCGCCCGTGCCTCCCGCGACTCCGCCTCGGACAGGGCCGCCTCGGCCTTCCGCACGGCCGCGCGGTACTGGGTGGGGTCGATTCGGAGCAGCAGGTCGCCCTCCTGCACCTCCTGCCCCTCCTCCACCGGGAGCTCGACGATGCGGCCCGAGATGTCGGCGCTGATCTCCACCGCGCGGCGAGCCTCGACGTGACCGGTGGCGGTGACGCGCGAGACCAGGTCGCGCCGCCCCACTTCCTCGGTGCGGACGTCCACCCGGTCGCCACGCGGCTGGCGGATGGCCAGGTAGGCCATGACGCCGAGAAGCGCCGCGACACCGATGCCGATCAGGATCTTCTTTCTCGTGGTCATGCTGTGGGGAAGGTTGATCCGAGGGAGGGCGCGTGATCCGGCGCGGAGCCGGTCACGCCGGGGTGGGCGCCATGCCGCCCATCAGGGCCCCCAGCGCCACGTAGACGACGTAGACGACGATCATCACGGAGACGGCGGGGCCGAGGGATCGATTCTCGTACAGGCGGCTCACCGCCACGCCCATGATCGCCGCTCCCGCCAGTCCGAAGACGTTCAGTCCGCGGAGCAATCGGAACGCGAAGGTTCCGGTCTCCAGGCCCGGGAACAGGAGGTGGAACGACAGGGTCGTCTGCATGTCTCCGGTGGAGAGGATCAGGGGCAGAGTGACGAGCGTGCCCACGGTGGGGACGAGCATCATGTGAGCCGTGGCGCAGAACAGCTGCCGGTAGGTCGACCGGCCGCCGAGCACCAGGGTGAAGACCAGGTGCGCCACGCCGGCCACGACGGCGGCCCCGAAGAGGGGGCCGATGACGGCGGCGACGATGCGGAGCCAGCTCATCCAACCGGCCATCTGCTCCATCTGACCCGGGTCCGCGCCCTCGGGAGCCTGCTGCATCATGGCCTCCCGGAGGAGCTCCTGGGGAAGGAGGAGGGTATAGGCCACGCTCAGGGCCACGACCAGGATCATGACGTCCAGCCAGACCGGGTCCTCCCGGAGCCGGTCGAAGAGCTCACCGGGCGCCACGAAGACCTGCACCGCGCGCTTCGGAAGCGGCGGCAGCCCGGAGTCCCCGCCGCCGCTGTCGGCGCCGGAGGGAGGCGCGGTGGTCGGATCGTCGGGGCTCGGACTCATCTCTTCGACTCCTCGATCGTCACGGCTGGTTCGTCGGTTGCGCTCCGGGCGCGTTGCCGCCCCGAACCGGACCGTTCCCGGCCGTTCGGACGGCGACCCAGTCGTCGGTCGGGACCTCCACGCGCAGGATCCGTCCGTCCGCGCCGCGCCATACGAGCCGGTGCTCCTCGCCCACGCTGACCTCCCACCGCGTTGCTGGACGGCGGGCGCCGCCGGCCCGGATCGTGTCGGCGCGCTGGCCGCGGATCGTGATCGGCCTCTCGCTCCCGTCCACGGGCACCAAAGCGGTCAGCTCCTGCTCCTCGGCCCGCTGACGGAAGAGGAAGTGATAAAAATGTACGAAGCCCGTGGGCAGGACCACGAGTCCCGACGGAACGAGGAACTCCTTCCAGCGCTCTCCCTCCGGCCCACGCGTCCGGAGCCGGAAGCGCTTCCCACTCCGGATGCCCCGCAGGCTCAGGTCGCCGCCGCGCTGGACCTGGAGCTCGAAGAGCACGGGCTCGTGCTGCTCGTCGGTCTGGAGGCGTGCCTCCACGATGCGATCGGAGAGGAGCGCCGTATCGCGGCCGGCGGTGAGGCGAGCCACGGAGCGGAGGGAGGAGGCCTCCCTCCGGATCGCGAACACTTCGGTTCCGACGTCCTGGCCCTGTCGCGTGATTCGGAATCGACCGCTGTCCACCTCCCGCCCACCCTGTGCGTGCAGGGGAGCGGCGGTCCCCGTGGCGGCGAGCGCCAGGACCAGGGCCGCGAGGAGCTGCGGTCCGGGCCGCCTCACGGGCCCTCTCCGCCCGCCAGGACGCGGTCGCCGATGAATTCCACCAGGTAGCGGAAGGTCCGCCGGCCCTTCTCGGCCGTGGCCAGGGACGGGGTCCCCACGACGCCGGGGCTCCCGCGCTCCGGCACCGGCTCCTCTCCCACCACGCGCCTCCTCTCGTCCTCCGGGTCCAGCGGGGCGTCGGCGATTTCCTCTCTCCGGACCAGGTCCGGTGCCAGGTGGAGCATCAGCGACGTTTCCAGCTCGCCGCCGTGCTGCGCACCTGTCCTCCCCTCCAGATAGTTATCGAGGTCCACGGAGTGTATGTCCACCGAGCGGACGCGGGAGTGCTCGCTCACCACCGTGGCCATGGCGGCGATGTGGGGCCCGTAGCCATGGGCCGTGAGGAGGACGAACTCCTCCACGCCCTGGGTCTCCCAGACGCCCACCAGGTCGTTCAGCACCCGGTGCAGCGTCTTCCGGTCGATCGACGCCGTCCCCGCGTACTCCTGCGCCACCCGGGACACGACACCGTAGGGGAGCGTCGGCGCCACCAGCACACCGTGGCGCGCGGAGAGGGCGTCCGCCAGGCGAGTGACGACGATCGAGTCCGTGGAGAGGGGGAGGTGAGGCCCGTGCTGGAGGGTCGATCCGATGGGGAGGAGCATCCGGGCGTCGCCCCGCAGGTGCGAGGCGACCTCGCTCCACGGGAGCTCGGCCAGACGAAGGGGCCCCTGCGTTCCGGGCGATTCGGCTACGGTCATCCTCTCCGGAGACTGGCGGCGGAAGCGACCCCTCGCAACCGCCGGTACCGCGTGTCGGCCGTTGAGAAAGCTCTGACAGGCAACGACACCGTGGGGCATGAGCAAGCTCGAGACCGTCCAGGCGGCAGCGATCGTGGGAATCCGCGTCCATCGCGTCCGGGTCGAAGTGGCCATCCGCCGCGGCACGCCATCGATCCAGGTCGTCGGCCTCGCGGCCAGCGCGGTTCGGGAGGGCCGCCAGCGAATTCGGGCTGCAGCGTCGCGGGTCGGGATCCCCGTGCCGGGCCTCGGCATCACGGTGAACCTGGCGCCGGCGGACATGCGCAAGGACGGGTCCGCCTTCGATTTGCCGATAACGGTGGGGATCATGGCGGCCAACGGGGAGATCCCGCCCATGCGGGTTCGGCGCTACGCCCTGGTGGGGGAGCTCGGCCTGGACGGAAGCCTCCGTCCGATCCGGGGCGCGCTCCCCGTGGCGCTCCATTTCCAGGAGTCCGAGGACGTGCAGGGCCTGATCCTGCCGCGGGCCAATCTGGCGGAGACGAGGCCGGCGGACGGCACCGAGGTGCGGGGTGCCGCCGGTCTCCGGGAGGTGGTCGACTTCCTGTCCGGCCGGCGGGACCTGCCCTCGGCGCGCGAGCTGGAGCCGGCAGACGAGAGTCCGTCGGAGGCCGGGGGCGACCTGACCGACGTGCGGGGCCAGGCCCGGGCGAAACGCGCCCTGACGGTCGCCGCGGCCGGAGGGCACAACCTCGTTCTCAAGGGTGAGCCCGGATCTGGGAAGACGATGCTGGCCCGGCGCCTCCCGGGGCTGCTGCCGCGACTCTCGCCCGAGGACGCCGTGGAGGTCACGGCCGTACACAGCGTGGCCGGACGGCTCACCGCGGGAGGAGACATCATCCGCCGTCCCCCGTTCCGGGCACCGCACCATACGGTGAGCGTGGCCGGCCTGGCCGGCGGTGGGGCCGTGCCCAGGCCGGGCGAGGTGTCGCTCGCGCATCGGGGAATTCTGTTCCTGGACGAGATGCCGCTGTACTCCCGCCAGGCGCTGGAGGTGCTGCGCCAGCCACTGGAGGAGCGTCGGATCACGGTGGTCCGGGCCCGGGCCACGGCGACGTTTCCGGCGGATTTCACCCTCGTCGCGGCCATGAACCCGTGTCCGTGCGGCTACGCCACGAGCCGCGACGACCGCTGCACCTGCCAGCCACCGCAGGTGGCACGCTACCTGAGACGGGTGAGCGGTCCTCTGTTGGACCGGATCGACCTGCAGGTGGAGGTCCCGGCGGTGGAATGGAAGGACCTCCGGGGCGGACGATCGGGACCCACGACGACGACGGCCCGCTCTCGGGTGCGGGCGGCGCGGGCACGCTCGACCGAGCGGCTGGCCGCCGGTGCCCGCCGGATCGATGGGTCGGAGTCAGCCGGCCGGCGCCGCCGGTCGACCAACGCCGAGATGGGCGTCGACGAGCTGCGTCGACACTGCGCTCTCGCGCCGGCGGCCGAGGCCCTGGTCCGACGCGGGGTGGAAAAGCACTCCCTGACCGCCCGCGGCTACCACCGGCTGCTGCGGGTCGCACGTACCGTGGCGGACCTGGAGGGGGAGCAGAGGATCGCGGCCGTCCACGTGGCCGAGGCGCTCCAGTACCGCCTTTCGGCACACCGTCCCGGGAGCTGACAGGCGGACTTTCGATCGCCCCTGCACGACGGTACTCTCACCGCGCGGGCAGGGGTGCCGGGAGTATTTCCGGCTGAGATCACACCCTCGCGGGCCGCGGGAGGCACCGGAACGGCGCAGCCGTCACGGCGCAGTCCGTCGGTCTACGTGCACCTGATCCGGATAATGCCGGCGCAGGGAGTTCCCACAGGACATCCACCGGACATCGGACACGCTCTCCGGCGCTCCTCCCGTCTCGTCGGTCGCCTCAGCTCGATTCGTTCACACCAGCGAGGAGCAAAGCGTGTCCTTCACCGACTCCCTCCTGTCTCGCCACCGCGGGCTCTGGAATCAGCTCGTGGAGCATCCCTTCGTCCGTCGCACGCGCGCTGGAGACATGCCCGCGGATACCTTCAACACATGGCTCCGCCAGGACTACCTCTTCGTTCAGGAGGGACGCTCCTTCCTGGGCCTGCTCCTGGCGCGGAGCCCGGAGCGTCTCAGGGACCCGCTGGCCGGGGCGCTGGCCGCGCTGGGTGAGGAGCTGGAGCTCTTCCGGGACCGGGCCGCGGCGCTGGGCGTCGAGCTGGACGACGTCGAGCCGGGTTTCGCGAACCACGCCTTCGTCCAGTATCTGAAGGCCACGGCCCACGGGGCGAGCTACGGTTCGGCGTTCACCGCCTACTGGACGGCCGAGAAGGCGTACCACGAGTGCTGGAAGGCGGTGGAGGAGGAGCTGCCGGCGGATTCCCCGCGCCGGCCGCTGGTGGAGAACTGGGCCGGACACGAGTTCGCGGAGTTCGTCGGGTGGCTCGGGTCCGAGGTCGACGGCCTGGCGGAGCAGGCCTCGGCCGCCGAGCGCGATGCCATGGAGGAGCACTTCGAGCGCACCGCCCGCTACGAGCTCGCGTTCTGGGAGATGGCGCTGGAGGGACCCGCCTGGCCCGGGCTCGATGGCTGACGCGCATTCTTCCGGGCCCGTCTCGTCAGACCAGCGGTGCCTTTCGCTCCTCCCCCTCCTCCAGCTCCCGGGCCCCGTCCTCCCCTGCGGCGCCGGGCGCATTCTCCCCGCGGCCGAGCGCAAGGAAGTTCCGGAGGAGGACGTGGCCGCGCTCGGTTAGGACGGCCTCCGGGTGGAACTGGACGCCCCACAGCTGACGCTCGCGGTGCCGGAGGGCCATCACCTCACCGGTCTCCACGGCCCGGGCTGTCACCTCCAGCTCGCCCGGGAGGCTCTCCTCCTCGACGACGAGGGAATGATAGCGGACGCCCCTCAGCGGGCTCGGGAGGCCCGCGAAGAGGTCGACGCCGCCGTGCTCGATCCGGCTCACCTTGCCGTGCATCGGCCGGTCGGCCCGCACGATCTCCGCCCCCAGCGCATCGGCGATGCACTGGTGGCCGAGGCAGACGCCGAGCGTCGGAAGGGTGTCGCGGGAGGCCCTGATCAGGTCGTTTGCGATGCCGGCCTCCGACGGTGTGCAGGGGCCCGGCGAGACGACCAGGTGCGTCGGCTCCAGGTCCAGGACCTCGCCTGCCTCCGCAGCGTCGTTCCGAATCACCCTGACGTACTCGCCCAGCTCCCGGAGGTAGCGGGCCAGGTTGTAGACGAAGGAGTCGTAGTTGTCGAGCAGGACGATCATTCGGCCGGGAGTCCGCGCCGGTGCGCGGCCGATTGCCCCGGCGATTCCTCCACCTCCACCTCGAGGTCGCTCAGTCCCTCGAGCTCGCCCCGCTCGCTGATGGCGGCGACGATTCGATCCGCCAGGTAGGAGGCCAGCTCTTCGGCGGTGGTGTTCCGTACCGGCAGGTGCACGACGTCGGAGCTCGGGAAGCGGTACTCACGCCCGCGGACGGTCACCTCCACCTCGTCCCGGCCGCGGCGGACGTCGAAGGCCGGGTTCTGCTCGGGGAGCAGGAGCCGGTGATCCATCTCGGACAGGAGGTCGGCCACGGTCTCGCGGAGCCGGACGAAGTCGTAGACGTAAGCGTTGCGGTTCAGCGACCCGCCCAGGTCCACCCACACGCGGTAGTTGTGGCCGTGGAGCCGCTCGCACTCCGATCCGCCGTAGGTGATGAAGTGGGCTGCGCTGAAATACAGCGCCTCTTCGCCCACCCGCACCCGGTACGTGTCTTCCCTCTCCATCTCTCGGTGGCCTTTCATTTGCGTCCAACGTGCCGGATGGCGCCGTTCCCGTCCACTGCCGGCGCTCGGTCCCGCACCGGGCGTCGCGCCTGGACGGAAATGCAAGGCGGAGGCCGGCGTCCCGAAGGCCGTCCGAATCGACTGGGACCCGGGCCTGTATAAAGAGGGGCCAGTCAGCGACGAGATCGATCCGGAAGGCTGTTCAGCCTCCGCGACTCCGTTGGTACACCCGGCCGAGTCCGTCGACCGAACCATCGAAGGAAGGGGACCGTGCGGCTCTTCATCGCGATCAATTTTCCCCAGAGCCTGCGACAGCGAATGGTCGAGGCCACGGAACCGCTCCGGGAGCAGGGCTTCCCGGTGCGGTGGATCGACCCGGACCAGCTCCATCTCACGCTCAAATTCCTGGGCGACGTCAAGAGGGAGCGTCTCGACGACGTCACGGAGGTCATGGACGAGGTCGGGTCCGACTTTCGTCCCTTCGAGGTCGGTTTCGAGCGCGTGGGAGCCTTCCCGTCGCTCCGTAGCCCCCGGGTCATATGGCTCGGCGTCGAGGCCACCATGGAGATGCGGGCCGTGAAGCACGACCTGGAGCACGGCCTCGTGGACATGGGCTTCGAGCGCGAGACGCGGGCTTTCCAGCCCCACGTCACCCTGGCCCGGGCGGATCAGGACGCCGACGCCGGCGACTTCCGGAAGCTCGAGTCGCTCTCACGGGAGGTGGAGATGGATGAGACGCACCGCGTGGCGCAGATCGATCTCATCCAGAGCCACCTTAGGTCGTCGGGCGCCGAGTACGAGCGGATCCACGGCTCCCGCCTCACGGCGGAGTGATATCGTGATTCGCGGCTGGCGACTCACGATCGGACTCCTCCTCGTCCTGGTCGGGGCCAGCTTCGCCGTCCGGGCTGCCGGCGATGCTCCGGCCGGCCTGGGAGTCCCGGCTCTCCTCTTCCCCGCGGGCGGAGGCGCTGCCACCGCCGGCGACGCGGGGGCCCGGGCCGAACGGCGCCTGGAAGACTTTCTCTCGGGGGCCGGCGAGGCGGATTCCCTGGTGATGGACGAGGAAGAGGTCGGCGCGGTGGTCCGCGATCGCCTCCGGGAACGGCTGCCGGCCGGCGTCACGGACCTCAGGGTGGAGCTCCGGGGTCCGACGGCGGCCCTTTCCGCCAGGATCCGCTTCGGCGACCTGGAGACCGGAGGAGAGGCGGCCGGGAAGCTCAGCCAGTTCCTGGGCGATTCGGCCCGGGTGGAGCTCGAGCTCCAGCCCTCGGTGGTGGAGCCCGGCAGCGGCCGCTTCACGCTTCTGGGGCTCACGGCCGGAGGCCTGACCCTGCCCTCGCGCATCCTCCCCTTCATGCTCTCGCGGCTCGGGGTCGAGTCGCAGGGCCAGGAGCAGCCGTCCGTGACGGTCCCGATCCCCCGGGTGGTCTCCACCATCGAGGTGGGCGACGGTCGGCTGGTGCTCTCCCGCTCCGGCGGGGGATGACCGCCGACCCCGGCGAACCCGGGGACACACGACTCGCAGATGCTCGCGCAGCGAGCTCCCGTCCCGTCTGCGGACGGATCAACACCACAGGAGGCGATGGCCATGGCTGAGAAGTTCCGCAATCACATCGACGGCGAGTGGCGGGAGCCGGAGACCGGGGAGTACTTCGAAAGCCGGAATCCGGCCTGGCTCGGAGACGTGATCGGCGAGTTCCCGGTGTCCGGATCCGATGACGTGGATCGGGCCGTGGAGTCGGCGGCCCGTGGCTTCGAAAAGTGGAAGCAGGTGCCGGCGCCCGAGCGGGGCCTGATCATCCAGCGGGCCGGGAACATCCTCCGGGACCGGAAGGACGAGATCGCCCGCGAGATGACCCGGGAGATGGGCAAGGTGCTGGAGGAGACCCGGGGCGACGTCCAGGAGGCCATCGACACGGCTGACTACGCCGCTGGCGAGGGACGCCGGCTCTTCGGCAAGACCACGCCCTCCGAGCTGCCGGACAAGTGGGCCATGAGCTACCGGCGTCCCATCGGCGTCGCCGGACTGATCACGCCCTTCAACTTCCCGGTGGCCATCCCGAGCTGGAAGATCTTCCCGGCGCTGGTGTGCGGGAACTCCGTGGTCTTCAAGCCCGCCGGGGACGTCCCCCATTGCGGCCACCTCTTCGTGGAGGTCCTGCTGGAGGCCGGCGTCCCGGAGGAGTGCGTCCAGCTGGTCCACGGTGGGGAGGAGGCCGGAAGATGCATCGTGGAGCACCCGGACGTCCCCCTGGTCTCCTTCACCGGCTCCACCGAGACGGGGAGCAAGATCGCGGAGACCTGCGGCCGGATGAACAAGCGCGTCTCCCTGGAGATGGGCGGGAAGAACGCCCAGACGGTGATGCCGGACGCCGACGTCGACCTGGCCATGGACGGCGTCGTCTGGGGGGGCTT
>CAZFDK010000024.1:0-35042 GCA_964518305.1 uncultured Gemmatimonadota bacterium | reverse complement strand
AGCTGCGGGTCGAGCTCCTCCTGGCTCACGTGACCCGCGCACGCGGACAGTCCGAGCGCCAGGCCGAGGGCCGCTACGGTGGCGAGTTTCCTGTGCATGGTTCTCACACGTCCTCCTTGGTGGTCGGGCTGATCGGCGCGTGCTCCGCGCCGGCTCCGTCGATCGTGCTGGCGGCCGCAGTCACGCCGGCCGGTCGATCGAGAGATGGTCGGGGTGGCACGCTTCTCCCGCGGACCGCTCGCTGCGGCGCATTATGTATAGCCTGACCCGTCTGGCCGAAGCAAATCGCCGCGCGAGCGCCCGTCGCCCGGTCGGAAGCGTCACGACGACTGCGTCCTCTCGACGCGCCGCCTCCACTCCAGGGAACGCTCCCAGCCCTCGTACGCCCGGATGGCGGGCTCCCAGCCCAGCTCCCGCCGGATCCGGGAGCCGTCGAAAGGGTCGTCGTGCGCGAAGAACCACAGGTGCCGGCCCCGGGCGACGTCCGCCAGCTCCCGGGGGAGGAGCTCCACGGCCGCTCCGAGGGCCCGGCTGCCCGCGCGGAGGACAACCTCCGGAACCGGGATGACTGGTCCGCCGGACTCGAGGATCCGTTGCGCCGTCTCGAGAAGCTCCCGCTGTGTGAGACTCCCGTCGTCCGTGACATTGTAGGCCCGTCCCGCAGCCCCGGGACTCACGGCCGCCTTCCAGGCAGCCAGGGCCACGTTGCCGGCGTACACCACGGGCAGGTCGTTCCTGCCGTCGCCGATCCGCGCGACCACCGGCCGCCGGACGTGGCGCACGATCCGGGGAGTGAGCTCCCGGTCACGCTCGCCCATGACCATCTCCGGCCGCAGGATCGTCCACTCCATCTCGGACCCCGCCGAGCGCCGCACGACCTGCTCCGAGCGGCGCTTGGAGCGCTCGTATCGGGCCGACTCGGGCACCGGGAGCTCCGTGGGCGAGGTCTCGTCGATGGGGAGGCGGTCGTGGTCCGACGGGTGGCCGTAAACCGCTACCGAGGACACGTGTACCAGCTTCCCGACCCCGGCGCGGAGAGACTCGGCCACGACGTGCTGGGTGCCCTCGACGTTGACGGAGCGGTGCTTCTCCCACGGCGAGTCGGAGCCCAGGACCGCGGCCGAGTGGACCGTGACGGAGCACCCGTCGGCGGCGCCGCGAAAGGTCTCGGGTCGGGTCAGATCTCCGATCACCAGCTCGCAGCCCAGCTCCTCCAGGTGCCGGGTATCGCTGCCGGGGCGCACGCGGCAGCGTACCGTCCGCCCGCGCTCCACCCAGAGCTCTGCCACGTGGCTGCCCACCAGGCCGGTGGCTCCGGTGAGGAAGAGTCGCTCGGCAGCCGGCGCGTCGGAGGGCGGGTGGGACGGGGCGGTCATCGGGGAGCTATCACCGGACGTGGGATCGGACGGGCCCGGGCGAGCCGGGGGACGGCGCCTCCTCCTTCGCCTCGCGGGCCACGGCGCGAGCGATCATCATAATATGAGGATCGGCAGCGGCCCGATGCGAGCCTGATCGACGACACAGTACCAAACGGAGAGACGATGCCGGACTTCCGAGAGGCTCTGGAGAGCGATCGCGTGGTCCTCTTCGACGGGGCGATGGGCACAGAGCTGTACCGCCGTGGCGTCTTCGTGAACCGCTGCTACGACGCCCTCTCCCTGGACGAGCCGGAGTTGATCCGCGAGATCCACCGCGACTACCGGAGGGCCGGCGCCGAGGTGCTGGAGACCAACACCTTCGGCGGGAACCGCATGCGGCTGCAGAGCTACGGCGACGAGGGACGGGTCGAGGAGATCAACCACGCTGCGGCCCGGCTGGCCCGGGAGGAGGCCGGCGAGGAGCTCTACGTCGGCGGAAGCGTGGGCCCCCTGGGCGTCCGCCTGGAGCCGTACGGTCCCACGTCTGAGGCGGAAGCCCGGGACATATTTCGCCAGCAGGCGGAGCTTCTGGCGGAGGGCGGCGTGGATCTGCTGGTCCTGGAGACCTTCAGCGACCTGAACGAGCTGTGGCAGGCGGTGGAGGCCTGCGGGGATCTCTCCCTGCCGGTGCTGGCGCAGATGACGATCCAGCCCGACGGCCGCACGTCGTATGGCGTGGAGCCGGAGCAGATCGCGGCGGACATGGAGGACGCCGGCGCCGACGCCGTGGGGCTCAATTGCAGCGTGGGGCCGGCGGGCATGCTGGAGGCCGTGGAGCGGATGGCGGAGAGCACCAGGCTCCCCATCTCCGCCATTCCGAACGCGGGAATGCCCCAGGAGGTCGAGGGGCGGAAGATGTACATGGCATCCCCCGAGTACATGGCCACGTACGCCCGGCGGCTGGTGGAGGCCGGCGCCCGGATGGTGGGCGGGTGCTGCGGGACCGGTCCGGACCACATACGGGAGATGGCCCGTCAGCTGGAGGAGGGCCCGAGGCCGCGGCCGCGGGCCGCGCCGTCCGTGGAGGTCCGTCCGTCGGCCGGGGAGGCCGAGCCCGAGGAGCCCACGCCCCTGGCGGAGCGCTCTGAATGGGGCGGGAAGCTCGACGCCGGGGATCCCGTGACCTGCGTGGAGGTCCAGCCTCCCCGCGGGAGCGACCCGGCCTCGCTGCTGGAGGCCTGCCGCAGGCTGGACGAGGCCGGGGTGGACGCCGTGAACGTCCCCGACGGCGCGCGGGCCAGTGTCCGGATGGGAGTGATCGCGGCGGCGACGCTGGTGCAGCGGGAGGTGGGTATCGAGACGCTGGCCCATTACACCTGCCGCGACCGGAACCTGCTGGGGATGACCGGCGACCTGCTCGGGGCGCAGGCCCTGGGGCTCCGGAACCTGCTCCTGGTCACCGGCGATCCGCCGAAGACCGGTCCCTACCCCGACGCCACAGCGGTCTTCGACGTGGACTCCATCGGACTCACCAACCTGGTGAGGCGACTCAATCACGGCCAGGACGTCGGCGGCACCTCCCTGGGTAGCCGGACGGAGTTCGTCATAGGAGTGGCCGTGAACCCCGACGCCGAGGACCGGGAGCGGGAGATGCGGCGCTGGTACTGGAAGGTGGACGCCGGCGCCGAGTACGCGGTCTCGCAGCCGATCTTCGACCCGGCATCGCTTTCCGAGTTTTTGTCGGAAACCGAGAAGAGGGGGACCCGTTTGCCGGTGGTGGCCTCCGTCTGGCCCCTCACCGGACTCCGGAACGCGGAGTTTCTGAACAACGAGGTGCCCGGAATCCGGGTGCCGGAGCGGATTCTCGATCGGATGCGGCGGGCCGAGGAGAAGGGCGAGGACCACGCCCGGGCCGAGGGGCGGACGGTGGCCCGGGAGATCGCGGCCGAGGCGCGGGAGATGGCCGCCGGTGTGCAGGTGATCGCGCCGGAGGGGGACGTCGAGCAGGCGCTCGGCGTGCTGCGATAGGGCGGCGAGGAATTTCCAATAGATTGGACGGTGGCTGTGTATGTGAGAGTGAGGAGAGGTGTGACGGACGGAGCCCGTCGCTGCCCGACCGAGGCCGGCCGGGCAGTCCGGTACGTTTTCACGACCAGAGAAAGACGAAACCATGCTGAGTGACCTCCAGGAGCGGGATCTGAGCCGCCGCTCTTCCACCGTCCAGCTGCAGGGACGGGTGCTCTTCCTCACCGAGGATCCGGAGCTCATCCGCCAGCAGCTTCGCGGCGAGGACCTGGACTGGGATCCCTCCATCCCCCTCCGGGACGACATAAGCACCGACGAGATCACGCCGGCCTGGGTCTGTTATCACTTCGACGAGACGCTGGGCGAATATCCCTACGTGGGACTGGAGGCCGGCGGCGAACACCCGATCGGCAGGAACGACGTCAAGGAGGGAGGCTTCGTTGCCGCCGTCTCCGGAAAACGCCGGGGCAAGGGATCGAGCCGCGAGCACTCCCCGTACGCCGAGCGAGCCGCCGGTATCAAGGTCGTCGTGGCGGAGAACATCGAGCGAATCTACCGGGAGAACTGCGAGAACCTGGGAATGCTGGCCACTACCGACTTCTCGGTCATCGAGAAGATCCGCCGCGGCGAAGAGATCCCCCTGGAGACCTTCACCCGGGACACGGGCCCCATACAGCGGGACGTGGTGGAGCACGGAGGCCTCCTGGACTACGCCGTGGGGCGCCTGCGCGGCAGCGTCCGGGTGCCGGACATCGACACCGACCCGGATCGGCCCATGACCGCCGCCGAGAAAATCCTGGCCCGACACTGGGTTCGGGACGCCTCACGCGACGAGGTCGGGGTGCCATCCGTGAAGCCGGGCGACACGGGCTTCGTGCGGGCCGATATCCGGTTCAGCCACGAGTACGTGACGCCCATGGCCTCGACCTTCTGGGAGGAGTTCGCCGGGGAGGACGCCACCATCGCCGACCGGGAAAACGTCTACTTCTTCCGTGACCACCTGGCCTTCCTGGACGAGGTGCTCACCGAGGAGAAGAAGGAGAAGGGGCTCCACGAGGCGGCGGACAGGCTGCACGCCCGGCAGCGCGAGTTCGCCGATGAGCAGGGTATCACGCTCCACGGAGAGCTCCCCGACCGGCAGGGAAGCGAGGCCATCTGCCACGTCATGGTCCAGGACCGCTACGCCGAGCCCGGTCAGGTCGTGGTGGGAAGCGACTCCCACACGCCCCACGTCGGATCGCTGGGATGTGTGGCCTTCGGTGTCGGGACCTCGGCCATCGTCAACTCGTGGGCGACCCGGGACGTGCGGGTGGAGGTGCCCCCCTCGGTGAAGATCCGCATCGACGGCCGGAAGGGTGACAACGTCACGGCCAAGGACATGATCCTCCACGTCCTCCAGCATCCGTACGTGAAGGAGGGCAGGGCCATCGGGAAGATCGTGGAGTACACCGGCGAGGCGGTGGAGGCGCTGGATGTGGACGAGCGGACGACGCTGACCAACATGGCCGCCGAGGTGGGCGCGTTCACCGGTTTCGTGGCGCCGGACCGGACCACGGCCCGGTGGCTGGCCGAGCGCCGCGACCTGAGCCGCGAGGAGGCGCGGGAGCTGGTGCGGGGGATCGAGAGCGACGAGGAGGCAGAGTACGAGTGGACGCTGGAGCTCGACGCCTCGGAGCTCGGGCCCATGGTGGCGCTGCCCGGCGACCCGGGGAACGGTATCCCGGTGGAGGAGCTGGAGGAGGACGTGTCGCTGGACATCGTCTTCGCCGGCTCGTGCACGGCCAGCAAGCGGGAAGACATGGACATGTACGCCCGCGTTCTCCGGGACGGCCTGGAGCGGGGGCGACGCGTCCCGGACGAGATCGAGGCCTACCTGCAGTACGGCTCCGTCGACGTGGAGGCCTACGCCCGCGAGGAGGGCCACGACGAAGTCTTCAGGGAGGCGGGCCTGGAGGTCCTGGCTCCGGGGTGTGGCGCCTGCATCAACGCCGGGCCGGGCGTGAGCACTTCGGAGGATCAGGTCACCATCAGCTCCATCAACCGCAACTTCCCCGGGAGGAGCGGGCCCGGGAAGGTGTACCTGGCGAGCCCCTACACGGTGATGGCGTCGGCGCTGGAGGGGAGGGTCACCGGGTGGAGCCCGGGCGGCGGGGAGAGCTGAGCCCGAGAGCAGCCCCTCAGCCGGGTCCGCCTTCCTTGCTGCGGCCCTCCGCTCCCCCCTTCTCCTCGGCCTTCTTCCGGTCCTTCCTGCGAGACCGGGACGCCCGGAGACCCCACCCGAGGACGAAGCCCACGGCCAGCGGCACGAACATCAGGAGCGCCTTCGAGATCTCGGGCTCCCACAGGAACACCTCCACCGGCACCGCGTCGGTGTTCATCCACGCGAAGATCACCACGGCGGCGCCGAGGACGGCTCCGACCAGGAGGAGGGTGGCGGCCCGGGACGGGCCCGGGCCGCGCGCATCGCCGGTTCGCTTCTCGCCGCCGTTCATGACTCTCCTCCCTCCTCGTCTCCTCCGCGATCAGCCGGCTTGTTCGAGCGCCTCCAGGGTCCGGTCCGTGGCCCACCGCTTCAGTGCCGGCTTCCATGCCCACGAGAAGAGAGCTGCCAGTCCGCCGGGGCGGAGCTCGTCCACCGCCGTTCCCACCTCCGCTTCCACGGCCTTCCGGAGCTTCTCGCGGGCACCCGTCGGCAGCTCCTCCACGGAGGCCGTGAAGCTCTCCGGCACGGAGTACGCATCGTCCGCGCCCGGCTCGTACTCCATCACGTCCGACAGCTCCCGGGTCAGGAGGGCACGGGCGTCGCGCCGGCCGGCCCGGAAGTCGTGGGCCCTCCAGCTCGCCTCCAGGAATCCGCCGGCGCCGGCCAGGAAGTCCCCCGCCAGCTCCTCGCCACGATCCGGTGCCACCAGGTAGAGGGGCAGTCCCGGACGCTCACGCAGTCCGGCCGCGGTCTCCAGGATGAAGATCAACTTCTTGATCCGCGTGCGGCCGGCGCGGGAGGAGACCGGGTCCAGGGCCGGCGCCCAGCGCGGCTCTGACTCGATCCGCGCCAGGTTCTCCTCCAGGTAGTCCAGGGCCGGGTCGCCGCTCCCGTCCTCGTCGTGGCGCCGCACGGCCACCTTCATCTCGGCCACCCGCTCGGCCAGCTCGCCGATCTGGCGGCCGAGCCCGATGGCGTCGGGGTCGTCCATCTGGCCGTGGAGGGCAGGCAGTCGTTCCGCCAGGGCTTCGAGAATCTCGACCCGGACGTTCGACCGGTGCGCCTCCCTCCAGTCGCGGGCGGCTCCCTCCCCGAGAACGGCCTCGATGGCGCGCACGGCCGCCGCGCCGGCGGAGGGCAGCGCCTCGCCCGTGGTCGTCGCTCCGATGCCCCGCTCCCGGAGGTTCGGGTCCACGACGACGTAGCGCCAGTCGTCGCCCTGCGTCCGTTCGCCGCGCCGGGCCAGGCGTCGCGCCAGCGAGATCGGCCGGGCGTCCGAGAGCCCGCTGTCGCCGTACCACATTTCGGCGTGGTCGCCCGGGGCCTCGATGCGGGCCCCCGGGAGGTTCTCCAGCTCCCGGGTCAGGCGCTTCGGCGGAAAGAAGGGGGGGAGGCTGGAGGAGGCCACGGCGGTCTCCGCCATGGCGTCCCAGACGTCCGAGCCGGCGTGGTGCCGCTCCTCAAGCTCGAACTCGGCCCAGTCCCGGTGCACCCGGGCGCCGTAGAAGCGGTCGGGGGCGTTGAGGAAGCCGTACCGGAAGTCGTAGGGCAGACCGTCCAGATTGGTGAGCGAGAGCCCTACCCGCAGGGGCCGCCCGGCGTGCCTGGAACGGCTGTCGTCGGTGGCGGGATCCGCGTCCACCAGCGACCGGGTCAGGTCGTCCACGGCTCCCGCGTCCAGCAGCCCGCGGCGGTCGTCGCGTCCCGGGCTCAGGAGGACGCCGGCGTCCATGGCCTCCACCCAGGTCCGCTCGATCCACGGCCGCAGGTTCTGGTTCACGCACAGGGTTCTGGCCACGAGCGCGGCGTTCAGGGCCCCGGAGGAGGTGCCCGTGATCACGTCGACGGACACGGGCTCGTCCGTCTCTCTCCGCTCGAGGGCGTAGAGGATCTCGCTGACGGCTCCTCCCACGTAGCTGCCCAGGGCAGCACCGCCGTTCAGTATCAGGGCAAGTCGCGTCATTTGCCGAAGCTGGAGGGTCCCGGAAGAGCGAAGGCCGACGGAACGAAGGACGATCGGGCCGTCGGGGCGGTGAGCAAACTGGACGCGGGCGGCGGGACGGGCAACAGGCCGCTCAGAACACGTCGATCTCCAACAGGCTGCTGGCATCCAGCCGTACGCCGGCGATCCGAAGAGTCCAGTGGAGGTGCGGGCCGGTGACGCGACCGGTGGCGCCCACCTCTCCGATGACCTGCCCGCTCTCCACGGTGTCGCCCTCCTGGACGCCGATCACCGACAGGTGCGAGTAGCCGGTGATGACACCGTGGCCGTGGTCCAGGAAGATCGTCTTCCCGGCGTAGTAGAGGTGGTGGGAGAGGATCACCCGCCCTCGGGCCGCCGCCCGGACCGGCGCTCCCGTGCGGCCGGACAGGTCCAGCCCCCAGTGGCGGCTCCGGAGCTCCTGGTTGAAGATCCTTCGCTGTCCGAAGGGCGACGTGACGCGGTGGGGCCGGGGCCAGGTGAAGCGACCGTTCCAGAGCCAGTCGTCGGTGACGACGGAGAGAGCCTCCGCGACCAGCTTTCGCTCGCGCTCGATCCGCTCCCGCACCTCCTCGGGCGGGCTTGAGTAGCGCGGTGCGACGCTCAGTCGCGTCGAGGGGAAGCGGTGGTCCTCCACCCGGATCGTGCGCTGGACCGTGGCCGTGTCGCCGGGGTCCACCGCCATACGGATCACCAGCTCCCTGGTGCCGGACTCGCCCACGGGCAGCGGCGCGAGCCCCAGCCAGTCGCCGTCCGACACGCGGCCGAAGCGGACGACCCTCTCCTGGCCGAGCCGTCCCTCCACGGCGAGAGGGGGGCGTCCCACCCGTGGCGTGACGACCCGGATGGCCACGGCACGGCCCTCCCTGGGGACCGCGGGGAGCACGTCTACGCTCGCCCCCAGCCAGGGGCGCGGCGGAGCAGGCGCATCGAAGCGGGCCAGCGGCGGGACGACGGGTCGCAGGTCTCCCTCCGTGGCGGCAGCGCGGGGCGGCGAGACGCCAGGTGTCACGTGGGGCGGTCCCGGCAGGCCACAGCCCCCCAGCAGCAACAGGAGGAGGGCCGCCGGGAGGATCCACCGTCCGCGCCGTCCGGTCGGAGGGCGGCTCACAGGCCGAGCTTCCGGGCCAGCCGGAACCAGCGGTCGAGCCATCTGTGTACGGTGGGCGTGAGCCGGCTCCGGCTGTACTCGTTTGCTGCTCTCCGGATGCCTTCGCTCATCGTGGGATAGGGATGCACGAGATCCGCCAGCTCTCCGATGGTGGTGCCCTGCCGCATGGCCAGGGCCAGCTCGACGATCATGGTCCCGGCCGAGGGGGCGAGGACGTGGCCGCCCAGGAGGCGACCGCCGCCGTCGCCGATCAGCTTGACCATGCCCCGCGCGCTCCGCTCGGTGATGGCGCGGTCGAGCTCCGAGACGTCGTATCGATATACGCCCACGTCGTCCCCGTGCTCCTCCCGGGCCTCCGCCTCGGTGAGGCCCACGCGGGCCACCTCCGGATCCGAGAACACCGCCCAGGGGACGACCGAGTAGTCCACCTTCGAGGAGAAGGGAAAGAGGGCGTTCCGGACCACGGTGCGGGCCTCGTGGTCGGCCACGTGGGTGAACTGGTAGCCGCCGATCACGTCCCCAGCGGCGTAGACGTGGGAGCGGCTCGTCCGGAGTCGGTCGTCGACGACGACGCCACTCTCGTCGACCTCCACGCCGACACGATCCAGCTCCAGTCCGTCCACGTTCGGGCGCCTGCCGGTGGCGACGAAGAGTTCCTCCCCGGCCACCAGCTCGGGGCCGCCGTCTCCCTCGTCGCCGTCGCGCTCCAGGACCAGCTCTCGCCGGGTTCCGCCGTCCCGGCCGGCGGTCCGGGCCTCGACGGCGCGGGCGGAGGTGAGGACCCGAACCCCATCGTCCTCGAGGACCTCCTCCACCAGGGCCGAGATCTCGGCGTCCTCCAACGGGAGGACCCGAGGTGCCATCTCCACCAGAGTCACGTCGACGCCCAGCCGCCGGTATGCCTGGGAGAACTCCACGCCGATGGCCCCGGCACCCAAAATCACCACGGATCCGGGGATCGAGTCGCGGTCGAAGGCCGTCTCGTGGGTGAAGTACCCGGCCTCCTCCAGCCCCCGGACGGGCGGCACGCGGGGTCGGCTTCCGGTGGCCACCACGATCTTCCGTCCCCGGAGCCGGCGGTCTCCAGCCTCCACCACGTGCTCCGAGACGAAGCGAGCCCGACGTCCCTCGAGGACCTCGACTCCCATGTCCCGGAATCGCTCCGGATCGTCGTGGGGCTGGATCTCCGCCCGTGCGGACCGGACGCTCTCCAGGATGCGATCCCCGTCCCGCCCCGGGTCGGCGGGATTCCCGCCCCCCCGCAGCCCGAAGTCAGCGGCGCGCCGCATCTCGGCCGCGAGGCGCGCCGAACTCACCAGCGCCTTGCTGGGGACGCACCCGGTCCACAGGCACTCGCCCCCGAGGCGGTTTCTCTCCACCAGCGCCGTCCGGGCACCGAGGGAGGCCGCGCCGGCCGCGCAGACGAGCCCGGCGGTGCCGCCGCCGATCACGAGCAGGTCGTATGGTGCGTCGCTGGTATTCATCGTCTCCACGCCTCGAAGTGGTGGGTGGGAGCGGCGATCTATCACGCCGGAGAGGCCCGGACCGGAGTCCGGGCCGTCGCATCGAGCCGGCCGACGGTTCAACGGACCCTGCTTGCCGGAGGTTCACGGCACCGGTAGCTTCGCGCGAAGCGGGTCCAGCGCCGCTCCGGCGCGCCGGCCACTCGCGACGCGCGGGTCCGGCCCGCCGATCTCTTTTCCACTCACCCTGGCGGAGCGTCAAGGGAGCTTCTGAGGATGCACGTCTTCGCAAAGTGCGAGAACTTTTCGACCTCTCGCGCTCTCAAGCGAGCGGGTCTATACCCCTACTTCAAGGCGATCGAGGAGTCGCGCGACACCTCGGTCATCATCGACGGCCAAGAGAAGATCATGGTGGGCTCCAACAACTACATGGGGCTCACCCACGATCCCCGCGTGCTCGAGGCCGGGGAAAAGGCTCTGAAGCGATACGGGAGCGGAAACACCGGGAGCCGCTTCCTGAACGGTAACCTGGACCTCCACGACCAGCTCGAGGAAGAGCTGGCGGACTTCGTGGGCAAGGAATCCGCGCTGGTGTTCAGCACCGGCTACCAGACGAACCTGGGCACCCTGGCCGCGCTGATCGGCCGGACGGACACCGTCTTCGTCGACAAGCTCGACCATGCCTGCATCCAGGACGGGGCCCGCCTGGGCTTCGGAAAGGTGCAGCGGTTCAACCACGGCGACCACGACACCCTGACCCGGATGCTGGAGTCGGAGCCGGAGGACCGGGGCAAGTTGATCGCCGTCGACGGCGTGTACAGCATGGACGGCGACCTGGCGGAACTCCCGGAGCTCACGGAGTATCGGGAGCAGTACGACGCCGCTCTCATGGTGGATGACGCCCACGCCATCGGGGTCATGGGACCGAACGGCGAGGGCACCGCGGCCCACTACGGGCTCACGGACGAGGTGGACCTGATCACGGGGACGTTCAGCAAGTCGCTGGGGTCGATCGGGGGGTTCGTGGCCGGCGACGGGTACGTCACGGAGTACCTCCAGAACAACGCCCGCAGCCTGATCTTCTCCGCCAGCATGCCTCCCTCCGCCGTAGCCACCGTTCTCAAGGCTCTGGAGATCATCCGGAACGAGCCGGAGCGGCGCGAGCGCCTGTGGCGGAACGCCGAGAAGATGCAGAAGGGCTTCCAGGAGATCGGGTTCGACATCGGTCCCACCGAGACGCCCATCGTTCCCGTCCACGTGGGGCCGATGGAGAAGACCTTCGAGTTCTGGAAGGCTCTCTACGACGCCGGGGTCTTCACGAATCCCGTGGTCCCGCCGGCCGTGCCGGAGGGCAGCTGCAGGCTCCGCACGAGCTTCATGGCCACCCATACCGACGAGCAGCTGGACACCGTGCTCGAGCGGATGGCCGCGATCGGGAACGAGCTGGACGTGGTGTGAGGACCCGCCGACAGTCCGCGGCCCCGTCCGATCCGGGCGCGGGGTCCGACATCGAAGTCCGGCCCGTCGGCTCGGGAGACGGGATGCGGGCCTTCGTCCGGCTGCCCTGGTCCATCTACCGTGGCGACCCGAACTGGGTCCCGCCCCTGCTGAGCGATGTCCGGAAGACCTTCGATCCGGACCGGCATCCCTTCCACCAGCACTCCGACGTGCAGCCGTTCCTGGCGCTTCGCGGCGGCCGACCCGTGGGCCGCATCTGCGGCGTCCACAATCGCCGGCACGTGGACTTCCACGGCGAGTCCGTGGGCTTCTTCGGCTACTTCGAGAGCGTCCGGGATCCGGCCGTCTCCTCCGCCCTCTTCGACGCCGCGGGCCACTGGCTTCGCGATCGCGGGATGGAGGTCATGCGCGGGCCCGCGAACCTGTCCTCCAACGAGGAATGGGGCCTCCTCGTCGAGGGCTTCGGCCGTCCGCCGGTCATCATGATGCCGTACAACCCCGCGTACTACCTCGATCTGGTGGCGGAGTACGGGTTCCGCGAGGCACGGACGCTGGTGGCCTACTGGCTGGACGATCCGGAGCCGCCGGAGAGGCTCCTGCGTGCGAGCCGGATCGTGAAGGAGCGATACGGAGTGGAGGTCCGGAATCTCCGGATGGAGGAGTTCGACCGGGAGATCGAGCGGGTGCGCAGGCTGTACAACTTGGCGTGGGAGAAGAACTGGGGCTTCGTGCCCATGACCGACGCCGAGTTCGATTTCCTGGCCGAGGAGCTCAAGCCCGTGGTGGAGCCCGATCTCGTAAAGATGGCCGAGGGGCCCGAGGGCGACCTGGTGGGCTTCACGGTCGCCGTTCCGGACTTCAACCGCGCCATCGCCCACGCCGACGGCCGTCTCTTTCCCTTCGGCCTGCTCCGCATCCTGTGGCACGCCCGGAAGATCGCGCAGATGCGGGTCCTCACTCTGGGCATCCACCCGGAGTGGCGACGAAGGGGAGTGGACGCACTCCTCTACCTGGAGCTGTTTCGCGGCGGACGGGCCCAGGGCATCACCGCCGGGGAGTTCTCCTGGATGCTGGAGGAGAACGAGGAGATCCGGCGTCCCATGGAGCGGATGGGCGCCGAGGTCTACAAGCGGTACCGCCTCTACGACGTGTCTCTCTGAGTCGTCGCCACCGTCGCCATGGACCGCGTACTCGTCACCGGAGCCACAGGCTTCGTGGGAAGCCGGATCGCGGCGGCCTTCGCCGCCACCGACTGCGACCTCCGGTGCACCGTCCGAGCGTCCAGCGACACCCGATGGGTGGAGGATACGCGTGCAGAGCTCGTGCGGGCCGACGTCACGGATCCCGGGGCACTGGAGTCGGCGCTGGCGGGCGTCGACCTGGTGGTCCACGGTGCCGGGGTCACCGCGGCTCCCTCGGAGGACGTCTTCTACGAGGTGAACACCGAGGGCACGCTGAACCTGGCCAACGCCTCGGCCGAGGCCGGCGTCCAGCGATTCGTGTTCGTAAGCAGCCTGGCGGCCCGGGGCCCCGACCGCGAGGGAGCGGAGCCCGGGGCCGGGACGCCTGACGCGCCGGAGAGCGTGTACGGCATGAGCAAGCTGGCGGCGGAGGAGCGGCTCCGTGGGTTCACCGACCAGATGGACGTCACGGTGCTCCGGCCGGGCGGCGTGTACGGCCCCCGGGACGAGGACCTGCTCCCCCTCTTCCAGATGGCGGCGCGCGGGTTCCTCCTGCTCCCGGCTTCCGAGTCGCTGCTGCAGCCCGTCTACGTGGGTGACGTGGCCCGCGTCACCGCGCTGGCGGGAGAGCGCGGCGGCGGCTTCGGCCCCTTCCCGGTCGTCGAGGAGAGCCGATACGACTGGGACGGGGTGGCCGGGGCCCTGGAGGAGGCAGCCGGCAGGAGCCTCCGCGTCTTCCGGCTCTCGCCCCGCGTGTATACGGCCGCCGCCTCGGTGGCCGAGTGGAGCGCGCGGCTCCTGGACCGCGCCCCGGCGTTCGACCGCCGTCGGGCTCGGGATCTCGCGTATCACCGCTGGACCGCCGATCCCGGCGTGACGGAGGAGGCACTGGGCTGGACACCCCAGGTGGCGCTGCCGGAGGGAGCCGCCCGGACGATGCGCTGGTACCGGGAGCACGGCTGGCTGTGAAAGGCCGGAGCGAGCCGAGGGCGGGGAAAGCGAACCCGGCCGGTCAGGACGCCGATGAAGGGGCTCACGAAGAGAGAGGAGAGCCGCCGCCCCTGCCCGTCGAGGTACTCCTGGCGGGCTATCTGGGCGTGACCGGGGCCCTGGCCCTGGGCAGCCTGACGCCGGTGGGCGTGGGAGTGGCCGCCGTCCACGCAGGCGCGATATGGCTCCTCCTGGGACCGGTGGCGGGGCTCGGGCCGGAGGCTCCCGTCCGGGACGCGCTGGCCGGGGGCACCGTCTCCCCGCAGGGGGCCCGATCGATCCCGGCTCTGATCCACGTCGCCCGCTTCGTCCGCGTGGCGTATCCCGTCCTCCTCACCCCCCTGCTGTACACGGAGCTGGAGTTACTCAACCAGCTGTACGTCCAGGGCTATCTGGACGCCATGGTGCAGGGGTGGGAGGAGGCCCTGTTCGGGGCCCAGCTCAGCGTCGAGTGGGCGGATCGGCAGCCCTGGCGTTGGCTCTCCGAGCTCATGCACCTGGGTTACTTTTCGTATTACCTGCTGATTCCGATCTCGGCCATCGTGGTCTACCGCCGGGGCGGCCAGGGCGAGCTCCACCGCCTGACCATGATCACCGGACTCGCCTTCTTCCTCTGCTATGCGATCTTCGTCGTCTTTCCGGTGACCGGGCCCCGCTACCTGTACGACCAGCTGCAGGGCACACCGGCCCGGGCCCTCCTGTTCGACGCCGTCCACGCTGTCGCCGAGCGGGGCTCGTCCAAGGGCACGGCTTTCCCGAGTTCCCACGTGGCGGCCACGGTGGCGGCCTGGCTCTCCTGCCGGAGGCTCGCGCGGCGGTGGTACTGGATCTCCGCCCCGTTCGTGCTCCTGCTCACCCTTGGAACGGTGTACGGCCGGTTCCACTACGCCGTGGACGCCCTGGCCGGCGTGCTCCTGGCGCTGGCAGCCTGGAAGCTGGCTCCGGCCCTGATCCGCTGGACGTCCCCCGGCGGCCCCGGCCGAACCGGCGGCTGAGGGGCGAGCAGGGACCGCTCCCGGGCAACGCTCCGGGAGCCTCGCCCGTCATACCAATCCGAGCGTGGATCGAATGCCGCCTCTCCCCGCGGGGTGCAGCTCTCCGTCGGGCGGGGCAACCTGATGGCGGCCCAGGGTATCGAAAGCGGAGAACGGCGGTCGTCTCCGGCCGCCCCGATCACGATCGGGGCCCCGCCGCGCGGACGGCCGGACGCGGTCTGCAGGATCCAAAGGGGAGCCCGCTTGGATCAGGGTGAGCTGGTGGAACGGGCCCGGACGGGCGACCGACGGGCCATGCAGCGGCTCTATCAGGAGCACGCCTCGCACGTCTTCGCGGTCGTGCGGCGGCTGGCTGGTGACGAGCAGCTGGCCGAGGACCTCTCGCAGGACGTGTGGATCCGGGCCTTCGACAAGCTGGACCAGTTCCGCGGTGATTCCGGCTTCGGCACCTGGATCCACCGGATCGCCAGGAACCTGGCCCTCTCCCACCTGCGGCGCCGCAAGCGGCGTCCGGACGTCGAGGGCGAGGCTTCCCCCGGTGACTCCTCGCCGCCGCCGGAAGACGCCGTCATCAACCGACAGATGCTGGAGGAAGCCCTGGAGCAGCTACCCCCCGGATATCGCGAAGTCCTCGTGCTCCACGACGTGGAGGGGATGACGCACAAGGAGATCGCCGATTCGCTGGACGTGGCGGTTGGGACCTCGAAGTCGCAGCTCCACAAAGCTCGCGCGCGGATGAGAGAGCTGCTCGGCGCCGCGTCCCGAGAGCAGCAAGAGGAAGAGACCAGGGAAAATGGAGCAGGATAGCACGAGCTCGGAGCATCTCAGCCTGGAGCGGATCTCCGCTCTGCTCGACGATCCGGGCGACGACCCTCGGGCCACCGAGCACCTGGAGGAGTGCGAGCGGTGCGAGCGGGAGCAGGAGAGGCTGCGTCGGATGCGAATGGCGCTCTCGGCCCTGGGCGGCGTTGCGCCCCCGGAGGACGAGTGGGAGCGGATCGAGCCGCATCTCCCGGACCGCGAGACGATCGAGGAATGGAGCGATGAGGACGACGACGTCCTCTCCGTGTTCCGGTCGGGGTGGGTGGCCCGTGTGGCGGCGGCCACCCTCGTGTTCGGCGTCGGTCTGAGCGCGGGCCTCCAGCTGCGGGACGGCGGATCTCCGGCCGACGAGAGCTCGTCCACGCGGGCGGCCTCGGTCGTGAGCGAATCCACCGGGACCACCGGCGGCACGGTGCGGGAGCGGAGCGGCATGCGAGCGGAGGCCGGGCTCACCGTGGCCGACGAGGGCGGCCCCGTCTCGCTGCAGCGGTCCGGCGATTACCTGAGCGCCGCCCGCAGCCTGGAACGCCTGGTATCGGGCAGCGCGGATGTGGACGTCGAGCCCATCGACGATCCGGTGGCCGCCGCGGAGGAAATGGCTCGTCTGGAGGCGCTGGCGGAGGCTGCCCGGGAGGCACTCCGGGAGCAGCCCGCGGATCCCACGCTCAACAACTTTCTGTTCCGCGTGAACGAGCGCCAGGAAACCCTCCGCTCCCGGCTGGGAGCGGCTGCCCGCCTGACGTCGATGGACTACCGATGATCGAGCGCAGCGGAGAGCGCCCGTGAGCGGGACCCTCGGTTCGACGACGCGCGCGGCCCGTGGCGCCGGAGTCGTGGTGACCCTCGTCGCGGCCGGGGCTCTCCTGGCGGCCGGGTCTCTTCCGGTGCCGGCGCGAGCGCAGGAGGCGGCCCGCCCGGACGAGACCGCTGCGCAGGCGGCCGGGGACGACGGCTGGCTCGGCGTGGGCCTGATCTCCTTCTCGGAGTGCCTCGAGGGGCCCGAGGGCCCGGAGGACGAGTGCCGCCACACGCTGGTGGTGGGAGGTCTGGTGCACGGCGGCCCGGCCGACCGGGCGGGACTGGAGCCCGGTGACACTCTGGTGGCGGTGGAAGGCACCGCGCTCGTCGACGGCCTCGAGGAGGGCGTCTTTCGCCGCATCACGCCCGGGGACACGGTTTCCCTCGTGTTGGGGCGGCCGGGCGGCCGGGTCGAGGTGGATCTCGTGCCCGCTTCCCGGCCCGATTCCCTGGCCATCGTCCGGTATCACGGCAGGGGCGGCCGAGCAGAGAGCCGGGCGCGGTACCTGCTGGCGATTCCCGAGCCGACCGTGCTCGACTCGCTCCGCCGGGCGGGCTCGCGGGAGACGGGCTTCGCCGTGCGGACCAGGGTGAGCGTGGTTCCCGCCGAACGGGTCAGGGCGATACCCCTGGGGCCGGAATCCGGCGTGGACCCGGCCAGACGGGCCCGCGAGCGCCTGGAGGCCCTGCGGGCGAGCGCCCGGGAGCTCCAGCGTCAGGCCTTCCGACAGACTCGCGAGCTCCGTCGGGAAGTGGGCGGGTCCTCCGGGAGGGGGCGTCTGGACGAGGAGTGGAAGCGCTGGGTCTCCGAGGAGCTCCAGCCGCGGCTGCAGGTGATCTACGATTCCGTGCTGGCCGAGGCCCGCGACCGGATGGACTCCCTCCGGTCCGTCTATCCCTCCATGGGGACGCGGGTCGCGGAGGCCATGGACAGCCTCTATCCCGAGGTCTACCGGGGCAGCCCCGAACGGGCCCGAGAGCCGGCTCCGCCGCAGGCGTCCGACGCCGAACGGCCGGAGCTGCCTCCGTCGCCGGAAGAGCTCGGCATGCCCGGCAACCGGATCGCGGGCGCCGAGCTGCAGCCGCTGAACCCGGATTTGGCCGAGTTCTTCGGTGGAGCGGAGCGTGGCGTGGTGGTCCTCCAGCTCCTCGAGGGCACGCCGGCCGACCGGCTCGGTCTCCGGCCGGGGGACGTGATCGTGGAGGCGGGCGGCCACCGGATCAGCCGGCCGGAGGGTCTGCGGCACGCCCTGATGGAGCACTCGCCGGTGGAGATCCGATGGCTGCGGCGGGGGCAGGGTCTGGTCGACACGCTCCGGCACTGAGCCCGTGACCGTGGCTACGGCCGCTCCGACCGGCGGAGGTCGACGGCCGGCATGAGCTCCGACCACCGGGTCGCCTTCCGTTCGTTGGCCGCCGACCTGCGGTCCCTCTTCAGGCGATGGCGACCGGGGCAAGCTCGCGGGGACAGGCGATTCCGGGACCTCGTCCTCCGCTGTTTCCGCCTACAGTACCGGGGCATCGGGGGCTACCGCCGCTACTGCGACCGACGCGGCCGCACGCCGGAGAGCGTGACCGACTGGCGGGAGGTTCTCCCCGTACCCGCGGCCGCCTTCCGCTCCGTGCCCCTGGTCGTCGGCGACGACCCCGCGGCGGCCCGGGTGGAGTTCCGGACCGGCGGCACCAGCCGCGGAGCGTCGGACCGGGGCCGGCACCTGGTGCTGGACACCGGGATCTACCGCGCGGCACTCGAGCCGCCCTTCCGGCACTTCGTGCTCCCGCATCGCGACGGAGCCGAGGAAGCGCGCCGGGCCTCCGAACCCCTGATCGTGCTCGCCACGACCCTGGCTGCCGCGGAGTGGACCGAGCGGCTCGCCGCCCGGGGGCACCGGCTGGAGCTACCACGGGGGTCCCGTCTCATGGACACGGGAGGGGCGAAGGGACGGGAGGGGCTGGAGCGCTCGGACGTGCTGGAGGAGGTCCCGGAGGGCGAGGCAGGCGTCCTGTGCCACCACGACCTGGCCAACGCCGGCAGCGTGAGCGTCGTCCTCACCGCGGACCGCGGGCGCGTCCGGGACGGCAGGGTGCAGCTCCTGGGCCGCAGCGTGGCGGTCGGATGCAAAGGGTGTAAGTAAAGTGATCGTGTACGGCGGAGCCCGCGCCGTACGGCGCATCCGGGACCTGGTCCCCGGCGGGACGGATCTGGTGGCCTGCGGTCCCGGGCTCGGCGTGGCGGTGCTCCTTCCCGACGCGTCCGTGCCGGAGGCGGCCCGGCGGCTGGCCGGCGACGTGTGTGTCTACGAGCAGCGGGGCTGCGTATCTCCCCGGGTGCTCCTGGCGCCGCGCCCCCTTCGGGACGAGGCTGCCCGGGGCGTGTACGGTGCGCTTGGGGAAGAGGTAAAGGACCAGGGCACGGCCCCGCTCTCCTCGGCGGCAGCAGGATCGCTGCGCCAGCTACGGGGACGGGCCGAGTTTCCAGCGGACGGGGACGCGCGGTTGGTGGGAGATCCAGAGGAGCTCCGGTGGACCGTACTCGCGGGGGGAGAGCCGGCGCTCCGCAGCGAGGCGCTTCCCCGGGTGGTGCGCGTCCACGGCGCGGACGGGATCAGGCAGATCCGGCGGCTCCTCGGGTCCCTCGATGGGCGTATCCAGGCCCTGCTCTACGCCGGTCGGGAGGGCCTCCGGGCGCTCGCGGACGTCGCCGCCGCAACAGGTGTCAGCCGGATCTATCCCCTGGGGGCGACGCCACGGCCGTCCGTCGACTGGCGACACGACGGCCGCCACCAGGTCCTTCCCCTTCTCCGGTGGACGGACTGGGAGCTGCCCCGGGGCGTGCGGAGGGACAGCTGAGTCGGCCGTCCACCTCTGGGCAGCGCTTCCCGTCACCCGTTTACGCGGCCCCCGTGGAGGAGCAGGTTGGGACCTGATCAAAAGCCGTATTGACGAACAAGAATGATTGACAACAGTCGTTGGTACCTCTTTTGTCGCAGCGGCTAATGTCGGGCGGCGGATGGAAAGGAGGGAGCACGTCATGGGCCGTGAATCGGAGCGTACCGGAGCCGCCTGGGAGGAACGAATCCAGTGGATCCTCGACCGCTACGAGGACGGCAGCCGGCGGGCCATGGGGCGGAAGGTGGGGCTCAGCGGCCAGGCCATAAGCGCCTGGGCCCGGGGCGACACGAAGCCATCGGGCGAGGGGCTCGCCGCCATCATCCGGACCTACCCGGAGATCCGGGCACGCTGGCTGCTGACGGGCAGAGGCGCGCCGCGGATCGCGACCATCGATCCCGCGGGGCTCGTGGAGTCCGGCGCGCTGGCTCACCGGCGGGACGGCGAGGACGGTGACGCCGACCCGGAAAGGGAAGGGAGCGCGACCCTGGAGCGAGCCTACGAGGCGGGCCGGCGGGACGCCGTGATGGAGATGATGGAGATGCTCGGAGAGATCACGGCCATCGCCTGACGCCCCCGCGGCCGCCGGGGGACCTCACCCTCCCGCCGCCGGCCTCTTCCCGACACTCACAGCTCGGCGCGGATCCGCCGCATCCGTGCGGCGGCCCTGCCGTAGCCGAGGTTGCTGACGTACACGCGCTTCACCCCCAGCTCCCGGAGCGCCCGTATGGACCGGGCGCAGATCTCCTCCGCGGTGTCCCCCCGCTCGAACTCCCGCGCGATCTCCTCCTCCGGCACCGGGAAGAACCGTGAGAGGGCTTCGAGCGTATCGGGGTTGGCGCTCCGGTAGAAGAAGACCCCGAAGACGGCCGGCTGCGGAACGTCCCGGGCACGCAGCTCCTCCAGGAAGGCCTCCACGGTCTCCAGGTGGTGGTGGGAAACCGCCTGCGTCAGGAAGTACTCCGCCGTGAACTCGTCGTCCAGCAGGTAGTCCACCTGCTCTCGCGGGTCGCGATGGGGATTCGCCCAGCCGCCGAGCGGAAGGTCGGGGATCCGTCGCCGGATCTTCTCGCGGAGGATGTAGGCGTGCTCCACGCACCGGGGCGGTCCGACGGACCGGTCCCCGCCCAGCACCGTCAGGGCCTCGAGGCCCGAGGAGTAGGCACGGTCAGCGTAGCGGAGGCAGTACTGCAGCGAGTGCTTGCAGGTGAGGAAGGGGCAGACCTTAGCCGTGGGGAGGTCCCCGGCCAGGTTCGTGGTGAGGTGCCGGAGATTCTCCTCCTCCTCGTCCCCCACGGCGTCGTCGGTGAGGAAGACGACGGTGTCCTCACGGGTCAGCCGCCGGAGGGCGTGGTGGAGGTCGATCCAGCTCTCCATGCCCTCCGATGAGGTGAGGTTCGCACGGGGCGGTCTCAGCTCCGCCGCCACGAGCGGCTCGTCCGAACGAAGGCGCCTGAGGAGGTCGGTTTCTCGGACGGAGGTCTCGGTGGGCATGAGGCGGACATGGGGAGCAAGCCCCGGGCCAGCCCCGGGCGCCGAAGCTGGACCGTGATGGGAGGCCGATTCGACCCGGCAGGGCCGAGCTGTTCGGCCTCGGTGCCGTCCTCTAGTTTGAGGTGGACATCCCGCCCCTAGAGGTGATGACATGGACATCTACGAGCTCTCCCCCGGTGACGACTCCCCCGAGGTCGTGAACGCGGTGGTGGAGATCCCCAAGGGGACGCGAAACAAGATCGAGTACGACCCGGAGGACGGCGTCTTCCGCCTCGACCGGGTCCTCCACTCCCCGGTCCACTATCCGGGAGACTACGGCTTCATCCCGGGGACGCTGGCCGAGGACGGAGACGCCCTGGACATCATCGTCCTCGTCACCGATCCCACGTTCACCGGCTGCGTCCTGGAGGCCCGGCCCGTCGGGGCCCTGGTGATGAGGGACGAGAAGGGACGGGACGAGAAGATCCTGGCTGTGCCCCAGCGGGACCCCCGCTACCAGGAAACGGCGGACATCTCGAACCTCCCCGGCCATCTCCTGCGGGAGATCGAGCACTTCTTCGACATCTACAAGGACCTGGAGGGAAAGGCCACGGCCACCCTCGGGTGGGAGCCGGGCCGGAAGGCGCGCTCCATCATCCGCGAGTCGGAGCGCCGATGGGGGGAGGCGTCGGCGGAGACGTCCGGCGGGGAGCCCGGCGAGGCCGAATGACGGATCGGCCCGTGCCGGGGACGCTGCACAAGCGGATCAGCCTGACGCTCCAGGCGATCATGGTCGTGGGGCTTCTCTTCGCGGTGCTCCAGCGGAACTGGTTCCAGGCCACCGTCATCTCGGGCATCCTCGTGCTCACGGTCCTGCCCCTCGTCCTCGGGAAGCGCTTCCAGGTGCGGATCCCCGCCGAGTTCGAGCTCATGGCCGTGCTCTTCATCTTCCTCTCTCTCTTCATGGGCTGGGTCCACGGCTACTACCTGCGCTTCTCCTGGTGGGACAGCGCGCTGCACGTGGGCTCCGGCCTCCTGCTCGGAATCCTCGGCTTCACCCTGGTCTGGGCGCTGAACCAGAATCCGACGGCTCAGGTGCATCTGCGGTCCGGGTTCATAGCCTTCTTCGCCTTCACGTTCGCCGTCGCGGCCGGGGCGCTGTGGGAGATCTTCGAGTACGCGATGGACGTCTGGTTCCAGGCGGAAATGCAGTGGGGGGGGCTGGAGGACACGATGTGGGACCTGATCCTGGACGCCGCCTCGGCCGCGGTCATCTCCGTTCTCGGATACGGATGGCTCCGCTCCGGCCAGGAGTCCTTCATCGAGCGATGGATCCACCGTTTCGTGACGGAGAATCCGGGCCTGTTCGGCACGCTCCCCTTCCGCGAGGAGAGCTGAACGGTTCTCCCGTCCTCGAAGCGCGCATAGCTTTAACGGGTCGCCAGCGGCCCCGGACCCACACCTCGGATCACGCCGATGCACGAACGCCGGTCCGCACTCGCAGCGTTCCTCCTCTCCGCGACTGCCCTGGCCTGCGCCACCGGCGGTACCGGCGGGCCAACGGAGTCACCGCCGCGTGCCGCCGCCGACGGTCCGACGATGCCCCTGGTCACCGGCGTTCCGGTCTTCGACTCCGTTCCGGTTCCGGCGGACTACCGGGCGGCCGTCCGCCGCGGCACCCGGAGCCCGGACGGCCGGCCCGGCCCGGAGTACTGGCAGCAGCGCGTCCACTACGACATCGACGCGCGGCTGATTCCGGACTCGGCCCGTGTCGAGGGGCGGGAGACGGTCACCTACGTGAATCGATCCGCGGACACGCTCCGTTCTCTCTACGTCCACCTGTACCAGAACGTCTACTCCGCCGGCGTGCAGCGGAACCGCACCGTGCAGCTCACGGGCGGGACCGAGCTCCGGGCCGTGACCTTCGAAGGCGACACCCTGCGGCAGATGGACCGCGATCGCCTGAGTGCCGGGACCGCCGGTGGGCGTCGGGGCTACGTGGTTCGTGGGACGCTGGCCCGGCTCTTCCTCCCGGACCCGGTGGCCCCCGGGGAGGAGGCCACGCTCGGCTTCGCATGGTCCTTCCACGTCCCCGGCGAATGGTCGTTCCGCACCGGGCACATCGACCGCGAGGTCTTCAACGTGGCCCAGTGGTATCCGCAGATCGCCACCTACGACGACGTGCAGGGCCACGACGTCACGCCGTACCTGGGTGACGGCGAGTTCTACCTGGAGTACGGCAGCTTCGAGGTGGACCTGACGGTTCCCGAAGGCTGGCTCGTCTCGGCCACGGGCCTCCTCAACAATCCCGGTGAGGTCCTTCCGCCGGGAGCCGCGGAGCGGATGCGGGTGGCACGCTCGTCGGACACCGTGGTCGCCGTGGTGGACTCGGCCGACGCGGCGGCGGGTCGGGCGACGCGGGACGCGGAGGGCGATCTGTTGACCTGGCGCTTCCGGACGACGGTGCCGGTGCGGGACGCGGCATTCGCGGCCAGCTCACGCTACGTGTGGGACGCCGTCGGCGCCGACGTGGGCGGGCCCGAGGGTCGAATTCGGGTGGACGCCCTCTACGACCCGGCGATCTCCCACTGGTCGGAGGCGGCGGCGTACTCGAAGCACTCCCTCGAGTTCTTCTCCGACTACCTGACGCCCTATCCCTATCCCCGTGCAAAGGCCACCTACGGTCCCATCGGCGGCATGGAGTACCCGATGCTGGTGTTCATCGGGCGCTCGTCGCCGGGCGAACCGCTCTACTCGGTGCTGGCCCACGAGTTCAGCCACGAGTGGGTCCCGATGATGGTGGGCACGAAGGAGGCCGACTACGCGTGGATGGACGAGGGGCTCACGACCTTCAACGAATCCCTGGCCCGGATGGACTACTTCGACGAATCGGCGGCGCGTCGCCGCGACCGGCAGCTGTACCTGCAGGCCGCGAGGGCGGGGGTCGAGGCGCCCGTGATGCGGCACACCGATTACGTGGAGAACGGCTTCGGCCGGGGAGTGGCGGCGTACATGAAGCCCGGCACCCTGCTGCACGCCCTGCGGGCCGTCCTGGGGCGTGAGACCTTCGACGAGGCGTACCGGGCCTTCTACAGGGAGTGGTCCTGGAAGCATCCCTATCCGTGGGACTTCTTCCGGACGGTGGAGCGCGTGGCCGGGAGGGAGCTCGACTGGTTCTGGCAGCCGTGGTTCTTCGAGACCGCGACCCTGGATCAGGCCGTCACCGGCGTGGAGCGGACTGCCGCCGGCCTCCGCGTCACGGTGGAGAATCTGGACCGGGCGGTGATGCCCGTGCGCCTCCGTATCACGACGGCCGACGGCACGACGCGGCGGGCGGAGTGGCCCGTGCGAGCCTGGGCCGCGACGCGGACGATGACCCGGACGATCTCACTGCCCTCGGCGGCCGAGGTGACCCGGGTCACGCTGGACCCGGAGCGCTGGTTCCCGGACGTGGACCGGTCGAACAACGCGTGGGAGCCGGCGGGGGGATCGCCGTGAGCGAGGACGGCGACGGCGCGGATCGCCCCGACTACGCGCTGGCCTGGTCCGGCGGCAAGGATTCGACCCTCTCCTACCACCGGGCGCGACAGCGGGGCTATCCGGTGTCGCACATGCTCACCGTCTACGAGGGCAATACGGGCCGCACCCGCTTCCACGGCGTCCGCCGCGAGCTCCTCGAGGGGCAGGCCGACGCCCTGGGCCTGGAGCCGGTCCTGGAGTCCACTCACCCCGAGGACTTCGAGGAAGCCTTCGGGGCCGCCCTCGATCGGCTGGTGGAGGCCGGCGTGGCCGGGGTGATCTTCGGGAACGTGCACCTGGAGGACGTGCGCGAGTGGTACGAGAGCCGGGTCACCGGCCACGACCTGGAGCACGTGGAGCCCCTATGGGGAGACCCGCCGCGGCGACTGCTGCGGGAGTTCCTCTCGACCGGCTACCGCACGCTGATCTGCAGCGTGAACCTCGACGCCGGACGGCCGGAGTGGCTGGGGCGAGAGCTGGACGGCAGCCTGGCTGCGGAGCTCGAGTCGGAGCCGCACGTGGACTGCTGCGGCGAGCATGGCGAGTACCATAGCTTCGCCTGGGACGGTCCCCTCTTCGATCACCCCGTGGAGTTCCGCCGCGGCGAGGAGGTCGAGATCGAGGGACACCGCCTGCTGGACCTGCTGCCGCCGGCGGAGGAGGATGACGACGGCGATGCGGGTCCCGAGGCCACGCATTCCGAATCCGAAGGGGACGGGCAGCCGTCATGACCGAGGTCGCCGACTGGATACGCGAGAACCGGGAACGGCTCCGGGCCGAGCTCTTCGAGTTCCTGGAGATCCCGAGCATCAGCACGGATTCGGAGCACGGCGACGACGTGGATCGCTGCGCCGGGTGGCTCGCCTCGCGCCTGGAGGAAGCGGGACTCGAGGGCGTCCAGGTGGAGGAGACCGACGGGAACCCCGTGGTCGTCGCCGATCACGGGGTCGCCGAGGAGGCGCCCACGGTGCTGGTCTACGGGCACTACGACGTGCAGCCTCCGGACCCCGTGGACGAGTGGACGTCCCCGGCCTTCGAGCCCACCGTCCGCGACGGGCGGGTCTACGCCCGGGGCGCCACGGACGACAAGGGTCAGGTCTACATGCACGTGAAGGCCCTGGAGACGCGCCTGCGCCGCGAGGCGGGGCTGCCGGTGAACGTGAAGCTGGTGCTGGAGGGGGAGGAGGAGGTCGGGAGCCCGAACCTGGAGCCGTTCCTCCGGGAGAACCGCGAGCGCCTGGACTGCGACGCCGTGGTGATCAGCGACACCGGCATGTTCGCCCGGGACGTCCCGTCGGTCACGGTGGGCCTCCGGGGCATGGTGTACCAGGAGATCACCTTCCGCGGGCCGGCGTCGGACCTCCACTCCGGCCTGTACGGCGGAACGGTCGTGAACCCGGCAAACGCCCTGGCCGAGACCCTGGCCCGGCTCAAGGACGGCGACCGGCGGATCACGATCCCGGGCTTCTACGAGGACGTCCGGGAGATGACGGACGAGGAGCGGGAGACCGTCGAGTCCCTGCCCTTCGACGAGGGGGATTACCGGCAGGAGGTCGGGGTTCGGAAGCTCGGGGGAGAAGCCGGGCGCTCGACACTGGAGCGCGCGTGGTTCCGGCCGACCCTGGACGTGAACGGGCTCGTCAGCGGTTACACGGGAGAGGGTGCGAAGACGGTGCTTCCCTCCCGAGCCACCGCCAAGCTCTCCATGCGCCTGGTGCCGGACCAGGACCCGGCCCGGGTACAGGAGAACTTCCAGTGGTACGTGCGCGCGCTCGCCCCGGACGAGGTCGACGTGGATCTCGAGGGGCACCACGGTGCCCGCCCATGGGCCGCCGACCCGGAGGGGCCGGTCTTCCAGGCCGCTTCGGACGCCCTGAAGGAGGCCTTCGGCCGGGAGCCGGTCTTCGTGCGGAACGGGGGCAGCATTCCGATCGTGCCGCTGTTCGAGGAGCTCTTCGAGGTGCCCGTGCTCCTCCTCGGGTTCGGCCTGCCGGGGGCGAACCTGCACGCTCCGAACGAGTGGTTCGACCTGGGGATGTACGAGCTGGGGATCGAGACCGTGGCGCGGCTCTACGAGCACGTGGCCGAACGGGGGGGCTGAAGCCGCTCGGGAGCTCCCGTCTCGGCGGGATCGCTGCGCGACTCGTTCACCGCACGGGTCACAGTATAGGTTGAAAAGGCGATGTCGGTGCCCGCCCGAGGCCCGACGCCCCGGCTTTATATAGCCTGTAAAGACTATTATTTTCCACGGCTCCGTCCACGCGGCGGTGGAGATCGGGGAAGAGGGTGGGGGCGGAGCGGCCGGGACGGACCCGCCGTCTCTGCTCTGGCCACCGACCTCCTGGCGGGACTGGACGCGGCGGGCGCCGGTCTCCACCCTTCCTCTTCCCGGTGTGGCGCCGATCGGCGTCCCGGGACCGGCCGCGGTCGATTCGGGGGACCCGGCCGCGAGATCAATTCACACACGATGCGAGGGGAGAGCCGATGACGGTTATCGCACTTCAGCAGGCAGCTGCCGAGGGGTGGCTCACGACCGGTCGGGAGCTGGCCGTCTCCTACGGATCGCGCGTCATCGGAGCCCTGCTGGTCTTGAGCGCCGGCTGGTGGCTGGCGGGCCGTCTCCGGGCTGCGACGCGACGCACGCTCGAGAGGAGCCAGGTGGACGAAGCCCTGGTCCCCTTCCTCTCCAGCCTGACCTATGCGGCGACCCTCGTGCTGGTCGGGGTCACCGTGCTGGGGCTGTTCGGAATTCCGACCGCCTCCGTCGTGGCCGTTCTGGGGGCCGCGGGCCTGGCTGTCGGCCTGGCCTTCCAGGGCACGCTGTCCAACTTCGCCGCGGGCATCATGCTCCTGATCTTCAAGCCCTTCGACGTAGGCGACTTCGTGGAGGTGGCGGGCGTATCCGGAACCGTGGAGGGGATCCGGGTCTTCACGACCGAGATCAGCACGGGCGACAACGTGCAGGTGACGGTGCCGAACTCCCAGGTGTTCGGAACCGAGCTGAAGAACTTCACGGCGAACGAGACCCGACGGATCGATCTCACCGTGGGGGTGGGCTACGGTGACGATCTGGACACGGCCGAGAGGGCGATACGGGACGTGCTGGAAGACGAACATCGGCTGCTGGACGAGCCGGCGCCCCAGGTGGCCGTCGACTCCCTCGGGGACTCGTCGGTGAACTTCATCGTCCGGCCCTGGGTGAAGACCGAGGACTACTGGAGCGTCCGACGGGATCTGGTCCGTGAGCTGAAGGAGCAGGTCGAGGCCGCCGGGTGCGGATTCCCCTATCCGTCCCGGGACATCTACATCGTGGAGGGGGGCTGACGGGCTACTGGGCCGGTCGCGCGGTCCGGTGCGCTACCGGCTGGTCCCGCCGCCGTCCGCCGCGGGCAGCTCGGGTACCTCCTCGCCCCACAGCCAGCGGGCGACCCACCGCCAGTTGTGCCAGTTGGCGGCCAGGAGCTCCTTCGGGTCGCTGATGCCGTGGCCGAAACCCTCGTAGACCACCATCCGGGTCTCCACGTCCACGTCCTTCAGGCCCTGGTAGAGCTCGTAGGCGTTCGGGATGGGAACCCGGGCGTCGTTCTCGCCGTGCTGGATCAGGGTCGGGGTGGTGGCGTCGGTGACGTAGCTGATGGGCGAGGTCTTCTCGTAGATCTCCGGGTCCTCCCACGGGGTGGCGCCCAGGTAGTGGCGGGTGAAGGGGGGGATGTCGGTGTTCACGTAATAGGTTATCCAGTCGGAGATGCCGGCGCCCACGGAGATCGCCTGGAAGCGGTCGGTGGTCGTGGTGAGAAAGGCCGAGATGTAGCCCCCCTGGCTCCAGCCCATGGCCACCATGCTGTCCGGATGGACGATTCCCTCGTCGATCAGGTGCTGGACGCCGGACATGACGTCCCAGCTGTCGCCGACGCCGAGGTTGCGCACATTCAGCTCGCGAAACTCCTGTCCGTATCCGACGGATCCGCGGTAGTTGGGCATCAGCACCACGGCGCCGCGGGCCAGCCACTGGGTGAGGGGATAGACGTAGGAATCGTACTGGGTGGCCAGCGAGGGATAGTCGATGGATGAGGGCCCGCCGTGGATGTTCACCACCAGGGGATGGCGGCGGGCAGGGTCGAAGTCCGACGGATAGATCACCACCCCCTCCACGGTGGTTCCGTCCTCGCTCTCCCAGGAGACGACCTCCTGTCGGCCCACGGGCCATCCCCGGACCTGACCGGTCATGGAGGTCAGTGCACCGGGGTCCCACGAGTCGGTCTCCGTTCGGTAGACCTCGGGTAATCGGCGCCGGCTCTCCCCCACGAAGGCCACCTGCCCGCCGTCCTTCGAGTAGGAGACGGATCGGACGACCCGGGGGGTGTCGGCGACAGCGGCGATCTCACCCGTGCTCGGATCGAGCCGGTAGAGCTTCCGGTAGGTACGCTCCCAGGCGGTGAAGCGGACGCCCCTGCCGTCCGGCAGCCAATCGACGGCCGAGGGATTCCCGTCGAAGCTCCCGGTGAGGACCTCGATCCGACCGCCGGCGGCGGGAACCCGCGCCAGCTCCGAGTTCTCGTAGTAGGCCGTGTCTCCGTCGGCGGTGGCGAACAGGATCGACTCGCCCTCCGGCGACCAGACGGGCCCCCGGTCGGAGCCCGGACGCTCCACCAGGCGCCGCAGCTCGCCGGACTCCAGGTTCAGCACCGAGAGGTCCTGTCGGGAGTAGGAGGCCGCCGACGGATCTGGACGGTGGTCGAACGCCAGCCGCTCGCCTCGCGGGCCGAAGGCGAAGTCGCCCACCGTGTACGTCTCCCCGCCGGTGAGGCGGCGCAGGGGGAATCCGCCCGTGCTGCCAGAGCTTTCGGCCACCGGGCGGGACGCCGCGGCGGTGTCGGCCGGGCGCGTGACGCCGTTCTCGGTCCGGAGCGCCTTCCGGAGGTCCAGGCGCCACAGGTGGGTCATCCGGTAGCCCTCGTCCTCAACGCTCCACTGTCCGTACCGCTCCTCGCGCCGCTGCATCCGCTCGCTCGGCGGCTCCTGCAGCGCCACGGCCAGCCGCAGGCCGTAGGGCCCCCAGCGGAAGGCCTCCACCCCCTGCTCCACGGCCGTCAGGGGCTGGGCCTCGCCTCCGCCGGGTCGGATCGCGTAGAGCTGGGAGGCGCCGTCGTCTCCCCGGTTCGCCAGAAACGCGATCCACTGCCCGTCGGGGCTCCACCGCGCGCCGCGGCTGCTGCCGTCCTCCGTGCGGGTGAGCTGCACCGTGGGTGATCCGCTACGGGCGAGCCAGATCTCGGAGTCGAACCGGTTCTGCTCCCAGTCGGTGCTCTCGACCTGATAGGCCACGGCCAGTCCGCTGGGCGACATGGCGGCGGCGTCGATCTCGCTCAGCCCGATCACCTCGCGGAAGCTCGGCGCTCCCTCTACTTCCTGTGCGGGCCCGTGGCCGGCGCCCAGGAGGAGAGCCAGGCAGGCGGCCGTGACGGCTCCGGGGAGAGCCGACCAGCCGAAGGACGACGGTTCGTGGTCCGCGTCCGCCGCGCGCGAGCGGCCGACGCCGGGCGAGGGTGGGGCGTGTGGAGTATGCATGGGGCCTGCTCCGTGGGTGAGGGGCCGAAGCGCTTCGGACAGGAATCTCGGACCGGGCCGGCGGCCGTGAAAGCGGTCCGCCACCTCTCAGCCGGAGTCGGCCGCCTGCGGACGCCGTCCACCACCGGCGGTGCGCCGCGCTTTCCGGGCGGCGCCGTGGCGTATTCTGCGCCCGTCGAGTATGATGGTCGGCACGGTGCTGACCGGACGGTCAGAAGGCGGTCGTGCCGGAATCGAGCTCCCGAATCCAGCCGGAGGTTCCGCGATGACCGAGGAGACGCAGGGAGGATCCGGCGCGGAGGAGATCTCCAGTCGCCGGCGAATCCTGGACGCGGCGCTCCGTCTGTTCAGCCAGCGGGGATACGATGAGACCAGCGTCGCTGCGCTGGCCCGCTCCGCGGAGGTCTCCAAGGGACTGGTCTATCACTACTTCGACACGAAGCGGAAGGTACTCGAGGCCGTGATGGTCCGGGGCTCGGAGCGCCTGGACGCGGCGCTCGAGCGGGTCGGCTCCGAGAGCTCGGGCGCGACTCCGGCGGCCGCCGTCATGGAGATCTTGGGAATGGTGGCCGAGGATCTTCGCTGGTGGCGGCTCTTCTTCCGGCTCCGGATGCGGCCGGAGCTGGGGCGAGAGATCGGACTCGCGCCGTGGGGCGAGTCGCTCGAGAGCGCCCTGGAGCGAAGCCTGAGCGAGGCCGGGTCCGCCGCGCCGCGCCGGGACGCCCTGGCTCTGGCGGCTGCCGTGGAGGGAGCGGCCCAGCGATACGTCCTGGATCCCGACGGCTATCCCCTGGTGGAAGCGGCCGAGGCCATCGTCTCCAGATATCTGGAGACGCGGTAGCCTCGGGGGTCTGCGCGTGCCGGGCTACACCAGCCGCTCCGTGGGCGGCAGCAGGAGCATCAGCGCGAGGAGAGCCGCGCGCTCCGGCATGGCGTCCAGGACCACGTGCTCGTGCGGGGCGTGGGACCCCCCGCCGACGGCTCCGAGGCCGTCGAGGGTGGGCACGTACTGCGCGGCGTTGTTGCCGTCGGAGGCCCCTCCGGACATGCCGACCTCGAGATCCAGGCCGAGCTCCCGTCCCACCCGGCGGGCCGCCCTCCACAGGGCGTTGTTCCCCTCCGTCGGCTCCATGGGCGGCCGGTTGAAGCCGCCCTCGACCTCCAGCTCCGTGCCCGGAACGCCGCTCTCCAGCCGACGCATCTTGTCGAGCAGCCACTCCACGTCGTCCCGGCTGGTGCTGCGAGCATCGACCCGGGCCTCGGACTTCGGCGCCACGACGTTGGCCCGCTGTCCGCCCTCCACGATTCCGACGTTGAGCGTGGCGCCGCGCTCCGGGTCGCTGACCTCGTGCAGCTCCTGCACGACTCGGGACAGGGCCAGGATGGCGCTGGCCCCCGCCTCCGGCTCGACGCCGGAGTGGGCCCGAACGCCGCTGATCGTGATCTTGAAGCGTCCCGTTCCCTTGCGCGCGTTCTTCAGCTTTCCGGACGGCCCCAGGCCCGGCTCCAGGACATACGCCCGGTCGGCGTGGCGGGCCAGGCGCTCGACGTGTCGTATCGAGTCCCGACTGCTCTCTTCCTCGTCCGAGTTGATAAACACCACCGGTGCCACCCGGGGACGGAGGTCGAGGTCGTGCAGGGCGCGGAGGGCGAAGACCATCTGGACGAGTCCGCCCTTCATGTCGAAGACGCCGGGGCCCCGCATCTTCCCGTCCTCCACCACCACGGGCATCTCTTCAAGAGTCCCCACCGGCCAGACGGTGTCGGTGTGGCCCAGTAGCAGCTGATAGGGGCGTCCCCCCTCCCGGCGTCGGGGGGTCGCCAGCATGGCGCCGCCGGAGACATCCCCCTCGAAGCGGCGGGACTCGAGATCCGCCAGGGCCAGACCCTCGACCAGCTGGTCGAAGACCGGCTCCTGGCGATCCGGCTCGAAGGTCGGGGACTCGGCCTCCGCCATCCTGCGAAGCTCCGCCTCCATCTCGCCCCGCTGGCCGCGGAGGTGTTCGAGAAGGCGGTCCACGTCCACGTCGGGGAGGAGATCGGCTCGCTTCTGGGACCGGCTCATCGCGATGACACGGGTCGGGAGGAGAGGCTCTGGCTGGCCCCACAATGGCGAGGAAGGCCGTCGGCCGAAAGCGTGGCGTCGGTCCGCGCCGGTGCGAACCGGAGTCACGGGCATCAACGGGTGCTTAACGTTGCGCACCATGACCGTTGATCGGATGATGAGACTCCCTCGTTGCTTTACGCGGGCAGGACGCCTCGGCACCGGTCCCCGATCCCTGATGGCACCATGTCCTACCGACTGCTCACGCTGGCCCGGACCCGTATCCGCTCGGAAGACGACTCCGAGATCCAGCTTCGCTCCGCCAAACACACGGCGCTCTTCCTCTACCTGAACGCGAACTCGCGTCGGAACCATCTCCGTGCCGACCTCTGCGAGATGCTCTGGACCACGGAGCGGACCCGCGCCCGCCACTCCCTGAGCCAGGCCCTCTACGACATCCGGAACCGGGTGGGGCCGGTCCTGGCCACCTCCGGGGAGGGGGTGACCCTGGATGCCCCCGGAGCGTGGTACGACGTAGAGGAGCTCGAGGAGCGGATGGCCCGGGAGGAACCAGGAGCTGCCGTCGAGCTGTACGCCGGTCCCTACGCCGTCGAACTGGACGATGTGGGAACGGACGGCTTCGAGCGCTGGCTCGAATCGGAACGGCGCCGGATCCAGGTCCTCGGCCGCAACGCCTTCCGTCAGCACATCGTCTCCCTGGAGGAGAAAGGAGCCTGGAGGAGGCTGTCCGAGGTCGCACGCCGGTTCCTGAAGCGGGCGCCGAACGACCTGGACGCGCAGCGTTCGTTCATCCGCTCCCTGTGGCTGGGAGGCGATCGGGCGTCGGCCCTGGAGTACTTCACCTCTCTGCGGGAGCGGCGGCCGGACCTGGCGGAGCAGATCCGCCCTCTGGTCGACCGCATCGAGGGACGCCGGCAAAACCGGGTGCGTGAGACGGCCGAGCCGAAGGAGCCGGAACTGGTCGGCCGTGAGGACGAGCTGCGCCGTCTCCGCCGGGTCTCCCGCTCCCTCGACAGGGCCGGCGTCGTCCATCTGGAGGGGGAGGCCGGCGTAGGCAAGACCAGGCTCGTGCAGGAGCTGACGAAGATCCTGGATCTCGACGGGTTCCGGCTCATCCGGAGTCGCTGCTGGGAGGCGGAGTCCGACGTTCCCTACTCCGCCGTGGCCGACGCCCTGGAACCGTCGCTCGGTTCGGGTCGGATCTCCGGGCCCCGATCCGACAGTCTGCAGCTCGCCCGGTCGGCTCTGTTCCCCGGGAGCCGGGACCCGGAGGATCTGACGAGCGACCGGGAGGCGCTCAAGGAGCTGCGCCGCCGGGTGTTCGAGGAAGTGACCTGCTTCGTCCGGGACCTCGTGGATGAGCGCCCTGCGCTGTGGGTCGTGGAGGACATCCAGTGGATCGACCGGACGTCCGCTTCCCTCCTCCACTACCTGCTCCGACGTCTCAGCGGCGTTCCCCTGCTGCTGGTGTTCACCTCCCGTCCCTCGCTGGACCGCGAGAAGGGGCTGGCCCGGTATCTGGATCAGCCGTCCAGGGTCGAGCACCTGGCTCTCGGGCCGCTCGACCGGTCGTCCACGCGGCAGCTCCTGGCGGCGGCTTCCGGAGACGCTCTGTCGGCGGATCTCGGGGGCCGGATCGCCGCGCTCTCCGGGGGCAACCCCTACATCGCGCTGGAACTGCTTCGGGCATATGAGGACCGACCGGAGGGGGGTTCGGAGGACGCGGCGGACGCGCCGGGCTGGAATCTGGTGGACGAGCGGCTTGAGAGCGTGCTCCGGGAGCGGCTGAGGAGCGTCAGCGTCGAGGGGCTCAAGGTGCTGGAGGCCGTGGCTGTCCTCGGCGGCCGGGCCTCCTGGGACCTGGTGCTCTCCCTCGCCCGAATCGACGTGAACGACCCGTCCTGGATCTGCGATCAGCTGACCCGACAGCGGCTTCTCCGCACCGAGGGAGGGGAGGTGGAATTCGCGCATGACATCCTGCGGGAGTTCGTGTACGCGGACATGGGCGAAATCCGGCGCTATTCTCTCCACCAGATGGCGGGCGAGCGGCTCGCGCGGCAGGGCGAGGCCTCCCGCGGAGTCCTCGCGAAGCACTTTCATCGGGGCGGCGACCCGGATCGGGCATTCCATTACGCGCTCGGTGCCGCCCGAGACGCGGAGCGTCGCGGCGCCCATCAGGAGGCAGCGACCTACGCCGACGTGGCGCTGTCCGCGGCGGCCGGCCCTGAGGTCACGGCGGCACCGAACGAGCTCGAGCTACGCCGGCTGGCTGCGCGGGCCTACTACTCGGCTGGCGAGCTGGCGGAGGCAGCGAGACGGCTGGAGCCGCTTATCTCTGTTGACCCCCAGGAGGTGAGCGAGGAGGGCGTACGGGGACTGCTCGAGCTGGCGGAGATCCGCATCGACGAGGGGAAGATGGAAGAGGCTCGGAGCGCGCTCCGTCGGGCGGAGGCAGGCGCGGCGGCGACTCCGTCCGGTCCAGTGGTCGCCGGCCTCGAGGCTGAGCGCCTGAGTTTAGAACTCAAAGTCGAGATTCACGACGGAGACCGTGTCGCGATCGATGCAGCCCGTGACCAGCTGAGAGAGGGACTAGCGAGAAGTGATACGGGTAACGGACAGGAACTGCAGCGACCGAATCTAGTTCTAGCGGGATATTACGCCTTCTTCATTTCAGCGAGAAAAGCACGAAGACTGATTGAAGTTCTACCCGGCAATTCAATGTCGGAGCGCATCGAAATAAAAATCGCTTTTCTCCTGGGAGCGATTGAGGTGCGTAGTTGTCGTTGGGATCGAGCCGAGTACTTGTTCAAGCAGGGAAGAGTGAAGGCTGAGAAACGCGGCGATGTACAAACTACAGGTTATTTCGATAACAACCTTGCATGCCTGTATCTGGGAAAGGGTGACTGGAAGCGAGCGGAAGACGCCCTGCGCAAATGTCGAAGTTTGGAGACTTCACCCGAGGATATTTCAAAATTTAGGATTTATACTGCGCTTAATCAGGCCAATCTTGAACTTTATCAACTGAGGGCATCACAGGCTCGTCAAAGTTACGAAATCGTTTTAGTTGAAGCTCAGATAGCTCGTGCGAAGAAGTACGAAGCGGAGGCACGCGCCTGCCTGGGCCTGCTCGATCTGCAGGCCGG
>CAZFDK010000023.1:0-36164 GCA_964518305.1 uncultured Gemmatimonadota bacterium | reverse complement strand
TACATGGAGGTCTTCCGACGGGTGATGACCTCCACCGCCGGCGTCCGCCGGGCCGGCTCCGCCGCCCTGGACCTCTGCTCCGTGGCCTGCGGGCGGCTGGACGCCTTCTGGGAGCTGTGGCTCCTGCCCTGGGACGTGGCCGCCGGGGCGCTGATCCTCCGCGAGGCCGGCGGGGTCCTGGAGCGGCTGGACGTGGAGCACGTTCTGGAGGACACCGACCCGACCGGCACCCCGGAGCCAATCAGCAGCTTCGCACACGCCGAGGGACGGGGCTGCCTGGCCGCCACGCCGGAGCTTCTGGAGGAGTTCCGGGCGCTGGTTCGGGGTAGCGGCGGTCCCGGCTAACTCCGACTGACCCGGCGGCGTTCCCCCATCGCCACCTCCACCGCGTCCGCCAGGGGCCCGGGCCCGTGCCGCACCGGATCGGAGGCCGGAAGCCCCGTGAGCTTCCGGGCGCGCTCGACGGCCTCGCGTGCGGGCGCTCGCTCCATCTCGTAGGTGGTGCACGCCACCGCCACCACCCGGGGCGGCTCGGCGCCGGCGTCGGCGGGCCACGCCCACCGGGCCGCCTCCTCGTAGGCCCGGACGATGTCGTCCAGGGGCGGGAGTCGCGTCCAGGCGTAGTCCTCGCCGTGGATCCGGGGACGGTTCGGCATCCAGGTGAGGACCATGGCCTGGGGCATGGAGCCGTGCATGAGCCCCAGCGTGACGCCGGAATAGCCGGGGTGGAGCACGGAGCCCTGTCCCTCGACGATCACCGCGTCGTGGCCCGCGGCGGCGTCCATCGTCACCCGCTCCGCGGCACCGGCCACGAAGTCGGCCTTCACGGCATCCACGGCGATGCCGCTCCCGGCCAGGGCGATCCCGGTCTGGCCGGTGGCACCGAAGCCGCAGTCCACGCCCCGCGCCTCCAGCTCGCGCCGGACCTCCACGGCCGTCGTCATCTTTCCCGTGGCGCAGTCCGACCCCACCGTCAGGACGCGGAAGGCGTCGGTGCGCCGGGCCCGACCGGCGGCCACCGGGAGCTCGTCGGGCACCCGGCGGAGGTCGCGCAGATCCGCGCCGTGCTCCCGCGCCAGCCGCGCCAGCTCCGGGTCGTCCGCCAGCATCGTGTGCAGGCCGCTCCACACGTCCAGGCCGCGGCGGAGCGCCTTCCGGAGCACGGGACGCCACTCCCGGGGGAGACCGCCACCGACCGGAGCGATGCCCACCAGCAGGGCCTCCGGGTCGGCGTCCGGCGGCAGCTCGCCCAGGTCCGCCACCACCGGCGTGTCCCCGCCGATGCCGAGCACGTCGCCGACGGTCCGTCCCGCCCGGGTCGAGTCCAGCACGGCCACCACCCGGTCCGGCGCGTAGCGGATCACGCTCGCCGCCGTCTTCGCGTGTTCGAAGTCGAGTCGCCCTTCGGCCAGGATCACCAGCCGCGGCAGCTCGGTCATGCGTCCACCGTCCCCATCCCCGTACCCTTCTCCGCTGTCGGGTGCGGCGCCCGTCCGCGCGCGCCCGATCCGCAACCTGTCATGAACCTTTGATGAACCTATCGCGCCGCCGGCGCCCCCCACTACCTCCCGCAGCCGACGTACGGATCGCGCCGGTGACCTGCGGCCGGGAGGACGGGTAGGACGCACCCGTCCGCGCTCCCCGAACGTCGACACCCGGCGACCTTTTCGACATGAGTCGATCTCCGCCATCACCGTCCCCGCTGCCTCGCCCCGTACGGTCCGCCGGTTCCCGTCTCCCCCTCCTGGTCCTGGCCGCGGCCGTCGCCTGGATGGCCTCGGCCTGCGCCGGAACCCGGGCCCCGGAGGTCCCGGAGCCCGGTGCCCCGCCCGAGGCCAACCCCGAGCCCGAGACGCCGGCCCGGTGGTACTGGGCCTACGTGGCGAACGCCGAGTCCGATGTGGTGAGCCGCGTCCGGTTCGGACCGGAGGGGGCGGCGACCGAGAAGACGGTGGACGTCGGCGTCATGCCCGACGCCACGGACCGCCCCCACGCGGTCCGGGTCTCGCCCGACGGCCGGTACTGGTACGTGACCACGTCGCCGGGGAAGCGGGTGGGACGGCTCTTCCGCTACGAGACGGGCTCCGACCGGCTGCTGGGAAGCCTCCGGCTCGGGTCCTCCGCCGGCTCGGTGGACCTGACGCCGGACGGGGGGGAAGCCTGGGTGGCCGATCCCGGCACGGGCGCGGGAGGCTCGGCGGCGCTGGTGGTGGTGCGGGTTCGCACCGACAGCCTCCGGGAGGTGGCCCGCGTGGCTTCCTGCGATGTGCCTCGCGGGAGCCGGGTGGCCCGGTCCGGCGACCGGGCGTACGTGACCTGCGGCGGCGACGACTTGCTGGTGGAGGTCGACGCCGCGAACCGGCGGACCGTCCGCGACCTCCCCCTCGACCGGGGGGACGGCGCCTGCGGACCCGGTGCAGTGGAGACCGGCCGCGACCGGCTGTGGGTGGCCTGCGAAAAGAGCGGCGAGGTTCTGGAGGTCGACGCCGTCGACCTGCGTGTCCGCCGGCGGATCCCGGCAGGGGACACCCCCGCGGCGCTGGCGATCACCCCCGAGGGGAGCCTCCTCCTGGCGGCGAACCGGGGAGACGGCACGCTGAGCCTCGTCCACCTGGGCAGCGGTCGGGAGGTGGCCCGACTCGAGACCTCCCGGCCGGCGCCCCGCGGGATCGCGGTCTCGGACGACAGCCGCTACGCCTTCGTGGCGAACGCGTCGGGAGGAGCACGGCGAAGCACCGTCGACGTCTTCGATCTCGCGGCGCTGGCCCGGGTAGCCGAGGTGGAAGTGGAGCACGGCGCCGCGGGGATCGCGTTCTGGCGATCCCGGGGCGTGGACCGGTGAGAGGCCGTCTACCGCGGCCGCACCACGTGGTTCGCCCCCGCGCGGCACGTCGTCTGCTGTATATACTTCGCCCCGCCGTTGTATATTGTAGATGACGCAACGGTGGACAGCGGCGGCTGCCGGCGACGGTTCGTGTCGGCGGGAATCGCTGGACGCCGATTTGCGTGCAAAGAAGCCGGCAGGCCAGACGTTGTGCGCCGCATCGAGCGGGCCGCGGGAACCCCCCGCCGCGTCTGCCACCGGTCGTCGCTGGAACAGCCACCACCGAACTCGACGGAGCCGGCGCGGAGCACGCGCCGATCAGCCCCCATCAAAAGGAGCACTGGGTACCATGCAGAAGAAAATTGCCACCGTAGCGGCCCTCGGCCTGGCGTTCGGACTGTCCGCGTGCGCGGGTCACGTGAGCCAGGAGGAGCTCGACCCGCAGCTCGACTCCCTCCGCACGCAGATCGACGAGAACAGCCAGGGCGTCTCCCAGAACGCCGAGGCCATCGACGACCTCCGGGCCACGCAGAAGGAGCTCCGCGGCGCCCTCGAGCAGCTCCGGAGCGACTTCGACGCCCGCATCAACGAGCTGGAGAACCGCCTGGTGCTGACGCTCCCGATCCACTTCGAGTTCGACCGGGCGGAGATCCGCTCCGTGGACGAGCCGCTGCTGAACCGCTTCGCGGCCACCGTGCGGAACCACATGTCGCAGGGGGTCATCACCGTGGAGGGCTTCGCCGACCAGGCGGGCTCCAGCGCCTACAACCAGCAGCTGTCACAGGATCGCGCCCAGGCGGTGAAGGACTTCCTGGTCGACCAGGGCAGCCTGAGCGAGGACCGGGTGCGAGCCGTGGGCTACGGCGAGAATCGGCTCATCAACGAGCAGACCGGGCCCGGCCGCTCCGGCATCGAGAACCGGCGCGTGACCTTCGTGGTGGAGTTCAGCGGCGAGGTCGGAAGCTGACCCGACGCTGACGCGACCCGGGCCGGGAATTTCTCCGGGCCGGACGCGCCGAGCGACCCGGCGTCCGGGCATTCTGCCCGGCGCGAAGCGCCCCCGATCGGCTCATCGAGAGCCGGCGGGGGCGTTTTCATGTCGCCGCGGGGCCCGGCACGCTCCGAAGTGGGACTCAGCCGGCCCCCGTGAAGGTTCGGATCGCCGCCGGTTCCCCCGTGGCCCAGATCATCCGGAGGGCCTCCAGCGCCACCCGCCGGTGGAGGCCCGCTTCGCCGGGCGGCCCCAGGGGCTGTCCCCACCCGAACGTCGGCACCACGAGGCTCCGCGGCGGGCAGACCTTCTCGGCCACCTCGCGCAGCAGCGCGAGGCTGGCGGTGGCGATCCCGCGCGACTCCAGCTCCCGGGCTACCAGACCCACGGTCTGGTTGCAGGTCGGTCAGGCGGGACAGAGGAGGGCGGCGTCGACCTCCTCGCCCTGCATCAGCTCCCCCACGGTTGGCGCCGTCTCCTCGATGACGGGGCGGGTGATCGGCGCGTACCCCATCATCGAGTACGCCGTGGGAGCCAGCGAGCCGATCTCCCCTTCCGCCGCCAGCGTGCGAAGGAGGGGGAGGGGGAAGATGCAGTCCGGGTCCTCGGCGGCCAGGGAGGTATCGTAGTGGGGGTGGGCCCAGCGCAGGCGCATCGGGTCGATGTCGGAGGGGATCTCCCGAAAGGTGGGATCGCCGGTCTTGCCGGTGTCGAACGGCTCCTGGCCCGGGGCCAGGGCGCCGCCGGTGGAGAGCACCGCCACGCGGGCGTCCTCTCGCGGCAGACCGGGCTCGGCCGACTCCACGGGCTCCCGGCGCCGCACGCCCATCCGCATCCACGTGCGGGCGGTGAGGTTCAGATCACGGCCACGGCTTCTCATTCGGCCTCCTCCCCGGTCCACCCGGACGACCGACGGATCTCTACAGGAGGTCGCGGAGGTAGGCGCCCGTGTAGCTCTCCTCGGTGCGGGCGATCTCCTCCGGCGGCCCCTCGGCGACGATCTCGCCGCCCTCCTCTCCGCCCTCCGGCCCCAGGTCGATGATCCAGTCGGCGGTCTTGATGATGTCCATCTGGTGCTCGATCACCACCACCGTGTTCCCCTTCTCCACCAGGCGGTGGAGCACGTCCAGCAGGATCCGGATGTCCTCGAAGTGGAGGCCGGTGGTGGGCTCGTCCAGGATGTAGAGCGTGTCGCCGGTGGCCTTCTTCGACAGCTCGGTGGCCAGCTTCACCCGCTGGGCCTCGCCGCCGGAGAGCGTGGTGGCCGGCTGGCCCAGGTGGATGTAGCCCAGCCCCACGTCGTGGAGCGTCTGGAGCCGGCGCTTGATCTTCGGCACCGGCTCGAAGAACTCCAGCGCCTCGTCCACGGTCATCTCCAGGACGTCGGCGATGGACTTCCCCTTGTACAGGATCTCCAGCGTCTCGCGGTTGTAGCGCTTCCCGCGGCACACGTCGCACGGGACGTAGACGTCCGGCAGGAAGTGCATCTCGATCTTCACCATGCCGTCACCGCCGCAGGACTCGCAGCGGCCGCCCTTCTTGTTGAAGCTGAACCGCCCCTTGTCGTAGCCCCGCATCCGGGCCTCGGGCAGCTTGGCGTACATCTCCCGGATGGGCGTGAACAGGCCGGTGTAGGTGGCCGGGTTGGAGCGCGGCGTGCGGCCGATGGGGCTCTGGTCCACGTCGATGACCTTGTTCACCTTCTCCAGCCCCTCGATCTCGTCGTGCTCCCCGGGCGTGGCCTTCGCGTTGTAGAGCTTGCCGGCCAGCTTCCGGTACAGGATCTCCTCCAGAAGGGTCGACTTGCCGGAGCCGGAGACGCCGGTGACGCAGATGAAGGTGCCCAGCGGGAAGCGAACGTCGATGTCCTTCAGGTTGTGCTGGCGGGCGCCCATCACCTCCAGTTCCTCGTCGGGCTCCGGCGGACGGCGCTCCTCGGGAACCGGGATCTCGCGATCACCTCGGAGATATGCCCCGGTGAGCGAATCCTCGCTCTCCACCAGGTCGTCCAGGTCGCCGGAGACCAGCACCTCGCCGCCGTGGCGGCCGGCCCGCGGGCCCAGGTCCACGACGTGGTCGGCGGCGCGGATCGTCTCCTCGTCGTGCTCCACGACGATGACCGTGTTCCCCAGGTCCCGGAGCTCCTCCAGCGTGTCCAGTAGGCGGCGGTTGTCCCGCTGGTGGAGCCCGATGCTCGGCTCGTCCAGGACGTAGAGGACGCCCACCAGACGGCTCCCGATCTGGGTGGCCAGCCGGATCCGCTGTGCCTCCCCTCCTGCCAGCGTGTCCGCCGAGCGGTTCAGCGTCAGGTAGCCGAGACCCACCTGGTCCATGAACCGGAGGCGCTCGTGCACCTCCTTGTAGATGGGCTTCACGATTTCGGCCTGTGGACCGCCGGCCTCATCGATCTCCTCGCCCCAGTCGGCGAACAGCTCCAGGGCCCTGCTCACCGGCAGCGTCACAACCTCGGGCAGCCGGGTTCCGTTCACCGTGACCGCACGGCTCTCGGGCTTGAGCCGGCCACCCTCGCACACGGGACAGGTGACCTCGCGCATGTACTCCTCGAGGTCGTTCCGGACGTTGTCGCTGTCCGTTTCCTCGTACCGGCGGCGGGTGTGCTCCAGGACCCCCTCCCAGTCCAGCTCCGGGTCACCCTCGAGGACCGCCGTCTTCTGCGTCTCGGAGAGCCGGCCCCAGGAATCGTTCAGGTCGAAGTTGTACTTCTCGGCCAGCTCCGGGAGGATGCCCTCCTTGAGGTCGTCCGGGGGCGGTCCCCAGGGGAGGATCACGCCCTCCAGGATGGAGATGCGGTCGCCGCCGGTGACCTCGGAGGCCTCCGGCTCCTGGCGGACGCCCAGGCCATCGCACTCCGGGCAGGCGCCGTAGGGCGAGTTGAAGGAGAACTGCCGCGGCTCCAGCTCCGGGATGCTGATCCCGCACACCGGGCAGGCGTACTCCTCGCTGAACAGCTTCGAGTCGGGCTCGTCGCCGCCCGAGCCGTGCCGGTCGACCCGCACGGTGCCGCCCGCCAGGCTCAGGGCCGTCTCCACGGAGTCGGCGAGCCGGCCGCGGTCACGCTCGCGAACGGTGAGGCGGTCCACAACTACGGAGATGTCGTGGTTCTTCCGCTTGTCCAGCTCCGGCGGGTCTTCCAGCTCCGCCAGCTCGCCGTCCACGCGGGCCCGGACGTAGCCCTCCTGGCGCGCCTCGTCGAAGAGCTCCTTGAACTCGCCCTTCCGTCCCCGCACCAGCGGCGCCACGATCTCCACCTCGCGGCCGTCCGCCCACTCCAGCACCAGGTCGGTGATCTCCGAGGGCGACTGCTCCTCCACGGCCCGGCCGCACTCGGGACAGTGCGGCACGCCGGCCCGGGCCCACAGCAGGCGCAGGTAGTCGTATACCTCCGTCACGGTCCCCACCGTGGAGCGGGGGTTCGACGTGGTCCCGGCCTGCTGGATGGCGATGGCCGGCGACAGCCCCTCGATGCGGTCCATGTCGGGCTTCTCCATCACCCCCAGAAACTGGCGGGCGTAAGCCGACAGCGACTCCACGTAGCGCCGCTGTCCCTCGGCGTAGATCGTGTCGAAGGCCAGCGAGGACTTGCCGGACCCGGAGAGCCCGGTCACCACCGTGAACTCCTCGCGGGGGATCTCCACGTCTATGTTCTTCAGGTTGTGCTGCCGCGCGCCCAGCACGCGGATCGTCCCGCGCTCTCCGGTCTGCCGCGGGCTGCGGGCCTGCTTCTCCTCAAGTGCGTCTACGGCGCTCTCCATGTCGGTCCGTTCGGGTCGCGGTGTGAGTGGATCTCGGTGTCTCGGGTCGGGATCGGGGCCGAATCGATGCAGGATCTTGACGGCGGGGACCGCCGGAAGGGGGCGGAGCCGGCCGTTCGCTCTCCCCGGCTCCGGCGGGGCGCGCGCCGGGATCGTCGGCCGGGAAGGTGCTCCCTCAATCGCCCAGCAGGTGCTTCGTCTCTCCGCGCCACAGGTCGTCCAGGGACTCGCGGTCCCGGATCGGGCGCCAGCCCTCGTCGTCGACGAGAACCTCGGGCGGCCGGGGCCGGCTGTTGTAGTTGGAGGCCATGACGAAGCCGTAGGCGCCGGCGTCCCGCACGACCAGCAGGTCGCCCCCGTCTACACCGTGCAAGGACCGTCCCACCCCCAGCACGTCTCCGGACTCGCACGTGGGGCCCAGCACGGCCACGTCGGCCGGCTCGCGGCCCTGTCCCCGCACCGGGTGGATGTCGTGGCGGGCGCCGTACAGCACGTGTCGCGGGAAGTCGCTGTAGCCCGCGTCGCAGACCAGCGCCGGACGGCCGCCCCGCTCCCGGCGGTACTGCACCCGGGTGAGCACCACGCCGGCCCGGGCGCACGTCGAGCGGCCCGGCTCGAAGCGGAGCCGTGGAGCGTCCTCCCCCGCCCGCTCCTCCAGCCGGCGGCGCAGGCGACGGACCAGCTCGCCGGGGACCGGGTCGTGGCCAGCGTCGGCCCCGTAGTCGACCCCCAGGCCGCCGCCCAAGTCCAGGGCCCGGACGTCCGGACCGTCGCCCCCCAGCTCTCCGGACACGTCCAGCAGCAGGTCGAGGGACGTCACGTAGGGTCCGACCTCGTCCAGCCCGGACCCCAGGTGAACGGCCAGCGTCGTCGGCTTCAGCCCCGGAGTCCCGTCCAGCCGCCGCCAGACGTCCGGCACCTCGGTCGGGGAGAAGCCGAACTTGGCGTCCGCCGCCCCCGTCTCGAGCGAAGGGTGGGCGCCGGCCCGTATGCCCGGGAGCACCCGGAGCCCCACCGGCGTCGGCCGATCGGGATCGGCGTGCCGCCCGGCGGCCTCCACCTCGCCCTCGACCTGAAACACCGCCAGACCCACCCCGGCCTTCAGCACGGCGCGGACCGTAGTTTCTTCCTTGGGCACCCCGCCCAGAACCACCCGGTCCGATGGAACGCCGGACCGTCGGGCCCGGGCGTACTCGCCCCAGGTGCCGACCTCCAGGCCGATCCCACGCGAGGCCAGGCGCCGGAGCACGGACAGGTTGGAGTTGGCCTTCACGCTGAACAGGACGTCCCCGGGCGGGACGGCCTCCGTCCATCGCCGGACGCCGGCGTCCAGTGCCCGGCCGTCGTAGACGTAGGCAGGGGTGCCGACCTCCGCGGCCACCTCCTCCAGCACCTCCGGCGCGAGCGCCGCGGCGTGGGAAGCGGACGCCGCGGACCCGGCCCCGGCGTCCGCGTCACCGGACTCCGCCCCGGGCCCCGAATCCCGCGTCCCGGACTCCCGTCCGCTCACGAGGAAGGCACCATGATCCGCCCCGCCAGGGGCTCCGCGACCGCCTCCAGCGGGGTCTCGCCGGCCGGCTCTCCGTCGATCTGCGTCTTCATGGGAGGATCCGCCTCCACCCGCACCTCGCGGGCCTGCAGAAAGAGCGTTCGGTCGTTTCCCTCGTAATCGCGGCGCGCCAGCTTGAGGATGATCTCCGCGATCTCGGGCGCATTTCGGGGCGCGAAGACCGCCACGTCCAGGAGCCCATCTTGGAAGGAGACCTCCGGCCCCACCTGGATGTCCACGGAGAAGGGACGGGCCGCGATGTGCCCCACGTTGGCCAGCAGGACCATGGTGGCCGTGATCTCGATCTCTTCGCCGTCGGCCTCGATCCGGAAGTCCGCCGCCTTGGGGGTCATGAGGTTCTTGAGCCCCGCCCTCAGGCCGGCCATCAGGTAGGCCGCCCCGCCGAACTGGCGCTTCAGGTCGTCCGTGGCCTCGGCCATCACCTCGGCGTCCAGCCCGACCCCGGCGATGAGCGCGAAGTACTTGCCGTCGACACGGCCGAGGTCGATGGGCTCCACCTCGCCCCCGACGGCCACGGCCACCGCCTCCTCCAGCTCCAGGGGGATTCCGAAGTTTCCGGCCAGCTGGTTGCCGGTACCGTACGGCAGGATCGCCACCGGCATCTCCGTGCCCGCGGTGCCCCGAAGGGCGGCGGCGACCGTGCCGTCGCCGCCGGCGGCCGCCACGCACCCGTAGCCCTCCCGGGCCGCCTTCCGGGCCACCCGCATCGAATCCCGCGCGCTCTCCGGCTCCACGAGGTCGAAAGGAACCCGTCGCTCGGCGAAGGCCGCGGCCACCTCGCGGCGCAGGGACGACGACTTCCCTCCTCCCTTCGCCTTCGGGTTCAGGAGGACCAGGTACCGATCCGGCTCCGAGAAGGGGGACTCAGGCACCCGGTGCCGCCATCTCCCGCAGGCGCCGGACCCGCTCCTCCGTGGGCGGATGCGTCCGGAACAGCTTCGCGAAACCCGAGGCCAGGTCCCCGCGCAGCGGGTTCACGATGGCCAGGTGCGCCGCTGCCTGATTCACCTCCATGGGCTGCTGCTCCGCGGCGCGCTCCATGGCCTCCAGGGCGCCGGCCAGCCCGTTCGGGTCGCCGGCGATCTCGGCCCCGGTCCGGTCCGCCCGGAACTCACCGGCCCGGCTGATGGCCATCTGAATCAACATCGCGGCCAGCGGGCCGAGGATCATCATGGCGATGGCACCGATGGCGCCGCCGCGGTCCCGGCCGCCGCCGAAGAAGAACCCGAAGCGGGAAAGCATGACGATGGCCGCCGACATGGTGGCCGCCACCGTGCTGATCAACATGTCCCGGTTCTGGACGTGGGCCAGCTCGTGGGCCAGCACGCCCCGCAGCTCGTCGCGGTCCAGCAGGGGGAGAATCCCCTTCGTCACGCACACAACGGCGTTCTCCGGATTGCGGCCCGTGGCGAAGGCGTTCGGCTGCTCCTTGTCGGCGATCGCCACCGTGGGCATGGGGAGCCCCGCCCGCTGGCGTAGTTCGTCCACCACGTCGTAGAGCTCCGGGTGGTCCGAGCGGTCGATCTCCCGGGCCCCGTACATTTTCATCACGGCCCGGTCGCTGAACCAGTAGCTGCCGAAATTGAAGATCGCGGCGAAGACCAGGGCCCCCACGGCCCAGCTCCCGCCGCCGAAGTATCCCGCCAGACCGGCCAAAAGCGCCGTCATCAGCGCCATCAGGCCGAACGTCTTCACGTAGTTCATGGCCGCTCAGGAGTGTGAAGGTTCATTCCCGGCTCGGAGCGCCGCACAACCTAGAGATTTCGGCCCGCTCTATACACCCGAGAGCGGCTCGGGTGCGGGACGAGTGGCCGACGACCCTAGAATCCCCAATCGCGGAAGAGGAAGAGCCCCCACATCCGCTGGGCGTTCAGGGCATCGGAGCTCAGCGAGAGCAGGCCGCGTCCGAATCGGTTCTCCGTGCGCGCCTCCAGGGTCCAGTTCCGCTGGAACTGCCACTCCAGGGTCGCCCCGGGGAGCCGGCTCCCCAGCGGCTGCGTGACGGAGACGAAGAGGTTCTGGCCCAGGTACTTGCCGGCCTCCAGCTCCGTCTGGGAGATGAGGGAGGACGACGCCCGGCCGGCGGCGTCCCCGTCACCGTACAGACCTCCCGTCTGGACGCTCGCGTAGTCAAGCCACGTGTCGGTCACCAGGAGGGAGGTGATCTGCGATCCCACGCTGCCCAGGAGCTGCTCCTGGAGGGTCTGCGTGAGCCCCGCGGTCCCCAGGCCCTGTCCCGCCCCGCCGGTCACGCTCACGCACGGGGCGCTGAACAGCAGGTAGCAGATCTGGTCCGACTCGCTTATCTGCGACTCGCTGCTCAGCGTGAGCGTCTTGTTGATCAGCGTCCCGCCCACGTTGGCCGTGATGGTGATGGGCGCCCCGCCGGGTCCCCTCGTGCGGTAGACGGCCGTGACGCTCAGGTTCGGATTCACCCCCGGGGTCCCGACGAACTCGATGGTACCGCCGGTGATCTGGAGCTGCCTGGTGAAGGTTCCGCTCAGGAAGGTTCCCTGGGGCGAGACGCGGTACTGTCCCCGCGCGAGGCGCAGCGGCCCGAAGAGCTGCAGAAGCTCCCGGTCGGGCTGCATCCGAACCCTGAGCTCCCCGGCCACCTCGACGTCCAGCTCGTCCGACCGGATCCAGAGGCCGGGCCCCACCTGGAGCTGGGCCTCCACCCGCAGGTTCTGCAGGAAGGGGTTCTGCATCTCCTGCAGGAGCTGCTGCTCGCCCATGAAGGTGGTGTCGATGAGCGAGTAGGCGTTCGGGTCGGTGAGGTCCACCATCTCCCCCTGACGGGTGAAGCGGGTGACCTGTACCTCGCCGTTCGAGACCCTGGCGTCGCCCTCGAGCGACGGCTCCGCGTAGGTGCCGGTGAGCTGGCCGGTTCCGCCCACCAAAACGCTCATCTCGCGCCGGTCGATGGCCCGCAGCTTCCGGGCGCTCATCGACAGGTCCAGCTCCGGATTCGACAGAGTTCCGAGCCCGATGGTCCCGGTGGTCGTCAGGCTGCCGCCGGCGGAGGAGCTCAGCTCGAGCGAGTCCAGGACAGCCCGAGCGCCCCTGAAGCGGACCACGCCCCGGTCCGTGCCGTAGCGTACTCCCAGCGGGGGCACGAAGGTGGAGAGGTCGACGGCCTCCAGGCGCCCCTCGTAGCGGAACGATCCCGGCGATCCGGTCACCTGCACCTGACCCCGGGCCACGCCCCGGACGTCCTCGAGGCTCTCGGTCACGAGCTCGACCACCCGGAGGGAGAGCCCCTGCGCGGTGAGGCGCACGTCCACGGGCTGCTCGGGGAGCCGGTTCTCCACGTCCTGCAGGCTGAGGTCGGCCTGCAAGGTGCCGTCGCCGCTGAGCACCGGCTTCCGGGTGCGATCCCGCAGCTCGGACCGGAAGGTCACGGTCCCGCTCCGGTAGTCCGCGTCGAGGGTCAGCGAGTCGAACCGCACGCCGCCGTACCGTGGCTGACTCACGTTGAGGAACCCGGACATCTCCGGCTCTTCCCCGGTCCCGCGGACCTGCAGCGCTCCGTCCACCGATCCCCCGTAGGACGTCTCGCCGGGAAAGAGGAGGTGCGCCAGTTCCGTCTCCAGGTCCCTGATCTGGAGGTCGAAGCGGACGCTCCCCTCGGCGTGGAGCGCGCCGTCAGCGGTCAGCCGGGTCCCCCGACTGCCCGCCAGGCGCAGGGTGTCCACCAGCAGCCCCTCCTCTCCCCACGCCACGGTCGTCGGCCTCTGCAGGATGAGCTCCTCGGTACCGAGCCTCAGTCGGAGACGGTCGGGGTGGAGCTCCTTCCGCTGCTCCTCCCACCCGATGCTCCCCTGGCTCTCCAGCTGGAGGGAGGTGTCCCGTCCCGCGTAGACCCGGTAGGAGTTGTCGTCCGGCCCGCGTCGGGTCCACTCCGCGCTCACGGAGTCCAGGCGGGTCGCCCCCGCCTGCAGTCCCCACGCGTCGCCCCGGGCAACCAGGGAATCGAGCCCCCCGGACCGGTAGAGATCCATCGTCACCGCCAGGGAGTCCGTCGTGGACTCGCCGTAGGACAGAGAGTCGGCCCGCACCGTGCCCCCGGCGGAGAAGTCGCTGGCATTGCCGTAGATCACCCCTCTCCCGCTCAGCCGCCCGGCCAGGGTGTCCATCGGGGCCCCGTCCTCGCCCTCGACGGCGGGCCCGGCGGCGGCCCGGGTGTCCGGGAAGCCCTCGAACAGGTCGGCAACGGAGGCGTCCTGCTCCACCGGATTCCGCCCCGGCACGAACCACCGGTTCCAGGAGGAGAGCTCGGGGACGCTGGCCGTGAGGACGAGGGAGCCGCTCCTCCCGGCCCCGAGCCCGAAGGCGCCGCGCCCCCGGACCCGCCCCACGTCGGAACGGATGTCGAAGGAGTCCACGGTGGCCAGGCCCTCTTCGATGCTGAACCGCAGGTGGCTCGTGTCCACCACCGCGCCCTCCACCACGGACGGGAGGAGGTCCAGGTCGAACTCGGCTTCCAGCTCGTCGGGGGCCGTCCCCACCCCCTGCACGCGTCCCCTGAACTCGAGGCGCGTGAAGGGGGCCCGGTCCAGCCAGTCCCGGAGCTGGACCTGCCGGGCCTCCACGCGGGCGTCATAAGCCACGGGTTCCGTCGTCAGCCCGAACGTCCCGTCCAGGGCCACCTCCCCCCGGGCCGTGGAGAGGTCCGCCTTCGCCCGCAGTCGCGAGAGGTCACCGGACGTGCTGAGACTCCCCCGGACGGCGCCCCTGAGTCCGTTCCCGGGCAGGTAGGCGTCGGCGGCGTCCAGTGCCAGCGGCGCCATCTCCAGGTCCAGGCGCAGCTCGCCGTCGCCGTAGTCGCCCACCAGGCCCCGGGCCCGGATCCGGGAGACCGAGTCGGTGGCGGCGCGGTGAGTGAGGTCCGCCTCGAAGGACATCGAGTCCTCCGGGGAGCCGTCCAGGAGGAGGCTCCCGCTGGCCCGGCCCCCGATCTCCGGGAGCACCGTGACGATGGCGGCCCACTTCGGCGCGAACTCCTCGAGCTGAAGCCGCAGGTCGTGGACCGGATTCGGCTCCTCCAGGCTCACTCCTCCGTCCAGCTCCACGCTCGAAGGCCGGGAGGAGGCCCCGCCGGCGGACGTGTCCCGCACCGAGAGGCCGCCGGAGAGCCGGAGGTCGCTGATGGGGCCGCCGCCCCGGAGCGTCCCCTCCACGTAGCCGTCCACGGCGGTGGGCCGATCCAGTATCCGGTCGACTCGCGAGAGTCGGAGGGGGTCGAGCACGACATCCAGGGTGTCGATGCGCGGAGTCTCGGTCGTGACCACGGTCAGCCCGCCGCGCATGCGGCTGTCGGCGATCGTCAGCTCCGCGTTGCGGACGTCGACGGCCAGGTCTTCTCCCACCGACCGCACAGCGAGATCCGCCGGCCCGCTTCCGGTGGCCGGCATGGGCACCGGAATCCACTGCAGGTCCTCGAAGGAGAAGGGGTCCGCCCGCAGGTCAAAGCGGTACCGGGGGGGATCCTCGGGCAACACCCATCCCTGACCGGCTACCGACGAGCGGCCGATCCGCAGCCCACTGACCTCGACGTCGATCGTGTCGCGGAAGACGGCCCGGACGTCGGCCTCACGGAGCCGGAGCGCCTGACGGACCGCCATGGCCCGTCCCGATACGTCCTCGAGGTCCAGGAGCATCGGCTCCGTCGGATCCGCGATCCGTAGCCGCGGAAAGCGTCCCGAGAGGGAGTCGATCTCGATGGTCCGCACCACGCGGCCCTCTGGCGTGCGCTCGAGCCGCCACACTTCCTCGGAATCGGGCTTCACGGCCTCGAAGTCGGTGTGGACCTCGACCCGGCCGTCGCCCACCCGGACGTTGTGAAGGCTCAGGTGGGTTCCGTCCTCGTCGGAGGCGGTGTCCGCAGTCGCCGTGTCGTCGTCGGCGAAGAGCCGATCGAAGTTCCACTCCTCGTCCGCGTCCTGGCTGAGGACGAGGCGGGCCCTCTCCATTCGGACGGCCCGGAAGACGTAGCGCCCCCGGAGGAAGGCGAGCGGATCGTACTCGGCGCGGACGTCCTCCAGGACGACGAAGGGCTCGCCGTCGGGCTCCCGGATGGAGAAGCTGCTGATCTCGGCCCGGGTGAGCAGGTTGCCGCCGGTGATCTCACCGATCTCGACACGGCCCTCGACCGCCCCTCCCACGGCGCTCTCCACCCAGGAGGCTACGGTGCGCCGGCCGGACGCGGTGCGCGTGGCCCAGGCGACGCCGCCCACCACGACCACGGCGAGGAGCAGCACCAGCACGCCCAGGCCCCGGGCGATACTCCGCCCCCATCGCGGGGCGCTCTCCTCTCGCGGGGCGTCAGCGTCGCTCGGTTCGGTGTCGGAGGCGTCGGACATCTCGTCGGTCCCGGGCGTCAGAAGGCTTCGCCGATGGAGAGGTGAACCTGCAGGCGGCGGGCGAACTCCGTGACCGGGCCCGGATCGTCGTGTCCGATGGGATCGTACCGCACCGGGAAGCCCAGCTCGAGGAGCTCGGCCTGTGCGAACTCGGCCACCACGGGCAGCTCTTCGGGGCCGGAGGTGTCGTATCCGATGTCCAGACGGAGAGGCCCCACGGGGCTGAAGAAGCGAACGCCGACCCCGGGCGAGGCCACCGGCGGATCGATGGTGCCCAGGTCGGCAGCCAGCTCGCCCACGTCCAGGAACCCGACCACCTCCCAGTCCTCCGAGGTGCGCCATCGGAGCTCGAAGCTGGACTCGACCAGGGCGTTACCGCCCACGGGGCGCTCCTCGAAGGCCGACGGATCCAGCTCCGGCACGCACTCCTCCAGAGTCGTGGCCCCGGTGCAGAACTCGTTCGCGTTCAGCAGCAGCACGGTCGGCCCCAGCAGGAACTGGTCGAAGCCGCGCACGCTGTTCGGCCCCCCGGCGAAGAAGCGCTTGCGGGGGTGGACCACCTCCACCTCTTCTCCCACGACGGCATCCTCCCGTTGAAAGGTGCCGCGGCCCGTGGGCTCCACCAGTCCCGACCGGAGGTGGACGGCGAAGACCACGTCCTCGGCCACCTCCGAGAAGTCGGCCGCGTCCACCACGAACCGCGCGTACGGGTACTCCGAGCCCGTGATCTCGGCCGCCGTCTCCGCCTCCAGGTTCGCGTAGAACCCGCCCGTGGGCGAGAACGGCGCGTTCGTCCGGTCGTACTGCCAGGCCATTCGCAGGGGCGACAGCCAGCGGGACCGGGTGATGACGTCGATGTCCCTCGGCGTGCAGAACCCGAAGTTGACGCAGAAGAAGACGTCGGCCGACGACGAGTCGAAGGACGTCAGCTCCGGACGGTAGCCCAGCGACAGGCTCATCCGCGGCCGCAGGCGACGGGTGACGCTCAGCTCCCCGCCGCGGGTGTTCCGCACGTACAGGCCCGGCACCGACTCCCGGCCCAGGAACAGGGAGGCGTCGAGCCGATTGCGGCCGTCGAGGAAGTACGGCTGACGCAGGTTGACCTGGAACTGGAAGTTCAGCTTCTGGAAGACCGGATCCGGGCTGACCCCCGGACACGGCAGCCCGCCCTGGAGCTGCCGGGCCAGGATGTTCGAGAAGGACGCGCTGGCCTCGAACCGCCGGGCGCCCCCGAACAGGTTCCGGTGCACGAAGCGCCCCTCCGTCTGGATGCAGTCGGTGGTGGTGAACCCGCCGCCGGCCCGCACCCGCCGCATCGGCGCCTCCGTGATGTCCGCCGTCAGGCGGTACAGGCTGTCCGTCTCGCCCGTTCGCGACGAGAGGATGTTGGCGTACTGGACCGCCTCCAGGCCGTACAGGTTGCGCTGGCCCTCGGAGATGCGGTCCTGTCGGAAGAGCTCGCCCTCGTTCACGTCCAGGAACTGCCGGATCACCGCTGGCGAGAGGGACTGTGTCCCCGACACGGCCACCTCCCCGATCCGGGTCCGGGGGCCCGGCTCCACGTTGAGCGTCACACGCGCTCCCGGCTCGTCGTTGGGAATGAAGTACTCCCGCAGCACCACGGCCTCCGGGTGGCCGTTGTTGCGGAGCACGCTTACGATCTCGTTCTCGCCGGTCTGCAGGCGCGTGAGGTCCAGCGGATCCCCCGCCGACAGCGGCACCAGCTCCCGGGCCCGATCCCCGGAGATGGCCCCGTCCAGCCCCCTGACCCGAAGGCTGTCGACCCGAACCGGCTCCCCCTCCTCCACGCGAAACGTGACGCGTGAACGGCCGTCCAGCCGCTCCACCGCCGTATCCACCCTCACCGAACGGTAGCCGCGCCTGCGGTAGAAGAGGCGGAGCCGCAGCAGGTCGGCCGCCAGCTCGCGCGTGTCCAGGTACGCACGGTCGTGGGCGAAGCCCCAGTTGGTGAGCGGACAGAACGGGAACGGAAAGACGAAGAGCGTCGAGGTGCACCTCGTCTGGCCCGTGGCCACCGCCGACGCCAGCTGGCCGTCGCTGTACACCTGGTTCCCCTCGAACCGGAGCGACACCACCTCCCGGTCCACCGCGCTCGCCTGTCCCGTCGCCGGCCGGGGAACGGCCAGTGACAGGAGCACGAGGGCGACGAGGGCCACCGGCAGGAAGTGCGCCCGCGGGGCGAGAGCACGTCGAAGCCGACCGGATCGCCTCACGGACCGCCCCTGTGGTGCTCCCCCGCTTCTCCCGCGGGCGGGCGGCCCGGACGGTCCACCGCCGTCAGCCGCTCGTCCTCCAGCCATGGATCCGGCCGGACCCCGAATCGGTGCTCGCTGTGGGGATTGAAACGCCGGCGATCCTCGCGCCACAGATAGTGGGTGACGAAGATCTCCTGCATGTCCGCCCGGATCACGTTCAGGCTGTTGCGCTGCGTCTCTCGCCCCCTGCCCCGCTCCGACGTGGTCGTCCCGCACTGGACGATGACCACGGCCCGGTCCCGGGAGTGCCCGGGGAAGAAGTCCAGGGAGTCGCCGATGTAGGAGCGGTGCATGTGCCCGGCCATGACCAGGTGCAGACCGGCATCGGTGAGCCTCCGGAGGGCGCGCCGGGCCCCCGGCATGACGCTGTGCCGCGACTCCAGGTCCGGCGGCGGCGCCAGGTGATGGTGGGTCACCAGGGCCTTGAGATCGGTCTCCGGGGCGGACTCGAAGGCCTCCTCCGCGAAGGAGAGCTGATCGGACGTCAGCCGGCCGTTGTCCAGAGTGAAGCTTCGGGAGGAGTTGAGGCACACCACGGTGACTCCCTCCAGCCGGTGAACCTCGTTCAGGTCCGGGGAGACGAGGTCGGCGTAGTGGCGATAGGGGTCCAGGAAGCGTTCCCACACGCGGTACAGGGGCACGTCGTGGTTACCGGGCGTCACGGCCACCGGCTGCTCGAAGTCGGCCAGGAAGGCGGCCGCGGCGTCGAACTCCCGCCGCTTCGCCCGCTGCGTCAGGTCGCCGGAGACCACCACCAGGTCCGGGTCGCGTCGGCGGGCCAGGGCGTGGACCGCACCGGCGCGGTCGGGCATGAATGGGTCTCCGAAATGGAGATCCGAGACGTGCAGGATCTCGATCATCGCGGCGCGGGACTCCCCGGCTGCCCCCGACTCGGTGCCCGGCCCTCGTGGCTCGCGGGTCCCTCCTCCGCCGATCCGGAGCTCCGCCGGAGGCCGGGAAACGGAAGCGCCGGATCCGCGTTCAGGTCCAGGCCGCTGCGCTGCCCCCGGGCCAGACGATAGGATCCGGCCCGGGCCACCATGGCGGCGTTGTCGGTCGAGAGCCGGGGGGAGGGCACGAAGAGGCGCGCGCCGTCGCCGAGCCGCTCCCGGAGGGATCGGCGGAGCGCCCCGTTGCAGGCCACGCCGCCTCCCAGGAGGACGCGTCGGCAGCCCGTGTTCGCGACGGCGCGGAGGGTCTTCTCGACCAGGGTGTCGACCACCGCCGCCTGGAACTCGGCAGCCAGGTCCGGGCGAGCGTCCTCCAGAGAGCGCTCCGCCTCCTGGCGGACGTCCTCGACCAGGAGCGCCGTCGCCGTCTTCAGTCCGGAGAAGGAGAAGTCGAAGTAGCCCGGGTCCCCGGGGGCGTCGCCGGGGGCGACCATCGGGCGCGGAAGGTCGTAGACGCCGGGGCGTCCGTCCCGGGCCGCCCGCTCGATCTCCGGGCCGCCGGGGTAGCCGAGCTCCAGGATCCGTGCCGCCTTGTCGAAGGCCTCCCCGGCGGCGTCGTCCCGGGTCTCCCCCAGAAGGCGGTAGTCGGACCACTCCGCCGCGTGGAGGAGGAGCGTGTGCCCGCCGGAGACGAGGAGCGCTACAAGCGGCGGGCGGGCCTCGGGCTCCTCCAGCGAGTGGGCGAAGAGGTGTGCTTCCATGTGGTGAACGCCGAGGAGCGGCAGGTCCCGGCACCAGGCGAAGGCCTTGGCCCAGTTCACGCCCACCAGGAGCGATCCCACCAGGCCGGGGCCCGCCGTGACCGCCACGGCGTCCACCGCGCCGGCATCGATTCCGGCCTCCCGCAGCGCCTCCCGCACCGCGGGCTCCAGCTGCCGGAGGTGGGCCCGGGCGGCGATCTCCGGCACGACGCCGCCGAACCGCTCGTGGGCATCCTGGGTGGCCACGATGTGACCGGCCAGCTTCCCTCCGCGCAGCACGGCCGCCGACGTCTCGTCGCACGACGTCTCCACCCCCAGGACGGTTCCGGGGAAGAAGTCCGCATCTTTCACGGCGCGCCGCTCCGCCCGACCTCCACCTCGGAAGGCTCCGCCGCGGCGGAGACGCTCGGGAAGCCAGAGACATCGACGGACAGCTCGACGGTCCGGGTCTCCCCGATCTCGGGCATGCCCCCGGAGAGGTCCGCCAGGGCCGCCACGGAGTCGGCCGGGAGGTCGGCCAACACGGTGCTCGGGCCCCGAAGCTCCACAGTGACGGTGTCCGGGGCCACGATAACGGCCGTCGCGTCGGCGCCGCGGACACCGACCGGGACACGGAGCGTCCGCCGGACCACGGAGTCGACGTCGGCCGTGACCAGCACGATCTCCGGATCCACCTGCACGTTGGCGGCGTCCTCCGGCAACCGCACCGGAACGTCGCGGCTCACGCGTCCCTGCAGGTCGTCGAAGGGGGCCTGCTCCGTGGTGAGCTCGCGGATCTCCTCCACCTCGGACTCGGCGCCGACCACGGTCACCGAATCCGGCTGCACCACGGGCGAGTCGACCACGACGTAGCCGTCCGCCGGCGACACCTCGACCGCCGCCGATACCGGCACCATTCGGCGCGCGCGGGGCTCGAATCGGAGCACGACCTCGCCGGGCCGCACGGCCAAGGCCCGGGCGTTGCCCGCCTGTCCGTACTGCACCATGTCCGTGGTGAGGGAGACCTGCATCTGCGGGCCGGGCACGGAGTCCACGGCGTACTGGAGGACCGGGTTGTTGCCCACGAAGGAGAGCAGCTCTCCCATGCGGGCCTGGAAGACGGTCTGGACCTGTCCGGGAGCCTCCACGAGAACGTACGCCGAGTCGCGGATCACCCAGTCGACACGGGTCGGCACAGCCTGCTCCTGCTGCTCGTCCGTGGTGACCGTGACCCAGAGGAGGAGCGCCAGGAAGAGCGCGGCTACCTTGAACTGCCAGCGCCGGGTGATGGCCTCACGCCAGTCCACGGCCGGCTACCTCCGCTCCCGGCCGTCGCTGCCGCCGGTTGCGTTCGTGGTGTCCGGGGGAGTCCCGGCGCCTTCGGCCCGGGACTCCGGCGGTCGGCCGGCCACCCGCACGCTCACCCGCTCTCCTTCGCGCAGGGAGAAGCCGGCCGGCGGGGACTGCCCCACGATACGTCCCGGTGCGCTGAATGCCGTGGTGTCATAGCTCAACGCTCCCAGGGCGAGGCCGGAATCGGCCAGGATCGAACGCGCGTCGTCGACGTGGCGTCCCACGAGCTCCGGCGCGCCGGACACCGGCGGCCCCTCGCTGAGGACCACGCGGACGCCCGAGCCGGCAGCGACCGCCTCGCCGGCCGGCGGCACGGTCCGGACGACCTCGGCCCGGGGGACCGACGCCTCCTCCCGGGCCGTCGTCACCCCGAAGCCCATGCGCTTCAGGATGCTCAGCGCCTCCTGCTCGCGGAGGGAGCGGAGCGCCGGGACCCGGAGCGGTCCCTCGGGCGCCGCCACGGTGAGGGACACCGTGTCGCCCGGGAGCGCCAGCTGTCCCCCGAGGGGGCGCTGGGCCAGCACCTGGCCCTCCGAGGCCTCCGTAACCGGGGGGACGCGCGCCGAGACGCGAGCGGAGAGCCCGGCCTCCCGGAGCCGCGCCCGGCCCTCCTCCACGGTGCTCCCCACGAGTTCCGGCACCGGGGTCAAGGACTCGGTCTCGGCCGGGGAGGCGGCGGGAAACAGGAACTCGGCGGCCAGGAGGTAGCCGGCGCCGGCGGCCGCCAGCAGTAGCGCCGCCGCGAGGCCCCAGCGCCTGAGGGCGTCGCTTCCGTCCCCGGAACCTCCCGATCGGCGCCGACCCCGGCGTCCCGAGGAGCGGCCTTCCTCGTCCTCGCTCCCCTTCTGGCCCCGGCCCATGCCCTTCCGTCGTCGAAAGTTCATCTCGCCCTCATCCCGTCGTCCCGGATCGTCCCGACCCGGCCTGGCGCCGGAGGCGCGCCGCGTAGGCTCCGTCCGTGCCGTGTGACCAGGGTAGCACGCGCAGGTCGCCGCGGTCGTCCACGACGCCCGGCGGAAGGGCAGTCCCCTCCCCGGGTTCCTCGCGCCGGAACTCGGGATGACGCTCCAGGAAGCGCTCCACCTGCTCCTCGTTCTCTTCGGGCTCCAGGGAGCACGTAGAATACACCAGCAGACCGCCCGATTCCACCAGCGGAGACGCCCCCTCGAGGATCTCCTCCTGCAGCCGGAGCAGGCTCCGGAGACGCTTCGGCCCCTGGCGCCAGCGGAGGGCGGGCCGCCGGCGCAGCGTCCCGGTGCCGGTGCAGGGCACGTCGAGGAGCAGCGTCCCGACGCCCTCCGGGCGGAGGGGAGGCCGACGGGCGTCGGCGGCCATCAGACGCGCGTCGGCGCCGGCGCGGCGGGCCGCTTCGCCCACCGCGTCCAGACGGCTTCGATCGGAATCGGCGCAGATCTGCAGTGAGCCTTCCTCCCGCCGTGCCGCCAGTCCCAGGCACTTGGTCCCGGGAGCGGCACACAGGTCCGCGACGGGCGGCCGTAGCTCGCGCCCGACGCAGTCGACCACGGAGAAGGACGCCGGATCCTGGATCACGGCGCGCGGCACGCGCCGCAGCAGCTCCGCGGGGTCCCCCTCGACCAGGCGGAACCCCCCCCTCCACTCCTCCAGCGCCCGGATCTCCACGGCCGTGCCCTCCAGGGCGCGACGGGCCGACTCGACCCCGTCGTCGGCGTCCGGGACCCGGCCCGTGACGGCCGGCGGCCGATTGTCGGCCTCCACCAGCGCCTCGACCGTCTCGGCGGGCCAGCGGTCGAGCCACCGGCGCACCAGCCACTCCGGATGCGACCCCCACCCCGTGAGGCGGCCCACCGGGTCCTCGTCCAGGGCCGGCGGCTCGGGCTCGCCGGCTCGGAGCGCGCTCCGGAGAACGGCGTTCACGAGGCCGGTGACGTGCCGCCCCTCGGTGCGTGCGGCACCCTCCACCGACTCGTTCACGGCCGCGTGCTCCGGGATCCGTGTCTCGCGGCACTGGTAGACGCCCAGCCGCAGCCAGTCGAGGACGCCGGGGTCGAGCTCGTCGAGATCCCGGTCCGCGTGCCGGGCGAGCTCCGCGTCCAGCCGTCCCCTGAGGCGAAGGACGCCGTAGGCCAGCTCCCGGGCCAGGCCACGGTCGCGGTCGTCGAGGCCCTCGAGGCGCTCCGCGGCGGAGCGGTCAGCGTGGGCGCCCGACCGAACGTCTTCCAGGATCCGGAAGGCGGCGGCCCGCGCCTCTCCCCGGACCTCCGTCCGGGTCTCCGCGGCGGCAGTCAATCCAGTGTGCCCTCGCGGGGAGAGGAGGGCACCGCGTACTCGCGGCTCGGCATCCTGCCCGCACGGTACGCCATGCGGCCCGCCTCCACGGCGCGCCGCATGGCACCGGCCATCCGCACCGGATCCTCGGCCTCGGCCAGAGCCGTGTTCATCAGGATCCCGTCCACGCCCTGCTCCATGGTCTCGCAGGCGTCGGAGGCGGTGCCCACGCCGGCGTCGACGATCACCGGCACATCCAGGCGTCGCTTGAGGATCCTCACGTTCACGGGATTCAGCAGCCCGAGCCCGCTGCCGATGGGAGAAGCGAGAGGCATGACGGCGGTGACCCCGATCTCCTGCAGCCGGAGCGCCGTGACCAGGTCGTCGTTGGTGTAGGCCAGGACCTCGAAGCCCTCGTCCACCAGGCGCTCGGCGGCCTCCAGGGTTTCGGCCACGTCCGGGAGCAACGTCTCGTCGTCGCCGACGACCTCCAGCTTCACCCATTCTCCCACCCCGGCCTCCCGGCCGAGCCGGGCGTAGCGGACGGCCTCCTCGGCGGTGGTGCACCCGGCCGTGTTGGGGAGCAGGAAGAAGTCGTCACTGCCCAGCTGGCCCACGACGCTCCGGTCGTCGGAGGCGTCCAGGTCCACGCGCCGGACCGCCACCGTCACCATCTCGGCCCCCGAGGCCCGGAGCGCCTCCAGGCGGGTCTCCGGGTCCGGGTACTTGCCGGTGCCGGCGATCAGGCGCGAGCGGAAGGTGCGGCCGCCGAGCTCCAGCAGGTCCTCGTCTCCGGCGGGACGCTCTCCGTGGCCACCGTGCTTCCGGGTGTTCGTCCGCTGTGTAGACATGTGGTCAGGGTCGTAGGGGTTGTCAGTCCTCGCGGTCGGTCCGGCTGGGAGACGCCGGCGACGTCCGGGGAGCGGGAGGCACGCCGGGGCCGAACCGTCAGTCGGCCAGCCCGGGCCGACGGAGGATCAGCCGCCGCCCACGAAGTGCACGATCTCGATCTCGTCCCCGGCCCGGACCTCGGTCTCGTCGCGGGCGTCGCCGCGAACGATCTCCCGGTTGTGCTCAACCACGACGGCCCCGGGGTCCTGGTCCAGGTGCTCGAGGAGCCCGTTGAGGCTGAGGCCCGCGGGAACCCTGCGGTCCTCGCCGTTCAGCGTCACCTCGATCTCGTCCGAGGCGGTGACCTCGCTCATGGCTGATCCCTGCGTGTGCCTCGTCAACTCTGCGCCCAGGCATCGAGGAGCTCCCGGACGGCGTTCGCCGGGTCCTCCGCCTCCCACACGGCGCGGCGCACCGCAACGCCGTCGACGCCGGCGGAGCGCACCTCCCGCATCCGGCCGGCCTCGATCCCGCCGATGGCGATCACCGGCGGACCGTCTGCCCCGACTTCATCCGCCACTTCCTCCACGAGACCGGGGCCCGCGCCGGGTCGGCCGGGGTGGCTCGGCGTCGGATAGATCGTACCCAGAACCAGGTAATTCGCTCCGTCCCGGGCGGCCCTCCGCGCCGCCCCCGCGCCATGGACGGAGCGACCCACGGCGGCCTCGTTCTCGAGCACCCGGCGGGCGGCGGTCACCGGCAGGCTCTGGCCGCCGAGCTGGACGGCGTCGGCGCCGGCCGTGAGCGCCACGTCGACCCGGTCGTTCACCACGCACCAGCCGCCGTGCCGGTCGGCGCCCTCCCGCACACGTGCCGCCGCCTCGTGGACCCGCCGCCCGGTGGCCTCCCGAAGGCGGACGTGGAGCGCCAGGTCACCGTCTCCGGCGGCCAGCAGGTCGTCGGCGAGGGAGCCGAAGTCGGCGCGACCGGCCTCGGCGTCGCCCACCAGCACATGCAGGGCGGGCAGATCCAGGGGCCGCTCGCCGGAAACGCGCTCCGGGCCCGTCACTCGAGCCTCGCCCCCTCCCCCACGCCGCGCCCACGGACCCAGGCGGCGGCGCTCATCCGCGAGCTCCCGGCGGGCTTGACGTCGCCGAGTCGGACGGCGCCGCCCCCGGCGGCCACCAGCACGCCCTCCCGGGGATCCGCCTCCAGCACCCGCCCGGCGTCGACGGTGTCAGCGGCCTCGGCCGCCGCCTCGGGCACGCGCTCCTCGACACCCGCCGGCGCGTACAGCGCCACCCGCGTCTCGCCGTCCAGGAGGGACCACGCCCCGGGCCACGGGTCCAGGCCCCGGATCCACCGGTCCACCTCCTCCGCCGGGAGGCTCCAGTCGAGCCGGGCGGTCTCGGAATCCAGCTTCGGGGCGTAGGTGGCCCGGTCGTGGTTCTGCTCCCGCGGCTCGACCTCACCCCGCTCCAGCCGGTCGAGCGCCTCCACCAGGGCCTCCCCGCCGATGCGGGACAGGCGCTCGAAGAGCTCGCCGGCGGTGGCGCGCGGGCCGATCTCGACCTCCTCCTGCAGGAGGATCGGGCCGGCGTCCAGCTCCTCCACCATCCGCATGATCGTGACTCCCGTCCGCTGGTGGCCCCGGATCACCGCCCAGTTGATGGGCGCCGCGCCGCGGAGCTCGGGGAGGAGCGAGGCGTGGACGTTCAGGGATCCACGCTCCGGCAACTCCAGGACGTCCGGCCCGAGGATCTGGCCGTAGGCGGCCACCGCGGACACCTCGGGGCAGAGGTCGCGGAGCCGGTCCAGGAACTCCTCACCCCGCGGGCGTTCGGGCTGCAGCACGAGGAGATCGTGGCGGAGGGCTTCCTCCTTCACCGGTGTGGGCCGGGGCTCACGGCCACGGCCCGCAGGCCGGTCCGGGTTCGTCACCACGCCCACCACGTCGTGGCCGGCGTCCAGCAGGGCCCGCAGGGAGGGGAGGGCGAAGTCGGGTGAGCCCCAGAAGAGGACCTTCATCGCCCCGAATTCCTCTCGAGGGCGTCATCCCGCGTCATCTCGCCGAACAGGGGTAGGGGTACGGAGGGGGAGCGATCAGAGAGCGGCGGCGGCGGAGCGTCGCTCCTCCTCCGACATCTTCGACCACTTGTCCAGGGCCATCTTCCGCTTGAAGGCGCTGATCCGGTCGAGGAAGAGGACGCCGTCCAGGTGGTCGTACTCGTGCTGCAGGCAGCGGGCCAGCAAGCCGTCCGCCTCGATGCGCACTTCCCGGCCGTCGGGGTCCATCCCCTCCATCACGGCGCGAGCCGGTCGCTCGACGACCTCCTGGATGCCGGGGATGCTCAGGCACCCCTCGGGCCCCTTCTCCGTGTCATCGCTCTGCTCGACGATCTCCGGGTTGATGATCACGCCGGCCGGCTCGTCCGGTTCCCGGATGTCGTAGGCGAACATGCGGAGCTCGACCCCCACCTGCGGGGCGGCGAGGCCGATCCCGTCGGCCTCGTACATGGTCTCCTGCAGGTCGTCGGCGAGACGCCGTATCTCATCGTTCACCGTCTCCACGGGCTCGCACTCCTCCCGCAGGACGTCGTCGCCGAGCAGCTTGATGTCACGGACGCTCATGTTGGCTCTCGAGCTCTTCAGAATGCTGTGATCGGTGGTCTCGCGGCGGAACGGCCGACGGGCACCGCCGGGGCGCGTCCGGGTGATACCGCCCGGGGGACGATCCGTTCACCCCCCGTTCGCCCCCGCGCCCGACGGCCACGCAACGGGCCGGGGCCGAGCGACCGGCCGGAGGAGAGCCTGCTTCCCGCTCTATTCCTCGTCCTCCTACTCGTCCTCTTCCTCGTCCCCGACGAGGCTCCCGACCTTGCCGCGCTGGACCTCGAGGCGGGTGTCACCGGCGGTCTTCACGGTGAGGACGTCCCCCTCGACGTGGATGATCTCGCCGCGGATGCCGCCGACGGTGATCACCTCGTCGCCCTTCTCCAGGCTCTCCACCATCTCCTCGTGCTCCTGCTGCTGCTTGCGCTGCGGGCGGATGAGGAGGAAGTAGAAGATGGCGAAGATGGCGGCGAACATGATCAGGGTGCCCCAGGGGCTGCCTCCTCCCTGGCCGCCCCCCGCCATGGCCAGCATCGTGAATGCGCTCACGTTGAGTCTCCCGGTTGGTGGATGTCGACGGTCGTCGGATGGTCCGCTGTCAGATGTCCCGCGCCCTGTACCTCTCGAGCCAGGCCGCGGACCAGCGCTCCAGCTCGCCGCACTGGATCGCCCGGCGCGCGGCGCGGGTCAATTCGAGCAAGAAGTGTACGTTGTGGAGGGAGAGGAGCCGCATCCCGAGGATCTCCTCCACGTTGAAGAGGTGACGGAGGTAGGCGCGGGAGTACTGCCGGCAACACGGGCAGTCGCAGTCGGGATCCAGCGGACGCGAGTCGTCACGGAACCGGGCCACCTCGACGTTCACCCGTCCGCGGGAGGTGAAGGCGGTCCCGTTGCGGCCGTTTCGGGTGGGAGCCACGCAGTCGAACATGTCCACACCGCGGCGGATGGCCTCCAGCACGTCGTCGGGGTAGCCGACCCCCATCAGGTAGCGCGGCGTGCCGGCGGGGAGGGCCGACTCGCAGCGGTCCAGCACGTTCAGGGTGACCTCCCTGGGCTCGCCCACCGAGAGACCACCGATGCCGATGCCCGGCCAGTCGCCCATCTCCATGGTTCGCTCGATGGCCTCCACGCGGAGATCCGGGTAGGACGCGCCCTGGAAGATGGGGAAGAGAAGCCCGGGGTCGTCGCGGTCTCCGGCGGTGCCGGCGGCGGCGTCCCCGAGCTCGCGGTGCCGGCGGCGGGAGCGCTCCAGCCAGCCAAGGGTGCGCTCCAGGGCGTCCCGGGCCCGCTCCCGTCCGGCCTCGCCCGGGGGACACTCGTCCAGTGCCATGATCACGTCCGAGCCGAGGGCGGCCTGGATCTCCACGGACCGCTCCGGCGTCATGCGGTGATAGGAGCCGTCGATGTGGCTCTGGAAGGTGACACCGTCGTCGTCGATCTCGTTGATCTCGGCCAGGGAGAAAACCTGGAATCCGCCCGAGTCGGTGAGCACCGGGCGGTCCCAGTTCATGAACCGGTGCAGCCCGCCCGCCTCCTCGATCACCGCCACCCCGGGGCGGAGCAGCAGGTGGTAGGCGTTGGCGAGGAGGATCTCGGCGCCGCTCTCCTCGAGCTCGCCGGGGGTCAGGGCCTTCACCGTGGCCTTGGTGCCCACCGGCATGAAGGCCGGGGTGCGGATGGTGCCGTGGCGGAGGCCGAGGCGACCGGCGCGGGCCTGGCCGTCGGTTCCCTCGAGGTCGAACTCGCCCTCGGGAAGGGGGTCAGTCACAGGAACAGACACGCGTCGGCGTAGGAGTAGAAGCAGTACGCCCCGTCCACGGCGTGGCGGTAGACCCGCTCCGTGAACTCCCGACCGGCGAAGGCGGAGACCAGCAACAGGAGGCTGGATCGGGGCAGGTAGAAGTTGGCGATCAGCCGGTCCACGCCCCGGAACCGGTGCGGCGGATGGATGAAGAGGTCCGTTTCGCCGCGGCCCGGGCGGTATCTCCCGTCTTCCGAGGCCACGGTCACCAGAACGCGAGTGGACGTGGTGCCGACGGCCCACACGCTCCCCTCCCGCTCCGGGTCGGCGTGGACGGTCTGGTAGCGGCGGCGGTCGCCGGGGGAGAGCAGCTGCCCCAGATCGCGGAACCGGCGGTACGAGATCTCGCCGTCCGGACGGCCGGCCACCAGCAGCCGGGTCCGGTCCCGGCGGTCGGCGGGGTAGCGGGCCACCCGGCCCTCCGGGAGCGGATAGTCGTAGTGCTCTGTGCGGGAGCCGTCGCCCGGGAACCAGGCCTCGGGGGCCTCTGTGGCCTCAGCCATCGCCGTCGTCGCTCTCCGCCTCCCCGTGGCTCTCGCCCCCTCCGCCGGACTCGCCGGACTCGCCGGTCTCCCCGTCCTGTCCCCCGACGAAGAGGTGGCCCTGACCGTTGCCCCCCTGCTCGTCCGGAAGGCTGTAGCCGAACCGCCGGTAGGCCTTGCGGGTGGCGGTCCGACCCTGCTGGGTCCGCTGGAGGTAACCGTTCTGGATCAGATACGGCTCGTAGACCTCCTCCAGCGTACCGGCGTCCTCGCCGATGGCCACCGCCAGGGACTCCACGCCCACCGGGCCGCCTTCGAAGTTCTCGATGATGGCCCGCAGCAGGCGAGCATCCATCTCGCCCAGGCCGTACTCGTCCACGTTCAGCATCTCCAGGGCCCCGGCGGCGGTGCCCTCGTCCACGGTGCCGTCGGACTTGACCTCGGCGAAGTCCCGGACCCGGCGGAGGAGCCGGTTGGCGATGCGCGGGGTGCCGCGGGCGCGACGGGCGATCTCCATGGCGCCGTCGTCGGTGACCGGTACGCCCAGGATCATCGCCGAGCGCTCCACGATGCGCTTCAGGTCCTCGGCGGGGTAGTAGTCGAGTCGCTCGATGACTCCGAAGCGCGCTCGCATGGGCGCGGTGAGCAGCCCGAAGCGGGTGGTGGCTCCGACCAGGGTGAAGCGCTCCAGGTTCATGGAGACCGTCTTGGCCCGGGGCCCGTCCCCCAGCCGGATCTCGATGCGGTAGTCCTCCATGGCCGGGTACAGGAACTCCTCGATCACGGGCCTGAGCCGATGGATCTCGTCGATGAAGAGGAGGTCCCGCCGCCCCAGGTTGGTCAGCAGCGCGGCCAGGTCGCCGGGCTTCTCCAACGCCGGGCCGGAGGTGGTCTTGATCTCCACGCCGAGCTCGTTGGCCATGAGCATGGCGAGCGTGGTCTTTCCCAGGCCCGGCGGCCCGAAGAAAAGGGTGTGGTCCAGGGCCTCGCCGCGTCCCCGGGCGGCCCGGATGTAGACGTCCAGGCTCTCCTTCACCTTCTGCTGCCCGACGAACTCCGACAGCTCGCCGGGGCGCAGCGACCGCTCCGACGCCGACTCCTCCTCGTCCAGCGATTCCGGGGTCGTGATCTCGGCCGGTGCCTCGTCGTCGCTCATCGTCGGACCGCGGTCACAGGTGCTGGAGGGCGGCGCGGATCAGCGGTTCGGTGTCGTCGAAGGAGGCGTCGGCATCCTCACGGGCCCGGCTCACGGCCTTCTGGCTGTCCGTGCGGTCGTATCCCAGGGCCACCAGAGCCTCCACGGCGGAGCTCCCCTGCTCGCCGCCCGGTGCACCCACCGTGTCCTCGACCTGGAGGTCGTCGAGCTTGTCGCCGAGGTCCACGACGATGCGCTCGGCGGTCTTACGGCCGACGCCGGTGACCATCTCCAGGGAATCGTAGTCCTTGGTTCGGATGGCCTCCACCAGGCGGCCGGAGGAGAGGGTGCCCAGCAGCGCCAGGGCCAGCTGCGGGCCGACCCCGCTGGCGTCCTGCAGTCGGAGGAAGAGCGCTCGCTCGCGACCGGAGCCGAAGCCGAAGAGCTCCATGGCGTCGTCGCGGACCACCAGGGCGCAGTCCAGCTCCACCTCCTCGCCCTCCCTGGGGAGCCGGTCCAGGAGGGCGGTGGGCACCTGCACCTCGTAGCCCACGCCGCCGGGGGTCATGACCTCGACCTTCTCGGTGCCCCGGTGGGCCAGCGTTCCTCGTAGACGTCGGATCATCTGCGGCGGGTCGGGAGCATCGGGGGCGGGGAGTGACGGGCGCTTTGTCGGGCAATGTCGGGCAATGTCGGGCGGTGTCGGGCGGATCGACGACCTTTCCTGCGCCCTAAGAATGGGGTCAGCGTCGCCGCTCGGCCAGCGGACCCGTCCCCAGAAAGAAATGGCAGAGGGCCGCGGCGCAGCCGTCCGCCGCGTCCTCCGGGCTCGGAGGCTCCTTCAGGTCCAGGTGGTCCTGAACCAACAGCCCCACCTGCTCCTTCGACGCCCGCCCGCTGCCGGTGACCGCCTTCTTGATCTCGGAGGCGGGATACTCCACCACCTCCACCTCGCTGAGAGCCCCGGCCAGCACCGCGGCCCCGCGCGCGTGTCCCAGGACCACGGCCGTGCGGACGTTCGGTCCCGAGTACACGCCCTCCACCACGACGCAGGCCGGCTCGTGCCGGTCCACCACGTTCACGAGCCCGCGGTGGATCTTCGCCAGGCGGTCGGAGAGCGGGTCGTCCGAGTCGGTCCGGACCACGCCGCACTCGAGCAGCCTGTAGCTGTCACCGCCGCCCCGGACCACGCCGTAGCCGGTGGCCGCGGTTCCGGGATCGATCCCCAGGACCTTCACGCGCGCATCAGACCGACGGCGTCACGAGGCGTCGACGCTGACCGTCCGGGCGCCGTCGATCTCGAAGTTCGAGTAGACGTGCTGGACGTCGTCGTGCTCCTCGAGCTCCTCCAGGAGGGCCAGGAGCCGACCCGCATCATCGCCATCCACCTCCATGGTGGACTCCGGCACCATCTCGAGCCGGGCCTCGTCGAAGTTGATCCCCTGCTGCTTCAGCGACTCCTGGACGTCATGGAAGTCCCCGGTGGAGGTGGTGATCACGTAGCTCCCGTTCAGGGGCGACATGTCCTCCGCGCCGGCGGCCAGGGCGGCCTCGAAGGCGGCCTCCTCGGTGTAGCGGTCACCGTCCAGGTAGATCTGGCCCTTGCGATTGAACATCCAGGCCACCGAGCCGTCCTGGCCCAGGTTGCCGCCGTACTCCTCGAGGATGTTGCGTACCTCCTGGACCGTGCGGTTCTGGTTGTCGGTCAGGCACTCCAGGTAGAGCGCCGCGCCCCCCGGACCGTAGCCCTCGTAGGAGTACTCCTCGTAGTCGACCCCCTCGAGCTCGCCGGTGCCCCGCTTGATGGCGCGCTCGATGGTGTCGCTGGGCATCTCCTCCGACTCCGCGTTCTCGATGGCGGTGCGGAGCCGGGGGTTGTACTCGGGATCGCCGCCTCCCTCCCGGGCGGCCACCGTGATCTCACGGCTGAGCTTCCCCCAGATGCGGCTCTTCTCGCGGTCGTTCTTCTTCTTTTTGCGCTTGATCTTCGACCACTTGTTGTGACCGGCCAAGTGCCACCACCTCGCTGGCGTTGAAGGAGCCGCGACGGGAACGTCCGACGATCACGGGGAGGGATCGAGGCGGCCGAGGCGCGCATCGCCGGCCGAGGTCCCTCGCCCGCCACACGTACCCGAATTTCCGGGACGAGTGCCGGGCTCCGGGTCAAAGAGACGGAGGAGCCGGATCCTGTGGTAGCGCTGAATCAGGACGGGATAGCCGTCCACCAGGACGTTGGCCGCGAGCGCCTGTCCGGCGCCCCACCAGTCGCCGTTTCCCTCCCCGCATCCCGACACGGCCGCAAGCAGGAGCGCCGCCCCGGCGGCCGTCGCGAGCATGTCGTCCGCACAGCGCTCACGGCGCGGTAGAGCGCAGTCGCTGCCGTCGAGGGCCCGTCGTCGGCGCCGAGTCGAGTGGCGACCCGTATCCTGCGCTCATCGCTCCTCCGCATCGTCCTCCTCGAGGCCCTCGATCCGGTGCGCCCAGCGCTCTTGGTCGGGCACCTCCTCGGGTCTGTACATGATGACACGGGCCCGCTCCAGCGTGATGAGCCCGCCCCCGATCATCTCGTCCAACTCGGGCAGGACCTCCTGGATCTTCTCCTCCCGCTCGACCACCTCGACGATCACCGGCAGGTCGGTCGAGAGTCGCAGGACCTTTCCGGTGTGGAGCCGAGCACTGGCCCCGAATCCGGCGATGGCCCGGGTGACCGTGGCCCCGGCGAAACCCCGCTCCCGAAGGAAGAGAAGGAGCGCCTCGTACAGCGGCTTCCCCTCGTATTCCCCGGATTCGCAGCGGTCGCTCTCGCCCAGGAAGATACGCATCAGGGTGCGCTCGCCCTCGAACCGTTGCGTCATCCACTACTTCCTAGCTGAAGGAGCCGGCCCGCCAGCGTCAGGCCGACCGCGATCCCCATCAGACCCGCCGCTACGCTCCCCGCCATGTAGCCGGTGGCCCCCCATCGGTCGCCATCACGGAGGAGCCCGATCGCCTCGTACGAGAACGTGCTGAAGGTGGTGAAGGCGCCGAGCAGGCCGATGGTCGCGAACTGCCGCCACTCCGCCGGTGTCGTCGCTGTCTCCAGCCAGACGACCGTGAAGCCGAGGAGGAGCGAGCCGACTGCGTTCACCGTCATCGTGCCCCAGGGGAACGGCCCGGCGGTCCATCCCTGGACCCATCCGCTCAGCCCGTAGCGGAGGATCGCCCCCAGTCCGCCCCCCACAGCGACATACAGCAACCCCATCCAGCAACCTCCCTGGTGTCAGCATCGACATGAAAAAAGCCTCCCGCCCGGACGTCCTATCCGGAGGGAGGAGTCATCAGCGGCCCGGACCGTGACATCCGACCGCGGTTTCGGCGAACTCCATCGCCATCACTGTCGCTCATGCTACGCCCCGGCGGCACCTGCCCGCAACGACGTGTCGGGCCTCCCCGGTCCTGACCACGACACGCTGCGAACGGTCACTCGTTCTTCCCATCGTGGCCATTCGACGTCTCCGCGGAGACGGGGGCCGGTTCGACCTCCAACGCCCGGGGATGGAGCACCGAGATCGCCCAGTCGACCTCCATCGGCGTGCCGTCCCGGTCGGGGGTCTCCGTCCACGCGCCGATGCCCGGCTCCTGTTGCTCCGTCACCAGGGAGGGGACGGGGGCCTCCGGGCCGGCGGCCGGCGTTCTCCTGGTCCCCCGGGATGGCCCTCGCCCGTGTACAGCTCGTCGGCCGCCGCCTCCAGGTGGGCCGCGAGCCGTGCGATCCGATCCGACAGCGCGTCGACCTCCTCCCGCGTGAGGTCGTCGCCCCCGAACTCCGCCAGCCACTGGTGGTCGGTCATCTGTCTGCTCCCCTGGAAGGACCGAACAGAAACCGAATACAATATGATTACGCCATCCATCGGCCCGCAGGACGGACGAGGCGGCCGTGGGAGCGGGAGTAGAGACGTCGGAGGAGGTCTGAGGAGGAGGGGCAGGCCGGATCGGGGCGTCAGGCTGGTGCGGGGCCATGGGCCCGCTTCAGCATCGGAGCGAGGCCCGGGGGGAGGCAGGCCCGAGAATCCCTCAAGGGTTGGCGGACACGGGGGTGCGACGCTTGTCGTCGTGAATCTCGTAACCCGCTGATGTAATGTAACTTATGTCGGTCGCGAGGGGGTCAACAGCGGCAGGCCATCCGCGGAAATCCGTCCCCGTCAGCCCCGCCAGGGCCGGAGCGCGGCGCTGAGTCGGGACGGGGACCACCTCCGTCAGCGGGCCGCAGAAACGTCTCCGCGGAGACGCGGGGAACGGCCGGACCCCGGTCGGTTGCTCCTCCGGCCGGCGCCCCGGAACGAGTCCCGACGTTACGACGCCTCGCGCCGCTCCTCCCGCTGGTCGATGATCTCCTCGGCCACGTCGTGGGGCACCTGCTCGTAGGCGTGGAAGGAGCGGGAGTGGGCGCCGGCGCCGTGGGTGATGGATCGCAGCGCCGCCGAGTAGCGGTAGAGCTCCGCCTGGGGCACCCGGGCGCGGACCACCTGCCAGTGGCCGTCGGTGTCGATGCCCTGCACGCGTCCCCGGCGCCCGTTCAGGTCGCCGATGACGTCGCCCATGTACTCATCGGGCGTCTTCACCTCCACCTCCATCACCGGCTCCAGGAGTACAGGGCGGGCGTCCTGCGCCACCTTCTTGAAGGCCTTCGATCCGGCGATCTTGAAGGCCTGCTCGGAGCTGTCCACGGAATGGTGGGAGCCGTCCACGAGCTCCACCCCGAAGTCGACCACCGGGTAGCCCGCCAGCACACCGTCCTCGGCGGCCTCCTGGATTCCCCGGTCCACGGCCGGGATGAACTTGCTGGGGATGGCTCCGCCGGAGATGGAGTCCACGAACTCGTAGCCGCTCCCCCGCGGTCGAGGCGCCAGGCGGATCGCGCAATCCCCGAACTGGCCGCGGCCACCCGACTGCTTCTTGTGCCGCGCCTTTCCCTCGGCCCGCTGCGTGATGGTCTCCCGGTAGGGGACCCGCGGCTGCTCGGTGACGACGTCCACCCCCTGCTTCCGCTCCAGCCGCTCCAGGCACACGGTCAGGTGCAGCTCGCCCATACCCCGGGCGATCGTCTGTCCCAGCTCGGCATCGTACTCCGACCGGAAGGTCGGATCTGCCTCGTGCAGGGCCGAGAGGCCGGTGGCCAGCTTGTCTTCCTCGGAGCGGGAGGACGGACGCACCGCCACCGAGATGTCGGGATCCGGCCACTCGATGCCCGGGAGGGTCGCCGGCGTCTCCCGGCGCGAGAGGGTGTCGCCGGCGTGGGTGTCCTTCAGGCGGGCGGCCACGCCGATGTCCCCGGCGTGGAGACGATCCACCTCGCTGCGCTCCTCGCCGTCCACCACGCTCAGGTGCGTCATCCGCTCCGTGGCCTTCCGCCCCGGGTTGTAGACGGTCTCCCCGTTCTCGAGGCTGCCGGAGAAGACCCGGAGGAAGCTCAGCTCACCGGCATGCGCCTCGGAGGTGACCTTGAACGCCAGGGCCGCCAGGGGATCCTCGTCCGTGCCGCCCAGCTCCACGTAGTCGCCGCCCGGCCCCTCCGCCAGGTGCGGCGCCGTGTCCACCGGCGAGGGCAGCAACTCCACCACCTTCTTCATCAGCGCACGCACGCCCCACCCGGACTCGCCGGAGCCGCAGAACACCGGGAACACGTCGCCGCGGAGCATGGCAGCGGAGAGGGCGTCCAGGACCTGCTCGCGGGGGAGATCCTCCCCCTCGAGGTAGGCCTCCAGCAGCTCGTCGTCGGTGGTGGCGATGGTCTCGATGAGCTCACGGTGGTACTCGTGAACGCCGTCCGTGAGCTCGTCCGGGATCTCCCCCTCCTCGTACTCGCCGGTGTCCGAGTCCTCACGGTAGAAGTGGGCCCGCTCGGAGAAGAGGTTCACGATGCCGCGGTACCCGGAGCCGGCGCCGATGGGGACCTCAACGGGTATCGCTCCGTCGTCCAGGGCCGAGTCGATCTGCTCGAAGGCCTCCTCGAAGGAGGCGTTGTCACGGTCCATGCCCGTCACGAAGACGAGACGGGGAAGGCCGTGCTCGTCGCAAAGCTGCCAGCCCCGCTCGGTGCCCACGTCCACGCCGGAGGCGGCGTCCACGACGATCACGGCGCCGTCGGCCACCCGGGCGCCGGCGTGGGTCTGCCCCCAGAAGTCCTGGTAGCCGGGAGTGTCCAGGAGGTTGATCCGGGCGTCCATCCACGGCAGCCGGGCCATGGCCAGCTCGATGGACATCCCGTGCTCCTTCTCCTCGGGCGTGAAGTCCGTG
>CAZFDK010000022.1:6537-37216 GCA_964518305.1 uncultured Gemmatimonadota bacterium | reverse complement strand
CTCGGGGCCCCACACACCTCACATCGCTCACAACAACTCCTTGTGAAACAGCAGATCCGTCTCCGCCGAAAGCCGCCGATCCTTCCGCCGGCTTCCGTTCGGCGATTCTCCCGAATCGCCGTAGCGTTGCCGCCGTCCCGCTCCGAGCCGGCCGCACCGAATCGCCGGCGGGGCCGTGTCAGAGTGTACAGACGACGTCTTCGCCGCTGCCGGAGAGGAAGCGCCGCGCTTCGTGGAAGCTCGGAACCGTTCCGTGCATCCAGGGAGGGACGCGTGACGTTGCAGGGTTCCGGCCCTACGCTCAAGCGACGCCTCGTCTCGCCACGACTGCTCGGCCGGGGTCGTCACCCGGCCAGCGCGTCCTCCCTATAAACCCTTCGCCCTCAGTTTGTTCCGCCGGGGGCTGCGACCGAAGACGGGCCGCTTACGGCTTCGCCCGCCGGACCTGCTCCGGGGGAGCCGGCCGTGACGCGAACGTACCTCCTTCCTCGCACGGCGACTGTCTACAGGCCCACCCCGCCCGGTGTTCCGCAGAGTCCCGTCCGCGCTCCTGGACGGCACGCTTCGTCCCGACTGATTTTCAGCGGAGCCGCTCTTCCTCGCGGACGGATGTGCGGGAGGTTGTCCCGGGTGCGGAGAAGCGCTGACGGAGAGATCTTCACACCACCGCGTCGCGCCGCCCGCTCAGCTCCCCCGCCCGGAGGCCGGGAGGCGCCAGATGTCTACCCGGTCGAGCGCGATATAGGGGACAGCCACCCTGCCTCGCCGTGTGTCCACGCCGATGTCCGCCGGCCTGCCCGGAACCTGTACGATGGATCGGCTGCCACCGTCCGTGAGGACGCGGAGGCTCGAGTCGGCCTGGCTCGCCAGCAGGATGCGGCCGTCGACGATCTCCACTCCGTCGAAGTTGCCGCCCGCGCTGGACCCCACCTCGGTCAGCCCGCTGACGCCGGGGCTCCAGGCACGGACGGTCCGGGTACCGCCCCACGGGGCCAGCACGAAGCGGGCGCCGGCTCCATCCCACGTGATGCCGTTCGGCGGCCCGAGCAGGGAGTCCTCGACGGCGATGCGGGCACTGTCGCCGCTCACCCGGTACAGCCGGGATTCACCGGTGTCCGTGACGTAGATGGCGCCGTCCGGCCCGGCGGCGACGTCGTTCAGGAAGCCCGGCTCGAAACGCGTGAGGTCGGTGAAGTGAAGTGTCTCGCCGCTCCTCCGGTGGAAGCCGTGAACCCCGTCCACGTCGGCGACCCACAGCGTATCGCCGGTGATGTACATGCCTCGCGGCGCGTGCAGGGGCGCCTCCTCCGTTCCCGTCATGAAGCGGAGGGAATCGACCTCGCCCTCGGGACCGACCCGGCTGACGAATCCGTTGGCGTCCCGCGCCCCGCCGTCGCCGTTGAAGTTGGAAACGAAGTAGACGCCCTGCTCGGGATCGTAGCGCACCGATTCCGGCCCCCGGAAGCCGGTGATCTCGGTCACCCGGTCGGCCGGACCCTGCTCCGCGGACCAGGTGAGCTCCCCCGTCGCCGGCCCGCCGTCGTCTCCGCCTCCCCCGCAGGCAGCGATCAGCAGGACGAGCAGCACCGGGAGCGGACGGGGCGCGGATCCGAATCCGGGGCCAGGACCGCGTGTCGATCGATGCATGGGTCTCCGAGGAGAGGGGGGAGCATTGGCCAACGCACAGTACGGTAGTCGTCCTCTTCCCGCCCGGCAATCGGGACCGGGACGCTGACACTACCCGGTGAGTGTACAGACGGCGTGTCGAGTCCGTACCGTACGTGTGGACCGCGGCCGGAGGGACCCGAGAACCGGTCGCCGTATTCCCGAGGAGCACCGCCATCATGAGAGCGCGCAGCAGGGAGCGGCGGCAGGCTTTCCCCGCTCGAGCGTGCATCCTAGCTTCGCGCCGATGAGTGTCATGGAATCTCCTACGACCATTCCCGCTCCGATGGACCGCGACCTCCCGGCCCTTCGCCCGGTGCCGTTGCTCCTCGCAGCGGTTCTCCTGGGGCTGTCAGCGGGGTCCGCGCCCGCAGCCGCCGTCCAGGGATCTCTGGTTCGGGGCTCGCTTCGCCCGGGAGGTCCGACGAGCAGCGCCGCCTCCGAGACGGGGCTGCTCCTGCGCCAGCTCGGATCCGCACGACGTGTCCTCCTCGTCGCCGCCCACCCGGACGACGAGGACACGGCGCTCCTGGCCGAGCTCGACCGCTCCCGGGGCGTGCGCACGGCCTATCTGTCGCTGACCCGCGGCGAGGGCGGACAGAACGTGATCGGCTCCGAGCTGGGCGAGGGGCTCGGCCTGATCCGGACCGGAGAGCTGCTGGCGGCCCGCCGCCTGGACGGCGCGGAGCAGTACTTCACCCGGGCCTACGACTTCGGGTACTCGAAGACGGCGGAAGAGACCTTCGAGCACTGGCCCCGGGAGGAGCTCCTTCGCGACGTCGTATGGCGGATCCGCAAGTTCCGTCCCCACGTCGTTGTCTCCATCTTCAGCGGCACGCCCGACGACGGGCACGGCCACCACCAGGTGGCGGGGCTCCTGGCCCGCAGCGCCTTCCGTGCCGCGGCCGACTCCGCGCGCTTTCCGGACCAGCTCGATCGCGGCGTCGACACGTGGGCCGCCGACAAGCTGTATCGCCGGGCGTGGCGCGACCCCGACCGGGCCACGGTCCGCGTGTCCACCGGCGAGTACGATCCTCTCCTCGGCCGGTCTCCGTTCCAGCTCGCCATGGAGGGGCGGAGCCAGCACCGCTCGCAGGGCTTCGGCACGGTACAGCCTCCGGGGCCCCGCTTCACGCGCCTTCTGCTCCTGGAGAACCGCACGAAGGCCGGACCGGCCGCCCCGCTCTTCGCCGGCGTCGACACGTCCCTGGCCGGACTCGCGAACGCACTGCCACCGGAGCGCCGCGACGAAATGAGGAACCGTGTCGAGCAGCTCCAGCGGGCGGGCGGGCGTGCCCGGGACTCGCTGCGCGTGCTGGACGCCGGCGCCGCGGTGCCGCCGCTGAAGCGTGCCCTGGAAGCTGCGCGGAACGCCGCGCGGCTCGCCGCCTCGGCAGGTGCGGAGGGGACCCGCCGGGTGATGGCCCGGCAGGCCACGGTGGCGCGACGGGCCCTGCTGGCGGCATCGGGAGTCAGCGTCCGCTTTCGGGCCGAGGACGACCTCTGGGTTCCCGGACAGAGCCTCCGCGTCCACGCCGAGGTCTGGAACGGAAGCGGGGCCACGGTCCGCGCCCGGGCGCCGGACCTGGACCTCCCGGCGGTCTGGGACGGGCGGCTCCTGCCCGCCGACAGCGTACGACCCACCGCCTCCGAACGCTCCCGCTTTTACGGCTCCGAGCCGGCCATGGCGGGAGGTCAAGGATCTCTGGAGGTGCCGGCGGGAAAGCTGGCCCGGTGGAGCTTCCGGGTGAGGGTGCCGGAGAGCGCATCCCCGACGCAGCAATACTTCTTGCGCCGGAAACGGGATGGGGACCTCTACCGATGGCCGGAGGACCCGGATCTGCGCGGCCGGCCGCGGTCCCCGCCGCTGGCTTCCGGACGCCTCCCGCTTCGTCTCGAGGCCGGCGATCCCGGCGAGCCTGCGGCGATAGCGGCGAGGCGTGAGGTTCGCTACAGGGGTGTCGACAAGGCGCGGGGTGAGTACTGGCGGCCGGTGCACGTGGTCCCCCGGATCTCGGTAGGCACCCGGCCTGAGGTGATGATCGCGCCCGTAGGCGGGGAGGGCGTGGCCCGCACCGACAGCGTGGTCGTCAGCGTGCGCAGCCACATGGAGGACAGCCTTCGCGCGACCCTATCGCTCCGCCTCCCGGAGGGCTGGTCCGCCGATCCCGGTCGCCGGACGGTCCGGCTGGCGGGGCGCGGCGCCGCCGAGACGCGCTCCTTCGCTCTCCGGAGGTCCCGGGGAACTCCTTCCTCCGAGAGTGGTGACGGCGACGACACTGCCGGGGTGCCCTGGACGACCCATCGCGTCGCGGCCGAGGCCCGGGCGGTTCCGTCTGGCGGCGACGGTGAAATCGGCCCCCGGAGCAGGGAGCTCTCCGTGATCGATTACCCGCACATCGATCCCGTCCCCCTGTTCCGGGACGCGGAGCTCCGGGTCGAGCGCTTCCCGGTCGAGGTGAACCGGGAACGCAACGTGGGCTACGTCATGGGGACCGGCGACGACGTGCCGACCGCCATCCGTCAGCTGGGGCTGCCGGTGACCATGATCGATGCCCCGCGGCTCCGCTCCGGCGATCTCGGCGAGTTCGACGTCATCGTGCTCGGCGTTCGCGCCTACGAGGTCCGAGAGGACCTGCAGGCCGCCAACCCTCGGCTCCTGGAGTGGGTGCGGCAGGGAGGGACCCTGATCGTCCAGTACAACAAGTACGAGTTCGTGGAGGGGGAGTATGCCCCATTCCGGGTCACGATGGCCCGTCCCCACGACCGGGTGACCGACGAGCGGGCCGAGGTGACGCTCCTGCATCCGGAGTCGCCGCTTCTCTCCTCGCCCAACGACATCGGCGACCGCGATTTCCGGGGCTGGGTCCAGGAGCGGGGGCTCTATTTCCTCCACCGGTGGGGAGATGCCTTCACGCCCCTCCTCTCCATGGCCGACCCGGGTGAGGAGCCCCGGCGCGGCAGCCTCCTGGTGGCTCCCATGGACCGGGGCCTCTACGTGTACACGGGGCTCGCCTTCTTCCGGCAGTTCCCTTCCGGCGTGCCCGGAGCGTACCGGCTGTTCGCCAATCTCCTGTCGCTGGAGCCCGGCGAGTGGCGGGGCTGGCTCGACGCCGAGTCTCCGGCCGACGGGACGAGCCCGTGACTCGCAAAGCCGCTTCGGGACGGCCTGCCTCCGGTCGAGACGCCGGCCCCGTCGGCGTCCTCCTCGCCCTGCTCCTTCCGCTCCTCGCGGCCTGCGGCGGCGACGGGCGCACCCCGCTCGTCGTATACTCGCCCCATGGACGGGAGCTGCTCTCCCACTTCGAGGAGCGGTACGAGGCCGACCACCCGGGGGTGGACGTGCAGTGGGTGGACATGGGCAGCCAGGAGGTCCTGGACCGGGTGCGGTCGGAGCGTGCCAACCCCCAGGCCGACGTATGGTGGGGCGCCCCATCGGGAATGTTCGACCGAGCTGCCTCGGCAGGCCTGCTGGCGCGGTTCCGGCCGGCGTGGTGGGACGAAGTGCCGAGCTCCGCCCGAGACTCGGCCGGTCGCTGGGTCGGAACCTATCGGACACCGGAGGTCATCGCCTACAACACCGACTCGCTCTCGGCCTCGGACGCTCCCCGGAGGTGGGACGACCTCCTCGAACCGCGCTGGCGCGGCGAGGTCCTGGTGCGTGAACCGCTGGCGTCCGGTACCATGCGCGCCATCTTCGGCGCCATCATGTGGCGCGAGTACCGGGAGACCAGCGACCCCGATGCGGGCTACGAGTGGCTGCTCCGGCTGGACGCTCAGACCTCGGAGTACGTTCTCAATCCGACCCTCCTCTATCAGAAGCTGGCGCGGCAGGAGGGTCTCGTGGCTCCCTGGAACATGCCGGACATCGAAACACTCCGCGCCACTTCGGAGCTCCCCGTGGACTATGTGCTCCCCGAGGGCGGGACGCCCGTCGTCATCGACGCGATCGCGGTCGTGGCCGGAACCGGCCAACCGAAGCAAGCCCGTTCTTTCGTGGAGTGGGCCGGGAGCCGGACTCAGATCCTCGAGGCGGCCCGGGAGTTCTACCGCATACCCGCCCGTACAGATCTGCCGTCCGACTCCCTCCCGAGGTGGCTCCGGGACGCCATGCCGCGGCTCCAGAGCATGGAGATCGATCGCAGCTACGTGCAGGAGCACACGCCGGAGTGGCTCCGCCACTGGGACCGTCAGATCCGGGGCCAGGGACGGGACAGAGGCTACTGAGGCCGTCATCGTGAGCGGCGAGAAGACTTCGAGACGGAACCGCGGTGCGGGCGGACCCGAGGACCAGGACCAGCTGGTGCTCTCCGGTTTGACCAGGCACTTCGGCGACACCGTCGCCGTGGACGACCTGGATCTGTCGCTCCGCCAGGGTGAGCTGCTCACCCTCCTGGGGCCGAGTGGCTGCGGCAAGACGACCGTCCTGCGCCTGGTGGCGGGATTCGAGAGCCCGGACGACGGCACGATCCGGTTCCGCGGCGAGGAGATCCTCGGCCAGGGCCCTCGCGACCGGGGCTTCGGCATGGTGTTCCAGAATTACGCCCTGTTCCCGCACCTGGACGTCTTCGAGAACGTCGCTTTCGGTCTCCGGAGTCGGGGCGTGGAAGACAGCGAGATCCAGCGTCGCGTGGGACGGGTTCTGGATCTGGTGGATCTTCCGAACTTCGGGGACCGCCCCGTACAGGAGCTCTCCGGGGGGCAGCAGCAGCGCGTCGCGCTGGCCCGGGCGCTGGCCATCGAGCCTCCCCTTCTGCTCCTGGACGAGCCCCTCTCCAACCTGGACGCCGCGCTCCGGGAGCGGACCCGAACCGAGCTGCGGCTCCTGGTCAAGGAGCTCGGCATCACCACGCTGTTCGTCACCCACGACCAGGAAGAGGCCTTCGACCTGTCGGACCGGGTCGCCGTCATGGACGCCGGTCGGATCCGCCAGACCGGGCGGCCGGAGGTGCTCTACGACGAGCCGGTCGATCCCTTCGTGGCGGGCTTCGTGGGCCGGGCCAACCGACTCGAGGTACGGCTGCGGCGCGACGACGGAATGCGAACGGCCCTGCTGCCGGGCGACGCCGACTGGTCGCTCAGCAGCATGGCACGCCTGGAAGGCGACCTCGGCGAGGCCGCGTCCGGGGTAGAGGCCGAACTGTGGGTCCGGCCCGAGGACCTCCGACTTCTCCCGCCAGAGGAGCGTACCCTCCGCGGCACCGTGCGCGACCGGCGCTTCCGGGGTGCCGTCACCGTGTTCCGCGTGGACGCGGGCCCGGCAGGCCTCCTCGAGGTGGCCGGGGGGCGGGACGCCGTGGCCGAAGGAGATCGCGTGGGGATCAGGCCCGCCCGGGAAGCCCGGCTCCACCTCTTCCCCCGCGGCGAAGCCCGGCTCCCTCCGGGGAGCCGGGCCCGGGAGGGCCGTCCGGAGGGTCCGGGGGCTACCGGGGAGGCGTGAGCTGGTGAGCGGCTCCGCGAGCAGCGCCGGGGGGCGGCGGCTCACGTACCTCCTGGCAGTCCCCGTACTGCTCCTCCTCCTGTGGCTGGTCGTCTATCCCAACCTCGTGGTGCTGGCCGAATCCGTGGTCGGCGACGCGGGGCTCACGGCGGACGCCTACCGGGAGTTCTTCACGACGAGCTCCGAGCTGGACGCTCTGTGGCACAGCGTATGGATCAGCGTCGCCAGCGTCGTCCTGTCGGGCCTGATCGGAGTCCCGCTGGCTTTCGTCTTCGACCGGTGGGAATTTCCCGGTCGGAATATCTTCGGCGCTCTGGCCGCCCTGCCCGTCCTCCTCCCTCCCCTGGTGGGCGTCATCGCCTTCCTCTTCCTCTTCGGTGAGAGCGGGATCCTGACCCGGACGGTGCAGCGCCTGCTGGGCCTTGCCTCACCGCCGTGGAGCATGCAGGGGGCCCCGGCGATCCTCCTCGTCCACGCATACACGATGTATGCGTACTTCTACCTCTTCGTCCGGGCCGGACTCTCCCGCCTGGACGAGTCCGCCCTGGAGGCCGCCGAGTCGCTGGGAGCCGGCCGCTGGCGCGTGTTCAGGAAGGTCACGCTCCCCCTTCTGAGTCCTGCCCTCGCCGCCGCCGCGCTTCTGGTGTTCATGACCTCCATGGCCTCGTTCTCGGCGCCCTACATCTTCGGCGGCGGCTACCGGGTGCTCACGACCCAGATCTACGCCAGCAAGGTGAGCGGCGCCCTGTCGCTCGCCATGGTGGAGACCGTGGTGCTGGCCTCCGTGTCGCTGGCCTTCCTGTGGGTCCTGCGGAAGATGGAGGGCGGCCGCGAATTCGCCGCGGTGGGCAAAGGGGTCGGTGCCACGCGGCGCCGCGGGACCACGGGCTGGAAGCGGTGGGGGATGGCTGCGGCCGGCGTGGGCGGCGTGCTCCTCCTTCTCCTCCCGCACCTGACGCTGGCCCTCGTCTCCTTCGTGCCCACCGGCACGTGGACCACCCAGGTGCTCCCCGACCAGTTCACGATGGGCAACTACGCGAACCTCGTCTCCCGTCCCGAGCTCCTGCGGCCGGTGATGAACTCGCTCCAGATGGCCGCCGTGGCTACGGCCGGCAATCTCCTGCTCTGCTTCGTGGCCGGCTATCTCGTCGTGCGCCGGCAGTTCAGGGGGCGGGGACTCCTGCGGGTGCTCCTCGTCCTCCCCTGGGCTCTTCCGGGCACCGTGATCGCCATCGGGCTGGCCACCACCTTCAGCACGAATCAGCCCGAGCTCGGGCGAACGGTGCTGGTGGGCACGTTCTGGATCCTGCCGCTGGCATACTTCATCCGGAACACGCCCCTCGTGGCCGAAGCGACCATCGCTTCCTTCCGGCAGTTCGACCCGGCCCTGGAGGAAGCCGCGCGCTCTCTCGGCGCCGGCTGGCTGGAGACCATGCGTCGGGTGGCGCTCCCGCTGGTGCTGCCGGGTCTCGCTGCCGGGGGCACCCTGGCCTTCGTCACGGCGCTGGGCGAGTTCGTCGCCTCCATCCTCCTCTACACGCACTCCACGCGTCCCATCTCCATCGAGATCCTGGCCCAGCTGCGGGCCTTCGACTTCGGGACGGCCACGGCCCTCGGCGTCCTGCTGGCGGCCCTGGTGGGCGCGGCCTTCGCGGCCGGCGGACGGTGGCTTCAGGAGGGTGCCGTACCCGGCGGGTAGCGTCTCGTCCCGCACACATCGACCTGTCTCACCCGCTCGCTCCCACCGGCATCTCAGCTACTGAAACAACGTTCGCGCGGTCTCCGTAGTGGGGGACGGACAGAGAGAGGGATCGCCAGATGCCGGCTCCGCCGGCCAGAGCACTGGACGCCATTCGGAGGTAGCACTGCCATGGACGCACTGATCGTTATTCTCGTTACGCTTTGCGGACTCGCCGCCCTCGAGCCCACGGAGAAGCAGATCAGCCGGTCAGGCTCGGGGCGCGGCCGCATGCGAGAGCGGATCGCACTTCTTCGTCGACTCGGGCTCCTTCGTCCGTGATTCGATGGTGGCCCGCCGCGGCCGCTCCGGCCCGATGATCCGTCTTGAAGTCCCTGCGCTGTTCCGGTACGGTTTCGGGTCCGAGTATAGACAGTTTGAAGATCTGTAACGGAGAAGTACGATGGCTCAGGAAGGCACAGTCAAGTGGTTCGACCCTCAGAAGGGGTACGGTTTCATCGAGCCGGACAGCGGTGGCGAGGACGTGTTCGTCCATTTCAGCGCCATCCAGCAGGAAGGCTTCAAGAGCCTCGAGGACGGTGAGCGGGTACGGTTCGAGCAGGTCGAGGGCGACGAGGGACCGAAGGCGGAGAACGTCGAGTCCCTCGAGGATCTGCCCGAAATGGAGGAATCGGCTGCCGACGAAGGCCCGGCGAGCCCCGAGCCCGGTACGGGCGTGGAGTCCGAAGCCGGACCGGGTGCTCCGGACGCGGGTCCCGGTCCTCCCACCAGAGAGCCCGGTCCGGGCGCCGACGAGGACGAGGAGGACTCGGGTCTCCTCGACTGGTGACGGCCTGATGGCCTGAGCCGTTTTCGGCCCGAGAGTAGAGAGAGCCCGGGGGAGCGTCAGCTTTCCCGGGCTGTTCTACGTCACGGGCTATTTCGTCGTTGGGCGAAGGCCGTCAGTTGCTCTTCGAACAGAGACCCGTGTAGGGGATCCAGTATCGGCTTCCCCCCTCTCGGGGTTCCACCCGGGCCACCGATACGGCCTCCCCTCCGGCGCGCACCTCTTCCCGGGACACGATGCTCACGGACTGTCCCGTGGGCGTGCCCTGTGGCGACTGCCCGCTCTCCAGAAGCTGCACGAGACCGTCCCGGGTGTTCGCCGTGTGCGCCTGACGGCACACGTATACGTTCTCTCCCTTCTCGTACAGCTGCACGCCCCGGTACGTCCCTCCGCCTCCACCGGAGCTCGCGCATCCACTGAAAGCGATCAGGGCGAGGGCGGCGGCCGCTACCACATCGCTGGTCCGTGTCATCGGTAGCATTCCTCCCGGCGTCAGTATCCCGGTCCTCTGCCGGCTCCGTCTCGACGGTGAGGCGGCCGCTGCTTCCGTCACAGCTTCTCGACGACACGGTCCACGTACCCGTCGACGCCGATCAGGACGTCGATCACATCGCCCCGGTCATCGGCCCCCGCCACCGCCTTCGCGAAGTCCAGCAGAGCCTCACGCACGACCTCTCGCCGGTCGTCCGTTTCCTCCGGGGGGCGACTGCCGTCACCCCGCTCCCTGGTCTTCGACTTCAGCGAAGACATCTCTCTCTTCACCTGGAGCGGATAGCGGGCGTTGAACTGACGCGCCGAGAGGTCCTCGATCTCCTCGTCGATCTCCTCGGCCTTCGGCTTGAGGTCCTCGTTGGAGACGTCCGGATTCTCCCGGAGCTCCCGCTCCACCATCTCCATGACGTCCGGGTTGCGATCGACTGTCACCGTCCTGCCCCTGGATTGCGTTCGATTCGTGCTGCCGCCCGGTCGTCTCGGCTCAGCGGTCTCATCGCCTCCCGCTCCGTCCGAAGTCCCCCTCTCTTCCGCCCGATCCCGGGCCCTGCGTCTCCTCACCTGAAGCGGAAACTTGGCGTTGAACTGCTGCAGGCTGAGGTGACGGACGTCGCGGTCGATGAAGTGCAACGCGCGCCGGAAGAGGACCCCGGTGTCCGGCGGATTGGGGCGATCGAGCTGATCCTCCACCATCTCGAGGATCTCCCGCTCGCTCTCCTTCGAAAGCGGGACATCCTCGTCGGCTCCGGCCTCCTCCCGTACCTCCTCGAAATCGGATGTCACCGTCGCACCGCGTCACTCCATCCGTCGGGAGGCGCCATCGGGGAACGAGTCCTCACTGATCGCAGAAGGCGCTACGCCTTCTCCATCACCGGGTCGACGTACTCGTCGACGCTCGTCAGGACGTCGATCACGTCGCCCCGATCGCTCGCCCCGGCCACGTCTCGGGCGAAGTCCAGGAGCGCCTGCCGCACCGATGCCCGGAGCTCGTCGCGGCTCTCGCCACCTGCCTCGGGCTCCTCCGCGGCCTCCTCCTCCTTCTGCGCGGCGGTCATCTGACGCTTGACCTGTAGTGGGTACCGGGCGTGAAAACTACGTGCGGAGAGATCGGCGATGGCCGGGTCGATCTCAGCGGCGCGCTCCTGGAGTTCGTCGTTCGAGACGTCCGGATTCTCCTCCAGGGCCTGCTCGATCATGCTGAAGACCTCCTGTCGGGCTTCTTCCGACGGTTCCGCGTCTTCGCCCGTTCCCTCCTCGTTCCCGGACTCGGCGGCCTTCTCCGTCGGTTCGTCCCCGCCGGAGGAGGGGGCGGCCTCGGAGCCTCCGCCGTCGGAGGCCATCTTCCGCTTCACCTGGAGCGGATAGCGGGCGTTGAACTGACGCGCCGAGAGGTCCTCGATCTCCTCGTCGATCTCCTCGGCCTTCGGCTTGAGGTCCTCGTTGGAGACGTCCGGATTCTCCCGGAGCTCCCGCTCCACCATCTCCATGACGTCCGGGTTGCGATCAATGGCCATCGGGCTTCTTCCTCCAGAGGTATACAGATGGGACCCGAGCGTGCAGTCGGGCCGTCGAGAGAGTCACTACCTGTAAGAAGTGGGAAATCCGCCTTCGGCAGGCGAGTTTATCCGGGCCGGACTCTCGCCTTTGCACCCGGATTCTGAGATCCGGAATGCCCTTGTCGGCCGGACTTTTATTCACGACTATCCAACTGCAACTCGTGGTCCATTGATGCTCTATGCACGCACTATCATACGTCTATCGCGGTAAATCCTATCACACGCGCCCCATTGTCGCCAGAAGGGCCGAACAAAGAGGCGGAATAGAGCGTCCCCCCCAGCGGGACACCATCATGAAGCACGTCATCACCACCGCGACCGCCGCAGCGATGGCACTCACTCTGGCGGCCTGCGGGGGTAACGGGATCACCGAGCCCACCGAGGTCGAGCTGGGGGAGACGACCTTCCTCTTCGCAGTGAACCCCACGGTGAACGATGCAACCGAGGATTCCGTCCCCGTGGCCGGGCCCGACCGGGAAGGGGTGGATATCTCCCTGCAGGACGGCTCCCTGCAGGACGGCCCCTCCGGCTCGACCGGGACCGACGGCGTGTCCGTCGTCGCCGGCGTCGACACGGGTTCTCACTCCGTGCTCCTCGACGACGGCGGGGGCAACACCGGCTAACTTTTTCTCTCGATCGCCGAGCGTGACCTGCGTGAGGTGGCCGTGGCCCTGAACGGAAACGGTGCGGCGGAGATGGGGAACGACCGCTACGACTTCGGGGGAGAGGTGATCGAGATCACCTCCGACATGTCCGCCTCCGAGGTCAACGACTCCCTCTCCGAGAGCAATCGCATCGTGCTGGTGCGGGGCGGCACCTGCACGGGGGACATCGACTTCTCCGGCATCAACGTGACTCTCTTCGGCGAGAGGGGGAGGGTGGCAACGTCACCATCACGGGAACGTCACAGTGAGCGGGAGCGGCAACCGGCTTCGGGGCACACGGGTCGCGGGTGCTCTCCTGGTCGACGGCAGCGATGCCGTCCTGCTCAACCACTCGTTCTGCGGATCCATCACGATCGAGGGGAGCGGCACCGTCGCCCTCGGAAACGCCGGAATGGCCCCCGTGCCCGAACCCTCGGGCGGCTGCTGACTTCTATCGGACCGACTTCAGCCTTCCCCGGCGTTGGCGGGAGGCGCCGCCGGTCCGTCGGACGAGCCGCCGAAGTCGAACCAGTACACGCCCTCGTAGGGCAGCGACTCAGTCTGAGACCTGAGCCGATGCAGACGTTCCTTGAGGCGTCGGTTCTCCTCAAGGAGCTCCTGGACCTGCTCGCGCAGATGGAGGAGCCGATCCAGAACCTCGTCCAGGAGTCCGAAACGGTCGAGCTTCCGAACCATCTTCACAACTTCCGTCACGTCGTCCAGGATGCTCATCGAGTCCCCCCAGAGGAGCGGGTTCGTGCCGCAAAGTGCGGCAAAGTATGGGCTCCGGCGGCAGAAGGATACAACTCAAGCAGGTGTACGTGGACCGAGTAGACGAGGTCGAGGAGCACGGCCCTCGACCGCGAGATGGGCGCGCCAGGATTCGAACCTGGGACTTCTGCCTTGTAAGGGCAGCGCTCTCAACCGCTGAGCTACGCGCCCGGGTCCATCAGCTCTGCTCGCCGGTACGGACCAGAATCGCCATGGGAAGGAGCACGGCATACCCCAGGACCAGGAGGACGGGAGCCGCCGTCACCGACCCCCGGTCGAGAAACACGTACCCCAGGACGACCACCAGCAATCCGGCTACGAACAGTCCGAGATTCAGCAGCCCGTATCCGAAGAAGCCGTCCTCGGATCTCGACACGCTATCCTCCCTCGTTCGATCCAGATGGCGTCGCCTTCGTCGTCTTCCCTCGCCCGGCCGGTGGATCGCGGTCCAGAGGGTAGACCCGACCCGCCGGGTCGTCAATGAGACATCGCAACCGGGCACGGCGTTCGCCCGGTTCTCTCAATCGCCACGCCAGTCGTCCGGCGACTCCGGCGGCTCCCACAGACCCGGGGCTCGGCCGGGGTCCGGACCGCCGGCGTCGCCCTCGTTCAGGAGCTGCCGAATGGCCTCGCGCCTCTCCTCCTGCCGCAGCTCCTCCATCCGCTCGCGATCGCGCCTCCGCCGAATCCACCAGATCACCAGCACGGCCACTGCAATCACGGACCAGAAGAACGTGGCGCGCGTGACCAGGTAGAGCCAGCCGAATCGGTCCGAGACCGACTCCCTCCACTGCTCTTCGAACTGGGCCAGCGTCACCCCGTACACGTCCCGCATGGCCCCGTCCACCGTCGCGCCGCTCCGCAGCCGTTCGAAGTACCGGCGGAGGCCGGTCGCTCCCCCCCGGCGGTAGAGGTCCTGGACCGCCGTGTACGACAGGAGATAAGCCGTGCGGGCCGATCCCTCCCCGCGCGGGAAGCCCACGTTGAGCCGGTCGAGTGTCCCGCCGCCGGACCGCAGGAAGTAGAACCGGAGTCGCCAGGCCGCACCGGCGTCGAAGGATTCGGACACGAGCTGGGCATAACCCTCCTGCAGCCACCGCGGCGCCCGGTCAGACGTGGCGCGGCTCAGGGCCAGGTGCGCCAGCTCGTGGCGGAGGACGGAGCGGATGCTGCCGATTCCCGACTCCGCCTCCCGGGCCCGGACTCCGATCGTCAGCCGTCGTTGATCGGCGAATCCGGCGACCCACTCCTCCCGGACCACCGATCCGGGTGCGGCCAGGCTGTCCAGATTCCGCACCAGATAGATCGTGACGGTGTCAGAGAAGAGCGCCGCCGGATCGCCGATGCCCGGGAGCGGGGCGAAGAGGGTCGAGTCGCGCGCCAGCGACCGGGCGAGCGACTCCAGTCCCGGCCCGGCCCGCCAGCGGACAGGCGGCGGGGCCACCGGCGCGCGCTTCACGGTGTCCGCAGCCCTCGCGAGAGTCGGAGGATCCCCCGACGGTGTCCGGCCGGTCTCGGCCGCCGGGCCGGCGCCGCTCGCGGCGACGGACACGAGCAGGGCAGACGTCAGGAGTGCTCGCGCGCCCACTGTACCGCGCCATTCAGCGGCTCCGGTAGCGACGACGTGAAGCTCATGCGCTCCCCGCTCGTGGGGTGTACGAACGCCAGGCGGGCGGCGTGGAGGAACATCCGATCGCTACGGCGGGCGAACTCCTCCGCCCACCGCCCGCCGGCTCCGACGAACCCACGCTCCCACCCCGGCGCGTACGTCTCGTCGTTCACGACCGGGTGCCCCTCGTCCCGCAGGTGGACCCGGATCTGATGGGTCCGACCCGTCTCCAGCTTCAGCGCGGCGAGATCGGCCGAACGCCACCGCTCCAGGCGGCGAACGTGGGTCACCGCCCGCTTCCCGTCCTCCCGGACGGCCATCTTCGTGCGATCTCCGGGATCGCGGCCGATGGGGCGGTCCACCGTGAGCCGGTCGGCGTCCAGATGTCCCCACGCGGCGGCCAGGTACCCGCGATCGATCTCCCGGCGCGCCAGAGCGGAGGAGAGCTCGCTGTGGACCCGATCCTGCTTGGCCACCAGCAGGAGACCCGAGGTCCCTTTGTCGAGACGATGTACGATGCCTGGCCGGGCGGGTCCGGTGCCCGACGACAGTTGTTCCACGTGGTGCATGAGGGCGTGGACCAGGGTGCCCGAGCTGTGGCCCGGCCCGGGGTGAACCACCATGCCCGCCGGCTTCTCCACCACCAGGAGGTCCTCGTCGTCGTGGACCACGTCCAGGGGAATCGCCTCCGGCTCCACCTCCAGGGGCTCCGGCGGCGGGATGCGCACGAGGACCTCCTCGCCGGCCCGTGGCTCGTGGCTCTTGCGGACCGGATCCCCGTCCACGGTGACCTCGCCCTCCTCGATGAGCCGGGCCAGGCGGGTCCGGCTCAGCTCCAGACGGTCGGCCAGCCAGCGGTCGAGCCGCCCGCCGGCCTCCTCGACCCGAAGGCGCCGCCTCTCGCCCTCAGCCTTCTCCGGCCGGGACCCGCTCATCGGCGGCCTCCGCTCCCGGACCGGGCGCGCTCCGCCCCCGGGAGGTCTCGCGGCCCTGCGCTTCGTCCGGGGCCGCCGAACGCGTCTCCTCCCGGTAGAAGGTGATCATCAGGAGGACGGCTCCCACGCTGACCGCCATGTCGGCGATGTTGAAGACGGGCCACCGGACCGAGCCCACCCCCACGTCCAGAAAATCCACGACACCCGCCTGGTAGCGGATCCGATCGATGATGTTGCCCACGGCTCCCCCGGTTACCAGCGCCAGGGACCAGAGTCGGAGGCGGCGGCGCGCGGAAGTGTGGATGTACAGATACACGAGCACGCCCAGGGCCAGTGTAGCCAGTGTCAGGAAAAAGACCCGCGAGTACTGGCCCACGTCGATTCCGAACGCTGCGCCGAAGTTGTGCGTATAGGTGAGCCGGAAGAAGTCGCCCCACAAGGGGATAATCTCGTGCAGGGTCAGGTTCTCGACGATCCACCGCTTGGTGATCCGGTCCAGGACCAGGACCGTGCCGGCGACGGCCGCCAGGAGCCAGGGCTTGCCGAGCCCGCCCGCGGATCCGGACCCCCATGCGTCACGTCCTCCGCCGGGGCGGCCCTCGTCAGAGCTCACCGGACTCCTCTTCCTCCTGCTCCTTGCAGTCGATGCACAGGCGGGCGTAGGGGATGGCGTCCAGCCGCTCCCGGGAGATCGGGTCTCTGCACTCCTGGCAGACACCGTACTCCTCCTCGTTCCTGTACATCCGCCGGAGGGCCTCGTCGATCTCGTACAGGAGCTCCCCCTCCTGGCTCGCGAGCATGAACTTCTTCTCCCGCTCCATGGCGTCGGTACCCTCGTCGGCCATGTGGAAGCTGTAGGATTCGGGGCCGCCGCCGGATCCACGCGGATCCTCGGCGAACTCCTCGTCGAACTGGCCCAGCTCCCTGAGCACGCTCGCGCGCTCCTCCAGGAGCCGGTCCTCGAAGTGCTGCAGATCCTCGTCGTCCATGGTAGTCATCCGGTTGCTTGCGCTTCTCCTTCGTCGATCCGCTCGAGGGCGATCCGGAGCGGATGGCCATCCACGTCCAGCTCCGTCTCGTGGTCGCGGCCGTCGCTGTCCGGCCCGACCTTCAGCTCGACGGCCAGCGTCTCGCCCGTCACGTACTCACGGTGGGCCCGCACGGCCTCCTCTACCTGCTCGTTCCCCGCCACGGCGAGTCGGATCCGATCGTCCACGTCCAGGCCCGCCTCGCGCCGAAATCGCTGGACCCGGCTCACCACCTCGCGGGCCAGCCCCTCGGCCCGGAGCTCCGCGTCCAGGGAGGGATCGAGGGCGACCATGTACCCGCGCTCCGAGCGAACGGCGTAGTCGCCGCGGCCCGACTCGAGGACCTGCACGTCTCGGGGTCGGATCTCGGCGGGTTCGCCGTCGGCCACGAGCTCGATGGATCGTCCCTCGCGCAGGCGACGGGCCTCGCTGCCGTCCAGCTCCTCGACGGCCTCCGCCACGTCGGGCGTGCGGGAGCCGAACCGGGGCCCGAGCTCGCTGTAGTCCGGGCGGGCGTGGAGCCGGACAATGTCAGCCGTCTCGGAGGGGAAGGCAACGTGCTTCACGTTGAGCTCTTCCTTCAGCACCCGGACGAAGGGATCCGGGAGCGTCCGTCCACCGGGGATCACGACCTCGACCCGTCGGAGCGGCTGGCGGACCTTCACCCCGAGCTCCTCCCTGGCGGCCCGACCCAGCGCCGCCAGCTCCCGCACGTCTTCCATGGACTCCTCCAGGTCGGGGCGGCGTCGACCCGATGGCTCGGGAAAGTCCGCCAGGTGCACCGACCCGCCGTCCCCCAGCTCCCGGTAGAGCCAGTCGCTGATGAAGGGGGCGACGGGAGCCAGGAGCAGCGACGTGGCGCGGAGGGCGCGGTGGAGGGTGTCGAAGGCGTCCGCCGGTCTGAGCTCCCCGTCGGCGGAGGACCCGGTGACCCAGAACCGGTCCCGGGTTCGGCGCACGTACCAGTTGGAGAGCTCGTCCACGACGAAGTCGTCGAGGCGCCTGGCCGCCCGCGTCAACTCGTTCTCCTCCAGGTCCTGCCGCGTCCTGGCCGCCACGGTGTCCACCCGGCTCAGCAGCCAGCGGTCCATGACGGGACGCTCCGCGGGCGGACGGGGCGCGCCCCATCCGGCATCGCCGTCGCCGTGGTGCCACGTCTCCAGATTCGCGTACATGGCGAAGAAGCGGTAGGTGTTCCGGAGGGTGTCCAGCAGCTTCCGCTGCACTTCCTCGAGTCCCTCCGGGTCCCAGCGCTTCGGGAGCCACGGATTGCTGCTCGTGATCAGGTAGAGACGGATCGCATCGGCACCGTGCCGCTCGATGGCGTTCCACGGATCCACGGTGTTGCCCCGGGACTTGGACATCTTGCGTCCCTCGGCATCCAGAACCAGGTCGTTCACCACGACCTCGCGGTACGGCGAACGGTCGAAGACGATCGTCGAGATCGCCAGTAGCGAGTAGAACCAGCCCCGCGTCTGGTCCACCCCTTCTGCGATGATGTCCGCCGGGAAATGACGCCGGAACTCCTCTTCACCCTCGAACGGGTAGTGCCACTGGGCGAAGGGCATGGATCCCGAGTCGAACCAGGCGTCCATCACCTGCGAGACACGGGTCATGGTCCCGTCACAGTTTTCCTGGGCGCAGGGCCACCGCACCCGGTCGATCTCCGGACGATGGGGGTCGAAGTCCTCCGGCAGACCGTCGGCCAGCTCGGCGAGCCGCTCGAAGGACCCGATGACCTCGCGGTGCTCGTCGTCGGAGTCACACTCCCACACGGGTAGCGGCGTGCCCCAGAAACGATCGCGGGAGAGCGCCCAGTCCACGTTGTTCTCGAGCCACTCGCCCATGCGACCGGTGCCGACCTCCGGCGGATGCCACTCCACGGAGGCGTTCTCCTCCAGGAGGCGCTCCTTGACCGCCGTGGTCTCCACGTACCACGACTCCCGAGCCATGTAGAGGAGCGGGGTGTCGCAACGCCAGCAGTGCGGGTAGCTGTGCGCCACGGTGTCCCGGCGGAAGAGCAGCCCCTCCTCGGCCAGGAGGTCCACCAGGCGGTCGTCCGCCTCCTTCACCGGCATTCCTCCCACGTCCTCCACCTCCGGGACGAAGCGTCCGTCCTCGTCCACCGGGCGGACCAGCGGCAGGTCCCGCTCCTTTCCGAGCTCGAAGTCGTCGGCGCCGAAGGCCGGTGCGATGTGTACCAGCCCCGTGCCCTCCTCATCGCTCACGAACTCCGCCGGGTGGAGCCGACCGGTCTCCTCCCGGTAGCCCGGGTACAGGTCCAGGGGACGACGGTACTCCAGCTCGGCCAGCTCGTCGGCCGGGACCTCGCGCACGATGCGTCCCGAGGGGCGGTCCGCGGGTCCGCCGTCCTCCTCGTCCGAACGGTCGTCCGCGTTCTCCAGGCGAAACAGATCGTCGGCCCGTCCGCGGCTCACGAGGACCCGAGCGGGGCACCCATCCTCGGCGACGCCCTTCCCCCGCTGTCCGCTCCGCCCCAGGCGGGCCTCCACCTCCACGTACGTGAGTGCGGGATTGAAGGCCACCGCCACGTTGGAGACCAGAGTCCAGGGCGTGGTGGTCCACACGAGCAGGTGTCGTCGCGGCATCCCGTCTCCCGCGTCGCCGGAGACCACCGGGAAGAGGGAGAAGAGGGACGGATCCTTGCGCTGCTCGTATCCCTGGGCCAGCTCGTGGCTGGAGAGGCCGGTTCCGCAGCGGGGACAGTAGGGCAGCGACTTGTAGCCCTGGTAGAGAAACCCCTCGTCGTGGATCTGCTTCACCGCCCACCACACCGACTCGATGTAGTCGGGGTCGTAGGTGACGTAGGGGTCGTCGTAGTCCAGCCAGTACCCGATCCGCTGGGAGAGATCCTCCCAGTCCTCCTGGTAGGTGAAGAGGTTCTCACGGCAGGTCTGGACGAACTGCTCGATCCCGATCTCCTCGATCTCCGGCTTCCCGGAGATCCCGAGCTCCTTCTCCGCCTCCACCTCCACCGGGAGGCCGTGGGTGTCCCAGCCGGCGATACGGGTGACGTGGCGGCCGCGCATGGTCCAGTAGCGGGCCACCAGATCCTTGATGGTGCGCGCCAGGATGTGATGGACGCCGGGCCGGCCGTTGGCCGTCGGCGGCCCCTCGTAGAACACGTACTCCGGATCGCCCTCCCGCTCGCGCAGGCTCTCCCGGAAGGTCTCCTCGTCCTCCCACCGCTCCAGGATCTCCTGCTCGAGATCCGCTGTGCTCTCGGGCAGCTCTCGATACGACATCCGTTCCAGGCTCCGATCGCTCCTGTGTGCGTGTTGGTCCCCTCCGGGCACGACTGCGCCCGGCGAGTCGTCTACGTCTCGCTCTCGGTCTCCATCACCCGGCGAACGAGGGCGGAAAGAACCGGCGCCGTCTCGGCGGCGATCCGGACCACCTCCTCCACCTCCACCGGCTCCAAGTCGTCGGGAAGACACATGTCCGTGATCACCGCCGTTCCGAGCACCCGCATCCCCGCGTGCCGGGCCACGATCACCTCGGGCACCGTGGACATTCCCACCAGATCGGCGCCCACAGTCCTGAGCATCCGGTATTCCGCAGGCGTCTCCAGGTTGGGCCCGGTCACCCCCACGTACACCCCCTCGCGGAGCTGGAGCCCCATCTCCAGGGCCTGCTCCCGCGCCCTCCGCCGGAGTCCCGCGTCGTACGCCTCGGACATGTCCGGGAACCGGGGTCCCTGCGCCTCCACGTTCGGCCCCACCAGGGGGTTGTCGCCCATCAGGTTGATGTGATCGGAGATCAGGGCCAGATCGCCCCGCTCCCAGAGCGGCTCCATCCCGCCGGCGGCGCCGGACGTCACCACCGTGCGGGCGCCCAGCTCGCGGAGGACGCGGATCGGGAACGTCACCTGCTCCAGGGAGTGGCCCTCGTAGCGGTGATAGCGGCCGCTCAGGGCCGCCACGCTCCGTCCCGAGATCGAGCCCAGGCGCAGTCGGCCCTCGTGCTCCTCGACGGTGGCCGGCGGGAACCCGGGAATCTCGTCATACGGAACGGAGGCTTCCACCTCGATCGTCTCCGCGAGGTCGCCGAGCCCCGTTCCCAGTACCACGGCCCACTCCGGCTCCGATGCGCCCTCGCGCCGGACCCGGTCGGCAGCCCGCCGGACGCGCTCCATGAGTCGGCTCTCCTGCCGCGTCACGCCGGCTCCCGGTCCCCTTCGTCCTGGTGTGCAGCGGACGCGGCCTCGTCTTCTTCGCTCTCGGCTTGTTCCGACGGGTTCGGCGCCTCATCGCGGACCTCACCACCGGGGTCGGCCCCGTCCTCGCCCCCCTCCGGCTCACCGTCGGCCTCGGACTCCACGGCCGGCGGCTCCGGATCGGGATCGGCGGCGATCTCCGCGGCCGGCGGGATCTGTTCCTCGTTCTCCCGCAGCCGGCTCTGTTCGAGCTCGACCTCCGAGAGGTATCCCTCCAGGAGGGCGCGGAACGAGCGCAGGAAGTGGGCCCGCCGGGACTTGAGCTCGTCCAGCCTGTCCCGGGCGGAGTCCAGGCTCCGCTCCGCCTCCTGTTCGATGGCCTCGGCCTTCGCCTCCGCCTCGCGCAGGGTGAGCGACGCCTCCCGCTCGGCCTGGGCTCGCGACTCCTCCCGGAGCTCCTGGGCGGTCAGGAGAGCGTCGTTGAGCGCCTCCTCGCGCTCCTCGAAACGCTCCAGCTCCTCCCGGAGCTGCTCGACCTCCTGCTCCAGCTTCCGGTTGTGCTCCTGAATGTACTCCAGGCGGTCCGCCACCATCTCCAAAAAATTCTTCACCTGGTCCTGCTCGTAGCCGCGGAAGCCGCGGTCGAAGTCATCCGCCTTCTTGCGGACCTCCACCGGCGTCAGATCGATCATCGGTCTCTCCCTTCCGTGTCGGGCCTTGAAGAAGCCTGATCCGACTCCTAGGGACGCTCGCCGAACAGGGCCGTCCCGAGGCGGAGGCGGGTGCTCCCCTCCTCCACCGCGATCTCGTAGTCGTTGCTCATGCCCATGGAGAGCACGGCGGCCTCGAAGCCGGAGATCTCCTCGCCGCAGCGGCGCCAGAAGCGACGGCAGACGCGGAAGGTCTCTCGCAGCACCGACACGTCGTCGGTGAGGGGGGCCATGGTCATGAGCCCCCGAACCCTGAGCCGCTCCTGCTCGCACACCTCCGCCACGGCGTCCAGCGCCCTCTCCTCGTCGTCAGCCACAGGAAACCCTCCCTTGGACTCCTCCCCGGAGGTGTTCACCTGACAGAGCACCTGGATCCGATCTCGTCCGGCCTTCTGCAACTCCCGGTCCAGCTTGCGCGCGAGGCGGCGGGAATCGACGGACTCGATCACGTCGAAGATCTGAACCGCCCGATCCGCCTTGTTTCGCTGCAGGTGGCCCACCATGTGCCAGCTCAGTCCCAGGCGCCCGACCCCGCCCAGCTTGTCTTCGGCCTCACCCACGCGATTCTCCGCGATGCCCCCCAGATCCGTCTCCGCCACCTCGTGGATCACCGATGCCGGATGCCCTTTCGTCACCGGCAGTATCTCGACGGCCCCGGGCTCGCGGTCGGTCCCCTGCGCGGCGTCGCGCACCCGGCCCCGGACTCGCTCCAGTCGCTCGTCGAAGATCGCATCCGTCACGATCGGCTCTCCCCGCAGTGTCTCTCGGATCGGTGGGACGCAGGCTCGCCGCGTCGCCGGGCCCCCGGCGAGATCGGGGTCACGCGGCGCCGGCGCTACGATCACGAACAGAGTTACAAACAAACAGGAGCCGCCCGGGGCTGAACGCCTCGAGCGGCTCCTTGACAGGTTTCAGAGGGACGTACGAGTCGCCGTCGGGCTCCTCGCGGGTCGCTGGAACGAGACGGGTGGGCGCCGACCGGCGCGGGGACGGTGGCGCCCCTCGTCTCGCCCTACTTCACCTGGAACTGGACCCTCTGCTGGACCCAGACAGCCGTCTTCTTGTCCCGATTCATGGCCGGGCTGAAGGCCATCTGGTTGGCTACCTTCTTCGCGGCCTGGTCGAGGGCATCGTACCCGCTGCTCTTCTGGACGCGGGCCTTCTCCACCTCGCCCTGCTTGTCCACGAAGATCCAGAGCACGACGGTTCCGCCGATGCCGGACGACTTCAGCGAGGGCGGGTAGACCCGCTGCAGGAACGACTGTACCTCGCTGGCGTTCTTCAGCTCCGGCGCCACGTCGTAGGGGATGAAGGACGGCCGGTCGGAGGCGTCGCTCCCCTCGCCGCTGGGAGGCGGAGGCAGGTCCTCGGCCGGGTTGCTCTCGAAGGTCGTCTCGCTGATGGTCACGTCCTCACTGACCTCGGCGGAGGAGACCTTCGGCGTCGCCGGCCGGGCGATCTGCTGCGGAGGGGGTGGAATCTCCACCTGGGGCGGGAGCTCCACGGTCTCCATGGCCTTCGACTTCGTGCCGATATCCGCCGCGCGAAACTGGGGGAAGAGCTCGAAGAGCGCGAAGTGGGCGAGGACCGCGAAGATCAGCCCGCCGGCGAACCAGCTCGCGTAGCTGTTCTTGAACTCGTCGTTCGCCGTCTGGGCGATGCCCCTGCGCCTTTCGTCCTGCTGACGTGGCTCCTCGGGTGTCATGTACTACCTCCTGGGCCGGGTCACGCGCTGTTCGAGGCGGGTGGCGAACGTCACTCGCACCGCCCCGGCAGCCTGCAGTTGTTTCTGGATGGCGTTGATCTTGGAATAAGGGATCTCCCGGTCGGCACGGACCGCCACCACAAGCTCGCGGTTCTCCGCGTAGATCGGGCGGACAACGTCCGCCACCTGATCCACCGGGATGTTCTTGTCATTGATGAAGATGTTCCCGTTCACGTCCACCCAGACGTGGAGGATGTTCTTCCGCTTCTCGTCGATCTTCTTCGTGGCCTCGGCCTCCACCCACCGGATCTCCTGCTTCTGGTCGCGGCGGAAGACCGTGGTGACCATGAAGAAGATGAGCAGCAGGAAGGCGATGTCCGCCAGTCCCGCCGTGGGGATCTCCCCCTCGCTCTCCGAGCTACGGTCGAATCCGGAGTCTCTTCCAGCCATCGGTCACTGCTCCTTCATCTGCAGCGAAACGCGCTCGGCGCCGGCGCTCTTCACCTCGTCCAGCACGTCGACCATGTGACGGTACGGCGCGTTGGGCGTGGTCTGGATGGCCGCGATCAGCTTCGGGTTGGCCGCGAGCTCCTGTCGCAGGATGCCCTCCACGCGTTGGGACGGGACGGTCTGCGTCTGCTCGGACTCGCCCCGCCGAATGACGACCTGACCGTTCGGCTGAACGATGAAGAACATGATGTTCTCGGAGGGGACCTCCTGCTCCTTCTGCTGCTCGGGCAGGACGATCTGCAGTCCCTTCTCCTCGTTGAACACCGTGGTCGTGAGGAAGAAGATCAGAAGCAGGAAGGCGATGTCCGCCAATCCCGCCGTGGGGATCTCGTCCTCGACCCCTGTGCTCCGATCCAGAAGCGGCATCGTGTCTGTCTCCTCTGTCTAGCTCTGCTCGGTCGACGAGCTCGGGTTGCTGGCAGCGGCGGTCGATTCGTCGCCGTGCTCCAGCTCCCACACGAGGTCGAGCACCGCCTGGGTGCCCTCCTCCATGTCTTCGATCAGCATGTCAACTCGCGATACAAAGAAGTTGTACGCGAGGTGCACCGGAACCGCGATCGTGAGACCGGTAGCGGTCGTGATGAGCGCTACCTTAATACCGCCCGCGACCAGCGAAGGGTCCACCTGGCCCGCCTGTTCGATGGCGGCGAAAGCCTCGATCATCCCGATCACGGTGCCGAGAAAGCCCAGCATGGGAGCCACGTTGGCGATGGTGGCCAGAACCGTCATGCCGCGCTCGAGGAAGTCGAGCTCGATGTTGCCGGTGGAGTTGATGGCCACCTGGACGTCCTTGCCGGAGTGCCCCTCCTCCCGGAGCCGGCGGAGCCCGGAGAGGAGAATCGCCGCCACGGGTCCCCGCGTATTCTCGGCTACCTCGACGGCCTGGTCCAGGTCGCCCTGCCGGGTCAGGTCCTCCACCTCCTCCAGGAGTCCCCTGCTCTCCTGGTGGGCAACCCAGAGCGTCCACGCCTTGGCGAACATCACACCGAGCCCGAGCAGCGAACACAGGATCAGCGGGTACATCATGAACCCGCCGTCCCGAAACAGCGTCAACAGCTGGTAGCTGAGATCGCTTTGCAACGTGCCTCCCGCGACTGTGATCGTTCCCTCGAATCAGCCTCGACATTCTATGCGCCGGCTCACGGGGCGTCAACGAGCGTGGACGGCCCTCGTGGCCCGTTCCGTCGACATCGTCGTGTACATCGCCGGGCGGAACCATGACCGCCCCTTCAGAATCAGTTCCCCTCCGCCGATCCCACGGGTTCGCTCGCGGGTTCCCCAGTCGCCGTTCCGGGGGCGTCAGGGCCCGCGCTGAGGGCAGCACCGAAGGTCTCCGCGCCCTCGGTGGCGAGGATCTCGCGCAGTTCGTCCGTCGAGACGTCACGGCGCAGGTGTCCGCGGTGACCCACCGAGATCTGGCTCGTCTCCTCGGAGATGATGACCACGACCGCGTCAGTCTCCTCCGAGAGGCCGAGGCCTGCCCTGTGCCGCGTGCCGAGGGACTTGTCGGCCACCGGGAACTGGGTGAGCGGGAGGATGCAGCCCGCGGCCGCCAGCTGGTCTCCCTGGATGATCACCGCGCCGTCGTGGAGCGGCGAGTACGGGGTGAAGATCGTCGTCAGCAGCTCCGCGGAGACGTCGGCGTGCACCTCCGTCCCCGACTCGACGTACTCGCCGAGGCCAACTTCGCGCTCGACGGCGATGATTCCCCCGATCTTCGCCCGCTGCAGCCGCTCGGCGGCCTGGACGATCAACTCGGCCACCTCGCTCTCCTCCATCTCGGCGAACACTTTCCACAGTCGACTCCGGCCGAGCTGCGCCAGGGCGTTTCGCAGCTCCGGCTGGAAGACCACGATGAGGGCGAATGCACCGTAGGTGAACACCTGCGAGAGGATGTAGGTGATGAGCTGCAGGTCCAGGAAGCTGGCTCCGGCGTAGCCCGCCACCAGCAGGACGAGGCCGGCCAGGATCTGGAAGGCCCGGGTACCGGTCCAGAGCAGGAGGATCCGGTAGATGAGGTACGCGACCAGCAGGATCTCGAGGAGGTCCTTGAGATTCGGGCGCAGGAAACTCAGGTAGTCGAGGATGGCGTCCATGGGCTAGCCGGTCCTCTCGTCCGACTCGGAATCTCTCGGCCCCGGACCCGCGCCGCCCGCCGAATCCGCGGCGCGGACCGCGGCGGCCATGTCCAGGGCGCGTCGTACCTCCTGCACGTCGTGGACGCGGAACAGCCGGGCACCGCGCTCCAGGGCCATCACGCAGGCCGCCGCCGTGGCCTCCACCCGCTCGCTCAGCGGCAGGCCGAGGGTCTCGCCGATAAACGATTTTCGCGACGGGCCCACCATCACCGGTCCTCCGGCCCGTCTGAACTCGCCCGCCCGGGCCAGCAGCCGCAGGTTCCCGCGGGGCGACTTTCCGAAGCCGATGCCCGGGTCCACGATCAGCTGCTCCTCCGAGCAGCCCGCCGACCGCGCCCGCCGTACCGATCCGCGGAGCGACTCGAGGACTTCGCCCACCAGGTCGGCGTACTCGGTGTCCGCCTGCATGTCCAGCGGCGTACCACGCATGTGCATCAGGATCAGGCCGGCGCCCGATCCGGCGGCCAGATCCGCCAGTCCGGGATCGCTCGAGAGTCCGGAGACGTCGTTCACGATTGCGGCACCCCTCTCCAGCGCCCGACGGGCCGTCTCGACCCGCCGCGTGTCCACGGAGACCGGCACCGGGAGCTCCGTGATTCGCTCCAGGGCCGGCGCCAGCCGACGCCACTCCTCGTCGGCGGGAACCGGCTCCGCCCCGGGCCGCGTGGACTCCGCACCCACGTCCAGGACGTCGGCGCCCTCCTCCACCAGGCGGCGTGCCCCCGCTGCCGCGTCCTCGGGTTCCAGGTGCCGGCCGCCGTCCGAGAACGAATCCGGCGTCACGTTCACGATGCCCATCAACACGGGCCGGTCCAGCGACACGTCGCCGCCGCGGACGCTCCACTCGCGCCGGATGGTCTCAGCCGATCGCTCCGGCGGCGACCGGTTCACACCAGCGCGGGCGACGGTTCCCCTCCTCCGCTCTCCTCCGCACGGGCCATGAGCGTCTTGCCGGTCCCCGGTGGCCCGATCACCACGCCCTCCGGGAGGCGTCCCCCCGGCCGGCTGAAGCGCTCCGGCCCCGGCAGGAACTCGGAGTCCGCCTCGGCCGGAAGCCTCGCCCGGAAGCGGATGAACTCGGTCCCGTCCGGGGCCACGGACCGGCAAAGCTGGCCGCTGGCCGCCCGCCCGTCACGTATCGTCACCGAAGCAACGTTGCGTTCGCTCACCTGATGGCGGAACCGGGTGTAGGAGAGCTCAGTGGAGGACGGTCGCCCGCCTTCCCTGAGCTGGAAGACGGCCGGGGGCAGGAAGACGGCGAGCGACCAGAACGCGGTTGTCCTCGGGAGGCCGCTCCACCGGCCCGAGTCGCGGTCACCCTGGTCACGGGGAGGGGGGACATCTCTGTTCGGCTCCATGCGGCCCTGGGAAAGCCCTAGATGCTGGCGATGAACGGAAGGTGCCGGAAGTCCTCGGCGTGATCGAGTCCGTAGCCCACGAGGAACTCCGACGGGGCGTCGAAGCCGATCCACCTCGGCTCGTAGCGAAGGTCGTCGGCCTCGTGCTTGTGGAGCAGCGTGCAGACCTCCAGAGAAGCGGGCTCGCGCTCGCGTAGCGCGTCACCGGTCTGGTTGATCGTCGTGCCGGTGTCGACGATGTCCTCCACCAGGACCACGTGCCTCCCCTCGATGGGAGCCTTCGGATCGTACAGGAGGTCCACGTCGCCGGTGGACTCGGTGCCGACATAGCTCGACGCCACCAGAAAATCGACGTGCAGTGGACGAGAGATATCGCGCACCAGGTCCCCGAGAAAGATGAAGGACCCCTTCAGGAGTCCGAGCACCAGAAGGTCCTCGTCCTCCAGGTAGTGGTCGGTGATCTCCGCGCCCATCCGCCGGACCTGGCTGGCGATCTCGTCCGCGGTGTAGACGATTCGGCGCAGATCTCGCCCGCCGGTGCGGGGCATGACCTGCTCGTATTTCGTCGATTCCTGAGTCTCCGTCATCCCGTCACCCCGATCCACCAATCCACGTCAGTCGGCTCGTCGTGCAGCGCGTGCTCGATGCCGGGCACCCAGAGAACATCGGCTCGACCGGCCACCAGCAGCGGGAGCCGGGGTCGCTCGCTGCGCGGAACGCGCCGGCGGTTGAACAGCTCCTTGAGCTTCATCCGTCCCGCGGGGAGATCGATTCGGTCTCCGTCCCTCCACTCCCGGAAGGTGAGCGAAAGCTGACGGATCTCCCGCGGAATCGCCAGGGAGTGAGTACAGGAACGGGCTTCGGTGCCCGGGCCCCAGACCGCACTGTACCGGCGTCCGCCGACCCGGAGGCCTCCGCTGCCGGGTTCCGAGGCGTCCACCTCCAGACGACGGTCATCCGGAGGCGACTCGGCGGGTCCCACCCAGAAGGTGTCGAACTCCCGCCAGAGCTCCAGGCCTCCGCCGAGCTGGACCCGTCCGCCGCTTCGGCCGGCGTTGATAAACTCCACGCCCTCGCCGGTTCCCCCCCGGGTCAGCCGTCGATCCATGGACCGGGCCAGGCGCCTCAGGACCCGGGCCTGCAGCTCCCGTCCTGCCGCCAGAAGCGGCCGCCGGGCCAGCCGCACCCGGCGCTCCTCCCGGCCGTCGGCCGTGAGCTCCGGCACCCGGAACGGACCGGACGGGTCGCGGCTGCACAGGTCCACGACGCTTGCCGTGAGCCGCTCCATCCGCTCCTCGGTGTCGCGGGCCGCGCGCCCGAGCCGGAGCAGCCGCTCGACGGGGTCCCCCTCCCACGTCCGCTCCAGAGCCGGCAGTAGCTCGTGCCGGATCCGGGAGCGGGCGTAGGACGGATCGCGATTCGCCGGATCCCGGCTCCACCTGAGTCCGTTCGCTTCCAGGTACTCCAGCAGGTCCCGCTCCCGGAAGGGCAGGAGGGGACGGACGATGCCGTCCCGTCGCTCGGGGATGCCGGCGAGGCCTCGCAGGCCCGTTCCGCGCAGGAGGCGAAACAGGACCGTCTCGGCCTGATCGTCGGCCTGATGGCCGGTGGCGATGCGTCCGGCGTCGACCTCTCGCGCGGTCCGCCTCAGAAACCGGTATCGCCGACGCCGGAGCTCCTCGTGTCCGGAGCCGCTTCCCCCCGCCGCCCGTCCCACGCGGACCTCGACCCCCATCGTTCGGGCACGCTCTGCCACCCGACGGGCCTCCTCCCGGCTGTCCGGGCGGACGGCATGGTCGAAGTGGGCAGCCAGGAGATCCAGGTCCCGCGCGTCGGCGGAGCGGCGAAGGAGATCGAGGAGAGCGGTGGAATCGGGGCCGCCGGAGAACGCGACCAGGACGCGGCACCCGCCGGGGACGAGCCCGGGATTCCGGTCGAGACGACGGGCGAAGCGGGTCCTCAGTTCGACGGGGGCTATCCCCGTTCGTCGTCCGGGCCCTCCTGCACGGCGCCGTGGATCAACTCCCGCACCCGGTCCCTCCAGGTGTCGGCACCGCGGTGGTACTTCAGTGTTTCCGGCACCCCGACCCCGAAGCGGAAACGCCCCTCTTCCTCTTCGGTCGCCTCGGCCTCGCGGGCCGCTTCGGTCGACGTCTCACCGCCGACACGGAGCGTCAGGTCGCCGCTGGCCAGAGCCTGCCCGGGACCCAGGTAGCCCTCCTTCGACGCCTCGGCCTCCAGTGACTCCTCGGCCATCCGCGCCTTCGTCTCCTGGTCCCAGCCCCTGTCGTGCCCGCGGACGTACTCGCGCATGGCCTTCTTCAGGTTAATCCGCCCGGGCGTCCGGTAGCTCCGAGGATAGATCTCTTCGTCGTAGTCGCTGCTGTCGCCGCGATAGGCCGAGCCGCCTTCGCCGTTCTCGCCCGAACCCTCGGCCTCGCCGTCGCCCTCACCCTCCGGCCTCGTCTGCCCGGCCATCGACCTATACCTCCATCACTTCGTCTTTCTTCTTCTCGAGCATCCTGTCGATGGTGTCCGTATGCTCGTCGGTGAGCTCCTGGAGAGTCTCCAGCCGGCGGTGGTACTGGTCCTCGGAGATCTCGCCCTCCCGCTCCACGGACTGGAGCTCGTTCTTGGCGTCCTGGCGGATCTGACGCACTGCGACCCGTCCCTCCTCGGCCATGCGCTGGAGAACCTTTACCATCTCCTTCCGGCGCTCCTCCGAGAGCGGCGGAACCGGGACGCGGACCACGTTCCCGTCGACGCTGGGGTTCAGACCGAGATCGGCCGTCCGGATCGCGCTGGCGATGTCACCGGCGATGCTTCCGTCATAGGGCTGGACCAGCAGCATGTCGGTGTCGGGAGCGCTGACGTTGGCCACCTGGTTCAGCGGGACGCTGGAGCCGTAGGCATCGACGGTGACGGTATCCAGGAGCGCCGGGCTGGCCTTGCCGGTCCGCACCGACGAGAACTCCTGCCGGGTGCTCTGGACCGTCTTGTCCATCTTTTTCTCGGATCGCTCGAGCACGTCGGTCGACATGGTTTCTCCCGCCGTTCGTGGTCAGCCGATCAGCCGTCTCGTGCACCGTCGCCCGCCCTCACGCGGCCACCAGAGTCCCCACCTCGTCTCCCTCCAGGGCCGACAGGATGGCGCCCGGCTTCCGGATGTTCAGCACGATCACCGGCAGCCCGTTCTCCTTGCACAGCGAGATGGCGGCCGCGTCCATGACCTCCAGCTCCCGGGTCATGACCTCCAGGTAGGAGATCCGGGGGATGAAGGTCGCGTCGGGATCCGTGTCGGGGTCGGCGGTGAAGACGCCGTCCACTTTCGTCGCCTTGAGGATCACGTCGGCATCCATCTCGATGCCGCGGAGCACGCCCGCCGTGTCGGTCGAAAAATACGGGTTGCCCGTCCC
>CAZFDK010000022.1:0-6469 GCA_964518305.1 uncultured Gemmatimonadota bacterium | reverse complement strand
GACCACCCGCCCCTTCTCCAGATGGCGCATGGCCCGTCGTCGAATGTACGGCTCTGCGACCTCGTCCATGTGGATGGCGGTCATGACCCGCGTGGGCAGGTCGAACCGCTCCAGCATGTCCTGGAGCGCCATGGCGTTGATGACCGTGGCGAGCATGCCCATGTAGTCGGCCGACACCCGGTCCATGCCCTGCTCGCTGGCCGACGTGCCGCGAACGATGTTGCCGCCCCCCACCACCAGTCCGAGCTCGGCGCCGGCCTCGTGCACCTTGCGGATCTCCCCGCTGAGCTCCTTGATGGCCGGCGGGTCGATGCCGAAGCCCTGGTCACCGGCCAGGGCCTCGCCGGAGATCTTGACCAGCGCCCGCGGATACTTCAGTCCGGGTTCCTCCCCCACGGCTCAGCTTCCGATCTCGAAGCGGACGAAGCGGCGCACCGTGGCGCCCGGGACGCGTTCCTCGATCAGGTCCTCCACCGAGACATCGGAGTCCCTGACGAAGCCCTGCTCCAGAAGGGTGTTCTGCTCGAAGAACTTGCGCATCCGGCCCTCGACGATCTTCTCGACGATCTCCGGCGGCTTGTCCTGCTCCAGCGCCTGCTCGCGCAGCACCTTCCGCTCGCGCTCTCGCTCGTCCTCCGGAATGTCCTCCCGGCCGACCCCGATGGGATCGGTGGCGGCGACGTGCATGGCCAGGTCTTTGGCCAGGTCGTGGGCCCCGTCCTCGCCAGCCGCGTCGCCCACCTCGACGAGCGCGCCGATCTTGTTCCCGAAGTGTACGTACTGTCCGATCACGCTTCCCTCGTCCGGCTCGAACCGGACGAACCGACTCAGGCCGATGGCCTCGCCGATAGCGGCCCGAAGCTCGTTCAGCTCCTCCCGGAGCGGGTCGTCGGCCGGTCGATCCAGGAGCTCGTCGCCGTCCCGGATCTCGCCGCCCGGTACGTCGGCGTCCAGCGCTTCACGGGCGGCGCGCCGCGCGAAGTCGACGAAGTCGTCGTTCTTGGCCACGAAGTCGGTCTCGCAGGTGACTTCGACCATCGACGCCGGCTCGCCGTCGCCGCCAGCGATCTCCACGGTGCCCTCGGTGGTCTCCTTGCCGGCGCGCTTGGCGGCCTTCGCCGCTCCCTGCTGGCGGAGGAGGTCAATGGCCTCCTCCTCGTTGCCGCCGGTCTCCTCCAGTGCGCGCTTGCAGTCCATCATCCCGGCGCCCGTACGCTCGCGCAGGGACTTCACCGCCGATGCAGTGATTTCGGCCATAGTCTTCTCTCTGATGTCTGTGTCCGCTGTCGTCTGTCTCCGGGTGTCTCTCGTGTCGTCTCGGGGAACGCGCCGTCCCGGCCGCCCGGGTTCGGGAGCCGAAGCACGCGGGACCGGCCAAAAAAAAAGGCCAGCCGAAAGGCCGGCCCGCCCCGCCGATCGATGCGGAGCGTCCTCCCGGTCCGGCCCCGCGCGCCTCCCGGGAGGGGCCTTCCGCGACGGCCTGCCGTCCGGGCAGTGCGCCGCGTGGAAGGAGGCTTACGAGGAAGTGACTTCCTCCTTCTCTTCCTCTTCTTCACCTTCCTGCTCTTGCGCTTCCTGGCCACCCTCTTCGGCGGCTGCCTCCGGCACCTCGCCGGACTCTCCCGCCCGGGCCTCGTCCGGCGCCTCCGTAGTGGGCTCGGCGTCCAGCTCCGACTCGGCCTCGACGGCCTCCGCCGCGGCCTCCTCGTCGATCTCCTCTCCCTCGCCGGCCTGCTCCGCCTCCTGGCGCCGCTGGGCGATCACCTCCGGGCGCGGCTTCCGCTTCGGACGGGACCGCTCCTCCTCTGCGCCCGCCGTCTCCGTCGTCTGGCCGGCGTCGGAGGAGTAGGTGTAGACCTCGCCCTCGGCGGCCGCCGCGGCCGGGGCCTCGCCCCGGGCGGCCTGCACCGTATCGGCGACGGCCTTGGTGATGACGGACACGGAGCTGATCGCGTCGTCGTTACCCGGAATGGGCACGTCGATCATGTCCGGGTCCGCGTTCGTATCGGCGATGGCCACCACCGGGATATCCAGGCGATTGGCCTCCTTTACCGCGATTTCCTCCTTCTTGGCGTCGACAATGTAGACGACGCCCGGGAGGTCGTTCATCTGCTTGATGCCCGCGAGATAGCGCTCGAGCTTCTGCCGCTCACGGTCGAGGAGGAGCTGTTCCTTCTTCGTGTAGTGGTCGTACGCGCCTTCCTCGAGACCGCGCTCCAGCTCCTTCAGGCGGTCAATGTTGCCACTGATCGTCTGCCAGTTGGTGAGCATCCCGCCCACCCAGCGCTCCGTGACGTGAAAGGAGTCGCAGCGCTCGGCCTCCGTGCGGACCAGGTCGGCGAGCTGAGGCTTCGTGCAGACGAAGAGGACGGACTCTCCCTGGTCGATCTTCTCCCGGATGACCTCCTGGGCCTCCTGAAGCTTCTGGAGGGTCTTATGGAGATCGATCAGATAGATGCCGCCTCGCTCCGCGAAGATGTACTTCCGCATCTTCGGGTTCCACCGGTGGGTCTGGTGCCCGAAGTGGACCCCCGCCTGGAGCAAGTCCTTGAGACCTACGTCAGCCATGCAGCGTTCGCTTCCCTGAGATTTCGGTGACCGTTCTCGCTCGTTTGGCGGGGGCGAGGTCGCTCTCCCGCCCGACGAAGCCCGTCTCTGATCAGCGCTTGGAGAACTGAGACTTCTTCCGTGCCTTGGGCTGGCCCGGCTTCTTGCGCTCCACGGTGCGCGAGTCCCGCGTCAGGAGTCCCTCGTCGCGAAGCGGCTTCCGGTGCTCCTCGTCGACTTCGACGAGGGCCCGGGCGATGCCCAGCTGGGCCGCCTCCGCCTGACCCGTCAGGCCGCCGCCGTCGACGTTGAGCTGGATGTCGTACATCCCCTCGCTGTCGACGACCTTGAGGGGACGCTCTATGGCCTGCTGGTGACGGAGCAGCGGAAAGTGATCGGTCACCGCCCGACCGTTGACCTCCCACTCGCCCTCGCCCGACCTCACGATCACCCGTGCGACCGCTTCCTTCCTGCGTCCGACCGTCTGTATGCTCTCCGTGTCCTCCACGACGTTGCTTCCCCTGGTTCTGTTACAGCTCGAGCGGCTGCGGCTTCTGGGCCTCGTGCGGGTGCTCCGGTCCCTCGTACACCTTGAGCTTCCGCCGCATCTTCCGGCCCAGGTTCGTCTTGGGCATCATGCCCTTTACGGCCAGCTTCACCAGCCGCTCTGGATGCTCCTCCTGCATCCGCTCGAGCGTGATATGCTTGTCTCCGCCCATGAACCCGCTGTGACGGAAATACGTCTTGTACGTCTCCTTGCCGCCCGTCACCCGTACCTCTCCGGCGTTGATGACGATCACGTGATCGCCGACGTCCAGGTGATCGGAGTACATGGGCTTGTGCTTGCCCCGCAGGACCCGGGCCACCTTGCTCGCCAGGCGGCCGAGTACCTGGTCGCGGGCATCCACGACCCACCACTCGCGCTCGATATCGTCCTGCTTGACCGTATACGTCTTCATGCTGGACTCAGGGCTATCAGTCGTGCGAACGGCGCCGACTCCGTGCAGGATCCGGGGGGAGCCCATCGGAGCCGACGCCGGCGCGAGGAACCGCCCGCCGTGCGGGCGGTGGGAATACGCTCTCTGGAACCCCCAAATCTACCCGGATTCCGCCCGGCTGTCAACAAGGCGGACCGCGAACATCGGACCCGCCGCGTCCCGATCGTCCCCGGCACGCCGCCGTGATTTCGACGTCCCCGAGTCGGCGGTCGGGCGACCCTCGCGTCGTCAGTCCAGGAAGGTTGCGAGAACCATGCCCGCGCTTCCAGAGCGGAGCCGTCGCAGCCCCTGATCCCGCAACTGTCGGATCCGTCTGCGGGAGACCGAGAGCCGCTCCGCGATCTCTCCCAGCGTGCACGGCGTACCGCCACCGAGACCGAACCGAAGACGCAGCACTCTCGCTTCCCGCTCCGGGAGCGACGCCAGGCTGCGTGCGACGGCCCGCCGCAGGGCACGACGCTGCATCTGCACGTCCGGCGCCTCGGCCCGGGGGTCCGGGGTCCGCTCGGCCAGCGATCCGCCCCCGGGCTCGTCGGCGTCCAGGGAGAGGCGTACAGCCGGCCGCGTCGGCGTGTCCGACGGCCGGGGCGGTCGGGCCGCCGCGCCACTCTGTCGCGACAGCGCCTCCAGGATCGACTGTCGAATCCACCACGCAGCATAGGTGATGAACCGCACGCCGCGCTCGCCGTCGAAGCGGCGGGCCGCCCGGATCATCCCGACGTTGCCCTCGTTGACCAGGTCGGAGAGGGAAAGCCCCCTTCCCCTGTAGCGGCGGGCCACCGACACGACGAAACGGAGATTTCGGCTCACGAGCTCGTCCAGGGCTTCCTCGTCCCCGTCCCGGATGCGTCGCGCGAGCGCCGCCTCCTCGTCTCGCGTGGGGACGCTGCGCCGACCGATCTCCCTCAGGTAGAGGGCCAGGCTCTTCTCCGCAGCTGACCCGCTTCCACCGCTCATCCGTCCCCTCCCCCGGGAGGCCCGGCTCGGACCGGGCTCAGTCTCCGGTCCTGGCGTTCACTGGATGCCCGCGAACAGCCTCCCCCATCGGATCTCCGTGATCCACGGGAACGGCACCATCCGCTCGCGGTCGTACGAGTAGTAGATGAAGAGGGGATCGCCCTGGATCGATTCCCACGGCACGAACCCCCAGTACCGGGAATCCTCGGAGTTGTCCCGGTTGTCGCCCATGACGAAGTAACGCCCCTCGGGCACCCGGAGCGGACCCCAGTTGTCGCGGGTCGGCCGGTATTCACGCGGCCCGACCGAATCGCCGACGAGATGGGCGCGCTGCCACGAGAAGGACGGGCTCTGCGGATCCGTCCCCGGCCGCGAGTGCCGCGCGTACGGCTCCCGGACCCGCTCACCGTTCCGGTACAGCTGGCCGTCCCGCATGGCCAGCGTGTCGCCCGGAAGCCCGACGACGCGCTTCACGTAGTTCGTTCCGGACGGCTGACCCGCCTCGGGCGGCGGCTCGAAGACGACGATCTCCCCGAATTCCGGCCGGTCGAAGCTGGGCATGTGGATGCCGGTGGTCGGAATCTCCGACCCGTAGACGGCCTTGTTGACCAGCAGGTAGTCCCCGACCAGAAGCGTGTCTTCCATGGAGCCGGTGGGAATCTGGAAGGCGGCGATCACGAAGGTCCGAAGCACGAAGTACAGGACCGCGGCCACCGCCAGCGACTTGGTCCACTCCCAGGCCCAGCGGCCCAGGCTCATCTCGTCCTGCTCGTCGTCTCGATTCGTGTATCGCGCGCTCATTCGTCCGCAGTGGTTCGAGGATGGAGCCCACCGGGGTGGGCGGGGCCTGCCCGGCCGGTGCCGTCCCGACCGGGACTGGAGAGCGTAGTCCCTCCGGTCATCGCACCCTCACGGGCACCACCGGGGATGCTCGCCCTCACTCCCAATCGACGTCGATCTGGGCCCGCTGGAGGCGGCCGCTGTAGTCCACGTAGGCGACCTTGGTCTCGGTGTAGAACTCGTACACTTCCCACCCGCCCTCGCGGTGTCCGTTCCCGGTGTTCTTCATCCCGCCGAAGGGAAGATGGACCTCGGCGCCGATGGTGGGAGCGTTCACGTACGTGATGCCGGTGTCCATCTCCTCTATGGCCCGGTAGGCGCTCCGCACGTCCTCGGTGTAGATGGCGGAGGAGAGCCCGTACTCCACGGCGTTGTTGATCTCGATGGCCTCGTCCAGATCGTCGAAGGGAATCACGGAGACGACCGGGCCGAAGATCTCCTCGCGGGCTACCCGCATGTCGGGCTCCACCCCGGTGAGGACAGTGGGCCGGAAGAAGTGGCCGTCGTCCAGGTCTCCGCCCGTGGCGGGCTCACCGCCGCACGCGAACTCCGCGCCCTCGTCCCGGGCGATCTCCATGTATCGCGTTACCTTGTCCATGGCCTGCTCGTTGATCAGCGGCCCGACGTCGACGCTCTCGTCCAGCCCGTCGCCGAGCTCCAGGTCCCGGGCTTCCTCCACCAGACGCTCCACGAACTCGTCGTGGATCCCGCGGTGCAGGAGCAGACGGCTCGTGGCCGTGCACCGCTGGCCGGTGGTCCCGAAGCCGCCCCAGACGACGCCGTCCATGGCCAGATCGACGTCGGCGTCCGGCATCACCGTCTGGGCGTTCTTCCCTCCCATTTCCAGGGAGACGCGCTTGTTCATCCGCCCGCCGGTCTCGGCGATCCTGCTCCCGGTCTCGGTGGAGCCGGTGAAGGAGATCACCGGAACCTCCGGATGCTCGACGATGGACCTGCCGGCTTCCTCGCCGCCGTGGACCAGCTGGACGCAATTCTCGGGGACCCCGGCCTCCAGCAGGACCTCGACGAAGAGTTGGCCGCAGTGCGGCACGTCCTCGGCGGGCTTGAATACGACCGAGTTGCCGCAGACCAGAGCCGGGAAGATCTTCCAGCTCGGGATGGCCACC
>CAZFDK010000021.1:28504-37662 GCA_964518305.1 uncultured Gemmatimonadota bacterium | reverse complement strand
CGTTCACCCCTCCCTCACGGGGACCATTCCTCCCCCTCCCAGCACATCTCCCAGAACTGCAACTCGTAGCGGCTTGAGAGGACGAAGGTCTCGACCAGGGACTCGCGCTTCTCGGGTCCGCGCTCGATGGCCTGCCGGTCCATCTCGTCCCGGAGCCAGGCCGCGGCCTGACGGAATTCCTCGTCGGTGTACTGCTCGATCCAGTCGGCGTAGCGGGCGTCGTCCGGGACGCCCCCCTCAGCCATCCGCTCCGCCACCCAGGCGTAGCCCCAGGCGCACGGGAGCAGGGCCGCCAGCAGGTCCGCCATCTCGCCGTCGGCGGCGGTCCGGACCAGGAAGTCCGTGTAGGCGCGGGTGGTGGGCCACATCTCCACCTCCTCCAGCTCCTCGGGGCCGATACCGAAGCGGCGGGCGTAGTCCCGGTGGAGCTCCATCTCGGTGTTCAGCGTCAGGTCCAGCACGCCGGCATACCACTGCATCGCTTCCAGATGGTCGGCCCGGGCCGCCGCCCACGCGAAGATCCGGGCGAATTCCTGCAGATAGCGGTAGTCCTGCTCGACCCAACGGCGAAATTTCTCCTCGGCCAGGCTGCCGTCGGCGATGCCGGAGACGAAGGGGTGCTCGACCTGCGCCTCCCAGATGGGACGCGCGGCCTCCAGAAGATCGTCGGTGAAGCTCACGTTGCGCTCCTCGCTGTCGGAGAGAGATTGACGAAAGGGGAGGAGCGCTGGGAGATGTGTCCTCGCGGGACTCCCTACGCCGGCATGATCCGGATCAGGTGAGAGGGTCTTATCTCAGCCGGGACCGTCCCCCGGCACCCCTGCCCACCGGCAGGATATCCGGCGGGGGCCCGTACAGAAAGGCGTGGCTCGCCCGCCGCTCAGGCGTCGCCCGGGGCCCGCTCGTCCACGGCGATGAGCTTCGTCCGGCAGAGCGCCACGGCGGTCCCGTCCGGCCGTCGGCACTCGCCGTGGATGAAGAGCAGCCTGCTGGTCTCGCCGACGACCTCGGCTTCAACGATCACGGTGTCGTCCTCCGGCCGGACCGGACGCAGGAACTCTGTCGAGAGGTCCACGCTCACGTAGAACGCGCGTCCCGTGAGAAAGGCAAGCGGCCCGACGGTGTTGTCGAAGTACGCCGCGAGGATCCCCCCTGGAGCCGGCCGGTCGGCCCCGGTGCCGGTCGCTCACCGGCCACTCCGCCGTGAGGGAGCGTCCGGGCTCGAACTCGACGAACTCGCCTCCGAGCGCCCGCAAGACCGGCGGCGGGATCTCGAAACGCTCCGCAACCGGCAGCTCGCGCAGCAGCCGGCCGACGCGCTCGTGGGTCGTCTCGCTCATGGTCCTCCAGTCGATCCGTGAAAGATTCGACGGCCGGGACATTCTGCAGCGCCTGAACAGGCTACCATGGCCTGCGCTCCCGGTCCCGGAAGAAACCGCCGGTGGGGCCGTCGTCGGGGAGCGTCGCCAGCCACACGATGGTGTCGGCGCCCTCATCCGGTGAGCGCGGCGCGTCCTGAACTCCCATCCGGGTCCGGACCCATCCGGGATCGACTGCATTCACCAGGACACCGTCCTCCTCGGCCTCCAGCGCCACCTTGCGTGTCATGGCGTTCAACCAGGTCTTCGATGCGCCGTACGCCAGCGTGCCCGTACCCATCTCGTCGAAGGAGCCGCTGCCGCTGGAGACGTTCACCACGCGTCCGTAGCCGCGACGCCGCATCATCGGCACCAGGGCCTGGCACAGGCGGAGGGGGCCGTATGCGTTGACCTCCATCGTCCGACGCACCGTGTCCAGGTCCACGTCCAGAGCCGCCACGCCCCGGTCCAGGTACAGGCCCGCGTTGTTGACCAGCACGTCGACGCGCCCGATCTCTTCTGCCAGGAATCGGGCCACCTCCCCGACGTGGTCCGGTTCCGTAACGTCGAGACGGCGGAAGGTGACGTCGAGGCCGTCGGACCGGAGCTCCCCGGCGGCGTCCCGTCCCGCTTCCGGGTCGCGGGCGGTGAGCACCACGCGCATTCCCCTTTGGCCGAGCTGGCGGCACGTCTCGAGCCCCAGGCCGCGATTGCCGCCGGTCACCACCGCGACGCGAGTATCCGCATCCATCGTCCGGCACGAACCTCCTCGGGTTCGGCGTCGAGCCTCCGTCCCATCGGGCGAGCGTGTGCATAGTATTGTATGGGCGCGGCACCGCCGGCCCGCACGTAGCGAGGAGAGGTGAATGAGAACAGGAGCAGGCAGCTGGTGATCGGCGTCACGGGAGCCACGGGAACGATCGGAAGCGCGCTTCTGGATCAGCTCCGGTCCAGCTCGTCGCCGGTGCGGGCGTACTCCCGACGGCCGGAGGCCGCAGACGGCGGGGGCCGGGTGGACTGGACGGAGGCCGACCTCGCCGAGCCGGACAGCCTCGTCCGCGCCTTCGGCGGCGTGGACCGCCTCTTCCTCCTCACCGGCAACACCGCGGGCATGGTCCCCCTGCAGAAGAACGCCATCGAAGCCGCCGCCACCGCCGGCGTGGAGCACGTCGTGAAGCTTTCCGCCCTCGGGGCCACCGACCGCTCGCTCTCCGTGATCGGGCTCTGGCACTACAACGTGGAGCGCGAGCTGAAGGAGAGCGGCCTGGAATGGACGATCCTCCGCCCGCATCACTTCATGCAGAACATGCTTGACACCACGGTCTTCGACCGGGACACCGGCCGGGTGTACTCCGCCGCGGGGGAGGGCCTGATCCCCTTCGTCGACACCCGGGACATCGCCGCCGTGGCCGCCGAGGCGCTCACCTCCGAGGGCCACGAGGCAAGCACCTACACGCTCACCGGGCCCGATGCCATCACCTACGGGGAGGCCACGCGGATCCTCTCCGAGGTCCTGGGGCGCGAACTCGAGTTCGTCGCCGAGTCCGAGGACGAGGCCTGGCGCCGGCTCCGGGAGGCCGGAATGCCCACCTGGCGGGTGGCGGCCCTGCTGGCCATCGCCGCCTACCAGCGGGCCGGCGGGCCCACGGAGCGCACCACCGATACCGTGGAGCGACTCACCGGGCGACCGGCCACGGACTTTCGGTCCTTCGCCCGGGATCACGCCGCCGAGTTCGATGGGTCGTGAGCCGGTCGTGATTCGAGCCGTCCGTATCCGGTCCGCCGGATCGGTCCTGGCCTTTGTCCTGGCGACGCTCGTCGCGGCCCACCTGCTGCCAGTCGATGCAGCGGGTCAGGAGGCGGGAGGCTACGACTACCCCTCGAGTTCGACGCCTCCGGAGATCGCCTCCCGCATGTTGCAGATGGCGGACGTCGGGCCGACGGACACGGTCTACGACCTGGGTTCCGGCGAGGGGGCTATCGTGATCCGCGCCGCGCGCGAGTTCGGGGCCACCGCCGTGGGGATCGAGATCGACTCCGCCCTGGTGGCCGCCTCCCGCCGGGCGGCCCGGGAGGCGAACGTGTCGGATGAGGTACGCTTCGTCCACGGCGACTTCTACGACGTCGACATCCGGCCGGCCACCGTGGTAACCACGTACCTCCTGCCCGGGACGATGAACGAGCTTCAGCCGTATCTGCTCCGGGAGCTCCGCGCGGGAACACGGATCGTCTCGCATGATTTCGACATGGACCGCTGGCCCGCCGACAGCACCACGGGCTGGTGGGGAGGCATGGGCGGCCACACCACGCTCTTTCTCTGGCTCGTGCCCGCGCGCCTCGGGGGCACGTGGACGATTCGGGTGGCGGAGAACGACTCCCTCCGGATGGAGATCGACCAGAACTTCCAGCGACTCAGGGCCTCCACGGTCGGCGACGGGCAGATCGAGATCCGGGAGGAGCGGGTCACCGGCGACAGCGTGCGCTTTCGCCTCCGCGGTCCGCGAGTCGGAACCGTGGTCCTTCACGGGACGGCGACCCTGAGCCGCATGTCGGGACGGACGGGGCGAGACGACCCGTGGCGGGCGCGACGGGTCGCTTTCAGCGACTCGTCCCTGGTGGCCTGGACGCCCCGTTGAGGCGGGCGAATCCCGAGCGCCTCCGGGAGCTCGTCCACCGGTTCGCGGGTGAGCGCCACCCGAGCTCTTCGCCGGAAGCCCTGGAGCGGGCCCAGGAGCGGGTGGCAGCCGGGCTTGAGTCCGCTGGATGTCGGGTCCTGTGGTCGCCGTTCGAGCACCGCGGGGAGATCCGCCACAACGTGGTGGGGCAGCAGGCGGGCGAGGGCGACCGCGGGACCGTCCTGATCGGCGCCCACGCCGACACGGTACCCGGGACGCCGGGCGCGGACGACAACGCCAGCGGCCTCGCGGTCCTCCTGGAGGTAGCGCGGCTCGTCTCCGACGAATCCCTGGCGTCACCGCTGGAGTTCGCGTGCTTCGACCTCGAGGAGCCCCAGGGGACGACGTACGCCGTCGGCAGCGACCGGTACGCGCAGCGGGCCCGGGAGGAAGGACGGGAGTACCGCGGCTGCCTCGTGCTGGAGATGGTGGGCTACACGGACCCGGCCTCTGGATCGCAGTCGGTGCCGCCGATGCTCTTCTGGAAGGACGTCCCCGACTCGGGGACCTTCCTCGCCGTCGTCGGCGACTGGAAGTCGAGAGGACTGGTCGACGACTACGTTCGCAGCGCCCGGTCCGCCGCACCCGAGCTCCCGCTCGTCAGCTTCAGGAGCCCGTTCCGGGGCTGGCTCGTGCCGCCGACGAGGCTCAGCGACCACTGCCGCTTCTGGGATCGTGGCTACCCCGCGCTGATGCTGACCGACACCGCGTTCCTCCGGAATCAGCATTATCATGGCCCCGGGGACCGACCGGAGACGCTGGATTACGGGTTCATGGCCCTGGTGGCCGAGGCCACGGCGGCGGCCGTCCGGTCGCTGGCGGGCTGAGGGCACGGCGCTCGGCCGGGAGCGGGAGATCGCGCTTCCGCCGAGGAGCAGCGTCCGGAATCACAACCACAGGTGCAATCAGAGGAGTAGCCCGATGAACGAGGAAGCCGATCGCGTGATCGTGGATGACATCCACATGGACTTCTGGAGCATGGTGTCCTTCATGGTCAAGTGGGCCATCGCCAGCATACCCGCGGCCCTCCTCCTGCTGACCATCGCCACCATCTTCCTGTTCCTGATCAACACCCTGGCCACCGAACCCCTCTACTGAGTCCGGCCCGCACCCGTGAGGCCGTGGGCGCCAGAAGGAGGGGTCACCACATCCGGATGCTGACCTCGTCCTCCCCATCCAGGACGTGCACCAGCTCGCCGCCCGGGCCGCTGCCCAGCGCGGCGACCAGGTCCGAGGTGGCAAAGGACCCCTCCTCGACGTCGTAGGCCTCGAGGGCCTCCGCCGCCGCGGCCAGCGGAAACCGCACGTCCACGGTCGTCCGCGATCCGTCGATCACGTGCACCCGCAGGATGTCGTCCTCCTTGGTGATCTTCACGTGCTCGTCGCCGTCCCGGACCCCAACGAAAACGCCGTCCGGAGCCTCCCGCAGCACCGCCACCGCCTTCTTCGCCTCCGGCAGGTGATCGGCCAGCTCCGGCGCCTGGACGCGTTTGGCCTCGTCCGGGGCGAACGCCAGGCCGGCCCGGGCCAGGGGCATCGGAACCGGCAGCACGAGATGCGGGCTGTCCGGAGTCTGCACGTCGACCACCAGGACCGAGGTGTTCATCGCGGCTCCTCCCAGCAGTAGCGCCGGTACGACGGCTACGGCTGCCAGCTTCCGCGTTCCGTCCCACTGCGCCGGGTTCACGGTGCCTCCTCGCCGTCGGGCTGACCGCTCCGGTCGTCCACCCAGATCCGGACTTTCGGGCCGTCGGCCTCGCGGACGCGGACCAGCTCCTGGTCTCCGCTGCTGACCAGCTCCTGCACGGCCGCGCGAACGTCGAGCGTGTCCCCCTCCGAGCTGAGCAGGGCATCGGCGACGCTCGCGGGCATCTCGACGCGCACCTTCTGGGGCCCGTCCTCGTCCACGTGAACGAGGACCCGGTCTCCCTCGCGGAACACCCGGACGTGCTCGTCGCCGTCCCGGACGTTCACGAACTCCGCGTCGCCAGCGTCGCGCATCTCCTGCCAGAGCCGACGCATCTGATCCAGGCTCACCTCGGAGTCGGGACCGAGCTGCAGGTGCTCCTTCTCGAGGCCCTTCTCGTCGGCGATTTCCAGCGCCACGTCGACCATCGTCGCGGGCAGGTTGACCCGGACCTTCGCGCCGTCGGCCTCGTCCACCCGAACGTGGATCCAGTTCGAGTCCTGGGCCTGAGCCGCGGCGGGGACGGCCAGTGCCATGGCGGCGACGACCGCCAGCAGCTTCTCAGTCATGGTGAGTCTCCCGTATCGGTGGATTTAGTCTCGTATGATTCCCGGCTTCGGACGGCCGTCCGGCCGCCCGTCGCCCACCCCTACGGGGTCCGCTCGCCGATGGTTTCAGTTGCCGGAGGACGCGATCGATGCGTCGGCGTCGCACCACGATTCTCCGAAGTGGACCCGGGCTCCCTGCGCCTCGGCCGGGCGGCTGCCACGACCTCCCCCGGCCGACCCCGATGTGCGCCGCAGGCTCCCCGGCTACCGGTCGAGTCGCGGGGAGGATGAACCCGACCGGCGCTCGTGCGGGATCGCACGATGCCTCGCAACGATACCGGGAACATTCCCCTGTCGAGAGCACCTCGACGATGGGGAGTGTGAACAGTTTTAGTATAGATATTGACGGAAGACTGCCTCTACTTTACCTTGCGATTGATGACGATTGGAGCCCTCCAGCCGCGATCGCCGATCGGCGCCGCGGGCTGCCATCGAGGGGGTCCAAACTTTCTCGCTTGAACGGAGGTGCTGAACCATGAGGCTCAGAGCGATGCGCCTGGGAGCGGCATTCATGCTCCTCGCGCTCGGAACGGTGGGATGCGAGGGGATGAACGACACGGTGGCCCCGGAGAAGAACTCCGCCGTCGAACGCAGCGATGATCGATCCCCGTTCGGGAACGGGGACGACGACACGGCGACGGTCTACGTCGTCCACGGCATCAACGGTATGGACCTCGGCGCCGACGAGGCGCTGCCCGTCGACATCGCCGTAAATGGGGACTGCGTCCTCGAGGACGTGGAGTTCCGAGACATCGAGGGACCGCTCCGCCTGGACGAAGGGGAATACGACCTGGCGGTCTACCTCGACGCCGATCGCAACATGTCGTGTGAAGGCGACCCCGCCATCGAGGCCAGCGACGTGCCGCTGGACGAGGGCGACAACGTCTCGGTCGCCGCGCACCTGACCGACGAGGCCGCGCCGACGCTGACTCCCTTCACCAACGACGTCTCGGCGAAGCCCGGCAAGACGCGGATCTCCGCGCGGCACGCGGCGAACTTCGGCGCCGTGGACGTGGTCGTCGACGGTGCGAAGCCCTTCACCGGAGTCATGAACGGCCAGCAGGGAGGCGCCTTCCTGCGCCCCGGCTCCCACACCGTGGCACTCACCCCTGCAGGCGAAATGGCCCGGGTGTTCGAGCTCACCAGCGACTTCGAGCCCTTCACCCTGTACGCCGCCTACGCGGTGGGAACGCCGCGATCCGACGACGCGGAGATGGAGTCGACCTTCGAGGTCTTGCTCCAGACCATCGCGGTCGGACCGAAGAAGGGAGACGACGACGAGGACGACGGGGACGACGAGGATGATCGGGACGACGACGAGTATGACGGAGACGACGGCGACGAGGGCGATGACGACGATTCCGATGATGACGAGGACGACTCCGGGTGACCTATAGCTGACGACCACCCGGAAACGAGCCGATCCCGTCCGGCTCGAGCCTCGAGGCCCGACGCCCCCGCGAGGAGGGTGTCGGGCCTCGGCTATGTGAGGCCCCGGCGGGTCCGTCCGGATCAGCGACGGCTCGGTCTGCGGTGCACGCCGGTCCTGATTCCGGGCCGAAGACTCACGTACCGGAGCGCAGCGAGGCGGCGGCCACGATCGTCTGGCCGAATGAGATCCCGCCGTCATTGGGGGGGAGACGCTCGGGTACCAGCACCCGGAGTCCGGCATCGTCCAGCAGGGCAGCAGTCTGCTCCAGGAGCAGGACGTTCTGGAAGACTCCTCCGGAGAGGACAGCCGTCTCCGTTCCGGCGCGACGGGCGGCGCCCAGGGCGGCCCGGGCGGCGGACGTGGCCAGGCCCCGGTGGAAGCGGGCGGCGACGCTCGGCGCGGGCACGTCCCCGCGGAGGTCGTCGACCGCGGCGCGCACGGAGGCCCGTCCGTCCAGGACCCGCCGCGCCGGAGCGTCCTCCTCGTCCGGCTCGGCGGCGTGGGCCTCACCCGGCTCCAGCACCGGGAGCTCGTACACGCCACCGTCGTCGTCCGTCGTGGCCGCGGCCATCTCGAGCTCGATCGCGGCCTGACCCTCGTAGTTGACGCGGCACCGGACGCCGCACAGGGCCGCCATGGCGTCGAAGAGCCGGCCCACGCTGCTCGTGAGCGGCGAGGAGATGCCCCGCCGCGCCAGTTGGGAAACCAGCTCCCAGTCGTCCGGCTCCACGTCTCCCTCGATCGTCTCCGGGATCGGCGGGACGCCGTCCGTCAGCTCACACAGCCACGAGCACGCCGTCCGCCACGGTTCCCGGATCGCAGCCTCCCCGCCCGGCAACCGGACGGGCCAGAGGCTGCCCGCCCGCTCGAAGTCGGCGAGGTCTCCGACCAAAATCTCTCCGCCCCACACCGTCCCGTCGGTGCCGTATCCCGTGCCGTCGAAGATCAGCCCCACGGCCGGCCCCTCTTCCCCGTGCTCCGCCAGGCAGGCGGCCAGGTGCGCATGGTGGTGCTGAACGCCCAGCGCCGGCAGGTCCCTCTCCTCCAGGGCGTAGCGGGTGGAGTGGTAGTCCGGGTGGAGGTCGTGGACCACGAGCTCGGGTTCCACGGAGAACAGGTCCTCGAAGTGCTCCACGCCCTGCCGGAAGGAGAGCAGGGTCTCGAAGCTCTCCAGGTCGCCGATGTGATGCCCCACCCAGACGCGCTCGCCGCGGGCCACCGAGAAGGTGTTCTTGAGGTGGGCCCCGCAGGCCAGCAGGGGCGGCGTCTCCACGGGCGCCGGGACGGGCATGGGCACGTAGCCACGCGACCGCCGAAGCGAGACCGGGCGGCGACCCTCGGGCAGCGAGACCACACGAACCACGGAGTCGTCGGTCCGCATGTGGATGGGCCGGTCGT
>CAZFDK010000021.1:0-28404 GCA_964518305.1 uncultured Gemmatimonadota bacterium | reverse complement strand
TCCGCGCTCGCCCCCGGCCGGATCCACCAGTTGGACCGCGGGACCGCAGTCGGGACAGGCGTTGGGCTGCGCGTGGAAGCGGCGGTCGCCGGGATCCTCGTACTCGGCGCGGCAGGGCTCGCACATCTCGAAACCGGCCATCGTGGTCATGGGACGGTCGTACGGCACGCCGTTGATGATCGTGAACCGCGGCCCGCAGTTGGTGCAGTTGATGAACGGATAGCGGTACCGCCGGTCCTCCGGGTCGAAGAGCTCCTTCAGGCAGTCACCGCACGTCGCGGTGTCCGGAGAGACGAGTACCGAGGGCGGCTTTGAGTCCTCGCTCTCGACGATCTCGAACCCGTCTTCGCCCCGGGGCTCCAGCTCTTCCGTTGCGACCTCTTCCACCGTGGCCAGGGGGGGCGCCTCGGTGCGGAAGCGCTCGAAGAACCGGCCGACGGCCTCGGCTCCCCCCTCGACTTCCAGGAGAACGCCCAGGGAGTCGTTGAGGACGTGTCCGCCCAGGTCGAGAGAGGAGGCCAGGCGATACACGAAGGGGCGAAACCCGACGCCCTGGACGACGCCCGTAATTCGGGCGCGGATTCGTCGCCGCTCCTCCGCGGAGCCGGCTACCACCGATATCGAACCGTGTAGGTCAGGGTCGCCTCCTCGCCGACGGCCACCGGGAGCTGCCACTCCACCCGGTGGCTGTCCAGGCGCTCGTGCTCGACAGGCTCGCCGTTGAGACGCTCCCGGACGATCGACCAGTCGGAGGCCCGGTACATCGGCTCCACGACCCGGATGGTCACGTCCTCCTCGGACTTCCGGTTCCGGAGCCGGATCTCGATGTCCTCCTCGATCACGTCGTCGCCGATCCGCCGGTAGTCGGTCCGCACGCGTTGCCCCACCAGATCGAAGGCCCGGCCGACGGTGAGCTGCACCTCTTCGTCCTTCGGAGTGTGGTCGATCCGGTCCTCGCCGATCAGGAGCGAGGATCCATCGACGTCCTCCTGGTAGACCCGGACCCTGCCCGCGGGCAACCGTCGGCCCAGTCCCGCCTCCTCGCTGGTACGGAAATGGAGGTGCACGTCCACCGCCTCGCTGCCGCTTTCGGTGCCGAAGTCGGGGTCGATCCTCCGGCTGCCGCCCCACGAGGCTTGGGTACCCCGATAGACGAACCGCTTCTCGGCTTCCACCCGCTCGGCCGTGACGAATTCGATCTGCTTCGTCTGGCGGTTCTCGACCGTCACCGGGCGGGTGATCTCGTACAGGTGGTACTCGAAGAACGAGCGGGCGTCGACCTGCTGGGGAGCGGCCGCCCGCGCCGCCTCCACCATGGCGTCTCTCGCCCGCCGCCGGTCCTCCGCGGCCCGGTTGATGTCACCGGCCACGAGCTTGAGGCGCGCGTCTCCATACGTCTTTCCGCTCTCGTTCTCGAGCGTGACCCATCCCCGGAGGCTCATGGACTCGTCCTCCTGGCCGAGCTCCACCACGTAGTCGGCCTGCCATCCCATCCCTTCGGTGAGATATGCCAGCTCGGTGGCGTGCGATCCCCCCTGCTCGGCCCGGACCGTCCACACCAGCGTCGGGCGCGTGCTCAGCCCTCCAGGGAGCTCGGGGAACCCGAAGGAGCGCACGTGGTCCCGGCTCAGGACCCGGACTCCGCTGTCCGTGCGGAGCACGACGCCGCCCTCGGTGCTCAGGAGCTCGCCCTCCTGCCGGGAGCCGTCCTCCGTCTCCACGGCGATCGTGTGGTCGATGTACTTCTGGAGCAGCCGATCGGAGCTCACCAGGTCGTACTCGAAGTTCTGCTCCACCACCGTGGTCCCCCCGGGGTCGCGGAGCGACCGGAAGGTGACGCTCGTCGGCTGGAGTCGGGCGGCCACGTCCCGGTAGGAGACGTCGCTCACGCCTTCGTCGAGCCGGATCCGACGTCGCTCCTTCACTAGAGCCAGGTTCTCGTTGTAGACGGTCAGCTCGGTGCCGGTCGCCGTATCCGGGGCGGCCTGCTGTGCGCCGGCAGGGACGGAGACGACGAGCGCCAGCACGGTGGCGGCGATCCACGAGCGGATGTGTCGGGTCATGTCGCGTCCTGATCGGGGGATGAGCTCTCCGATCGAATCCTACACCTGCACCCGACCATCGGGTGCCGGCCGCAGTCGTGTCCAGCCCCGAGGCCGTGGCGCCGTCCCCTCCGTCGCAGGTCAGCGTCGATCACCCATCGCCGGGTTCCGAGTTCCCGCTGGCCGTCCACGAGGAGCCGTCCTGCGAGATGTCACCGTCCGCCGGAGAGACGGCAATCGATTCGGTGCGGGGCGACGGAGCGGAGGCATCGGCATCCGGCCAGGCGCTGCCAGCGGATGTCGGGCGGAGCTGCGGCAGACACGCCCTCTGGACGGAAACTTTTTCCGGACCCGGCTGTCGGGAACACTGGGCTATTACCTCACAATCAACTGTACATCAGTGACTTACTGTATATCGATCACCTCGGATCGCGGCTTGCACCTTCCCCTCGGCCCGACGAGCCAGCCCATGTCGCACGGACAGCAACGCGAGCCAACGATGACAGACGATACAGAGACCTCGACTCTTCCCGGCGCATTGCTCCGCCTCGGCGCTGCCCTGGCAGTGGCCACGGTGCTCCCGGTCCTGGCGGCCTGCGAGGGGAACTCCGCCGTCGGCCCGGCCTCCTCGGGCAACTACAACGTGGAGCTCGCCCGGGTGGACGACGGGGCGGGCACGGCACAGCCGGACCTCTCCGCGGAGCGGGCCGGGATTCGCGCCGCACGCCTCTCGCAGGAGGCCGTGGAGGCGGTCAGGATCAAACTCGAAGCCGTCGAAGTCTACCGCCTCAACTCGGATACGACCGGTACCGACACGACGCAGGCGCCGGATGCGCGATGGGTGCGCGTCGAGGTGATCTCGGACAGCGCCGCCTCCGACAGCGCCGGCGGCGGCGGGTCATCCCTCGTAGTCGATCTCACGGAGCTCCCGGAGGACACCAGCGGGATCGAGGTGGCCGCAGGTGATCTCGAGGCCGGGACCTACCGCGGACTCCGGCTCCGGTTCAGTGGCGCCGAGCTCGTACTGGGCGACTCGGCCCGACTGGGTGGAGGCGGCGGCGAGGCCTACGGCCCCGGCACCTACGACCTCTTCGTGCCGAGCGGTGCCCGGACCGGAATCAAGCTGCCGTCGGTTCGCTTCACGCTGACGTCGGGGGGAAGCGAGACGACCACGGTCCTGGCCGACACCGAGGCCTCTATCAGGAATATCAACATCACCGGGCGGGGCTTCCTGATGACCCCGGTGCTGAAGACCGGTGCCGTCGATTCCTCCGGGGCTGAAAATTCCGCCACCACCGGGTCCTGAGGGCTGCCTGCGGCGTCAGCCGCAAGCTGGCCCGAGGGGGTGGGGGAGCGTAGCGAAGCGCCGGCCCGAAAAGGCGTCGAGCTCCGGGAATCCGGCGTGGACTGCGCCCCCCTCTCCTCACTGCCCTCGTGCTTCACCATCGGCAGACCAGAGCTCGGTCTCCGGCCGGAATCCGACCCAGGCGAACCAGAACGGGCTGTCGTGGCGAATCCCGTCCAGCGTCCGGCCCTGGAGCGGGCCCGCCACCGCCCGGCCGGCCAGGTTCCAGCGTGATCCCGTGTCCTCGTCCACCCACGCGCCGTCGTCGCCGGCTTCGGAGTCCCAGCGAAAGGTGAGGGCTCCCCGGCCGTCGACGCGGCGGTCGAAGACCGCGACCTGGCCGACGTCCTTGCCGCGCGAGATGTTCGCCTCGTCCAGAGTGCTCGAGGCGCCCGGCGCCCAGAAGACGACCAGCGGGCGCCCGGCGACGGTATCGCTGACGACGCGTCTCTCGGCCAGGACGCTGTACGGGGCGGCCCATCCCCCGTCCAGGTCCACCGCCGCGACGCGCTCCATGGGAGGCAGGGGACCGGGGGTGGACTTCGAGACGAAGCGCTCTATGGGCTTCTTGCTCCGGTCCTCGTAGCCGGGATACGGCGAGCGGCTGTAGTCCCGGTCGTATCCGGTCTCCCTCGACAGGACCCGGGCGTCGGGGTGGAACTCCTTCGCCTTCTCCCAGGAGAGGGTATTCGACGAGACGAAGTCGAGGGTACGTCCCGCGTACCGTCCGATGATTCCCTCTCCCGTGGCCTGCTGCCACCACGTGCCGGTGGTGCGGTCATACATGACCAGGTCCGAGTGGCGGAGCCTGCCGGTGGTGCCGAACTCGGCCACCTCGCCTCCCGGGAGGGCACGCTCGAAGACCAGGGCCGTGTTGCAGAGCGGACAGTAGGTGACGGCCACCGGCGTACCGCCCACCCGGTCGTTCACGATCTCATGCATCACGAGAATCCGCAGCGGATAGGCCTTCACCTCCCCGCCTGCTTCCACCACCATCACCGGGTCCGAGGAGTGCAGCCAGCCGTCGGCCTCTTCGTTCGACTGGAACCCCGGGTCGTCGATGGAAGGGATGCCGTCCTTGGGCGGACCGCCGGATACGATCTCGTCCGGGGAGACCGTCACCCGCGAGAAGTCGGTCCTCCAGTCCGAGGAGCCCGACAGGCTACGGGCTACCCGGGCGGAGTCCACGTCCAGGAGGGTGTCGGCAGCCGGGGACGCCGCGGCGGCACGCTCGCCGCTCCCGTCTCCCATGCGCCAGAAGAGAGCGCCGGCCGAGAGCACGAATACCACCGGAACGAGAAGTCTGTTGCCGCGCATCGGAACCTCCGTGAAGCCGGGATTCGGGACTCGTGTCCCCTCAACATGCGCCCCTCCCCTCCGGGTTCCCGAAGGGATCAGCGTGTCCCGATCGGAGGGTGGGGCCAGGCCTCTTCCAGGCTCACGCCCAGACCGTCGGCCATCCGGTTCACGAAGTTGAAGTAGGAGACGATCTCGACCACGTGCAGTACGGCCTCGTCGCCGAGCCCCGCCTCCCGGAGCTTCGTCACGTCGCCCTCGTCGACCGATTCCGGCTCCCCCGTCAACTTCTCCGCATATCCGAGCACGGCTTTCAGGCGGTCGCCGAGGGCCAGGGAGCGCCAGTCCCGCGCCAGGGCTCCGAGAACGTCGCCATCGACACCGAGCTCACGGAGCGCCGCCCCGTGATGCTGAATTCAATAGAAGCAGTCGTTGGCGGAGGAAACGACCACAGCGATGGCCTCCCGCTCCGCGCGGGACAGGGGAGACTGACCGAACATGAGGGTCCGGTAGAGGTCGACGTGGGCGGAGAGCGCGGCCGGATGCAGCGACTGGACGCCAAGGATGTTTGCGACGCCCCGGCGGGCCCCCATCGAACGGTAGACCTCCCGAAGCTCTCCTTCCGCCGAGCCGGGGTCGGTGATCGGGATCCATGCCCCCTCCGAACTTCTCCCGTACTCTTCGCCCCGGCTCTCGCCTGTCTCCTCGTCCGCTCCGCTCATGAAGAAGCCTCGATCACCTGTCCGGTCGAAGTGGTGTCGAGCCGCGTCAGCTCTCCGCCTCTCGATCCAGGAGGGCCTCCACCTTCTGCCGCAGCTCCGGGTTCTCCTCCGCCCGGTCCGCGCTCTCCCGGATGAAGTCCAGGAACATCTGCTCCCAGTTGTACATCGGATAGCACCGCTTGCACTGCTCCACGTGGCACCGGACTTCTCGGGCCAGCTCCGGCTCCAGCTCTCCGTCCAGGAACTCGTAGACCCTCTCGGCTGCCTCGGGACAGGAAATCTCCTCGACATCGCCGCACTCGGAGGACACGTCGCCGGGCTCGTCCGGCAGCGACGGCTCCGATCCGGCCGCCCCGTCGTTTCCGCCGGTGAACATCTCCTTCAGACGCCGAAGCAGCGTCGGGCTCTCGTCGTCAGTCATCATCCTCTTCGCTCCTCAGATAGCCCATGGAGCGGGCGTAGTCGTACAGCTCCTCCTGGAGACGGCGCCGGGCCCGGTAGAGACGGGACTTCACGGTTCCTTCCGGTATCCCGAGCTGTTCGGATATCTCCTGATAGCTCAGCCCGTCCACGTCCGAGAGGACGAGCGTCACCCTGAACTCGTCGTCCAGGTCCTGGATGGCCTCGATCACCTCATCGTCGATGATGTGGTCGAAGAATTCGCCGGACGGGTCCTCCTCCTTGAGCTGTCCCCAGACCGGGCGCTCCTCCACGTCGTCGTAATCCACCGGGTCCGGCCGGCTCTTCTGCCGCCTGAACTCGTTGATGAAGATGTTGCGCAGGATGGTCATCAGCCACGCGCGGCAGTTCGTCCCCGCCTCGTAGGTGTCCCAGGAGCGCCAGGCGCGAAGCATGGTGTCCTGGACGAGGTCTTCCGCCCGGCTCTCGTCCCCGCCCGTCAGGCGAAGGCCCTGACCGTACAGGGCGTCCAGGTGCTCGAGGGCTTCCTCCTCGAACTCCTCCCGCTTGGAAGACGGCGCTGTGGGATCTGCTGACGTCATAGGGCGGCTCCTGCCCTCTACTCGTCCAGCGTCATGAACAGGTTGTTGAGCGACTCCGCCAGCGTGGGGTGGGCCAGGACGGCGTCCCGGATCTCGCTGTAGGTCAGCCCGCCCATCATCGCGAGCTTCAGCGCCATGGCCACCTCGCCCCCCTCCACACCGAGGATCGCGCCCCCCAGGATCCGCCCGCTGTCGGCATCGACCACGGCCTTCATGAACCCTCTCGTCTCGTCCATCTCCTGGGCACGGGCCACGTGCGACATCGGGAGCTTCGCCACCCGGATCTTCCTGTCCGACTCCCGGGCTTCGCTCTCGGTCATCCCGACCCGTCCCAACTGGGGATCGGTGAACACCGCGTAGGTGGAGATCCGGTCCGCCGTCGTCCGGTCGCCCTCCTCCAGCAGCTGCGAGCGGATCACCCGGAAGTCGTCGTAGGAGGTGTGGGTGAAGGGCGCGCCGCCGGTGACGTCGCCCAGCGCCCACACGCCGTCGGCGGTCGTCTCGAGACGCTCGTTCACCTCGACGTGACCGCGTTCGTCGGTCCGGATTCCCGCTTCCTCGAGCGCCAGGTCGTCGGAGTTGGGCCGCCGGCCGGTGGCCACGAGCAGGTGGCTCCCGGCGACCTCTCGCCCGCCGTCCGGTCCCTCGACCCGGAGGCGGACGCCCCCCTCCGGACCGGACCGCGCCGCCACCACGTCCGTCCCGGTCCGGACCCGGATCCCGTCCTCCTCGAAGATCCCGCCGATCGCTTCGGAGACGTCCTCGTCCTCCCGGAGGGCGAGCCGGTCGGCACGCTCCAGCACCGTCACCTCGGCCCCGAAGCGGCGGTACATCTGTGCGAACTCGAGCCCGATGAACCCACCGCCCAGGACCAGGAGGTGATCCGGGGTCTCGCCGAGCTCCATCACGGAGGTGGAGTCGAGGTACTCCACCTCGTCGAGGCCGTCGATGGGCGGAATCGCGGGACGCGCCCCGGTGTTCAGGAACACCCGCTCCGCCCGAAGGCGACGGGAGCCCCCCTCCGTCAGGTCGACCGTCAGACGGCGCTCCCCGTCGAAACGCGCGTGGCCGTCGATGAGCTCGACCCCCTCCTGGCCCTCGAGGCCCCGTCGGCCCGCCGAGCTCCACTCGTCGACGATCTGACGTTTCCGCTCCCGGACCCGCTCCTGGTCGACGGAGACGCCTCCGGTGCGCACGCCGTAGTCTCCAGACCTGCGAGCGAGATGCGCCACCCGGGCGCTGGCCCACATCGTCTTCGTAGGCGTGCATCCACGCACCACACAGGTTCCGCCCACCCGGTCGCGCTCGACGATCGCCACGCTGCGGCCGGCGTCCGCCAGCTCCCCGGCCAGGGGCTTTCCCGCCTGCCCGGTGCCCACGACCACGTCATCGAGCGTCTCCGTCTTGGTCATGCGTCTCCTCGCCCCCTTCCTCGACGACCACCACGCCGCGCATCTCGGCCCCCTCGTGGGGAACACAGAAGTACCGGTACGTGCCGGCGGTCTCAAAGGTATGGGAATAGCTCCCGTCGGGCTCCAGTCGTCCGGAGCCGAAGGGGTCTGCCCCCTCGGGGAGGGCGACGCTGGCGTCCAGCGAGGCCTGCGAGGGATCCGCGGTGACGGTGTGGACGAGGGCGGAAGTGTTTCGGAACTCCACCGCCTCGCCCACCTCGATCACCACGCTGTCCGGCGTGAAGGTGAGCTGGTTGGTCATCTCCACCGTGGCGGCCGCGTCCTGGGGGGCTCTCGCCCCGGCCGCCGCGATCAGCGCCACGGCCCCCGCCAGGGCCGCGGCGCTCCTCGCGATCACGTGAACGGTGCTCCGTCGATCCCGGTCCATCTCAACCTCCGCGCGAGCTCTGAATGTCGAGGTTGCCGAACATGACGTGCCAGAAGGGGAGCGGCTTGCCGTTGGGCAGCGTGAAGCCGGTCTCCACGTTGTCGTGATGGAACCGACCCTCTTCCCGGTCGGGCGTCATGGGCGGAACCATGAGGTGAAAATGCTTCCGCGTGGGGGTCACACCGGAGTCGTCCACGAGCTCGTAGCCCTCGCCCCGCACGTACTCGGTGAGCATGCCGTGCACCAGTCGAGGCGCCTGCTGCACCTCGCCGTTCTTGAGCACACGGCCCATGCCCCAGAAGGCCAGGTAGGTGAACTCGGTGGGCATCAGCGCCGTACCGATGCGGCTGGAGCCGTGCAGGATGTGGTTCGTCACCACGCCTCCGAAGGTCGGATACTCGACGCCGCTCGTCGCCAGCATCTCGCAGCACTCCACGGCGTAGGTGTTGCCCTCGTCGTCCTGCCAGCTGGCACGGAACTTCACCTCGTCCTCGCTGTTGGGCGCGTCCACGGCGGTGACGTCGCGGGCCTCGAGCTTCAGCTGTCCGCTCCGCATGACCACGGCCTTGTCACCGAAGGGCGTCATGGGCTTCGAGGTGGTCCACTCGCCGCCGCTCTGGTTGCGAGCCTTGGGTGGGAGGCCGTCAATGCCCGGAGTTCCCCCGAAGGCCCGAGGGAACTTCGGCGTCCCGAACACGTTGCCGTCCAGCTCCCGCTGGGCCGGCAGCGCGACGTGGACGCCGCCCGCGGTCTGTGAGACGCTCATCTCCACCGGTCCGCCGGCCAGCCGGGGCGGCTCGTCGACGCCTGCGTGGGCCTCCAGATAGCCCCGATAGGGAGCCATCCCCACGAACATCTGCTGGCTCTCGGCGTCCGCACTCTCGGCCGGATGCTCCTCGACCAGGTCCGGACCGGGGCCGGCCGCGCTCAGGAGCGCGGCACCACCCACCAGCAGCCCGATGACCCAGAGACTCCTCCGTGTCGGCGTGCGTTCGATCATGTCGCCACCTCTCTGTTGAGTGTCCGCTCTGTCCACCTTCAGCCCGTCGCCTGGCTCGACGGCGTCGACGGGCGCCTTTTCCTCGCTCGGGGCCGCGGCCTTCTCGTCGGCCCGGGTCCCTCCGGCGTCGGCGCATGAACAGGAGAGGGACCGCCGGATGTTCCCGAACCTCCGCGGACCGCGGTGCGGCAGGCCCCGGTGCATCCTCGACAGGAAGGGGCTGGCTCGAGGCGTCCGGCCTCTCGGAGCCGGCCGCAGAGGAGATCGACCGGCGAGGAGGCTCTACGGGCTCGTGGCGTTCGTGGCGCGCGAGAGTTTGACCAATCGCGGGAACCACATCGCCGACGCGGATCTCGATCCGCTGCTCACGGAACGGGTCGTGTCGGTCCGGAGCCCGGGAGCGGGCGGGGCGGGCGCCCCCCTCCGCTGTATCGGTCGCTCACCCGTCTCGATGAGGCAGCAGGGGCCCGGCGGCCACGGATCGCCTCCTACGGCACCGTGAAGGTCTTCGCGGAGCCGGATCCGTCGCCGGCGGGGAACACCATCGCGTAGCGGCCCGGATCCAGATCCACGGTGAAGTACATGGTCTTCCCGGCCTGAAGCGGGTTCGCCCCTCCCAGGGCCTCCGCCGGCGCCGGGGCAGATCCGTCCCACTGCAGGACCGTGTCCGCTTTCATTCCCTTCTCCAGGCGAACGAGATGGGCGGCCATGTAGGGCGGCTCGAGGGCCTTCTCCCGGTCACCGAAGCGGACGGCCACCGTCTGCTCGCCGCGCTCCAGGTCGCCCTGCACGCTCATCTCGTACTCGGCCAGCGTCACCTCGAGATCCGCTTCGGGCGGCTCTCCCGCGGAGGACGTCTCTCCCACCTCCAGCCGTTCCCTCATCCCCCTCATGATATGGGCCGTTCCGGTGGAGTCCCGGACGTAGCAGATCATCACGTGGGTGCCCGGCTTCAGACGGGACGTCGCGTGCGTCGTGCGACCCGGCGCCACCATGCCGGGACCTCCCGCCCGCTCCAGCTCGAAGGACGGCCTGTGCTCCTTCAGCGCCTTCCTGTACGTCGAGGAGTCGATGGCCCCGGCCTCGAGATCCGACCCGAGCGTGTCGAGCACGCCGTAGTAGCGGCGGACCTCCCGGTAGGTGCCTTCCTCGGGAATCCGGAAGAGCTCGAGCACGTGCGTCTCCTCGCCACGGTTGTGAAGCTCCACGGTGGTCCACCCCGCGGGGATCTTTTCCGTGGCGGGGGTCTGGAACTCGTAATCGAGGGCCGTGACCTCGAGCTCCGCGCTGCTGTCCTCCGACCCGTCCTGGGCGGGAAGTCCGCTGACCGCGCACAGCACGCTGACAGCAGCTAGAGCGATGACGCGCCGAATCATTTGAGCCTCCGGGGGTTGGCGGTGTGATGGAGTCTGGTACTTCGGGCGGCCGCACCGGGACGCCGGCGTGCGTCCGCTGCTGCGGATGGGACCGTCAGCGCTTGAAAACGAGTTCGACCGGGCTCGTCTCGCCCGCCTCCACCTCGATCGTTCGGTCGATCGCGCCGAGCCGGACGTGGCGGACGTGCAGCGTGTAGGTGCCGGCCGGCACCCCCTCGATGTCGAACGTGCCCCCGCGGTCGGTGACCGCGAAGTGCGGGTGATCGAGGACCCTGATCCGGGCCTGCATCCAGCCGTGGGCGTCGCAGGTTACCTCGATGACACCGGGCTCCCGGATAAGGTCGGACTTCTCGACGGACATTCCCGCAAGGGGAAGTGAGAAGTTGCCCAGGGGACGCGACTCCCCGGCCAGATCCCCATCGCTGAAAGACTGCTTCAGGTTCATGTTGTGAAGCACCGAGTCCCGGTTCTCGACGACCAGCGTGTCGCCTGTGGCGGCGGCCATGTGATTCGGCACGAACCGGCAGCCATCGTTGAGCAGCTCCCGGCTCCGGGGCTCGGGCTCTCCCTGCGCTCCCTCGACCCAGACCACGGCGTTTCGCACCCCTCCGTCGTCCGCGACGACCTCGCGCGGCGCGATCGTGCGCCCGCAGTACCTCTGGTCGGACCGGACCTTCACGGTCTGCCCCGGAGGCGCTTCTCCGTCGAGTTCGACGGTGCCGGCGACGGAGCCGGTCCAGGTATCGGGAGTCGCGGGGGACGCGATCCACGCCGCCGCAAAGAGCAGGGCCGGGAGCGTGCCCGGGAGGTGGTTCTGGTACGAGTGACTCGACCGGCCGTCCATCACCGGCCCTCCCTCACCGATTCGAGCTGACGGCTTCGCGGACCACCTTCCACCCGTCATCGCTGTTGCGCAGCAGAGCGAAGAAGGTCACGGGACGGGTGGCTGCTTCCCGATCTGCGTCGACATTTTCTGCCTCTGATACCGACGCGCTGCCGTAGACGCTGGTCCATTCGGGGCTCAGGACCCGCACGTCGACGGAGGTGACCTCTAGCGACGCCTCAGCCGGGAACGACTGCTCCAGGGAGCTACGGATGGAGGCTCGACCCTCCGCGACCGGCGCATCCGGCTGCGAGGTGACAGCGTCTTCCGCGTAGAGGGACGCGGCCGCTCCGTGCCGTCCGGCGTCGAGGGCGTTCTCGTAGAGCGTGGTCATGCTGTCGACCACGCCGCGAATCGCCGGGGCGCGAAGTACGGTTTCACCCCGATCAGCGCTCGCCTCGGACGGTGACTCCGGGTCGTACTGATCTCCCCAGAGGCTGTCGCCGCCTCCGAACGAACCCGCCGTCCCGATTCCCGTGAGTATGGCGATCCCGACCGCAGCTACGGCCAGCATCGCACGCGGAATGCCTCGAAACTCCATCCTGGACCCTCCCGTTCGGCCGTGGACTCTCTCCAGGTCTCTCGGACCGTCGTTGACGGTCGCTGACGCGCGAGGCATGATAAGAACGTAGCCTTACATAGTGGGCACAACGTTCGAACACGGAGCGAACGAAGCCCGAACAGCCCGGAACCTCCACGAACCAGCCGGAGTCCAGTTCTGCTCGAATTCCGGACATTCGGCACCATAGACGTACGGTCGAAGGGAGGCGAGCGCCGGACGTCCCTCCTGGATCAGCCCAAGCGACTCGCCCTCCTGGCTGTTCTCGGCGCCCGCCGGACCGGTGAGCTCGTCCGACGCGAGCAGCTGGTCGCCCTTCTCTGGCCGGACAGCGCCCCCTCCTCCGCCCGTTCCGCCCTGAACACCACTCTCTCCCGCCTCCGCCGCGAGCTCGGGAGCGAGGTGTTCCGGGACTCGGGCACGGAGACCCCCGGCCTCTCGACCCGCCACTTCCGGTCGGACGTGGGAGAGTTCGTCACGGCCGTGGACGAAGAGCACTTCGGGCGTGCGACCGAGCTGTACCGGGGACCCTTCCTGGAGGGCTTTCGCCTTCCCGGCAACCGAGAGTTCGAGGGGTGCTGGAGGAGCGACGCTCCATCTATCGCCGTCAGGCGTTTCGGGCGGCGATCAGGGCGGGACGGGCGGATCGCGAGGCAGATGAGCTGGACAGTGCCGAGACCGCGTTCCGAAAAGCGCTCCGGATCGATTCGCTCCAGGAGGAATCGGCATCCGGCCTGATACGCGTTCTGGCGGAGGCCGGCCGGCGCTCCGAGGCCCTGAAGGTCTACCGGCGATTCCAGGAGCGGAGACGGGAGCAGCTCGACCTCGCTCCCTCCGGCGAACTGCGGGATCTCGTGGAAAGACTCCGTGACAGCGGCGGCGACGATGGGACGACCGTCACCGATTCGGTCGAACCGGCGTCCGGGGACACGGCCGGCCGGGCGCCGTCGGACGCCACCGGTCCCTCGCCTCTCGGCCTTTCGCTTCCGAGTACTCGTGCCGGCCTCCTCGCCGGCCTCCTGGTCATCGCCGCATCAGCGCTCGCCGGCCGGGTCTCGTCGAGCCCCGACGACGGCGTACCCGCTGGCGGGACGGCGTCCGTGGCCGTCCTCCCCTTCCACACGTCCGGGTCGGCCGATCGGATATGGCAGGATGGCATGGTCACCGCCCGCGTGCTGCGAACCGACAGCGGCGAACGGCTCGGGAGCGTCGAGGTTCGGGGCCACCCGGACAGCGCCGCGGCCTTGACGGACGATCTGACGAGACGACTGATCGGGCTGAGCGAAGACCGAACGGACGAGACCCTCCGCCGCGCTGACGTGGCGAGCCTGACGGCCGGCTCCGTCGACGCCCTCAAATCTTACCTGGAAGGGGAGCAGCATCTGCGGGCCGGGCGAGCCGAATCCGCCATGGAGGACTTCCAGGCAGCGATCCGGGCCGACAGCGGGTTCGCACTACCCTACGCCCGGATCGGCCTGTACGGGCTCTGGCGCCACGAGGGTACCGGATGGGCGACCCGTCGTGCGCACGAGCTTTCGGATCAGCTTCCCGAACGGGACCGACGCCTCGTCCGGGCCCTGCACATGGGTCGGATCCAGCACCGGACCCTGGCCGCGGCAGACAGCTTCCGTCAGCTCGGCCGGGAATACCCCGACGATCCGTCGGTGTGGAGTAGCCTCGGCGAGTTCGTGTTCCACGCCGGGATTCCTGGAGGACTCCCCGAGATCGAGAAGGTACACGCCCGCGCCGTCGCGCTGAATCCGGATCACACGGCCTACTACGACCACTACGTCGGACCCGCTTTCACCCTGCACCACGACAGCGCGCTGGCGGCCCGTCGCGTCGAGGCGATGCCGGAGGGGGAGTGGAAGCGGATGTACCGGATCGGCCTCGACCTGGCGTTCGGCCGCGACGAAGCGCGCCGACGAGCGCTTCGCTGGATGGACTCGGCATTGATCCACGAGTACTGGCTCGCCTTCGGTCCCCTGGAGTCGCCGTAGGAGCTGGAAACGATGGACTCGGTGCTCCGCACGCTCCTGGAGCGTGACGACCTCTCCGACAGCCCGTACGCCCGTGTCCTCTTCCTCTACGACGTCCTCGGTGGACGAATCCGCCGCGCGCTGTCCGATCGCGGGCGGTACCAGCTCGGCCGGACGTTTCCCTCGTGCGTCTTCGCCCGCGCCGCCACCCTCGGATATTCCGTCCCGGCCTCGATCTCCCGGAAATACCTGTCGTTGGAGGCTCTTCCGGCCGACGCTTCCGCGGGCCGGCTGCGCTGCAGTGCGCTGTATCTGATCGAACAGGGGCGCGGTGACCGTCTCGACTCGCTCGTCCGACGCATCCGGAGCTCGGTGGACACGGCCGCCGAGAACGGCGTCTCTGCCGGACACCTGCGGGCGGTCGTCGACGAGCTGCGCGGCTACCGCGCCTGGCAGGACGGGGACCTCGAACGGGCGCTCGAGCTCATGAGCCGATCGAACGAGTCAGGCGCCGCGGGCGCTCTCTGGCGGGGAGACCTCCATCGGCAGCTGGGCCACCTCGGGCGGGCGGAGGGCTGGTACCGTGCAGCATGGAGACACCCCCTGTCGTACGAGCGTCTGGGGCGGCTCCACGAGCGGATCGGTGACACGGCGCGGGCCGTCTCGGCCTACCGACGCTTCATAGCCGGATGGGCCGAGGCCGACGAGCCCCTGCGGGACCGCGTCGCGCGAGCCCGGGATCGCGTGCGCGAACTCGGAGGGACGCCGTAGTCGTACCCCCGGGCAGGGCGTCTAGCGGGGCGGCACCGACATCCGCGAGGACGGCGTCGTCGTCGGGTACCAGGAGTCCAACTTCTTCCCCGGCTAGGACGAGCCGGAGGACGAAGACGTCGAGGACGATTTCGAGAAGGACGAGCTCCCCGAGCCGCGGGCGCTCGAGCTTCTGCTCCCTCCGCTCTTCTCCTGGTCACCCATGTCGACGGCGCCGCGGAAGTAGGAGCCGTCCTCCAGGTTGACCCGGGGGGCGGAGAGGTCGCCCTCGACGCGGGCCGATCCACGGAGGACGATCTGGTCCTCGGCTTCCAGGTCGCCCACCACGTGCCCCTCCACGGTGATCACCCGGGCGACGATGTCGGCCTCCACCTTCCCGTCGGGCCCCACGGTGACGGCGTGGTCGTCCAGGTTGACCGAGCCCTCGACGTTGCCCTGGATGGTGAGGTCCTCGCTCCCCTTGAGCTCACCCTCGATCGCGATCGACTCGCCTATGATGGCCTGCCGGCCGCTCGACGTTCGGTTCCGTCGCCCGGACTCCCCGGACGCGTTCATCCTGTTCTCGCTGGTGTCCATGTCCCTTTCGTCCTCTTCCCTCTCCGTGTCCATGTCGCGGTTCCACATCGACTGCCTCCGTCCCTCGAAAACCCGCTACGTGGTCCTTCCGGTCGTCCGTCTCGGGAAAGCTGCATCGGCCGTTCCGCCCGCGGATCGGGGCGGCGTTCGTGAGAACACCCGGGAGCCGTAGCAAGCGTTCGCCAGGCCCGGGCGGGAACGCCGGACACCCCACGGGCGGTGACACGGGAAAACTTCCCGACCGCCGCCCGGGAACCTCTTCCCGGGCAGACCGGTTGTCTCGGTGCAGCATTTGAAAACCCGACCGGAAGAGGCGTATCCGTGGCCATGATCGACAGCCCCGGTCCGCCGTCCCGAGCATTCGACGCGGAGAGGCCCATGTCCAGTTCCGACGACCACCGGCCCACTTCGGCCCCCTCGAAGCCCCGCTCAGCCTCCCGAGCCCTGGCGATCGTCGCCGTGCTCGCGGGAAGCGCCGCCGTGGCCTGCGGGGGAAGCGACGGGATGACGGATCCCGGCGACCTGGACCAGAACCTCCAGTGCATGTCCTCGTTCGATCAGTCCCTGATCTTCGACGGGGGCGTGGGACGGGGCGGCATCCCCGCCCTGTCGAGTCCACCCACCTCGCAGCCGGGCGGTCCGAACCTGAATTTTCTGAGTCCGGACAACCCCCGGTCCCGGGTCTTCGTGGTGCCGACCGACGACCGGGCCTACATCGTGCCGCAGAACATCATGTGGTGGCATGAGATCGTGAACGTCACGCTGGACGAGCAAGAGCTCGCCATCACCACCTGTCCACTCACGGGATCGACGCTGGCGTTCAAGCGTGACGCGATCGGCGGCGACGAGTTCGTCGTCTCCGGTCTCCTGTTCTTCAACAATCAGGTGATGGCGCCGAGAGGAAGCGGATCCGGCGATCTCTGGCCGCAGCTGGCACGCGGCGCGGCGTGCGGCCCGAATCGTGGCACCACCCTGGAGCAGGTACCGGTTCTCGGCATGGAGTGGGCCGCGGCCCGGGAGCTGTACCCGAATGCCAGAGTGGTCAACTCCAATACGGACTTTGATCGGGACTACACCCGGTACCCCTACGGCAACTACGACAACCTCTCCAACTCGGGCACCCTGGGCTTCCCGCTCGGGGAGCTCGACGACCGACGACCCCCCAAGGAACGGGTGCTCGGCGTCCCCACCGGTGGCTTCAAGGGCGGCGGCCTCGCCCTTCCCTTCCTCGAGCTGGAGACGGCTGCCGAGGACCAGGGCGGCAGGACCGTCGTTCGAGTGCAGGTCGAGGGCGGGCAGCACATCGTCTTCTGGGACACCGATGCCCAGGCGGCCGTGGCCTTCGACCCGCAGATCGGGGGCCAGGAACTCACCTTCAGGGTGCAGGACGGCAGCTTCGTGGACGACCAGACCGGGAGCACGTGGCGCCTGGACGGTCGTGCGATCTCCGGGCCCATGGAGGGCGAGCAGCTGCAGACGCGTGCGAAGCCGTTCGTGGCGTTCTGGTTCGCCTGGGCCTTCTTCCAGCCAGATACCGAGATCTGGTCCGCTCCGGGGAGTTCCTCCTGATCTCGGTCAGCCTCCCGGGACCGGTCCATTCGAACGCCTCCCCCGAGGAACCCGAATCAGGGATGCGACTCGCCCGGCACACTTCGATCAACATCGTCCAGGGACAGGGAGGTCCCGTGCGCCGACTCGCGTTCGCTCTCGCCGTAATCGCCCTTCCTGCGCTCGCCGCTCCTTCCCCCGCGCCGGGCCAGTGGGCCCTGGACCAGGGAGAGGGATGGGCACAGCTGACCGTTTTTCGTCACGAGACGTCCGAGGAGTTCAAGCGCGACGGCGAGATCCGGGACTTCGCGAACGAGGGCCAGGCGGTCACCTCGTCCTTCTTCTTGACCTCGGCGCTGGGCATCGTGGACGGCCTGGACGTGTGGGCGCAGGTCCCGCTCCAGTCTCTGTCGTTCGAGGACGCCGGCAGCGACCTGGAGAAGACGGCCATCGGCGACGCCAAGGTCTGGGCCCGGGCCGGGCCGAGGTTGTTCAGCGAGAAGCTGGCCCGGGCGCTCCCCTTCTCGATCGCCGTACAGGCCGGCGCGAAGTTCCCCGTCAGTGAATTCCCCATCGACTCGGAAGTCATTCCCGTGACGGACGGGCAGCGCGACTACGAGGTGATGGGACAGATCGGGAAATCCTTCCACCCCACCCCCCTGTACGTCAAAGGGTGGATCGGCTTCCGGTGGCGCGAGCGCAACGCACGAATTCTCACGGACTTCGGCGACGAGCTGTTCGCGCTGGCCGAGGTGGGCGGAGAGGCCGGGCCGATCCCCTGGCGGGTCACGATGAACGGCCTGTGGGGCGACCCGCACGTAAAGGAGGGCATAAAGCTGGAGCAGTCGGCACGAAAGATCGTCGAGATCCTCCCGGTCGTGTCGATCCCCACTGGATGGCAGGACGTGCGGCTCGAGGTCGGTGGTCGATTCCCGGTGGACGGCCGTAACCTCCCGGCTGGACCGGCTCTTCGTACCGGCTTCTTCGTACCCTTCTCCATCGACTGACAGGCCCGGGGGAGCTCTCGGGGACGCCGGAGACGATTGGGGAGCGCGTCTCGCAGAAGTCGGGTCGCATGACGGCGGGCGGACGACGCATGCGAGGCGGGCGACGAACGCATCCTCCGATCACCCGCCGGCGCTCGCCGGGCGTCGCTTCGGGCGTCACCGTGTACGGCAGCCCAGCGTCACCAGCGACCCCGCGGTGGCCTTCCACGAATCCGCGGCCTCCTCCGTCTCCAGGCGCACGCGGAACTGGTCGGTGACCTCGAGCCGGGCCTCCCCGAAGGCCTCCCGCCATCCCCGTTCGCTCAGAAGCGTCATCTCGAGACCCACGTCCTCCGGCCACGTGTGGCTCGCGTCGTTCTCCTCGTAGAAGTCCACCTGACACGCGAACACGCCGCCCGGGCGCAGCAGACGGCGCACCTCCCTCAGGCCCTCCCCCAGGTCGGGAAGGTAGTAGAAGACCTCCATGGAGTAGATGACGTCGAAGGAGGCGCGCTGCAGGGGATGCTCGTCCGGGAAGCTGGCCACGTGAAACTCCGCGTTCCGGAAGGCCTCGGAGAGCTCGCGGGCTCGAGCGATCATGCGCGGCGAGACGTCGACCCCCACCGCCCGTCCGTCGGGCACCGCCTCCGCGGCCCAGCGGACCGTGTAGCCGTTGCCGCAGCCGATGTCGAGATAGCTCCCGTCCCGGGGCAGCGGAAGCCGCTCGAACACGGGCCGCACGAAGGGAGCATGGCTCTCGGCCATGCCCTGGCCACGGCCGCTCTCGGCCCAATCCTCGAAGACGTCGCGCACGCGGAGGATTCGCTCCTCCGGCGGCTGATCGCTCATGCCGCGCAGGCCCCTCTCCGGAAGTGATTCATGCGGGCGTCGTCAGACGGCGCCCGGTCAGTGTATCATGGACGGAGTCCCGAAGGCTACTCCAGACGGCGGAGTCCCCCATCCCACGCGTACCGTATACCCTCGTCAACGCCCTCATCTTCCAGGGCTTCTGGCTCGCCGCCGTCGTCGGAGCCGCCGCGGGACGCCCGTGGTTCGGCCCGACGCTGCTGCCGGCCGTGGCGGCGGTCCACCTGTACGCGAGGCCCGGGTGGCGCGAGCTGGTGCCGGCGGCAGCGGCCGTGGTCCTCGGGTACGGGGCCGACTCCGCCCTCGTGCTCCTGGACCTGCTCCACTTTCCGGATCAGACGCGGCTCGGCGGTCCGAGTCCCCTGTGGATGGTGGCGCTGTGGGGGAACTTCGGGATCGCGCTGCGGGCGTCGCTGGGCTGGCTACAGGAGCGCCCACGTCTCGCCGCGGCCCTGGGGGCGCTCGGCGGCCCGATGGCTTACTTCGGGGGCGCCGCGCTCGGCGCCGTGCGTCTGGCGGATCCGACCCGGGGCAGCCTGGCCGCCGTGGGCGCCGTCTATCTGGTCGCCACGCCGGTCCTGTGTATCGTGGCCGACAGGGTGAGGTCGGGACGCTGAACGTTTCGGACTCGACCCTTCACGCGCCCGTCTCCCTCGTTCACGTCCCGCCGCGGACAGCTCCGTCGAGGGGAGCGCTGGCCGACTCCCGGGCGAGCATCAGGGTCTCCACGTCCGGATCCACGACCACGCGCTCCGGCTCGAACTCCGTCCGGAATTCCACGGTCGCGGACTGCCCCGGGCCGAGGACCACGGTGTCCCGCCGCGCCCTCCAGGCGCCGGAAGCGGTGGCCGACGTCTCTGCCGCCGATCGCTCCCCGCGCACGGCGGCGACCTCCACCGGGACCTCGCCGGTGCCGGTGTTCCGAACGCGGGCGGTGGTCACCCAGTCGCCGTCCGCCCCGGCCCTCTGAAGATCCGCGCGGTCGACCCGGTACCGCGGGAGGACGACGTCCCGGAACCAGCGGTGCACCAACAGATTGTAGGAGGCGGTGTCCGGCGCGTAGCCGCGAATGTGATCGATGAAGTCCTGCAGGACCGGGTAGTCGGGGCCGCCCCGGTATCGATCGATGAAGGCGCCCAGCCCCCGCAGCATGTTGTCCCTGCCGATCTCCCGGCTGAGCATCCATAACACCCAGCCGCCCTTGTCGTAGGTCACCGTCCCGTCGCCGGGCTCGGCCCCGGTGGTGCGCAGGAGACTCCGCTCGGCGTCCGGACGTCGCCGCTCGGCGTAGAGGGTCTCGAGCCTCTCGAGGAACCCGCGCCGGGCCGCCGCTCCCCTCTCCTCTTCGAAGAGGAGCGCGGTCGAGAAGTGGGCCATGCCCTCGCTGAGCACGTTCCCGCCGGGGCCTTCGCCGGGCGTGAGAAGCGTCCCCCACCACTGGTGCGCCGCCTCGTGCGCCGTCACGAGGAAGAGGGCGCTCGGGTCCTCCTCCGTCTCCGAGAGGAAGCCGACCCCCTCCGAGAAGACGATGTTCCCCGGCATTCCCATCCCGTAGTCGCTCAGGGCCGGGAACTCGCTCACCTTGAGGTGCGCCCAGGGGTAGGGCGCGAACCACTCCGCGTAGTGCTCCCGCGCCGCCTCCAGCACTCCCGACACGTCGTCGGCGTTGAAGGCATGCTCCGGGTGATGGAAGACCGTCGTCCGCCGGCCGGAGATCGAGTCCCAGCGCGTGGCGACGACGTTGAACATCCGCACGGGCTCCTCGGTGCGCCACGTCATCGTGCGCCTCTGCCCGTGAACGGAGTCGGCGGCCAGCCGTCCGACCGCGTTGAAGCGCCACTTCGCCGGCCCCGTCACGCTGATCTCCACCGGGAAGGGGGCGGACAGCCCGCGCATGGGATCCGTCTGTCCCCGGTAGTGGTCCCCGGGGCGCTCCCGGGGCTCCGGGCGCTCGTCCGCCGGCGGCCCGAACACCTCCCCCAGGAAGCCCGGCACCGGCGTGAAGGAGGGGGTGAGGCCGTTGAGCACCACACCGGCCGGCGTCACGAACTGCATGCCCCCGCCGCCGTTCTCCGTCCAGCCCCGGGGATACTCCCCCTCGAAGGAGAACCCGACCCGGAGCGAATCGCCGGGGGCGAGCCCTCCGTGCGGTCGGAACACGTACAGGCCCGACCGGTTCTCCGGCGACCCCGGCTCGCCGCCCACGGTCCACTCGACGTCCCTCCAGTGGAAGCCGCCGGTGAGGGCCACGGCCGAGAGCGTGGTGTCCTGCCGGTTCACCAGGGTCATCGTGCCGCTGGAGGCGAGCCGTCGCTGCTTCGGCCACAGCTCGAGATCGATCCGGACGCCCGCGACGGCCGGGTCCCCGGCCCGCATCCAGGTCGCCCGGTTGCGGCGCCAGTAGTCCTCCTCCCATCCCTGTCCGGCGTCTCCCTGGAATCCGTTCTCCACCCGGCTCCAGGTGAACACTAGCGCCGCCGCCGGAACGAGGGCGGCGGGCACGAAGAGCGCCCACCGGCCGGCCAGGCTGCTCGGCTTCAGGCGGGAGGCCCGACCCACGGCGTCGACGTCGCGTCGCCGATACGCCCGGGCCGCAAAGGCCACGAGCACCACGGCCAGCGTCAGGTACGCGGCCCGGTTGGCCAGCAGCGCCCCGGCGTTCAGGGGGAAGACCCCCATGTCCGTCCACTGGACGGCGTTCCAGAGCATCCAGTTCGTCGCCCAGTCGAGCCCCCCGCCGACCGTGTGCTCCCACAGGGTCACCCCCAGTGCCGTCAGTCCGACGCCGTAGGTCACGTATCGGTTTCCCGAGAGCGCCTGGACCGCCTGGACGAAGGCGATCCAGACGGCGAAGGTCGGCAGGAGGAGCGCGCCCCACGTCCAGAGGAACGGCGCGACCTGCAGGGGCACCTCTCCCTCCACGAGCATCGCGATGAACCCTCCGGCGAAGGCCGACAGCAGGAGGACTCCCGCCACCGTCATCATGGCGGCACCGACCCCCAGAAATCGCGCGGTGTCCGGCACCGGCGTGGAACGGGCGATCTCGCCGAGCCCCGTCGCCTCGTCCCGGACCAGCGCCTGGACGGTGTAGAAGAGGAGCAGGAGACAGCCGAGCAGGGCCAGCTGCTCCATGGCGCGATCGGCCACGCCCCCGGCCGTCGTCAGAAGCGTGGTCTGGAAGGCACCCGTGTCGACGAGGGAGGCTCCGAGCACCTGCGTGAGGATCAGGGGCACGAACAGGTAGAGGCCCGGCTGGCGCCGGAGCTCGCGCAGCTCCGAGCGAGCCGTCCGCAGCGCGGCCGTCACCACCCCGGGGGCGCTCTGCGTCATCTCCGGCGTCCCGGCCGAGGGCGTGCCCCTGGCGGCCGGAGCAGCCCCTTCGGCCGCGGGCGACCCGGGCGGGGAACCCGGCCCGTCGACCTCCGCCCGTTCGACATCGTCGACGTCGCCGCCCTCGCCCAGCCCCGACGCGAAACGCCTCGCCGACCAGGCCGCCGCGCCGAGCCCCGTCAGCACCAGGAGCGTCCGGCTGACGACGAAACCGGCGCGCCAGTCGATGGGCGTCGTGTTGTAGAACTCCACGCCCCGGTCGACGGCGTAGTAGGTCTCCTCCAGCCAGCGGACTCCGGTGACGTCGATCCACGCCAGCGCCCGGTTCACCGTCGGGGGCAGCCAGCCCGGCGACCACGTCCAGAGGAACACGGTGGCCAGGAGGATGGCCACGGGGAACAGGTAGATCAGCATCCGGCTGCGGCTCCGCTCCCCGACCAGGAACGTGGCGCCGGCCAGGAGGGCCAGGGGCGGAACCCCGAGCACGGCGAACGGAATCAGGTAGTTTCCGAGCGCCAGCGGGCCCAGGTGAGAGGCGTCCCCGCCGTGGGGGAGCACGTGGTTGCAGAACACGGACAGGGCCGCGTGGGCCGACAGGACCAGCAGGGTCAGCGCCGCCACGGCGGCGAACTTCCCCCACACGTACTCCCGCGGCCTGAGCGGCGTGGCGTGGAGAAGCGCCCCCACGCCCCACTCGTCCTCGTCCCGCATCACGGACGTCCCCGCGGCGATGCTGACGAAGAAGGCGTAGAACGGCACCACGCCCAGTGCCACGGTCTTGGCTACCCCGAACTGGGAGGTGATCCACGCCTTGGAGCCCCCCACGGAGGTGGAGCCGGTGCTAATCGTCATGGCACCGGTGGAGAGGCTGTAGGCCAGGAACGCGACCACGGCGAGCCAGATCCAGAAGAGGGGGCTCCGGAAGTAGTGGCCGAGGTCGCGGCGTGCGACCGCCCACATACGGGTCGCGGCGCCCGCGTCCGAGGTTCCCTCCCCGCCGGCTTCCCCGGTCACGCCGCGGCCTCCTCCCGGCCCCCGTGCCGGGCGCCTCCGTCACGGATGCGGACGAGATAGGCGTCCTCGAGCGTCGGCTCCACGCGTCCGAACCCGGAGGGCGGATCTCCGCTCGGCACGTGGAGGCGAAGTCGCTCGCGGCCCTCGACCAGGAGCGAGCGCAGGACCGTCCCCCCGTCGACGGAGGCCGCGTCCGCCTCCCCCTCGTACAGCTCGCCCTCGAGGGCCCCGCGGGCATCGTCGGGCGTCGTGCGCTCGACGACTTCCCCGTCCCTGATGATCGCGAACCGGGGGCAGAGGACCGATACGTCCTCCACGATGTGCGTGGAGAGCAGGACGATCCGTTCCTCCGCCAGCTCCGCGAGGATCCGGTAGAACCGGAACCGCTCCTCCGGATCCAGTCCCGCGGTGGGCTCGTCCACGATCAGGAGACGCGGGTCGCCGGCGATGGCCTGGGCGACCCCCAGCCGCTGCTCCATGCCGCCCGAGTACTCCTTCACCTTGCGGTCGGCAGCGTCCCGGAGGTTCACCTGCTCCAGGAGCCGATCGGCCAGCTCCGTCCTGCCGTCCGGCCCGCTCACGCCTTTCAGCTCGAGGAGGTGGGCGAGCATGTCGCGACCCGTCAGGTGGGGAGAGAAGCCGAACTCCTGCGGCAGGTAACCGAGCCTTCTCCATACGCGCTCGGGCTCCTCCACCACGTCCTCCGCGTCCAGACGGACCGAGCCGGAGGTGGGCTCCAGCAGTCCGGCGACGATCTGCATCAGCGTGCTCTTCCCGGCCCCGTTCGGTCCCAGCAGGCCGAACATGCCCTCGGGCAGGTCGAGGCTGACCCCCCGCAGCGCCGGCACCGGTCCCGGATAGACCTTCACGAGATCACGAATCTCGAGCATGGAGAACCGATACTCCTCGACGTCCTGGTGTGGATCCTGGCGGCGATCACGCTAGCTTCGTCCGGCGGGGCACGCACCGATCGGCAGGCCCCGGGAAATCGACAGGCCCCCACTACGCCGCGCTTCGCTCCCAGGTTTCAGCACGTCGGTCGGTGCGGCGACGACGGCCGGCTGGCTCACCGGATCCGGATCTCGGCCGTCCAGGGCCTCGGTCCATGAGGGCCCGGCCCGCTCCAGACCACCCGGAAGCCGCCGCCCGGAAGGGCGACGAGCCCCTGGGTGTCGCCGCCGTTCTGCCAGCGGTACCCGGACGGCAGGCAGGTCTCCCGCTCCGAGATTCGCCGCTCCGCGGCGGACTCCCGGGCGGACCCCCACCGTCGTCTCGATCCTCGCCACGGTCGCCGTTCTCGGCACGCTGGCCCCGCAGGTGATCGCCCGGCCGGACTGTCAGGGGCGCCGGGTGGGGGACGACCGCGCCGTCAGCGAGGTCACCGACGTCTCCGGCCCCCTGACCTCCGGCGCGGTGGACCCCGTACCGGCCGCGACCCGGAACGCCGGGCGATAGAGGTCGCGGGCACCGACGGGTCGGCGCCCCCCCCCCCGCACCCGGGAGCGGAGTCCGGTGCCCACCTGTCAGGCGACCACACCGTCAACCTCGCGAGGAGCGCGGAAGAAGCTCAGGCCGTCCTCCCCGTCACGGTCCACCTCGATCACGTCGCCGGGTGCGAGATCCCCGGACGCGATCAGGCGCGAGAGAGGATCGACCAGCCGGCGCTCCATCGCCCGTCGGAGGGGACGGGCGCCGAACTTGAGGTCGGTCCCCTCCTGGATGATCCAGTCCTTCGCGGCGTCGGTCACCTTCACCAGCACCGGCGTGTCGCCCCGCTCCAGGACGCGCTGCTGGAGGTCGTCGAGAAACTTCTCGAAGATCGGCCCCAGGTCCTCGCGCGAGAGCGGCCGGTAGACAAGCATCTCGTCCAGCCGGTTCAGGAATTCGAACGGGAAGACCTCGCGCGCCGCCGAGCGGGCGGTCTCCTCTACCGAGTCGCCGTCCAGGTCCCGCTGCCCGCCGGAGGCGGAGGAGGTGAAGCCGAGCGACTGTCCCTCGAGCAACTCGGACATCTCCCGGCTGCCGACGTTGGAGGTCATCAGGATGATCGAGCGCGAGAAGTCGGTCTCGCGGTTGTCCCCCAGGGTGAGGGTGCCGTCCTCGAGCACCCCGAGCAGCGCATTCCACAGCTTCGGGTGGGCCTTCTCGATCTCGTCGAAGAGGACGACCGACACGTACTCCCCGGGCTCGCTGCCGAAGAGCTCGTCGGCGAGCAGCTCCTCCTCGCCTCCTCCCCGCTCCCGGGCTGACCTGTCCGTTTCCTCCCCGGGCTCCTCCAGCTCGCCGTGCTGGAGGGCCTCGAACAGCGCCTCCCAGTTCCCTTCGTCCAGGTCCGCGTCCTCGAGATCGGAGACGTCCATGTCGCCGATCTGCGCGAACCCCGTTCCGTCGATCTGCTCGGCGGGCGGCTCCTCGCCCCGGGCTTCCCGGTGCGGAGCGTCGATGTTCTTCTGGCTCAGAAGCGGCTCGATGTCCCCGCCGACGTAGCCCGGAGGAGAGCCGAGAAGCTTCGAGAGCTCGTGTCCCTCGGCGTACTCCTCGCAGTTGACCCGGGTCATCGCCTCCTCCGACCCGAACAGCGTCTGGGCCAGGGCCCGAGCGGTCTCCGTCTTGCCCACACCCGTCGGACCGAGAAGCAGAGCCGTGAGCAGGGGGCGGTTCGGATCGTGGAGATCCGCCAGGAGGCGGGAGTAGGCGCAGACGAGCTTCTCGACGGCTTCGTCCTGGCCGACCAGGCGGGTCCCGAGAACCTCCTCGAGCCGCTCGGTCTGCTCGATGCGACAGCCCGCGTCGAGCTCGACCCGACCCGTGTCCTCACCCCGGGCCGACGCCGTCTCCACTTCCGTCGGTGAGCTCGCCGAAGGGGCGGCGTCGTCCGACCGCCGGCGGGAGTGAGACTCCGATTCCGAGGTCGTCTCCGGCGCCGTGGCGTCGCTCATGGTCGTCCTCCCTGCCGTTGCTCGCTCTCGCTCGCCTACCTCCCTCGATGCTCAGGTCCCTGAACCGTGGCGTTCCCCGTCCCCGTTCGGGGCCTGGGACGGATCGGGCCCTGGAGGTGGCGAAGCGGAGATGTTCGGATCCGACTCGTCGCCGCCGGTGGGATCCGGGACGAACGGCGGCGGATGCTGATCGAACGGGCCCTTGCCGCTCCGCGTCGTGCCGCCCCTCGACGCCGACGGGGCCGGCTCGCCGTTGCTGCCCGACCCCGACGACGAAACGGGGCGCCACAAGGGACGCCCCGTGATTCGTCGGTCTGCTTCCGCTCACTCGCCCCGCGACGCTACCGCCGCCACGGAGGACGAGCACGAGCTGGAGGTCAGAACTTCACGGACAGGCCGGCGTAGAGCGGAATGCTGGAGGCGGAATCGAAGCCCTCGCTCAACTCCGGCGTCAGGGAGGCCAGGGCCTGGGTGTCCTCCTCGTCGGTGAACTGGAGGTACCACTGCCCGCCGAGAAACACGCTCACGGAGCGGTTGAGGTCGTAGCCCGCCCGCAGGCCACCGTTGGCCGTGAAGTAGGTTTCCGAGAGCTCCTGTGTCGCTCCGGTCCCTGCGCTGAAGGAGTCGGTGTCCCAGGTGGTGGCACCGCCGGCGACGTTGACCGTCACGTCCCAGGGACCAGCTCCCGGCCGGGTCAGCTCGAAGTCCACTCCGGCGTTGTAATGCCACAGGTTGATGTCCGGGGCACCGACGGTTCCGCCCTCGGATTCTCCGGAGAAGAGCTCGACGTCACCGTCGGCCCTCAGAGCCAGGCGGGGGGTGAGGTGGTAGCCCACGCCGGCTCCGAAGCTCGGCCCGACGTCGTCGATCGGCAAGTCCGCCAGGTCGCCGGCGGGGACGGAGATCCCGCCGCGGGCATCGAGCGTCCAGGCCGGGTCCTCGCTCATGCCCTGCGCCCAGGTCGGAGAAGCCAGTCCGGCTCCCATCAGGAACATGATCGCCAGTGCGGAAAGCGTTCGCAGTTCGTTTTTCATTGGATCCTCGCAAGTCGTGGTGAATGAGTTCGTCTTCGTGCGGGCTCGGTTCTCGATTCGTGCGACGCGATATGAAGCGCTCTCACGATCTCTCGACCGTCGCTCGGCGATTGAGTGCTTCCCTCGGTCCCGCATCGCGTCAACAGAAGCTTCGCGCCGAGGTTCCGAGCGATCGGCCGGAAGCGCGCCCGGCGCGACCCGGACGGTGCTCCCTTTCCCCCGCCGCCGGCGGGACTCGCGGTCCACGCGGCCCTCTGTCCTCGAGGGTCAGTGCCGTCCCTCACGGGATCCCGAAGAAGGCTCCCGGCCGAACAGGGGACACCGCATCAGGGCGGCGAGCCGGTCGCGCTGGGCAGTCCCGAGCCGCGAGGACTCGCCCAGCTCGCTGACCCGGCCGAGCAGCTTGCGACCTCGCTGCTTCCAGCCGATCTCGGTCGCCAGGTAGGCGGCGCGGAGAAAGGCGATCGCCGCCTCGTAGACCTGGCCCGTATCGAGCGCGGCCCCGGCGGTTCGAACCAGATCCTCGTAGGCGGCGGCCGGGGCATGGTCGTGGGGGTGGATCACGCCCCACAGCCAGTCCGGGTCGGCCGGGACACGATGTCTGTCCGGGGACGGCTGATCGTATGGCTCGTCTGGTGATCCGTGATCCGCCCGGCGGGACCTGTAGCGCTCGCGTTCTCTCATCATCCTGGCCTCCTGGCTCAACGAACGTCTCGTCGAAGGAGGGCCCCGGGGCAGGCCGTTCTTTTCCTCGGTCGGACTCAGTCCTGCCCCGTGAACACTCACCCGGACAAGAGACGGCTCGAGCCCACAGTTCGTCCGATGTGGTGAACGGGGCTGCAGGCGGTGTCACCCGCCGTGCTCGTGAGGTGAGTCGGCGTGTCCGACGGGCAGCAGGGAACGGGAGGGGCCGGAGGCCAGGAGCAGCCGGAACGACGATCCCGCGGCCGCTGTTTCCGAGTCGACGAACGGCCGTCCCCAGTCCGGCCGCGTCGGGAGACAGTTCGGGTCCGGAGGATCAGGAGATGACAATGGACGTGCTCGTGGCGGAGAGCTCACCCGTATCCCGGATGCGGCTGTGCCAGATGGTGGCCGGCGTTCCCGGAGTGGACAGGATCCGCCAGGCGGAGTCTCGAACCAGCGCGCTTCGCCACATCGAGGAGCGCCCCCGGACCTCGTCCTGCTGAACGTTTGCCCGGACGACAGGGCCTCGCTGGATTTGCTCGACGACCTTCGGGGGCCGCCCCCCCCCCGCCGCCGTCATTGTCGTCACCGCCGAGCCCACCAAGAAGAACCG
>CAZFDK010000020.1:0-40917 GCA_964518305.1 uncultured Gemmatimonadota bacterium | reverse complement strand
GCGACGTCGGCCGCCTGCTCCCCGAGGCGATCCGGACGCCCGGGGGCGTCCATCCGCCCCCAGCCGGGCACGGCGACCCCGGCGTTCACCAGCGCCCGGTACATGACACGGCACTCCAGGCCGAAGACGGTGAAGCCGACGAAGCCGAGCGGGGGCATCTCGAAGATCTTCACACTCTCCAGGCCCGGCACGCTGTAGATCCACCGGGTCCCGGCGACGAAGTTCATGGACTCCCATGCGATACCCGCCGCCAGCCCCGCCAGCAGCAGCCGCACGATCCGCCCGTACCGGCCGCACTCCACGTCCCCCAGCAGCGAGCTGGCCGGGTCGCAGGCGTGGTTCCAGGGCGCCAGAAGCAGCGCCGTGGCCCCCCACACCAGCGGGTAGAACCACTCCGGGCGCCAGAGCGGCAGCCCGAGGAAGAGGAGCCCCACGACGAAGACGGCAGGCCGCCCGGCCGACCCCATGGGCAGGGAGGGGCCCGTCACGTCGTCGGCGGCGATCCGGAGACGGAGCCAGCGATCCGGCAGGTATACGGCCGGGAGCACCGTGGCGAAGGCTGCCAGATAGCCCGGCCACCGGAGAGCCGCCGACGCCGGCACGTTCACGTAGAACCAGTTGGCCAGCCGGAAGTTGAGGGCCTCGAAGACGAACCACACCGGCGCCGACCACAGGAAGAGGGAGACCGCGAACCGGGGACGCCCGAACAGGGCGAACCGTCCCGTGCGCCACGCGTACGCCCCGTCCGCCAGCAGGAGGAAGGGATACCAGGAGAGCTGGTATGACCACGTGTGGAAGGGCGGCACCCCGGCGTCGGCCAGCATCAGCGACGCGGCCAGCGCGAGCGCCCCCGCCAGGGCGGCCAGCTTCCCCCTTCCGCTGGTGCGCCCGGCCCGGCCACCGGTCACGCCGACCCCCCGTACGGCGGTTGACGACCGCTGCGGCAGCGCCGAAGTTTCGCGCCGATTCTTCGACGTGTTTCCTTCCCGCCCCTCGCCCGGAGAGAGCGACCCGAATGCGGTACCACTCGCGGACCGAGATTCCGCCCGAAGAGGTGCTGGAGCGGGCGAAGGAGTTCTTCGCCGAGCACACCCGCATGGACGTGTCCGAGGACAGCGCCGACTCCGTCACGTTCCGCGGTGAGATCGGCGAGGCCACGATCCGGGTGGACCGAAGGCACGGGCACACCAACGTACACGCCGAAACCGACCGCGTGGTGGGACTCGACGTCACCGACGTGACCAAGCGCTTCCTGTACACGATCCAGGAACGTCACACGATCACCTAGGCCAGAAACGGACAGGAGCACATGCGGGAAGAAACCGGCCCCGAGAGCCAGGACGTCAGTCCCCGTCCCGGGAGCGGAAGCGGAGAGGGCGCCTCCGGCGCTGCCGCTTCCGACACGGTCACCCTGCGTCTGGTGATGCCGGACCGGTGGCTGGAGCAGGTGGAGGAGCTGCCGCTGGACATGTCCGTGGAGTCGGCCAAGCGGATCGGCCTGCGGAAGCTTCTCATGCGCTCCGGCGACGATCCGGACGACTACTACGTGGAGTACGCCGAGCGCGAGGTCCGCGACGAGTCGCAGACCCTGGCCGAGCTCGGCGTCCAGGCCCGGGAGATCCTCTCCATCCGGAAGTACGACCTGGGCCACTACCCCCGCTTCCGGGGCTGAAGCCCGACCTCAACGTCGGGCTCCCTCGACCTCGGACTCGCTCAACCGTCGCCCCGTGGCGTGGACCTCTCCTCGGCAGATTCGAACCGCGAGAAGTAGTCGCGAGTCTCGCTCAGCACCACCCCGGAGAGGAGCAACAGTCCAATCAGATTGGGGAACGCCATGAGACCGTTCATGACGTCAGAGACGAGCCACACCACGTCCAGGCTCGCCACGGCGCTCACGGCGATCACCACCACGAACAGGAACCTGTAGGGCTTCACGGTCTTTACGCCCAGCAGGTACTCCAGCTGGCGCTCGCCGTAATACGACCACCCCAGCATGGTGCTGAAGGCGAAGACCGAGAGGCTGAGCGCCACGATGACCCCGCCCCACTCCCCGGGCAGGCCGCTCTGGAAGGCGAGCTGGGTCAGGTTGGCGCCATCGAGGCCCGAATTCCACGCGCCGCTGGTGATGATGGCCAGCCCTGTGAAGGTGCACACCACCAGGGTGTCGATGAACGTCTGGGTCATGGAGACCATGGCCTGACGCACGGGCTCCTCCGTCTGGGCCGCGGCGGCAGCGATGGCGCCGGTTCCGAGCCCGGACTCGTTGGAGAAAATCCCCCGTGCCACGCCGAAGCGGATGGCCTGTGCCACGCCGAAGCCGACGGCGCCCCCTCCCACCGCCTCGCCGCTGAAGGCCGCGGTGAAGACCATGTCGAACGCCGAGGGCACCCGGTCCCAGTTCAGCAGGATGACCACGCTGGCCCCGGTCATGTAGAGTACGATCATGATCGGGACGAAGAAGCCCGTGAAGCGCCCGATGGACTTGATGCCGCCCAGGATCACCGCCGCCACGAGGCCGGCCACCACCAGGCCTACGCCCCACATGGGCAGTCCGAACGAGCGGTTCAGCGCATCGGCCAGGGCCTGGGACTGCACGCCGTTTCCGATCCCGAACGCGGCCACCGAGGCGAAGACGGCGAACGCCAGGCCCAGCGCCTTCCCGAGCCCGCCCCAGGGGACGGACTCCGTGAGGCTGTCGAGGGTGTCCATCCCCTCGGTGAGGTAGTAGGCCGGGCCGCCGGACTGCTCTCCCCGGTCGTCGGTCTTCCGGAAGCGGACGCCCAGCACGGCCTCCGAGTACTTGGTGGCCATCCCCACCAGGCCGGTGATCCACATCCAGAAGAGGGCCCCGGGCCCCCCGGCGGCGATGGCCGTGGCCACGCCCACGATGTTCCCCGTGCCCACGGTGGCGGCCAGGGCGGTCATCAGGGCCTGATAGTGGGAGATGTCTCCCTCGGCTCCCTCTTCCTTGCGCTTGACCAGGGCCAGCCACAGGGAGTGGAACAGCTTCCGGAACTGCACCCCGCGCAGTAGGATCGTCAGGTAGAGCCCCGTCCCCACCAGGAGGATGATGAGGGGAAGGCCCCAGACGATGCTGGAGATGCTCGACAGGACGTCGCTCAGCGTGGTCCCTCCGCCCTGAAGCGCGAGGAGAGTCCCGGCTACCATAGGCCCTTCCGTGTCTCGGGTGTGGTGCCTGGCCCGGCCCGGACCCGCCGCCGGACCGAATTCAGATCGCGAAAAGGGTAGAGGCCCGCACCCGGGGGCGTCAAACACCTCGCGTGCGTCCGGTCATGCGTCGACACGGCCGACCTAGCATAGGGGTTGCTGTATCTTGGGTGCGGTGCGAGGCCCGCATCGCGAGCCGTCAATCAGGAGGGACTCCCCCACGATGCACGCTTCCCCCGCCGACCTCACCGACGACCAGCTGGCCGCCCTGGCGCGGCTGGGCTACCCGGAGACGCCAGAGCTCCTGGTGGCCGTCCTCCCCTATGTGCGACGGGACCGCGACCTGGCCCTGCTGGCCGCCGAGGGCTCCGGGCGCGAGGCCCTGTACGCCCTCGCCGCGGCGGAACAGTGCGAACCCGCGACCAGCGAGGCCCAGGCGCTGATCCTGACCGCCACCCGTGAGACGGCCCTCCGCGCGGCCCGCGCCGGCTACGAGCTGGCGGGTCCGGCGGGACTCGACGCCCTGGCTTGGTCCGCGGGGGAGCAGGCCGAGGCCGAGGTTCCGCCCCTGGCCCAGATCATAGCGGGACGTCCCGACGACCTGCTGGAGGCCACCGGCGCGGGACGCCTCAGCCTGGCCGAGATCCGGCTGGTGGTGCTGGACGGCGTGGATCTTCTGGACTCGGCCGGGCAGTGGGAGTCAGTGGACGCCCTCCTGGAGGCCGGCGCCGACGACGCCCAGAGAATCGCCGCATCGGGGCGGAACACCGACCGGTTCCAGGCAGTGACCGCCCGCCGTCTCCGGAGGGCCCGGCGCTGGCCCCGGGACGTCTTCGAGTCCGCCGGGGGCGCAGCGGGAGCCGCGGGAGACCTGCACGTGGCCGCCGCCGGCACCGAGGACGCGCGAATCGACCGGCTCGGAGACGCCCTGCACGAGGCACTGGAGGCCGTGGCACCGGAGGACGAGGACGGCGTGCCGGAGCCGGCCGAGATCTTCGTCCACTGTCCGGACCGCGATACGGCCGAACGGGTGGCCTCCGGGCTCGCGGCACGCGGATTTCGGCTGTCCGACGAGCCGGGCGAGGCGGGGGTAGCCGTGCTGTGGGGCGTGGAGGAAGAGCCGGAGGCGGACGTCGTGGCCCGGTTCGGCGTGCCGCCCGGCCTCGAGGAGGCCCGGAGGTGGCTGGACGACGCCCGGCGCAGGATCGCCGTGGTGGAGCCACGCCACCGCCGCCAGCTGGCCCTCCTGGCGCGACGGGCCGGCTGGACGCTCCGGCCCGTGGGCCAGCGCATACCGGCCTCCCTCCGCGACGAGATCGACCGGCTGCGGGAGGAGATCGGGCGGAGGGCCGACCGCGTGGATCCCCTGGAGATGCTCATGCTGGAGCCCCTGTTCGAGAGTCACGGGGCGGCGGAGGTGGCCGGCGCGCTCAGCAGCTGGCTGCGGGCGGACCTGCCCGAGGACAGGCTTCCCGGCGCCGCCCGACCCACGCCGGAAGAGCCCTCCGGGGAGGCGGCGCCCCCGGAGCGGGGCGCGGCGGAGCGACAGCGCCAGCGCCGCCGCCCCCGGGGCCAGCGAGGGCGACCCGACCGGGGGAAGGCCCGGAGCGCGAAGCCGCAGCGGGAAGGGAGCTGGACCCGGCTCTTCATCAAGGTGGGCGAAGAGGACGGCGTGGGCCCGGGCGACCTGGTGGGCGCCATCACCGGAGAGTCCGACGCCGTCGGCAGCCAGATCGGGAAGATCGACATCCGGGAGACCTACTCCCTGGTCCAGGTCGACCCGGACGTGGCCGACCACGTCATCCGCGAGCTGAGCGGCTCGACCATCCGGGGGCGAACGGCCGAAGTCCGCCGGGACAGGAAGCAGTAGTGCGGCTCCGGTGCCGGGGGCGGGCCGGCATCCGCGAGGGCTCCGGCGCAGGGCGCCTGCAGATTACCCCGAACGCGAAAACGGGCCGGCGCCCGCCTCACGGCGGCCGCCGACCCGTCGCGCTGCTCCGGTCCGAGCTTCTCACCCCGTGAGCGTCACCGCTCCGGGGAACGACCGGAATCGCTCCCCCCGTCCGAGCAGGGGACGATCTCGGACGCTACTCGTTGACGGCGTCCTTGAGGCCCTTTCCGGACCGGAAGTTGACCGTCATGCTGGCCGGTATCCGGATCTTCTCCCCCGTCTGCGGGTTGCGGCCCATGCGGGCGCTCCGCTCGCGGGTCTCGAAGGTGCCGAAGCCGGTGATCTGCACCTTCTCCTCGCCCTGGAGGGCGTCGGTGATGATCCCCTCGTCGGTGTCGAAGAGCGCGTCGATCGCGCGCTGCGCGTCGGCCTTGGTCATGTCGGTAGCGTCGGCCAGAGCATCGGTCAGTTCCGTTTTGTTCACGTTCACTCCTTCTGGTAAAGTGGGAAGCCTCGGAACCGGTGTCAGGCTGGCCGCAGTGTACTCCGATCGCTCAAAGGCGTCAAGGGATGCGGGTTTTCGGGGGATTTCGACATCGCGAGCCCACCCGGGGCGACGTCGGACGGTGAGCTGATGAAGAAGACCTTCGTCCGTCGACTCTTCTTCGTCACCGCCTTCGTCGTCGTCCTGATAGCGGCGGGTACAGTCGGCTTTCTCCAGCTCGGCTGGACGTTCTCCGACGCCCTCTACATGACGTGGATCACGCTCACGGCCGTGGGCTTCGAGGAGGTACGCCCGCTCTCGGAGACCGGACGGCTCCTGGCCTCGGGCCTCCTGGTCGGGGGGATCACCTCGATGGGCCTGTACTGGGCCCTCATCACCTCGCTCATCGTGGAAATCGACCTAGGCGACGTCCTCCGGAGGCGACAGATGACCAGCAGACTGGAAGAGATGGAGGACCACGTCATCGTGTGCGGCGTGGGACGCACGGGGCTCCAGGTCGTGCGGGAGCTCGCCGGCGGGGAGCGCCCCTTCGTCGTCATCGAGCACGACGAGCAGCGGGCTTCGCTCGTTCGCGACAGCGTCGAGGGAGAGGCCGTCGTGATCGTGGACGACGCGACCCACGACGAGACCCTTGAGCGCGCCCGCATCGACGAGGCCCGGGGGCTCATCTCCGCGCTGAGCCGCGACGAGGACAACCTCTACGTCACCCTCAGCGCCCGGGCCCTCAACCCCGACCTGACGATCGTCGCCCGGGCCCAGGAGGAGGAGACGATGAACAAGCTGTACCGGGCCGGGGCGGACCACGTGGTGAGCCCCAACATCACCGGCGGGGCGCGCATGGCCTCCGCGCTCCTCCGTCCGAACGTGCTCAGCTTCCTGGACGTGATCACCGGGGGCGAGGGGCTGGCGCTGCGGCTGGAGGAGGTGCGGCTGCCGGAGGGCTCGCGGCTCTCGGAGATGACCCTGGAGGAGGCTCGCATCCCGCAGAAGACCGGGCTCATCGTCATCGCGGTTCACGAGGACGGCGCCGGCTCCGACCACGAGGAGCTCACGTACAACCCGGGGCCCGACGTCCGGCTGGACGCCGGTGACGTCCTCATCGTCCTGGGTGCCCCGGGGCAGGTGGACCGGCTCCGCGCCCTGGCTCGTGACGGTGAGTAGCCGGCCGCGCGTCAGGCCTCGCCCGATGCCTCCGCCGCGGCGGCCTCCGCTTCCGCCGCGGACTGGAAGAAGGGCTTCCACTTCTCGTCCGGCGACGGCTCGGTGGACAGGCTGACGCCCACCAGCAGCGACAGGGAGATCAGCACTCCGGGGATGACGATGTAGTCGCTGCTGGCGAAGTCGAAGACGGTCCCCCCGAGGGTGAGCGCGAAGTCGACCCCCAGCCGGTCCAGCACCGCGATCCCCACGATGCTTCCCAGCCCCCCGCCGATGCACGCCACTCCGCCCTGCCGGGTCACGCGCTTCCACAGGAACGCCGCCAGCAGGGCCGGCGTCAGGCTCGCCCCCACCAGCGAGTACGCGTAGAGGGCCATGTCCAGGACCGTCCGGAACTGGGTCAGGAGCACCACGCCGAGGCCACCGAAGAGCACCACGAAGGTCCGCTGGACGAAGAGCTTCTTCTCCTCGCTGGCCGCCGGGGCGATGAAGCGCTCGTAGATGTCCCGCGCCACGTTCGTCGAGGGGACCAGCAGGAAGGTGTTCCCGGTGGAGAGGACGATGGCCACGGCGGCGCCCAGGAGCACCGCCCCCATGGCCACCGGCAGCGCATTGCTGGCGAGCCACAGGATCACCGTCTCCGAGGCCGCCGTACCCGCCACGGTGCTCTGCTGCATCAGGTCCGGGAAGGCAGAGCGGCCGACGATGGCCAGCAGGGCCAGCGTGGTCTCGATGAAGACGATGCCCAGGACCATGCCCACCACGGCCTTCCGCGCTGAGCCCTCGTCCCGCGCAGAGAAGAACTTCTGGTACATGCCACTCTCGCCCAGGATGAGCAGGAAGGTCGGCATGGCCACGCCGAACACCCACAGGACGTTGTGGCCGCCGAGCACCTGCTTGTGGCTCGACGGCAGGTTGGCGATCACGTCGGCCACGCCGCCCTGGGCGAAGACCAGATAGGGCAGGGCCAGCACGATGGCCAGGATGATGAGCACCCCGTTGAACACATCCACGCTGACGATGGAGACCATGCCGGCCAGCGCCGTGAAGGCCACGATGACACCGGCGGTGATGTACATGCCCGCGTTCGGAGAGACGGCCCCCTCGGTGACGATGCTCAGGATCCAACCGCCGCCGCGGAACTGGTAGGCGGCGATCGTCACGTAGGCCAGGATGATGGCCAGTGTGCCCAGGACCCGGGCAGCGGCGCTGTACCGCTGCTCCAAAATGTCCGGTACCGTGTACTTGGCCAGCCTCCGCACCCGGCCCGCCAGGAAGAACGCCACCACCAGCCCCATCCAGCCGCCGAATGAGAACCATAGCTCGGCGATGCCCGTCCGGTAGGCCAGACCGGCGCCGCCGAAGAGCGACCCCGAGCCGATCCACGTGCAGACCAGGGTCCCGACCAGGAACGCCACGGAGACGTCGCGGCCGGCGACCATGAAGTCCTCGTGGCTCTCCACGGAGCGGGACCGCCACACGCTCACCCCGATCAGCACCAGTGGATACAGCACGACCGCCGCGAGCATCAGATCCATGGTCTCACCGTCCTCCCCGCTTCGCGTCTCCGCCCCGGGCCGGGCCGTCGGTCAGCGCGCCAGCTCCTCCTGAAGGTTCTCGATCAGGGTCCGGTGCGCCTCGTAGGCCGAGCGACTCGACAGGTCCGCGGACGAAGCGGCCGCCAGGAAGCGTTTCCGGTACCCCCGGCGCGCCTCCTCTTCCCGGGAGCTGCGGAAGGCCAGGATGAGGCCCAGCAGGTGGTCGGAGTCCGCGGACAGGATCTCCTCGGCCCGGGAACGGGCCCCGGCCGTGTCTCCCTCGGCGAGCGCCAGCATGCCCACGTGGAACCGAGCGTCGGCGTCCATCTGCGAGGCCGGCACCCGGGCGTAGGCCTTCCGGCCCATCCTCGCGAAGAAAGCGGCCCGGCTGGTGTCCCCGCTGGCCCGCAGTCGCATGGCACGATCGAAGAGGCGATCGGCAGCCTGACGGGGGGGCATGTCGGCCAGTTCTCCGGCCGAGGGCATGGAGCCACCGGACGCGCCCCCGCCCGTGGCTCCACCGCCCATTCCGCCGCCGGTCTCCCCGGCCGGCGCGGCGGCGTCATCGCCGGGAAGCGAGCCCGTGGCGGGCCGGCCGGCCTGCCGCGGCGAGGTCTGCGTCTGGATGAAGAGCGTGATGGCCACGGCGAACGCCACCAGGGCGAGCGCCGAGAGCGCCCACGGCAGATACGCGGTCCACGGCTTGCTGCCGCCGCCGGAGACCGGCTCCCCGCATTCGGTGCAATAGCGGGCGTCGGCGTCCACGTCGGCACCGCACTCGGCACACCGGCGCTCCTCTGCCGCCTGCAGCGGCGCCCCGCACTGGGCGCAGTAGTTTCCCGTACCCTCGGTCCCGCATTCTCGACATCGCATGGTTCGGTTCGGCCTCTCCCGATCTGGCTGACGACCTTTCCCTGTCCGCCGCGCGCGCCTATTCTGTCCCGCTGTGAAACTCGTCGAGCTCATCTTGAGCTCATCGGGGCGGGCCGCCCTGGACGGCGACGCGGCCGGATCGCAGGGGAAGGAAAACTCCGAGGGACGGATCGCGCAAATAATGAAAACCCGCTACCTGGCACTCGGCATCGGCGCCTGGTACGTACTCGCCCCGTTCCTCTGGGGCTACCCCCTGGGCTTCAACTGGTGGAACGACGTGGTCATCGGTGCCGCCGTGGGCGCCCTCGCTGTCTCGTATCTGATCGACTGGAACCGCATCGGGGGGTGGGCGCTCATGGCCGTCGGCTACTACTCGATGCTCTCCCCTTTCCTGTTCGGCTACCTGCAGCAGTCGGCGGCCTACTGGAACGACCTCGTCTTCGGCGTGATCACCGTCGGGTGCGGAGCCATGCTCGCCGCCGCCGGGATCACCTACGGAGAGCCCGCTCCCGGGGCCGCCGGAACCTGACCGGGGTCCGGCGCTCTACGCACCGAATTTCGCCATCCGACCCGCGTGGCTCATCGCCAGCGGCATCAGCTCGCACCCCCGCCGCCAGCCGAGAGTCCCCTGACGACACCGCGATTCGCCGAACCGGCTGATGTCCGACGCGCGGTATCCCCGACCTCCGGCCAGGGCGAAGGGCACCGGATGCCAGCTGTGGCTGCGGAGCGCCGCCGGGGTGGAGTGGTCGCCGGTGACCAGCGTGACGCCGCCCACCGTCGACACCAGCTCCGGGAGCGCGGCATCGGCGTCCTCGACGACCGCCACCCGGCGGTCGAAGGCCCCGTCCTCGCCGGCGCGGTCGGTTCCCTTCACGTGGACGAACACGAAATCGTGATCCCGAGCGTGCCCGCGGACGACGGCCGGGAGCTCGGAGGGAACGTCGGGCGCCTCCACGGCCTCCATCCCCACCAGCCGTGCCACGCCCCGGTACACGGGATAGGCGGCCGCCGCCAGCGGGCGGAGACGCCACACGTCGGGGAAGCGCGGCCAGTCCGGCAGCGAGGAGAAGCCCCGGAGGAGCACGCCGTTGGCGGGGTCGTCGCCCCGCAGCTCGCTTCGGGCCTCCTCCAGCCAGCGGCGCACCAGCTCGGCGGTGAGCTCGCCGGCCTCGGACCGGGGGATCGGCGGCCGGGGCTCCCGGCCCGTCTCTCCGGGATCGGTGTCGTCCACGTCCGGCGACAGTTCCCCGTCCGGGCGAAGCACCAGCAGGAAGCGGTGCTCCTTCACCGTGCGCACGAACACCTCGGTGCCGGGCAGCTCGATCTCGTCCAGGCGGCCTGCCAGCTCGCGGGCCGGCTCCGTCTCGATCCGGCCGGCGCGGCGGTCGGCCACGAGACCGTCGGCGTCCAGCGTGCAGAAGTTGCCCCGGGCGGCCACGTCTCCCGGCTCCAGGTCGAAGCCGATCCCCAGGCCCTCGAGCACGCCTCGGCCGATCCGGTAGCGGAGGGGATCGTACCCGAAGAGGGCCAGGTGGCCGGGCCCGCTCCCCGGCGTCACCCCGGGCGCCACCGGCTCGTGCAGACCGCAACCGCCGCGACGGACCAGGTCGTCCAGGTTCGGCGTATCGGCGGCCTCCAGCGCCGTCTCTTCCCGATCCGGACCCGGGAGCCCGCCGAGTCCGTCCAGCACGTAGAGGAGCAGCGGCTCCCCGTCGCCGCGGGTGACCTCTCGCGCGTCACTGAGCTCCACGTCGACTCTCCTGGCTGGTTCGGTGGCTCACGGGCCGGCGTCCGGCGGACACCGGGACGGAAGGGTCCGAAATGTGCTGCCGACCTTCCCCCGGCGCCAGCGTGGGGCCCGTGAGCGGCGGGGAGCCGGCCGTCCGCCTCGAGGACATCGGGAAGCGCTTCGGCTATACCTGGGCCCTCCGGGACGTCACCCTGTCGCTCGACCGGGGCGCAGTGCTCACGCTCCGCGGGCCGAACGGCGCGGGCAAGACCACGCTGCTCAAGATCCTGGCAGGCATCTACCGTCCCTCGGCCGGTGAGGGAAGCGTGCGCGGCGCGGACCTCGCCGACGACAGCGATCGCGTGCGGCGCGACACGGTGCTGCTGGCCGCCACGGACTTCCTCTACGACGAGCTGACCGGAGTGGAAAACCTGCGCTTCGCATCCCTCATGGCCGGCGACGGAGGGGGACCGGGGCAATGGGGCGCCGCGGTGGAGCGAGTGGGGCTGACGCCCGCGGCCCACGATCCGGTGCGGACTTACTCGACGGGCATGAGGAAGCGGCTCTCGCTGGCGCGGGTCCTCCTCCGCCCGGCGGGCCTGGTTCTCCTGGACGAGCCCTACGGGGGGCTGGACCGCCAGGGTGCGAGCTTCGTGGATCGCGTGGTGGAGGAGATCCGTGAAGAGGGTCGCAGCGTCGTCCTGGCCACCCACCGCGGCGGCCAGGCGGCCCGCCGGGCCGACGGGATCGCTCACCTCGAGGCGGGACGCCTCGAGCGCCTCGAGGAGAGTCGACGATGAGCGAGCGGCGGGAAGAGGGCGGCGTAGAGGACGGCGGTGTCTTTCGGAGGGCGTGGGCCATCCTGTGGAAGGACCTCCTCATCGAGGGGCGGAACAAGCAGAGCTTCACGGCCATGGTCTCGTTCGCCGCCCTGGTGCTCTTCCTCTTCACCTTCGCCGTGGGGCCGGACCCCGAGCTTCTGGGCCGCCTGGCCGGCGGGCTGCTCTGGGTGGGTATCGTGTTCACCGGCATGCTCTCCCTGAGCCGCACCTACCAGAGCGAGGAGAAGGGAGGCGGCCTGGAGGGTCTCAAGATGTATCCGGGTGAGCTCCGGTCCATCTACCTCGGCAAGCTCGCGGCAAACCTGGTCCTCCTGATCCTCGTCGAGGCCCTCCTCTTCCCGGCGGCCGCGGTGCTGTTCCAGATCGATATGTGGCCGCACGCCCTGCAGCTTGCGGCGGTCGCCCTCCTGGGTACCTTCGGGTTCTCGGTGGTGGGAACGTTCTACGCGGCGCTCACCGTCCATCTCCGGGCACGGGAGCTCATGCTCCCGCTCCTGCTGTTCCCGGCCCTGGTGCCGGTGCTGCTCGGGGCTGTGAACGCCACGACCCTCACCCTGACGGGCGACCCCATGGGCAATTTCGACTCCTGGTTCCGCCTGCTGGTCGCCTTCGACGTGATCTTTTTCGTCCTGTGTACGTGGATCTTTCCGATCCTCCTGGAGGACTGAGCATCATCTTGGAGCGTGAGAATCGAGACCGCCGACATCTGTGGCTCGGCCTGGTTACCCTGGCCACTGTGCTCGCTGGCACCGCGTGGGCCCTCATGGTGGCTCCGCCGGACGCCGCCCAGGGCGAGGTCCAGCGACTCATGTACGTCCACGTCCCCACCGCGTGGATCGGAATGCTGTCCTTCTTCGTCGTCTTCGTGATGAGCATCCTGTACCTGGTCCAGCGAGACCCGCGATGGGACATGATCGCCCACAGCGGGGTCGAGATCGGCGTCGTGTTCACGGCACTCACGCTGGCCCTGGGCTCCCTGTGGGCGAAGCCTACCTGGGGGATCTGGTGGACCTGGGACCCCCGGCTCACCACCACGGCGATCATGCTGATCATCTATATCGGCTACCTGGCGGTGCGCGGCTTCGCGCAGGACCCGGAAAAGCGGGCACGCTGGTCGGCGGTGGTGGGAATCGTCGCCTTCGTCGACGTGCCCATCGTCTACCTCTCGGTGACCTGGTGGCGAACGCTCCACCAGCCGCCCTCGACGGCGCGCTCCATCGCTCCGGAGATGCTCTGGCCTCTCTTTCTGAATCTTGGGGCCTTCACACTGGTATATATCTTCCTGATGGTCCGCCGATACCGCCTGGCCGAGACCGAACGCCGACTGGAAGAGGAGAGTGCCCTTGAACGGTAGTGTCCCGTACCTGGTGGCCGGGTTCGGCCTCACGTGGATCGTGATGGTCGTCTATGCCTGGCGCCTGGAGGCGCGCATCGGCCGGGTACGAGACCGGCTGCAGCGGCACGGCGAATCGACCTCACGAGTGGAGACGCCAGGGAACGGAGCGGCCGATGCGGGTACAAACACCGATCCCAATCAAGGCCCGGAGGTATCGAGATGACGCAGGGGAAGCGACGAATGTGGGCCGGCCTCGGCCTGGCCGCGGTGGTAGGGGCCATCCTGTACCTGGCGGTGGGGAGCCTGGAGAGCAACATGGTCTACTTCCTCACTCCGGCGGAGCTGCAGGCCCGGGCGGCGGAGGTCGAGGGACAGCCCGTGCGGCTCGGCGGCATGGTGCAGACGGGGTCGGTGGACTGGAAGCCCGAGGAGCCTCTTCTCCGATTTACGGTCGGCGACGGCGACAGCGCCGTGAAGGTCCGGACCACCTCCGCCCCTCCTTCCATGTTCCAGGAGGGACAGGGCGTCGTCGTTGAGGGCGAGTACGGCTCGGACGACGTCTTCCGGGCCGACCGCCTGATGGTGAAGCACTCCAACGAGTACAAGCCGCCGGAGAACGGGGAGATGCCCGCCGAGATGTACGAGTCCATCAGCGAAAAGGGCTCCGGGTCCGGGTCGTCGGGACCGGGCGCCCGACCGTCGGGCTCGTCCTCCGGGTCGCCCTGACGGGTCGGCCGGCGGTCCCTCCCGCCGCGACCCGACGACGGGTCGAGGACGGGGCGCGTGAACGCCTGACCTCCTGCACCTCAACCAAGCGACCAACGCCGTGCTGGACCTGAACGTGATCGGATCCGCCGCCATCTGGGCCGCCCTCCTGGGTGCGGTCGCCTCGGCCGTCACCGCCTTCACGGGCGGGCTCCGGCGCCGGCCGGACCTGACCGACCTGGGCCGGTACGGCACCTACTTCGTCTTCGTATGCATGACGGTGGCCGTGGGGGCCATGGAGGTCGCACTCCTGACGCACGACTTCAGCGTGCAGTACGTGGCCGAGGTGGGGAGCCGGGACATCCCGGACTATTACACGGCGATCTCGCTGTGGAGCAGCCTGGACGGCTCGATTCTCTTCTGGGGCTGGATCCTCGCCGGCTACTCCGCGCTGGTCTCCTTCGTGAACCGGGACCAGTACCGGAAGTTCATGCCCTATGTCGTGGGCACGATGATGGCCGTCGGCGTCTTCTTCTTCGCCGTGCTGGCCGGGCCGCTGAACCCCTTCGGCGTGGTCTCGCCCGTTCCGGCCAACGGCCCGGGGCCCAACCCGCTGCTGCAGAACCACCCGCTGATGGGCCTCCACCCGCCGATGCTCTACCTGGGCTACGTGGGGCTCACCGTGCCCTTCGCCTTCGCCATCGCCGCGCTCGTCGCCGGCCGGCTCGACGCCACCTGGATCCGGGCCACCCGGCGGTGGATGATCGCCCCGTGGGCGTTCCTGTCGGCGGGCATCGTGGCCGGCGCCTGGTGGTCGTACGAGGTCCTGGGATGGGGCGGGTACTGGGCATGGGACCCGGTGGAGAACGCCTCCTTCCTGCCGTGGCTCACCGCCACGGCCTTCCTGCACTCGGTGATGGTGCAGGAGCGACGGGGCATGCTGCGTACGTGGAACCTGAGCCTGATCATCGGGACGTTCCTCCTCACGGTGCTCGGAACGTTCCTCACGCGCTCCGGCGTGCTGGACTCGGTCCACGCCTTCACGGAGGGGCCCATCGGGATCCTCCTCATGGGCTTCATGGGCGTGGTCACCATCGTCTCCCTGGGGCTCATCGCCTGGCGGAGCGACCGCCTGCGCGTGCCGGGGAAGCTGGACGCCGTGCTCTCCCGCGAGAGCGCGTTCATCCTCAACAACCTGCTCTTCGTCGCCTTCACCTTCACGGTCCTGCTGGGAACCCTGTTCCCGCTGATCGTGGAAGCGGTGCAGGGGGAACGGATCAGCGTCGGCTCCCCGTACTTCAACATGGTCACGGTGCCCATCGGTCTGGCGATCCTCTTCCTGATGGGCGTGGGACCGGCGCTTCCCTGGCGCCGCACCAGCGCCGAGCGCATGAAGCGGGAGTTCTGGATCCCCAGCGTGGTGGGCGTTCTGACGGCGGCCATCTCCTGGGTCGCCGGCGTCGAGTCCATTTACGCGATCCTGACGTTCGCCTTCGCCGGCTTCGTCATGGCGACCATCGTCGAGGAGTTCCGGAAGGGCGTCTCCGCCCGGCAGCGGATCGCCGGCGTCTCCATCCCGAAGGCCCTGATGCAGCTCTTCCAGCGCAACAACCGCCGGTACGGCGGCTACGTGGTCCACACCGGGATCGTGGTCGTCATCGTGGCGCTGGCCGCCTCGGGCACGTGGCGCTTCGAGAAAGAACGGACGCTCCAGACCGGCGAGAGCCTGCAGATCGGCGAGTACCAGGTACAGCTGGACGACATCTGGGCCCAGGAGGAGCCCCGGCGCTTCGTCGTGGGCAGCACTTTCTCCGTCTGGAAAAAGGGCGAGCGCGCGGGCGACCTCGAGCCTCGCCTCAACTTCTACGATTCGAACCAGATGGGCGGCCAGCCCATCGCCACGCCGGCGGTGATGAGCTCGCTGACGAAGGACCTGTACCTCTCCGTCATGGCCTTCGACCGCCAGGAGGGGCAGCACGCCACCCTTCGGGCCATCGTGAACCCCATGGTGCCCTGGCTGTGGATCGGGGGAATGATCGTCGCCCTGGGGTCGGCCCTCTCCATGTGGCCGCAGCGGAAGAAGAGCGGGCCCGCGGCCCTGGAGGAGGGGACGTCGCCCGGCGGCGAGGGCGCCGGGGAGGCCTCCTCGACCGGCGGCGACAGGGAGGCAGCATGATTTGCCGGAGGGGGCGGCCATGAAGGACTGGAAGAAGTGGCTGATTCCCGGGGCCGCGGTCCCGCTGCTGGCCCTGCTGGCCTTCGGGCTCACACGGCCGGCCAAGAAACTGCCGAGCGCCCTGGTGGGCAAGGAGGTCCCGCCCGTCCGGGGACAGACCGTGGACGGCGATACCGCCTCCCTCCAGGAGCTGCGGGGGAACGTGACCATCGTCAACTTCTGGGCCTCGTGGTGCATACCGTGCCAGCAGGAGCACCCGGCTCTGATGCGAGCCGACCGCCGGTGGCCGGACGACAGCGTCTCGCTGGTGGGCATCGTCTACCAGGACAATCGGAGCAACGCCCGGTCCTTCATGCAGCGACACGGCGGCGACTGGACGAGCCTCCTCGACCCCGGCACCCGGACCGCCATCGACTTCGGCGTCACGGGAGTGCCCGAGACGTTCTTCATCGGTCCGGACGGGACCGTGGTCTCGAAGTACACGGGCCCCCTGAGCTGGGAGGACCTGCGGGTTCGGGTCGACTCCGCCATGTCGAGTACGGCACCATCCGGGGCCGCCGCGGCCCCGGAGGTGGAGGGAACCCGATGAGGACGGCGACCGCTACCGCGGCCGCGGTCGCCGCCCTGCTCCTGCTCGCGACGGCCCCCGGTCCGGCCATCGCCCAGGCGGCTGGCGGCGAGCTCCCGCCGGACACCACCTCGGTGCCCGGAGAGGACAGCCCGCGCGTGGACACCCTCACGGTCCGGGTGGCGAATCAGCTCCGGTGCCCCGTGTGTCGCAGCCAGTCGGTGCTGGAGTCCAGCTCCGATCTCGCCGAGCGGATGCAGGCGGTGATCCGCGACCGCCTGGCCCGGGGAGAGAGCCCGGCGGAGGTCCGGTCCTACTTCGTGGACAAGTACGGAGAGTGGATCCTCCTCAAGCCGGAGCCCGAGGGGATCAACCTGCTGGTGTACGTGCTCCCGGCCCTCGCCCTGCTCGGAGGCGGCTGGGCCGTGGTCCACAAGCTCCGACGGTGGAGCAGCACCGACGGCGTCACGGGGGAGGCCGGAACCGTCGCGGGCGAGGGGACGGACGCGTCCGACGCGGATGGCATTGCCTCCGATCTGGACGAGCTGTCCGAGGAGGACCAGCAATGGCTCGAGGAAGAAATGGAGCGGAGGAAGTAGCGGGCGGGCCTTACCGCGGAGACGACGGAGGCGCCTGCTACCTCCTCGACAGTCTCTCCAGCACCCGGCTCGCCTCCGGCGCCGCCAGGGCCATGACCACGGTCGACAGGCCGGCGCTGACCAGGCACCAGCGGCAGATGGCTTCGATCACGAAGAGCTCGACCCAGGTCAGGTAGGCGCTGAACAGGAAACCGCCGACGGCCAGGGCCAGGAGGAAGGAGCCGGCTCCGAGCAGGCCGGACCCTGCACCACGTCCACCACTTTCACCGTCCGCGGACGGGAGATCCTCCCCACCGGTCCCGGCCGCGTGGGCGCCCCACAGGGCCACGGCCAGGACCGCCGCGTACCAGACCGCCCCCCATCCCGCCACCGGCACGCCCATGAACCGCGCGTAGCGCGAGGCCTGCACCACAGAGCAGGAGCCCCCCTGCCCGCACGCCAGGGTCCCGTAGATCCCGAGCTTGTACAGGAGCAGGTAGAGGGAGACGAAGAGCCCCGGAACGGCGACGAGGGCCACGACCATCCGTCGGCGAGCGGCGGACATCATCGGCGGCGCGACCGCGCCGCGGGCCGGATCAGCTCCCGCCCGGTCCGCCGCCGGACGTCGCGGACCCGGAGACCTCCACGCCGGCCGAGTCCAGTTCGGCACGGATGACCTTGGCCAGGCTCTCGTAGTTCGGAACGCCCGGCAGCTGCTCGCCATTCACGAAGATCGTCGGCGTGCCGCTGACTCCGACGCGCTTCCCGTAGGCACGGGAGGCCCGGATGCGCTCCAGGGGACGCTGCTCCTCCACGCATGTCTCGAACTGGCCCACGTCCAGCCCCATGCTCTCGGCCTGATCCACGAAGACCCCGGTGGGATCGCCCTCCCGGCCCCAGGCCGACTGGTTCGACAGGAGCCAGTTGTGCATCTCCCAGAACGAGCCCTGGTTCCCGGCGCAGCGAGCCGCCACGGCGGCGGGCATGGAGTTCGGGAAGCTGCCGAGCGGAAAGTCGAAGTGGATCCACCGCACGACTCCCCTGTCCTGCACGAAGTTCTGCTTTGCCAGCTTCCCGGTGAAGCCCTGGAAATCAGCACAGTGGGGGCACTGGTAGTCCGCGAACTCCGCCACCGTCACAGGTGCCTCGCTCGGTCCCATCGCCACGCCGGCGCTCGGGTCCGCCTCGGCAGCGCTCACGGGCGCCGGCTGGCCGCCCGACTGGCTGCCGGACGAGCCGTTTCCGCCGCGGGCCATCCACAGCGCCACCGCGCCACCCGCCACGAGGAGCACCAGCACGGTGTAGAAGATCTTGCCCGGTCCGCCGCTCCCGCCGGAGCCCTGGTTCTGGTTCGCCACGTCGTCGTCCCTCGTTCGATGTTGGAGTTCAGTCGAGTCCAGTCATTGCCGGATATCGGCTCGCAGCAAGCACGTACCCCGGACCGCCGCCGAGGATCGTCCCGTCAGCGGAGCAGGAGGAGGGCCGCGGTCCCCACCACCGCCGCCGTCCCCAGGGCGATCAGGACCAGCTGCACCCACTCGGGCAAGCGCCGGCGCTCCATGGAGGCCACCTCTTCCAGCCGGGGGAGGAGCGTGGAGGACCAGGTGCGTCGAATCTCCTCCAGCGCCTCCGCCCAGGCGTCCTCGTAACCGCGGTCCACCCGTCGGAGCGCGCCGCGCCACTCCTCCGCCAGCTCATCCACGCCGCGGTCGCTGCCGTCCGGGGGCGCCTCGGACAGGACCTCGAGCCGCGTCAGCAGCTTCGTCTGCGCCTCCTCGAGGCTACGAAAGCGCGGCGCCAGCTTGTCGAAGGGTGCCTGCGCCCGGGTGGTGAGGTCCGCCCGCTCGTCCTCGCTCAGAGCCAGGTCCGAACGCAGCGCGCCGGGGGCCCGCCGGTCTTCGATGAGCCGCCCGAGGTGCTCGCGGTAGGCCTCGTCCAGGCGGCTCACGGCACGAGCCACGGCCGCCCGGGTGTCCTCCTGCATCTCGCCGGCGTCCAGGGCCCGGGCCGCCCGCTCCAGGCCCTGGGCACCGGAGGCGGCCGACTTCCGGAGGAGCAGGGGACCCAGCGCGATCTCCCCCAGCTCCATGAAGTGCATTTCGAAAAAGTGCTCGGGGAGGAAGTCCCGATCGCTCTCGGGCGGCATCTCGTCCGCCTCCCGCCGGGCCGCGGGCTGCAGGGAGCCGGCGGCGGTGGAGAGATCGGGGATCTCCGCCGGCGGGGGCGGCGCCACCTCACCGCGCGAGAAGAGCTCGAGCGAGCCCTCGTCGTCGGAGCGCCGGGCCGCCTCCAGGGCCTGCTCCCGCTCCTCGGGAAACAGGTAGACCAGCGCGAGGCGATCCTCGCCGTCCACCAGCATCAGGCGGTCCCGAGCGTGGCTCTCCGGATCGGAGACGACCTCCGCCCCGTCCACGGGGAAGCGCAGCTCCCGGTGGGTCTCGTCGGCGAAGAGGTGGAGGCCCTGCCGCGTGGCCACGGCGACGTACAGCCCCTTCACCGGGGCGCCGTCCACGCGCCCCCGGGCCGCGGTCGCTGCCGCGAACAGGACGACTTCCTCCGCCAGCGGCTCCAGCAGGCGCCTGCGCTGCTCCCGCGGCTCGACGCGAGCCGCGACGCGCCGGTGCAGGGCGTCCAGCTGGTCGGGCTCGCCCTGGAACGCGATGGTCTTCTCGCGGGCGAAGAGAAGGAGGAGGCCGGCCCGCCGCGCCGTCCAGAACACGGATCCGTCGGCCACCTTCTCGTCGCCGACGCGGAGCGCCGCGGCCTCCAGCACCACCGGAACGTCCCGTCGCACGCCTCGGCCCTCGATCCGGACGTCGAGGGTGTAGCCGTCGCTCACGGAGCGGACGGCGCGTTGGAGGAAAGCACGTCGATCACGGCTTCCGTGTCCGAGAGATCCGCGAAGACGTGGTCCGGATCGTGATCGGCCAGCTCCTCCGGACAGTGGCGTCCCGTGGCCACGGTCACCGCCCGGATCCCGGAGGCCCTGGCGCAGCGGACGTCCTCCGGGGTGTCTCCGATGACCACCGCGTCGCCCGGGGCGAAGTCCTGATCCAGCTGGCGGGCGGCGCGCCGCAGGGCCAGGGGAGGGAGGTCCTCCCGGCGGGCGGAATCAGAGCCGAAGGCGCCGAGGCCGAAGTGGTGGGCGAGATCGGCGGCGTCGAGCTTGTGCCACGCTCCGCCGGCCAGGTTTCCGGTGACCAGGGCCAGGGTAAAGCGAGGATCCTCCGTCGTCGACTCCAGGAGATCGAGGACCCCGGGGTAGGCAGAGACGCGCCCGCTCCGTCTGCGTCGCTCCAGCTCCTCGGGTAGCACCTGTAGGTAGGACTCCCAGAGGCCCTCCAGCCGGCCCTCGATCTCCTCCTCGCGGCGGCCCGCCTCCCGCATGAGGCCATGTACGATGGCCGGGTCCGTCTTGCCGTGAAAGTCGAAGTCGTCGATGGGGCCGGTCTCCCCGAAGACGGCGCGCAGGGCCCGGCCCAGGGCCTCTCGGCCGGCACCGGCCGCGTTCACGAGGGTGCCGTCGATGTCGAAGAGGAGCAGTCGGCTCATCGGGTCTCCTCGCGGCCCGCCGGGACCGCGCGCTCCACAGCACGCTCGGCAGTCGCCTGGAACGCGGCGCCCAGGCTCATCAGCTCGGCCGTACCGTGGCCGTCGCTCGCCGGTTCGGCACCGCCGTCACCGGTGGAGAGGGCGAAGGCGATATCGCCGTCCACGAGCGTCCCGGCGGGGCGGATGCGCCGCGTGAGGCCGTTCATGGCCTGCTGCGCCAGGATCCGGAGCCCGGAGCGGGACACGACACAATCGGTGGCCACGACCAGGAGCGTGGTGTTGCGTCCAGCGGAGAATCCCTCTCCGGTCGTCGTCCCGGCGGCCAGCGTCCCGAGCGAGCCGACGTGTTCGCCGTCCTCGCCGCGAGCACCGGCCAGGACCTCGCCGTCGTCGCCGAGCACATCACCGAAGGCGTTCACCACGGCCAGGGCGCCCACGGCGTGCTCACCGTGGCGCACCGCCCAGGTACCGACCCCGCCGGGCTCGGCGCTCTCCTCCCCTCTGAGGTTGCCCACCGTGGCCCCGATCCCCACTCCCACGGCTCCCTCCGGAAACGGGTCGGAGCAGGCCGTCGACGCGGCCCGGCGGCCCATCTCGGGGCCCGGTCGCACCGAGCCGTCGCCGACCCCGAGGTCATAGAGCACCGCCGCCGGGACGATGGGCACTCTGGCCGCCGGTGTCTCGTAGCCGCGGTCCTGCTCCTCGAGCCATTCCACGACGCCCTGCGCCGCGGCCAGCCCGAAGGCCGAGCCGCCGGTCAGCAGCAGACCGTCGATCCGGGGCACGACATGGTCGCCGAGGAGCACGTCCATTTCCCGACTCCCCGTGGCGTGCCCCCGCACCTCGGCGCCGGCCCGGAAAGGCCCCAGGACGACCGTGCATCCGGTTCGGGCCTCCCCGTCCGCGGCGTGCCCGACCGACACGCCCTCGACGGCGGTCAGCGTTCGGCCAGGCTCTCCCAAGAGACCTCCGGTCGGGTCCGCGAGCGGGCGGTCCGAACGACTTCCTCGCCAAAGCGACGGAAGAGGGCGGCGTCGAACCCGGCGCTGCCGTCCTCCAGCATGCGCTCCGGGTGCCACTGCACGCCCACCGTCCACGCATCGCCCTCGTCCGCGCCGATCTCCACGGCCTCCACCAGTCCGTCCTCGGCGCGCCCCACGGGACGGATCCCCTCCCCCAGGTTCCGGATGCCCTGGTGATGGGCGGAGTTCGTCATCACGCCCTCGCCGGGCACGAGCCCCCGGAGCCAGCGGGTCCCCTCCTCGAAGCGGACCGAGTGGATCTCACGGTCGAACATCTCGAAGCGGTCGTGGGTCAGGCTTCCCTCACGCTGTCGCTCGAGGTCCTGATAGAGGCTCCCGCCGCGAAGGACGTTCAGGAGCTGCATCCCCCGGCAAATCGCCAGGATCGGAATGCCGCGCTCCAGGGCCCGGCCGGCCATGTCCATCTCCAGTGCGTCCCGCTCCGGCGAGACGTCCCGGGATCCCCCGGGCTCCTCGCCGTAGTTCGCGGGGTCCAGGTCCTCGCCCCCGGTGAGGAGCAGTCCGTCGGCCATGGCGAACAGGCGGTCGGCGTAATCCGGATCCAGCGCCGTGGACAGGGTCAGCGTGCTGCACCCCGTCATCTGGAGGCCGCGCTGGTAGCCGGCCTCGGTGACGATCTGCGGTATACCGATCTCGCTGGCCCGGACCGGTACGGTGACGGCGATGAAGGCCTCTCTCTCGTTCATGCGGATACTTCGACTCGGCTCCTGTTCACATTCCCTCGTTCCCCTACGCCTCGATCAGCCAGCGGCCGAGGAGGTCCGTGTCGACGTTGCCGCCGGAGAGGACGGCCACCGTGGCCCCGGACGCCGGGTCCATCGGATGACCCGGGACTCGGCCCGAGGCCAGGGCCGCCACGGTGGCAGCGCCGCTCGGCTCGACCACCAGATGCTCCCGGGCGCACCACACCGTGGCCTCCCGGATCGCCCGGTCGGTCACGGTCACCACGTCGTCTGCGAGCTCGCGGACGTGCCGGAAGGTGGCGTCGCCGGGCCGCACCGGCTTCAGGCCGTCGGCGATGGACTCGACCTCGTCCAGGGTCACGGGCTCCCCGGCGTCCAGCGAGGTCTTCATCGAGGCCGCCCCCTCGGGTTCGATCCCGACGACACGGCACTCCGGCGCCATGCCGCGGATCGCCGCCGCGGTGCCGGAGAGCAGCCCGCCTCCGCCGATGGGGACCACCAGGAGGCCCGGGCGCGAGGAGGCGTCGTCGGGATCCCGGCCGGAGCGGCGTGCTTCCTCCCGGAGCTGCTCGACGATCTCCAGGCCGACGGTGCCCTGCCCGGCGATGATGTCGTGGTGATCGAACGGGGGCACCACCGTGTACCCCTCCTCGGCGGCGATCTCCAGCGCCCGCCTCTTCCGCTCCTCTGTGGTGTATCCCTCGAAGACCACGTTGCCGCCGAGAGCGCGCGTCGCGTCCCGCTTTACCTCCGGCGCGTCCTCGGGCATGACGATGAGGGCCTCGAGCCCGAACTCCCTGGCGGCATACGCCACGCCCTGGGCGTGGTTGCCCGAGGAGAAGGTGATCAGCCCGGCTTCGCGATCCTCCGGAGACAGCCGGGAGACGAAGTTGTACGCGCCGCGGACCTTGAACGCGCCGCCGTGCTGCAGGCTCTCGCACTTGAGCCACACGGGATGTCGCCGGTCCCCGTCCACGTCCTCCCCGCCCGGCGCCAGCTCCGTGTCGAGGAGCGGGGTCCGGCGGGGGACGCCGCGCAGGCGCTCCGCCGCTGCCCGGATCTCCTCCAGACCGACCAGACCGTGGTCCTCTCGCTCTCCCCCGTGGTCCGGCCGTCCACTCATTCCTCTCCCGGCTCCTCGGCGGTGATCTCCTCGGCGAGCTCCTCCACGGCCCCCGGTCCCTCGGGCGGATCCTCGGCCTCGCCGGGGAGCATCCGGGCCACGTCGACCACCTCGTCTCCCTCGTCCAGGGTCACGAGCCGGACTCCCTGGGTGTTGCGGCCGATCACACTTATCTCCCCCGCCTGCTGCCGGTTCACCACGCCGTTGCGGGTGGCCAGGATCAGCTCGTCCTCGTCGGTGACCTCCTTCACAGCCACCACGCGACCGGTCTTCTCGCTGAGGCGGAAGTTGATCAGACCCTTCCCGCCCCGGTGCTGCTGCCGGTAGTCCTCGATGTCCGTGCGCTTGCCCAGGCCCCGGTCCGTGACCGACAGCAGGCTGGCGCCGCGACGGACGACGACCATGCCCACCACGTGATCGTCCTCCTCCAGGTCGACGCCCCGCACGCCCTGTGTGGGCCGTCCCTGCCGGCGGACATCGTCCAGGGGGAAGCGGATCGACATGCCCTTGGCCGTGGCGAGGATCACGCTCTGCTCCCCGGTGGCCAGCTGGGCGTCGATGAGCTCGTCGCCCTCCGTGATGGTGATGGCCCGGATGCCCGTGGAGAGGATGTTTTCGTATTCCCCGAGGCTCGTCCGCTTCACGGTCCCGTCCCGGGTGGCGAAGACCAGATCCCGGTCCTCGTCGAACTCCCGCACAGGCACCGTGGACGCGATCGTCTCGTCCTTGTCGATCCGGAGCAGGTTGACGATGGGCTTGCCGCGGGCCGTCCGGCTGGCCTGCGGGATCTCGTAGACCTTGAGCTGATAGACCTGACCGTCGTCGGTGAAGAAGAGCAGGTGGTCATGGGTGGAGGCCAGAAAGACGTGCTGTACCCAGTCCTCGTCCTTGGTCCCCATGCCGGCCACGCCGCGGCCACCCCGGCGCTGGCTCCGGTACGTGTCCGCCGCGATCCGCTTCACGTAGCCGTCGTGGGAGACCGTGATCACCATCTCCTCCTCGGCGATCAGGTCTTCCTCGGCCAGGTCCACCGGCGCGTCGACGACCTCGGTCCGCCGCTCGTCGCCGTACTCCTCGGCCAGCTCGGCGAGCTCCCGGCGGACGATGTCCATCCGTTCCCCGCGGGACGCCAGGATCGTCTCCAGGTGGGCCACCGTCTCCCGGACCTCGTCCAGCTCCTCCTGGAGCTTCTCGATCTCCAGACCGGTGAGGCGACCGAGCCGCATGTTGAGAATGGCGCTGGACTGCCGCTCGCTCAGGTCGTAGGTGTCGCGGAGCTTCTCGCCGGCGTCGCCACGGTCCTCGGCGCCACGGATGATCTCGATGACGTCGTCGATGTGGTCCGTGGCGGTCTTGAGCCCCTCGAGCACGTGTTCGCGGTCCCGGGCGTTGGACAGCCTGTACGCGGAGCGGCGCTCCACCACGTCGTGGCGGTGGTCCAGGAAGTGGGAGAGCATCTCCTTCAGCGACATGACCTCGGGCTGTCCGTCCACCAGGGCGAGCATGATAGCGCCGAAGGTCGACTGCAGCTGCGTCTGCTTGTAGAGCTTGTTCAGCACGATCCGTGGAATGGCGTCGCGCTTCAGTTCGATCACGAGCCGGATGCCGTCCCGATCCGACTCGTCCCGGAGGTCGGCTATCTGCTCCACCTTCTTCTGACGCACAAGGTCGGCGATCTGCTCCACCAGGCGCGTCTTGTTGACCATGAACGGGATCTCGGTGACGACGATGCGCTCGCCCCCGTGCTCCCGCTCCTCGATGTGGGCGCGCGCCCGCATCACCATGCGGCCGCGACCCGTCTCGTAGGCCTGCCGGATGCCGTCGACGCCGTGCACGTGGCCCCCGGTCGGGAAGTCCGGCCCCTTGACGTAGTCGGTGAGATCCGAGACCGAGCAGTCGGGGTTGTCGATGAGGTGCTCGCAGGCCCGGACGACCTCGCGCAGGTTGTGGGGCGGAATGTTCGTGGCCATGCCCACCGCGATACCCGATGAGCCGTTCACCAGCAGGTTCGGAAGGCGGGAGGGCAGGACCGTCGGCTCCTCGAGGCGGCCGTCGAAGTTCTCGCGGAACTCGACGGTCTCCTCGTCGATATCGGCCAGCATCTCGGTGGCCAGGTCGGCCATCCGCCCCTCGGTGTATCGGTAGGCCGCGGCGCTGTCGCCGTCGATGGAGCCGAAGTTCCCCTGGCCGTCGACGAGTGGATAGCGGAGGGAGAAGTCCTGGGCCATGCGGACCAGGGAGTCGTAGACGGCGCTGTCGCCATGGGGGTGATATTTCCCGAGGACCTCCCCGACCACGGTGGCGCTCTTCTTGTGTCCGCCGCTCGGCGTCAGGCCGAGGTCGTGCATGGCGTACAGGATGCGCCGGTGCACCGGCTTGAGCCCGTCCCGGACGTCGGGCAGGGCCCTCTGCACGATGACGCTCATCGAGTAGTCGATGAACGACTCGCGCATCTCGTCCTCGAGAAGACGGGATTCGACGCGGTCCGGACGCTCCGAATTGTCCATAGACAGTGCTCGCGTGCCTGTGTGTGGCAGGTCGTGCTCGGAAGGCCGGGACGGGTGCGTCCCGGAGACCGACGGACGGGACGGGCTTTGAGCCACGTCCCGCTGGTGCGGCGGATGAACAGGGCCCGGCCTTCATGGGCCCGGGCCAGCGTAAATTAGGCCGTCGTCATCGCGCGCGCGAGTGAGAATGAATAGCAGAGGCCCGCAGCGGCGCATGGGTTCGCCGCGTGCGGGCCTCGATCCGCACGCCCGCGGAGGTGGACGCGCTGGTCGAAATCTCGGGCGCTGGAATTCGGCCCTAGTAGTTCTCCAGGACCATGCGGATCTCGTCCCGATGCTCCTCCTCGTCGGCGATCACGTCCTCCAGGCGGACGGTGAGGCCCGTCTCCCCGGCGGCCTCGGCCTGCTTCACCCGCTGCTTGTAGCGCTCGATGGTCTCCTTCTCGGCCCGGAGGGCGATTTCCAGCTGCTCGCGGTTCGACGCGCCCAGCTCCACGTCAGCCGGCTCGGTCGTCGGCTCGCCGCCGAGAGTCCTGATCTTGGCCGTCAGGAATTGGGCGTGTCCCAGCTCGTCCTGGATCTCCGCCTCGAAGAAGTTCTTGAGTTCCGGCCGGTTTGGCCCCGTCATCATCTCCGCACCCACGAGGTAGTGGATCATGGCCTGGAATTCGGCGGCCAGGTCCTCGTTCAGCCCGTCGATGAGCTCCTGTGTCGCCTGGTCGGGCATGGTGTCTCCTTCTACTGTATTGTTGATCTACCGAATCGTGTCGTCGAATGGCCGAATGCCAGATTGGCTGCCTGTTCGAGTCGGCCCACCGGTGCCGCAGGAGCGATCCGAACGCATGCACCGCCGGGTCCGGCGGCGGCGGGCGGCTCCCGCCGTCCGATGTCGATAACCGTTATTGATAGCTGGGTTTTAAAGGAGCAACTTATGTGCCTGTGTGGCGCGGCGAGCGGGCTGGATCCACAGCGCTGCCGCCCCGCCGGGCGCCGATGAATCGACCGACTTCGAGACCCGACGCGGCGGGACGCGGACGGGCGTCAGGCCACCGCCCGGAAGTCCCGGAGCTCCCGGAGCCCCATCGGCGCCAGCTCCTCCCGGATCTCGTCCCGCCCCCCCCCGGGTGCCCACCGCCGCCAGAACGTAGGGAAGCCGCTCGGATTCGCCCGGCCCGACCTCTTCCGACAGCTGGCGGGGGGACAGGACCGGGAGCCCGTGGATCTCCTGTCCGATCTTCCGGGAGTCCACGTCCACCCAGGCGCCGACGTCCCCGCCCCGGGGACCACAGCTCGCGGCCGAACCGCTTCCCCACGCTCCCTGCCCCCCACACCACGACGGGACGCCCGGCGGGGAGCCCCCTCGAGGAGGAAATGGACACGGCAGCGCCGGAACGCCTCACGGCTGTAACGGGAGGAGGTCCGCGAGAGTCGTTCCCCGCCCCGCCTCCACCGCAGCAACGTCCGGTCGACGCTGCCGGCCCGCATGCCCGCCACCGCTCGTCGTGTCTGGACCATGCTTCGAGCAGCTCCCCGGTGCTGTCCCGCGACCCGTCGTCCACGGCGACGACCTCGAAGTCGGAGAAGCTCTGATCCGAGAGGCTACGGAGGGACGCCTCCAGGGTCGCGGCGGCGTCGCGGCAGGGTAGGAGAACCGAGACGCGGGGCGCGCTCACCGCCGTCCGGGGGCGCCGCTGGTATCCCGACCCGGCGAGGGAGGATCCCCGGTCCCGACGGAGCGGAGGAGGACCTCCACGGGACGGGCGGCGAATACCTGGCGGACCAGCGTCCTGGGGGTCGCCCGGGTGACCCACAGGATGAACTCGCCCTGGTCGGTCGCGAGCTGTACCCGGTAGGTGTCGAAGGTGCCGGCGGGGACCTCCACGCTGTCGGCGCCGGCCACCAGGGCCCGGGCCTCCACCACCCCGCGCCCCGGCCGGAAGATGGGATAGCGGAGGGTGTCGCCGGGAGCGAGCGGGCTCGCCAGGAGGCCCGTCAGCAGCATGTTGGAGTCCAGGACGTCCGACGGCAGCTCCCGGTCCACCTCCACGCGCCGGGTGTCGCCCGCCCGCTGCCCGGCGCGGGCGGAGTCGGCCCGAACCGTGGCCTCGCCCGACACCGCGCCGTCCCGGTACGTCAGATCCAGGGCTGCGGAGGCGCGCGCCAGCCGCCCTTCCCGGTGGGCGGAGAGCGGGTGTACGTCGGCGGACGTCACGTAGGTGGTGGTCTCGTCCCCCAGGCTCCCGGAGACCCGCTCCCGGACCCGGAGGCCGCCGTCCCCGGTCCGCTCGTACCTCACCTGCAGGGTGCCCAGCTCGTCGCCGTCGAAGCGGACCTCGTAGGTGAAGGTGTCGGCCCGGATGCGCTCCGCGTCCATCGCCGGCTGGGAGACGGCGGCGGTCGGGAGGACGAGTGCGGATGCAGCCAGCGCGGCCAGGCCCGCCAGCGCCGCTCCGTGCGCCGTGCCCCCGGTCATGCCGGGGCCCTCTCCGCCGCCAGATCGGCCCGGGGAGCGGCTTCCGTGGCCTCGCGGTAGCGGCGCAGGAAATCGCCGGTGTGGGAGGCGTCCTCCTCCATGACGCGCTTCGGCGGACCCGCGACCACGATCTCGCCACCTCTGTCCGCCGGGCCGGGCCCCATGTCCAGGACCCAGTCGGCGCGGGCGATGACGTCCAGGTTGTGCTCCACCACCAGGGCCGTGTTCCCGGCGTCCACGAGCTCGTCCAGGACGTCCACCAGACGCTCCACCTCGGCCAGGCCCAGCCCCACGGTGGGCTCGTCGAGGATGTACAGGCGGTGGTCCTGGTCGCCGGAGGCCTGGGCCAGCTCCCGGGCCACCTTGAGCCGCTGGGCCTCGCCGCCGGAGAGGGTGTTGGCCGGCTGGCCCAGCCGCAGGTAGCCGAGGCCCACCCGCTGCAGCTGCCACAGCTTCTCGCCCAGACGGTCCTGCCGAATGAAGAAGCGAATGGCCTCGTCGACGGTGAGGTCCAGTACGTCGCGGATGCTCTTCCCGCGGTACTCCACGTCGAGGACCTCCGGCGTGTACCGGGCGCCGCCGCATCGATCGCAGGACACCTGCACGTCGGCCATGAACACCATCTCCACTTCCTTCACGCCCGAGCCCTTGCAGGCGCCGCACCGGCCGCCCGAGGTGTTGAAGCTGAAGTGGCCCTTGTCGTACCCCCGCCGACGGGCCAGCGGCTGCTCGGCGAACAGCTTCCGGATCTCGCCGAAGGCCTTGATGTACGTCACCGGATTCGAGCGGGGCGTCCGGCCCACGGGAGACTGGTCCACCAGGACCACGTCGTCCACGGCGGCGGCGCCCTCCAGGGCATCGTAGCTCCCCGCTTCCTCGCCCAGGTGCTCCTTGGCGCTGGTCTCGCCGGTGAGGTGCTCCTCCATGGCGTGGTACAGGAGGTCGTGGACCAGGGTGGACTTCCCGGAGCCGGAGACCCCGGAGACCACGGTGAGGGTACCCAGGGGCACCGCGATGTCGAGGTCCTCCACGTTGTGGAGGCTCGCGCCCCGGAGGCGCAGGGAACTCCCGGTGCCCGTCCGGGGCTCGGACTTCACCTCGCCACCGCGCTCGGCCAGGTGCTCGCCTGTGGTGGTGTCCGCCTCCAGCAGCTCCGAAAAGCCGCCCTCGAAGACCACCTCGCCGCCGCGCTCGCCGGAACCGGGACCCAGCTCCAACACGTGGTCGGCCATCCGGAGCGCCGCCGGGTCGTGCTCCACCACCAGCACTGTGTTCCCCAGATTCCTCAGCCGCGAGAGAACCGAGAGGAAACGGGTCACGTCCCGGGCATGGAGCCCGATGGTGGGCTCGTCCAGCACGTAGAGCGTCTCGACCAGGTTGCTGCCGAGGCAGGTGGCGAGCCGAATGCGCTGCATCTCGCCGCCGGACAGGGTTCGGGCCTGGCGGTCGAGGGTCAGGTAGCCCAGGCCCACCTCGTCCAGGAAACCGATCCGGTCCGACAGCTCCTCCAGGATCGTCTCCGCCACCTTCCGCTCGAAGGGCTCCAGCTCCAGGCTGTCGAGCCAGCGTCGGAAATCGGCGATGGAGAGCCGGGCGGCCTCGGAGATGGTGAGGCCGCCCAGGTGGACGTTGAGCGCTTCGGGCTTCAGCCGGTCGCCGCCACACTCCGTGCACACCACGGGCTTCTGATACTTCCGGAGGAATACGCGGATGTAGCGCTTGTACTTCTTGCTCTCCCGGGACTCGAGGAAGGGAAGCATGCCGATGAAGTCGTCGCTCCCGAGCAGGAGCTCGTCCCTGGCCTCCTCCGGGAGCTCGCGCCACGGGACGTCGGTGGGGATGCCCCGCCGCTCGGCGAACTCCCGCAGCCGCCGACGGTAGCCGTCGTAGCGGGGCATGGTCCACGGGTCCAGCGCCCCGTCCTCCAGCGTCCGGCCGGGATCCGGGACGATGAGCTCCAGGTCGTACTCCAGCGTGGCCCCGAAGCCGTTGCATTCCTCGCAGGCACCGGCCGGGCTGTTGAAGCTGAAGGTGGAGGGGGCGGGCTCCGGGAAGCGGCGCCCGCACTCCGGGCACCGGAAGGTCTCGGTGAAGCTGAGCCTCTCCTCGACCTCCACCTCCCGTCCGCCGGAGCGCCCCACGGCCAGCACGTCGCCGTCTCCCTCGCCCTCGGCGAAGGCGGCGGCCAGGGAATCGGCCAGCCGCTCCCGCTCCCCGGGATCCACGGTGAGCCGGTCCACCACCACCAGGAGCTCGTCGGTTTCGGCCAGGTCCGGTGCGTCGCCGGCGGGAGCCGCGTTCGGCGCGCCCTCGTCCGCGCCCGCCTCCCCTTCTCCTCCCTCTTCCTCCCCGGACTCCGGCTGCGGCAGGTCCTCCAGGTGCCAGAGCTCGCCATCGGCGATGACCCGGAGGTAGCCCTGCTGCTTCAGGTTGGAGACGGCCACGGAGTGGGAGATCTCGCCGGAGAGGGGGAGCTCGAAGACCACCAGCAGGCGCGTCCCCTCCTCGAGGTCGAGCACCGCGTCGGTGGCCGCCTGCACGGTGTCGGGCTGGATGCGGATCCCGCACTCCGGGCAGATCGTGCGACCGACCCGGGCCCAGAGCAGTCGCATGTAGTCGTAGACCTCGGTGGAGGTGGCCACCGTGGAGCGGCTGGTCTGGACGCTGTTCTTTTGGTCGATGGCCACCGAGGGGCTCACGCCCTCGATCCACTCCACCGCCGGTTTCTCGAGCTGTTCCATGAACTGCTTCGCGTAGGTGGAGAGCGACTCGATGTAGCGACGCTGGCCCTCGGCGTAGATGGTGTCGAAGGCCAGGCTGGACTTCCCGGAGCCCGAGGGACCGGTGAGAACCGTGAGGGCGCGGCGGGGGATCTCGACGTCGATCCCCTTGAGATTGTGCTGCCGGGCGCCGTGTACGCGGATGGAGCGGGTCATGGAGTGAGATGATACGACGCCGGCGGCGGAGGGTGCCAGCGGAGCCCGGTGGCCCCAGCCCGGGCCTGGCGCCACGGAGCCGGGGCGGTCCGCTTGTTCGGCGTCCCCGGCAGGGTAGTTTACGGGTCCCGCTGTACCCGAAGAGTGCCACCCCCACCGTATCGGATCCCGTGCAGGCAAGCTCGCAGAGCCCGCTTCGAGAAGAGGAGGCGCTGGGCAAGGCGTACGACTCCCGCCTGATGAAGCGTCTTCTGAGCTACCTGAAGCCGTACCGGTGGCAGACGGCCGCCGCCGTCGTGATGCTCATCGCCGCGTCGGGCCTGGAGCTGGTGGGTCCCTGGCTCACCAAGGTCGCCATCGACGAGGCCATCCGGCAGGGCGACGAGACCATGCTCCTGTGGCTGGGCTCCGCATACCTGGCCTCGCTGGTCCTGGCCGCCGGCCTCCAGTACGGCCAGACCCTGGTCACCACCTGGCTCGGCCAGAACGTGATGAAGGACCTGCGCGAGGAGCTTTTCCGGAAGCTGGACCGGCTGGACCTGAGCTTCTTCGACAAGAACCCGGTGGGCCGACTCATGACCCGGGTCACGAACGACGTGGACGTCCTGAACGAGATGTTCACCTCCGGAGTGGTCACGATCTTCGGGGACGTCTTCACGCTCCTGTTCATCGTCGTGGCCATGTTGACCCTGGACCTGCAGCTGGCACTGGTCACCTTCGCCGTGCTGCCGGTGGTGTTCGCCGCCGCGTGGACCTTCCGGGCCAGCGTCCGGGACGCCTACCGGGACATCCGGGTGCGGCTGGCGCGGTTGAATTCGTATCTGCAGGAGCGCATCGGCGGAATGGCCGTGGTCCAGCTCTTCCGACAGGAGGAGCCGACGCGGGAGCACTTCGAGGAGCTGAACGACGGCTACCTGGACGCACACCTGCGCTCGATCACCTACTACGCCCTGTTCTTTCCGGTGATCGAGCTCATCACCTCCGTGGCCCTGGCGCTGATCATCTGGTACGGCGGTGCCCGCGCGCTGGAGGGAGCCCTCACCATCGGCGTCATCGCGGCCTTCCTCCAGTACGCCCGGCGCTTCTTCCGGCCCATCCAGGACCTCTCGCAGAAGTACAACATCCTGCAGAGCGCCATGGCCAGCTCGGAGCGGATCTTCAAGCTCCTGGACCGGGACGCGGGGATCGAGAAGCCCGCCGCGCCGGTCCACCTGGACACGCCGCTGGAGGGGCGGATCCGCTTCGAGGACGTCTGGTTCCGCTACGACACGCTCACCGAGGAGGGGGAGACGCCGGCTGACGTCGTGGCGCCGGAGAGCGAGCGGGAGTGGGTGCTCAGGGGAATCGACTTCACCGTGGAGCCGGGCCAGCGTGTCGCCATCGTCGGCGCCACCGGGGCCGGAAAATCCACGATCATCAACCTGCTCATGCGCTTCTACGAGCCACAGCGGGGTCGAATCCTGCTGGACGGCGTGGACATCAGCGACGTGCCGATCCGGGAGCTCCGGTCGCAGATGGGACTGGTGCTCCAGGACGTCTACCTCTTCTCCGGCACGGCGCGGGAGAACATCGTCCTGGACCGGCCGGGCATCGACGAGGAGCGCATGCGGCAGGCGGCCCGCCGGGTGGGGATCGCCGACCATATCGAGGAGCTCCCGGACGGCTACGAACACGAGCTCGGGGAGAGGGGGGGCAACCTGAGCGTGGGCGAGCGTCAGCTGCTGAGCTTCGCCCGTGCCCTGGTCGGGGATCCCCCGGTGCTGCTGCTGGACGAGGCCACCAGCTCCGTGGACTCCAGGATCGAGGCCGAGATCGAGGAGGCGCTGGAGAAGGTCCTGGAGGGACGGACGAGCCTGGTCATCGCCCACCGCCTGTCCACGATCCGGAGCGCCGACCGGATCCTGGTGCTCCACCACGGCGAGATCCGGGAGTCGGGCACCCACCGGGAGCTGCTGGAGGAGGAGGGGCTCTACGCGCGCCTCCATCGCCTCCAGTTCGAGGGCTCCACCACCACCGCGGCGTAGGGCAGAGTCTTGGACGCACTCCTGGACGCCGCGGCCGGGATCGACAGCCGATGGGTGCTGGCGGTGACGCTCCTGCTGCTGGACCTGTGGTGCATCGGCCTCCTGCTCCGCTCCGACGGGAGCGTGCGCTCCACACTCCTGTGGACGGGAATCATCGTCCTGTGCCCCGTCGTGGGGTGCGTGCTGTGGTACGTTCTGGGCCCGAAGCCCGACATGCTGCCGGAGGAGGCCGGCCGGGGAGCGGGCTGAGCGGAAATCAGCCCGGAGCGTCCAGCAGCTCCGCCACCAGGTCGGCTCCCTGCTCCGCGGCGCCGGCACTGGCCTCGGCGAAGCTCCGCGCGGCGTCGCCCATCTCCGTGCGGAGATCCGTATCCGCCAGCAACTCGGCCAGCACGCTGGCGGCCCGAACCGGATCGTCGCCCGGGACGCGCCGCGCGGCGTCCCGCTCGAGCAGAGCCCTGGCCTCCCATCGCTCCCCCCGCGGGCCGAAGAGCACGGGGATCCCGGCCGCCGCCGGCTCCACGACGGAGTGGAGCCCGTCGCTGCCGAGCCCGCCCCCGACCCACGCCAGGTCGGCGGACCCGTAGAGCCGCGCCAGCAGCCCCGTCCTGTCCACGACCAGGAGGTCGTCGACGGCGGACGCCGGCGGCGTCCCTCCCGCGTCCCAGACCGCGGGCTCACGCCCCAGCCGCTCCCGACAGAGGCGAGCGATCCGTTCCCGGGCCCCGACTCCGGGCTGGTGGGGGACCAGCACCAGGAGAGGAGCGCCGGCGGCGGTCGCGTCGCCGGCAAGGCGACTCTGGGCCCGGACCAGGAGCTCCTCGTCCGGCGGCCAGGTGGAGCCCGCCACCACGACCGGACGATCCCGGGGCGCCAGGCGGGAGAGGGCGGCCGCCGGCCCGTCGCATCCCGAGTCCGCCCCGCCGGCCTGCGCCAGGGCGCGGTCGACGGCTGCGTCCCCGGTGACCTCCATCCCCTTCCCGAGGACACCGAGCCGCCGCAGCCGGCTGGCGTCCTCGTGGGTTGCGGCCCCGACGCGCCGCAGGCGACCGTACCCGGGCCGGAGCAGCGCCCGGACCACGGGGCGGAGACGGCTGCTGTCGGGCCGGACCGTGGCGTTGACCATGCCCATGGGAACGCCGGCCCCCGCGGCGACGCGGGTCAGGTTGGGCCACAGGTCGCCCCGGGCGAAGACCAGGGCCGACGGCTCCACGGCGCCGAGGGCCCGGCGGCAGTCCCGGACCGTGTCCAGGGGGACGAACTCGGCACGGTCGGGGCGGAGCTCGGGCAGCGCCTCCCGGCCGGAGGGGGAAGCGTGCGTGACAAGCAGGTCCAGCGCCCGCTCGGAGCGGAGACGCTCCACCACCGGGGCCGCGCCCAGCAGCTCTCCGGCGGAGGCGCCGTGGAGCCACAGGAGTGGGGAGGGGGACGAGCGGGAGCGGCCCCAGGCCGCCAGCGACGCGGAGGCGGCGCGCCTTCCAGCGGAGGCCTCGACGGCCTTCGGTCCCAGCAGGGCGGCAGCGGGGAGCAGCGGGCGGAGAGCCCCCACCGCCAGGCCCCAGGCTCGCTCCCGAAGCGTCACGTCTCCGGTGCCGACCCTGGCGCGAGGGTCAGACGGGGTGGCTGCCGCCCTCGTCGTCCGGCTCCCACCCCTCGTCGTCCCATTCGTCGGCGAGCTCCTCCATCCGCTCGCGGGCCTCCTTCACGATGCGGCGCGCCTCCCGCTCCTCCGGGTCCTCCACGGGCATCAGTCGCTCGGTATGGCGCACCTCGAAGTCGAACAGGAGGGCCCGAACGTCGCCCAGCCGGGTGAGGAGGAGCGGCAGCGCCTGCAGGAGGCGCCCCTCGTCGTCCAGCCGCTGCACCAGCTCCGCGAAGTTGAGGAGGACTCGGCGTACCTTCTCCTCGTCGGGCGTGTCGTCGGATCCTCTGTTCCCGGGCATGCGGGACCTCCATCCTGTCTGACCGTCGTCCGGGTCCGGCCTCACCGCACGGGCGGCGAGGAATGGCGTCCGGATCCGGTTCGTCCCTTCATACCCTCCCTCCCCCTCCGGCGTTCTCGGATGAGGGCGGTGGGACGGATCTACGGCGCGCGCCGACGGTAGCAGTTGTCCGTGACCCCGGACCGCCCACGCCCGCGACTGTCTCCCCGTCCCGCCGGCCGCCACCTGAGCCTGGCCGCCGTGGTCCTCGCCGTGATCATCCCCGCTCTCTTCGGCGCCTGTTCTCCGGGCTACGTCCTCCGTGCGGGGTGGGAAGAGCTCAAGATCCTGGAGCGCCGGCAACCCATCGACCGGGCCGTCCACGACACCGCGCTCTCCCAGGAGCTCCGCCGGAAGCTCCGACTCGTGGTGGACGCCCGAGAGTACGCCGAGCGGGAACTGGGGCTGGAGGCCGGCGACAGCTACCGAAGCTTCGCCCGGATGCCCGGGGATACGCTCATGCTCGTGGTCTCGGCGGCCCGGCCCTATCGCCTCGCCTGGAAGACGTGGTGGTTCCCCGTCGTGGGTCGGGTGCCCTACCGCGGCTTCTTCGATTTCGACGAAGCCCGGGACCTGGCCGCCAGCCTCCGGGGGCGGGGCTTCGACACACACGTGCGCCCCACGGCTGCCTTCAGCACCCTGGGCTGGCTTCCGGACCCGATCCTGTCGCCGGCCCTGCGGGGGGACAGCGCCGCCGTGGTGGAGACGGTGATCCACGAGGTGACTCACACGACCTTCTTCCCCACGGGTGCCGTCAACTTCAACGAGAGCTTCGCCAACTTCGTCGGCCACCGCGGCGCCGTCGACTTCTTCTGCCGCGGACTCGAGGACGAGGCCAACTGCCTTCGCGCCCGGAATCGCTGGCACGACACACGGGTTTTCGGACGCTTCTTCCAGTCCACGCTGGAGGAGTTGCGGGACCTGTACGGGCGATCCCTGCCCGACTCCGTGATGGAGACCCGGAAGCGTTCCCTGTTTCGGGAAGCCGCGGATCGCTACGCGGACAAAGTCCGTCCGCAGCTGCGGGCCGGCCGGTACGGCGAACTGGAGTCCTCGCGGCTCAACAACGCGTGGCTGCTGGGACGGGTCCTCTACTACAAGCGACTGGACGACTTCGAGGCCGTGTACGGGTCCAGCGACGGCCTCCGGAGTGCCGTCGACCGGATCACCGGGGCCGTCAGGGGATCCCGGCAGGGGCCCTGGGACGCCCTGGACCGCCTCCTCGACGAGCGCTCCGGCCCCGGCTAGGTTCTGCTGGCCTCGGCGGCAGGTTCGCCGGGGACGCCGACGCGTCCGCCCACCAGCATCTCCAGCTCCCCCCGCCATGTTCGACAAGATCCTCGTGGCCGTCGACTTCTCGGATCCTTCCGTCGAGGCCCTGGACTGGACCAGGGACCGCTACCCCGGAGCCGAGATCTTCCTCTTCCACGCCCTGGAGCGGACGGACCCGCCTGGCTATGTCCGGCGAGCCCTGGGCGACTCCCTGGACCTGGTTCGGGAGGAGGAGCTGGACGCCCGCTCCAACCTGAAGGCCCTGGCGGAGGAGAGGGGGGGCGACGGCGGCACCGTGGTACGGGAGGGATGGCCGCCGGAGACGGTACACGACGCCGCCGGCGAGGTGGGGGCCGACCTCATCGTCGTGGCGGCTCACCGGCGGCAGGTGTGGCCCGGCGACGAGCCCCCGGGCGCCACGGCCGAGGCCATCGCCGAGCGCTCGTCGGTGCCGGTTCTCATCTGGCGGGATCAGGTCGAGCCCACGACGGAGCATCCCACCGTTGTCGCCTCGCTGGACCTGCGGGAGGGCACCGAGCCGGTGGCGGAGGCGGCGGCGCGGGTGGCGAAGGCCTACGGGGCCCGGCTGGTCCTCCTTCACGTCCTGTCGGGAACTCTGCACTCCTACCTGCGGGCCGTGAGCTCGCCGTCGAAGGTGGAGGAGGCGGAGCGCTCCATCCAGCGGAGCGCACGCCAGGAGGCCGAGGGGCGGGTACCGGACGATCTCCGGCGGGAGCTCGAGATCCGCACCGTCATCCAGCGCGGCCGTCCGATCACCCAGATCCTGGCCACGGCCGAGACGGAGGACGCGCACCTGATCGTCACGGGGAAGAGCCACGCCTCACGGCCCGAGGCCGGCCTCCTGGGAAGCGTGACGGGAAAGGTCGTGCGGGGCGCCAACTGCTCGGTGCTGATCGTTCCGCTCTAGCACTCCGATCGGACTGCTCCAGGGGAGCCCGGCTGGGGTTTCCCCGGCCATGTGACCCGCCGGGATGACCGTGCCTTCCGGGACGGCCATCCCTGCGAGCCGCGAGGCGTCAGACGTCCCAGTCCTTCGGGACGAGCACCATCTCCATGTTCCGGCCCTCGCCGAGACCGCTCCGGCTCTGCACCTGAGCGACGTCGTCCAGCTCCTCGGCGATGCGGTCCAGCAGGTCCTCCCCGAGCTCGGGGCGCCTGAGTTCCCGGTACCGGAACATCACGACGACCTTGACCTTGTTCCCGTCCTCGATGAAGTCCCGGGCGTGGCGGGTTTTGAAGTTGAAGTCGTGCTCCTCGATCTTCGGCCGGAACTTGACCTGCTTGACCTCGACCGTGTGCTGCTTCTTCTTGGCCTCCTTGCGCTTCTTGGCCTGCTCGTACTTCCACTGGCCGAAGTCCATGAGACGAACCACGGGAGGCTTGGCGTCCGGAGCCACCTCCACCAGGTCCAGTCCGACCTGGTCGGCCTTCTCCCGGGCCTCTTCCAGCTGAACGATGCCGACCTGCTCACCCTCGTTGTCGATGAGCCGGACCGGGCTGACCCGGATCTCCTCATTCACGCGATGATCTTCGGGCTTAGTAATCCTGCTACCTCCTCTCCGTAGGTTCGCGATCAGCGGCCCGCCCGCGAACCGCGCGGGCCCGGCATCCGCGTAGGTGTCCGCGGCTGCAAGACCCATACACGTCTTCCGTGGCTGTGCGCCGCCGGGAGGCGGGCGTAGCGGCGGGCAGGCGGCAGCCGGCCGTCAGCCCGCCGCGCCCGCCTCCGCCTCGGGCGCTCGCACCGCCGTGGCCAGGAAGGCCGTGGCCACCAACAGGATCCCGCCCAACAGTGCGTTCCACTGGACGGCCCATCCGACGAACGCCGACACGAGCAGCCAGGCGCCGGTCATCAGCAGGGGGACGGCTCCCACCCCCCCGAGGCTGGACAGCCCCGCCACGAGCGCCACGGCACCTCCCGCCACGAACAGCCAGGCGGCGGTGTAATCGATGATCCCGGCAACCATCAGGCCGGCTCCGGCGACAGCGGCCACGAACGAGAACCAGGTGCGCATGGTCTCCTCTTCCGTTTGTTTGTTCGACCCTCGCCGGACGGCGCGCGCCGCCGCCCGCTGATCAGGACCTCTAACCCCGCGACGACATGAACGACACCGACGAATTCCGCTGCACCCGCTGCGGCAACGAGGACACGGAGACGCTGGGCGAACCTCCCTTCGCCAACGAGATCGGACGCCGGGTGGCGGAGGAGATCTGTGCCGAGTGCTGGGCCGACTGGAAGGACCGGCAGATGCTCCTCATCAACCATTACGGCCTCAATCTCCAGGACCGCGAGGCCCGCTCCTTCCTCATGGACAACATGCAGAGCTTCCTCTTCGAGGAGGGGGAGGGGGACGCGTCCATCGACACGAGCAAAGAGGGGCAGGTCGACTGGGACTGACGGACGGCGATCGGCGTCCTCTGCGCCTCCTCCACGACACTAGTCCACGACCAGGTTGACCAGCTGATCCGGCACGTGGATGACCTTGCGGGGCGATCGCCCTTCGAGGTGACGCTGGACGTTCTCCTCCTCCAGGGCCGCCTCCTCCACGGCGTCCTCCGAGGCGCCACGCTCCACCTGGATGGTGGCGCGGACCGTGCCGTTCACCTGCACGGGAATCTCGACTTCGGCGGCCCGGGCCTTCTCGGGCTCGTGCTCCGGCCACCGGGCGTTTTCGAAGACGCTCGGCTCTCCGCCCAGGAGCTCCCACAGCTCCTCCGCCAGGTGCGGCGCCACGGGAGCGATCATCACCACCAGGGGGCGCGCCTCTTCGGGTGACGGGACGCGGCCCTCCCGGCCGATCGTGCGCTCGTACTCCATCAGGGAGGCGATGGCCGTGTTGTAGCCCAGATCCTCCACGTCCTCCGTGACGTCGCGAACGGTACGGTGGTACTCCCGTTCGACTTCGCCCTCCTCGACACCCTCGCGCTCGGCGTCGGCGGCCCGCTCGGCGGTCTCCCGGACCCGCTGCAGGAAACGCTGGATCCCGACGATGCCCTCGTCCCTGAAGTCGCTGTTCTCCTGGAAGGGGCCGGCGAACATCAGGTAGCCGCGAAAGACGTCGGCGCCGAACTCGTCCAGGTACTCGTCGGGGACGATGACGTTGCCCCGGGACTTGGAGATCTTCGCCCCCTCCTTGGTGAGGAGCCCGTGCTTCCGAAAACGCTCGTAGGGCTCCTCGAAGTCCAGCACGTCCAGGTCGTGCAGCACCATGGTGATGAACCGGGAGTAGAGAAGGTGGAGGACGGCGTGCTCCTCGCCGCCGATGTACATGTCCACCGGCAGCCACGTGTCGGTGCGATCGGGGTCGATGGGCCGGTCGTCGAAGTCGGTGCTCGGGTAGCGGAGGAAGTACCAGGAGCTGTCGAGGAAGGTGTCGGAGACGTCCGTCTCCCGCCGGGCCGGGCCGCCGCACTCGGGGCAGACGGTCTCGTAGAACTCCTCCACCCGGGCCAGGGGAGAGATGCCGCTGGCGTCCGGGCGGAAGTCCTCCACCTCCGGGAGCCGCACGGGCAGATCCTCCTCGGGAACCGGAACGTCGCCGCATTCGCCGCAGTAGACCACCGGGATCGGCGGTCCCCAGTAGCGCTGCCGGGAGATGCACCAGTCGTGGAGCCGGTAGTTGACTTCCCGCTCGCCCAGGTCCCGCTCCTCCAGCCAGTCGACGATGGCTTGCTGGCCCTCGGGCGCCGTGAGCCCGTTGAAGCGCCCGGAGTTGATCAGCACGTCGCCCTCGGCCTGGCTCACGTACGCCTCCTCGAGCTCGCCCGCCGCCGCGCCCCCTTCCCCGACCTCGTCGGCCTCGGCCACCACGGGTCGGACCTCGAGTCCAAACGCGCGGGCGAACTCGAAGTCGCGCTCGTCGTGGGCCGGAACCGCCATGATGGCGCCGGTGCCGTACTCCATCAGTACGTAGTCGGCGATCCACACCGGCAGGCGCTCGCCGGTGCCCGGGTTCACCACGTAGCCGCCGGTGAAGACGCCGGTCTTCGACCGGTCCTCGGTCTTCTTCCTCTCCTTCAGGTCCTTGGCGGCCGTCTTCTCGCGGTAGGACTCCACCTCCTCCCGGCGCTCCGCGGAGGTCAGCCGCTCCACCATCGGGTGCTCCGGCGCCAGCACCATGAAGGTCGCGCCGAAGAGGGTGTCCGGTCGTGTGGTGTAGACGGCCAGGTTCTCGTCGCCGGGCTCGGACGGGATCGGCCCTTCACCGCCCCCCTCCGGGCGCCCCCCCCC
>CAZFDK010000019.1:0-42484 GCA_964518305.1 uncultured Gemmatimonadota bacterium | reverse complement strand
CGCCCACATCGACTCGGCCCGGGCGCAGTACCGGGGGGACAACAGCCAGCTCGTCTCGCCCGACACCGGCGTCCCTGCGGCCACGGTGCCCATGGGCTTCTCGCACGGCCGCTATCCCGTCGGCCTGCAGAACCTGGCCCGGCCCTTCGACGAGGCCGCCGTCTTCCGGGTCGCCCCTGGCTACGAGGGAGCCACCGACCACCGCCGTCCGCCGGAAGGCTTTCCGCCGCTCCCCCCCGCGACGAGCCGACCCTGGAGGAGGCAGAACGATGAACGCACTCGAGTCGAGAAAGAAGGCGTCGTCGGGACTGGTCGCCCTCCTCGGGCTGACGACGTTCCTCGCGGGATGCGCCGGGGGCGAGCCGGCCTCCGTCCCCGAAGCCGGTGACGCGGCGGCACGAGCCGCCCCTCCATACGACCTCCTCCTCCGTGGCGGTACCGTGGTCGACGGCACGGGCGCAGAGCGCTTCCGCGCCGACGTGGCCGTGCAGGGTGACCGCATCGTCCGGGTCACCCGGGAGGGGCTCCCCCGGGATTCCGGCCGCCGCGCGCTGGAGGCGTCGGGCCTGGTGGTGGCGCCGGGCTTCATCGACCAGCACGCCCACGTCCAGACGGCCCTGGACGACCGGCCAATGGCCGAGAACTTCCTGCGCCAGGGCATCACCACGATCCTGGCGAGCCTCCATTCCGGCGACCAGCCGTACCCGCTCGCGGCGTACGCGGATTCGCTGGAGCGGGCCGGGATCGCTCCGAACGTCGGGTTTTTCGCCGGCCATACCTGGATACGCGAGCGCGTCATCGGCCAGGAGGATCGCCAGCCCACGCCGGACGAGATGCGCCGGATGGAAGGCCTCGTCCGGGACGCCATGGAGGACGGGGCCCTGGGCCTCTCGACGGGACTCCTGTACGTGCCGGCCAGCTACGCCGAGACGGAGGAGGTGATCGCCCTGGCCGCGGTGGCTGCCGAGTACGGCGGGCTCTATCTCTCCCACCTGCGGGACGAGGCCACCGGGCTGCTGTCCTCGGTGCGGGAGCTGATCCGGATCGCCGACGAGGCCGGCCTTCCGGGCCAGGTCCAGCACCACAAGGCCGTGGGCGTGACCCAGTGGGGATGGAGCCAGCGGTCGCTGGCCCTGATCGACTCCGCCCGGGCGGAGGGCCTGGACATCAAGCACGACTTCTACCCCTACGTGGCCTCCAGCACCACGTCGCGCGTTCTCTTCCCCCGGTGGTCGCTCAGCGGCGGGATCGATTCCCTGGCCGCGCGGCTCGACGACCCGGTCACCCGTGACAGCGTTCTGAAGGGAATGCGCGAGATCTTCGTCCACGAGCGCGCCGGCGACGATCTCTCCCGCATCCAGTTCCGGACGGTGCCCTCCCTGCCCGAGTACGACGGCCGCACCATGGCCGACCTGGCCCGGGACCGGGGGATGCCGAACAGCGTGGAGTCGGGGATCGAGCTGGCCATCGACCTCCAGCTCGACGGCGGCTTCAGTGCCATCTACCACGCCATGAGCGAAGACGACCTGCGGCGGATCATGGCCCACGAGCAGGCCATGGTGTGCACCGACGGGGACCCCGTAGCCTTCGGACGGGGCCACCCCCACCCGCGCAGCTACGGTGCCTTCCCGCGAGTGCTGGGACGCTACGTCCGCGAGGAGGGCGTGTTGGAGCTGGAGGAGGCGGTACGAAAGATGACTTCCCTGGCGGCCGACCAGATCGGCCAGGGGGAACGTGGCCGTGTGGCCGAGGGGGCCCTTGCCGACCTCACCGTCTTCGACCCCGAGCGGGTGGAGGACCGCGCCACCTTCGCCGAGCCCCACAGCTACTCCGTGGGCATCGTCCACGTGGTGGTGAACGGCGTTCCGGTGATCGCCGACGGCTCGATGACCGGCACCCGGCCCGGTCGCGTACTCACGGGACCCGCCCGGCCGGAGAACGTGGAGCGCTGACGCGGGTCCGCGTCCCTAGCGGCGGTCTCCCCCGCCCCCGCCGGCCCCGGATTCGTCGGGCGCCTCGACGCTGATGCTCAGCTCGTCGGCGTAGGCCTCTTCCAGGCGCTCCAGGTACCGGTCGAACTGGCCGGACAGGACCCGGTGCTCGCGGTCCACCTTCGCCCGGAAGTCCCGGTCGGCCACGTAGTGGTAGAGCACCGTGGACATGATCTGTGCGTCCATGCGGAACGCGATGTGATCGATCTCCGAGAGACCGTCCTCCAGCATCTGGTGGGTGTGGTTGGCAGCCGTGGTGCTGTGGACGTTGACCCCGACCCCGGGCACCACCCGGCTGACGAATCCGGTCTCCTCGGTGCCCGTGGCCCGCGCCGCGCCCCGGGCTGCGTCCTCGATCATCCCGGTAATGTGCTCCAGATAGACTTCGTCGGGATAGCGGATGTAGTAGTCCACCACGGTCCGCTCCGGGACCACGTTCGGGGCGGTTCCGCCCTCGGGGATCGTGGCCTGGATGGAGGCCTCCGGGCGCCAGGTCGATCGCATGTGATCGACGCCCGTGTACAGCTCCACGGCGGCCGTGAGCGCGTTCCGGCCGTGCCAGGACTGCCGCTGGTGCGCCGGACGACCGTGAAACACGTACTTGACGGCGTTGATGTTGAGGCAGCAGGACCCGAAGCCCGGGCGACTACGGCTCGTCCCGCTCCCGCCGTGGCTGCGGATCAGGATATCGGCCGGGTCGAAGACTCCCGCCCGGTACATCGTGGCCTTGGGCGGCGGCGGGACCTCCTCCGCCGGCGTACCGAAGGCCATCACCCGGCCCGGGATGACCTCCTCCGCCATGTAGCCCTGCACGGCCACGGCCGCGGCGATGGCCACGGGCCCCTGGGCGTTGTGCTGGTCGCCGTGGAACGCGCCGGAGGAGCCGCGGAGCGCATCGTACTCGAGGATGACGCCCAGGGTGGGGCCCTCGGCCCCGGCGGGCGACGTCGCCCGGCCCTCACGCCGGACGTCCCGGCGCCACTTTCAAGGTTCGGGCCTGGCTCGGCCCCGGCAAGAGGGCGACTCTTTCATCAGCCTCGACGCCCCACGAGATTGCGCCTCCCGTTTCGGATCCGTGTTCGTACGCTGCCTCCGGACAGGAGCCGCCCATGGTCACCCGCCGCCGATTCCTCGGCGCGATCGGGCTCCCGGCCGCCGCCGCGGCCGGCCAGAGCCTCCTCCCCGCCCGCCTCGACGCCATCTCCCCGGGCACCGACACCCGGCGCCGGCTCGAGGAGCTGTCCGCGACACCCGGCGAGGCGGAGCAGATCGCCCGGGACGAGGACTTCTGGGCGGAGGTCCAGAACGCGTTCAACGTCGATCGCTCCATGGTGAACCTGAACAACGGCGGGGTGAGCCCGACCCCGGGACACGTGCTCGAGGCCATGAAGCGCGACCTGGACTACGCCAACCAGATGCCGGTCTACAACGGGTGGAAGATCCTGGAGCCCCAGCGGGAGGGCGTCCGGGAGCGAATGGCGAGAGAGTGGGGCGTGGACGCCGAGGAGGTGGCGCTGACCCGGAACGCCTCCGAGAGCCTGCAGATTCTCCAGTTCGGCCACGACCTGAGCGACGGGGCGGAGGTCCTGACCACGAACCAGGACTATCCCCGGATGATCGACACCTTCGAGCAGCGGGAGCGTCGCGAGGGCATCCGCCTCGAGCAGATCTCGCTCCCGGTCCCCGCCGAGAACGACGAGGAGGTCGTCCGACGGTTCGAGGAGGCCATCACGCCACGGACCGAGCTGATCCTCATGTGCCACATGATCAACCTCACCGGCCAGATCCTGCCGGTGAAGGAGGTCGCAGCCATGGCGCGGGAGCACGGGATCCCGGTCATCGTGGACGGCGCCCACGCCCTGGCCCACTTCGAGTTCGACATCTCCGACCTGGAGGTGGACAACTACTCGACCAGCCTCCACAAATGGCTGTTCGCCCCCATCGGAAACGGGCTCCTGTACGTGCGGAAGGAGAAGATTCCCGACATCTGGCCGCTGATGGCGGCGGATGTGAGCCAGGAGGACGACATCCGGAAGTTCGAGGAGATCGGCACCCACCCGGAGGCGAACTTCCTGGCCGTGGGCGAGGCCCTGACTTTCCACCAGCTCATCGGCGGGAAGCGCAAGGAGCAGCGCCTGATCTATCTGCGGGACTACTGGGCGAAGGAACTGCGGGAGCACGATCGGGTCCGGCTCCACACGAGCCTGAAGCCGGGCTACGCCTGCGGCATCGCCAACGTGGAGATCGGCGGCATCGACCCCGGTGACCTCTTTTCCTGGCTGTGGAACGAGCACCGGATCCGGACAGCTCCCATCGTCCACGACGAGTTCCAGGGCATCCGGATCTCACCCTCGGTCTACACCACCCGGGAGGAGCTGGACCGTTTCGTGGATGCCATGGCCCGCGTGGCCGACGGAGGCCTCCCCACGGACTGACCGCGGGGGTCAGCGCCGGCGCGGGTCCCCGCCCGCCAGCCGGTCAACCAGGGACAGCACCCTCTCTGCCGGGGCCAGCGACTGCAGGACGGCCGCCGCTTCTCCGAGATCGTGATTCGTATTGAAGGCGTGCCGCACGGCCACCGTCGGGAGCCCGGCGGACGTGGCTGAGGCGACGCCGGCCTCCGTGTCCTCGACGGCCACCGGCCGGCCGGCCGCGGCCCCCAGCGCCTCGCGGGCACGAAGATACGGCGCCGGGTCCGGCTTCTCCGCCTCCACGTCGTCGGCCGTCACCGTCACCTCGAAGAGGCCGTCGGCTCCGAGCCGCGGGAGCGCGACCTCGACCATCCATCGGTCGCTGGAGGTGACCAGGGCCAGCGGCCTGCCCTCCGACCGGCAGGCCTCCAGCAGCTCCACCGCCCCCTCGGTGGGCCGCAGCTCCCGGGTCAGGAGGCCGCGGTAGCTCGCCCGAAAGGTCTCCTCGTACCCCTCCGCGGCCTCGTCCGAGGCCTCCAGCCCCGCCCCCTCCAGGAAGGCCCGGATGACTCCTTCGTGGGGATTGCCCATGTGCCGCCGGTACAGCTCCGACGTGAGCTCCCCTCCCCGCTCCTCCACCGCCCTGCGGTGAGCCCGTGCCTTCAGCGGCTCGGTGTCCACGAGCACGCCGTCCATGTCGAAGATGATGGCCGTCTGCATACCTCTCCCGTGTCGAATTTCCGTCTCGCATCCGCACGCGCCGCTCGCACGGTGAGCCCGTGGCGCCTGCGCTCGGGCCGCGGCCGACCGGAGCGGCAAAGGTCTTGCCCACCCGTGTATCGTGGAAGCACGGAGTCTGCCACGCCCGAACGGAAAGCGAGACAGCCATGGAGACCACGAACATCGCAGGCCAGGCGACCCCCGTCCTCGAGGCCCACGGGGCCCGGATCCCGGCCCTGGGTTTCGGCACCTGGGAGCTGACGGGAGGGACCGCCGAGAGGATGACCGCCGAGGCGCTGGAGGTGGGCTACCGCCACATCGACACGGCCCAGGCCTACGGCAATGAGAGCCAGGTGGGACGGGCCATCGAGGCGTCCGATGTGTCTCGTGACAACATATTCATCACAACGAAGATATGGCCCGACAGCTATACCGATTTCGAGGGGGCTGTGCAGGAGCGGCTGGAGCTGCTACGGACGGACAGAGTGGACCTGCTCCTCCTCCACTGGCCCAAGTTCGACGGCACGACGACGCTCACCCGGACCATCGACGCCCTCAACCGGGCCCGAAGCGCGGGACGGACCCGTCACATCGGGGTCAGCAACTTCAACACGGATCAGCTGGCCCGGGCGTGGGCGGCCAGCGAGGCGCCCCTGGTGACCAACCAGGTGGAGTATCACCCCTACCTGGACCAGGCGCCCGTCCTGGACGCCGTGCGGGAGAGGGAAATGTGCCTCACGGCCTACTCCCCCCTGGCCCACGGCCAGGTGCCGGACGATCGGACCCTCGCGGAGATCGGCCACCACCACGGGGCCAGCGCCGCGGCCGTGGCTGTCCGCTGGCTGATACAGCAGGACGGCGTCGCGGCCCTCCCCCGTACCTCCGACCCGGAGCACTGCCGCCATAACTTCTCCGCCCTGGAGATCGAGCTGAACGAGGAGGAGATGGATCGGATCTCGGGGCTCGCCCGCCCGGACGGTCGCGTGATCGACCCCGCGGGGCTCGCCCCGGAGTGGGACTGAGCGAGTGAGCGCGACCGACGACGCCGCCCAGGCGCGGGGGGCGGAGGCCGCCACCGCCTTCGCTCCGGCATCCGTCTCCAACCTGGCCTGCGGGTTCGACATTCTGGGCATGGCGCTGGACGCCCCCGGGGACCGCGTCACGGCCCGCCGCGCCGCGGGGAGCGGTGTGGTGGAGCTCGAGCTGGACGGCGACGAGGTCGGCCTACCCCGGGACCCGGAGGGCAACTCCGCCGGGGCAGCCGTCGCCGAGCTCCTGGAGGGGCTGGAGCGGGAGGCTCCCCCTCCCCGGGAGGGCGAGAAAGCTCGCGAGCCGCTCCCCGGGATCGCACTGGAGGTGCGAAAGGGCGTTCCGGTGGCCGGAGGGCTCGGGAGCAGCGGGGCCAGTGCCGTGGCGGCGGTGATGGCCGCGGATCGGGTCCTCCCCGGCAGGAGGCCGCGGGCCCGGCTCCTCCGCTGCGCCGTGGAGGGGGAACGGGCGGCCTGCGGAAGCCGTCACGCGGACAACGTGGCCCCGTCGCTGTACGGCGGGCTGGTGCTCGTCCGCTCGGCCGTGGACGCCGACGTGGTCGAGCTGCCGGTGCCCTCGGGCCTGGCCGTGGCCGTGATCCGTCCCCACGCCGAGGTGGAGACGCAGCGGGCGCGGGAGGTGCTCGACGACCGGATCCCCCTCGAGGACGCCGTCACCCAGGGGGCGAACCTCGGAGCCCTGGTGGCGGGCCTCTTCCGGGGCGACCTGGACCTCGTCTCCCGGTCCCTGGTCGACGTGATCGCGGAGCCCAGGCGCGCCGGCCTCGTCCCCGGCTACCGTGCGGCCCGGGACGCGGCGCTGGAGGCAGGCGCGCTGGGGGCCAACCTGTCGGGCTCGGGCCCCTCGATCTTCGCCCTCTGCCGGGGCGCCGCCGAGGCGCGTGACGTCGGTCGGGCCATGCGAGAGGCGCTCGAGGCCGACGCCGGCCTCCAGGCGGACCTCTTCCTCTCCCCGGCCTCCGCCTCCGGGGCCCGCGTGGAGCGGGTCCGGGAGAGCGACGGGTGAAGCTGGTCAGCACCCGCGGAGAGGCGCCCCCCTCGGACGTCCGCTCCGCCCTCTTCCGCGGGCTGGCGCCGGACGGCGGACTCTACCAGCCCGCCTCCCTGCCACGGGCCGTCCGGGACCTCACCGGCGCCCGCCCGGAGGCCGGGTGGACCGAGACGGCGACGGCGGTGACCCGGCTCCTCCTGTCCGACGAGTGGCCGGAGGCCGAACTCGAGGCCATCGTCTCGGACGCCCTGGACTTCGCCGTTCCCCTGCGCCGGGTGAGCGATCGGATCCACGTGCTGGAGCTCTTCCACGGCCCCACGCTGGCCTTCAAGGACGTCGGTTCCCGATTCCTGGCCCGTTCCATGGCCTCCCTCCGCGGGTCCTCCGACGAGGCCGGGGAGCCGCCGCCCACGGTGCTCGTGGCCACCTCGGGCGACACGGGGAGCGCGGTGGGCGACGCCTTCCGGAGCCTCACCGACTTCCCGGTGGTCCTCCTGTATCCGGAGGGCCGGATCAGCCGGCGGCAGGAGCGTCACCTCTCGCGCCTCGGCGGCAACGTGACGGTGGCTGCCGTAGACGGGACCTTCGACGACTGCCAGCGCCTCGTGAAGGGAGCCTTCGCCGACGAGGAGCTTCGGGATCGCGCGCGCCTGACGTCTGCGAACTCCATCAACATCGGCCGGCTCCTGCCCCAGATCTTCTACTACTTCCACGCGCTGACCGGCCTGGAGGCCGGCGTCCGCGCCGGGGAGATCCTGGTCGCCGTGCCCTCCGGCAACCTGGGGAACCTCACCGCCGGCCTCATGGCGAAGCGGATGGGGCTGGAGGCGGACCGTTTCGTGGCGGCGACCAACCGGAACGACGTGCTCCCCCGCTACCTGGAGTCGGCACGGATCGAGCCGCGTCCCGCCGTCTCCACGCCCTCGAGCGCCATGGACGTGGGCGACCCTAGCAACCTCGAGCGGCTGCGCCACCTGTACGACGACGACCTCTCCCGCCTCCGGGAGGACCTCACTGCCACCAGCCACGGGGACCAGATCACCCGACGGACCATCAGCGCCGTCCACGACCGCCACGGCTATCTGCTGGACCCCCACACGGCGGTGGGATGGCGGGCCCTGAAGGACGAGCTCCGGGTGCGGCCGGAGGCCACCGGGATCCTTCTCTCGACGGCCCATCCGGCCAAGTTCCCGGACGTGGTGGAGCCGCTGGTGGACGGGGAGGTGCCCGTGCCCGACCGCTGGACCGAGGCCCTGGAGCGAGGGCAGGGTCGACGCGTGCGGATGGCGCCGGAGCCCGACTCCCTGCGGGAGCTGCTCCTGGACGGAGCGTCTCCCTGAAGGGGTCGCCCCGGGCGGCGTGCGGCGGCCCTGCCCCGCCGCGATTCGGCGACTTCGTCCCTCAGGCCCCGGAGGCCGCCGTCGGGTCGACCGGCTCGATTCCGTGGATGTCTTCCACGTCGATGCCGAGCACCCCCTCGTCGGAGCGCTCGAAGATGTCCGTGAACCGCGCGTTCCACCGGATCTCGTGCGCCTTGTACGAGGTGCGCCGCAGTACCTGATCCGAATGCGCCTCGTCCATCGCGGCGATCTGCACCAGGAACTCCCCGTCCTCGGCCTCCAGATCCTCCGCCGTCTTGCCGTAGAGGGGGCTGTCGGAGTCGATGGGGTGGACCACGGTCCAGTGGAGCGGGAAGAAGGCGATCCGATCCCGCTCCAGCTCCAGCCTGTGGAAGGTTCGGGTGACTCCGTCGCCGCGCCGCTCCAGGTGAGCGTAGACCACCTCTGCTTCCACCTGCACGAGCTCCTCACGCCGGCGGTTCACCACCCTGAATTCGAAGGCGTTCCGCTCCTCGTAGGGAGCGATCACGGCACGGTCGCTGAACTCCACGTCCGAGCGCGGCCTCGCGAGGCGAGCGAACACCACTGCCGCGACCACGGCGAAGCCGCCCAGGCCGAGGAGCGCCTCGACGGTCACCAGGGCGTTCGCAGCCGCGTTGCCGGGCGTCAGCGAGCCGTAGCCCACGGTGGTCATCGTCTGGACGCTGAAGAAGAAGGACTGCAGATACCTCTCCCCGGGGGAGCCGCCGTTCATGCCCGCCACCGCGTCCGGTCCCGCCAGCAGGTAGGCGCCGCCGAACAGGAGGTTCACCGCCAGGTAGACGCCGGCCAGCAGAAGATAGAACTGCCACCACTCGATCCGGTGCAGGAAGGCGTAGGCGCTCACCGACGCGAACCGGGGCAGGCCCCGCCGCTCCACGTTGAAGGAGCCGTCCGGGTTCATGAGACGGGTCCGCGTCTCGGAGGCGACTCGCGATCCGAAGCCCAGGTCGCGTATCTCCGTGGGCTCCTCCTGCTCCCCGTCTCTTTCCTCCGGCTCGTCCGCGTCGGTCGGTCTCTCCTCTCGCTCGTCGTCGGTCATGTCGCCCCGCTCTCACGGTGAGAGATTCGGACCCACCCCGTACCGCGATGGTCGCGGCCCGACGGCGACACTCGACGTGGCCGCTGGCCATCCGGCTCGCCGCACGCGAGGTTCCTGCCTCTACAGAATGTGATCAGCGTTCCGGATCCAGACGACCCCACGCCGCAGCCGCTCGCATCCCGCGATCAGGAGCACGCCATGGCCCGCGACGCGCCCACTGCCGCCGCACTCCTCCTCCTCGCCTCCCTGGGGCTGGCCGGCGCTCCGGGGGGCGCGGCCCAGGAGAGCGGGCGGGCGGGCGGCCCGGAGCTCGCCGACGAGAAGCTCTTCTTCCCCGCCTGCCCCGGGTACGCCGCCGACTACACCTTCGACTGCTACCACGACTATCCCGAGGTCACGTCGTTTCTCCAGGACGCCGCGGAGTCGCATCCGGACCTGACCACGCTCCGGTCGCTGGGCCAGAGCTACCAGGGCCGTGACATCTGGCTCATGAGGGTCACCGACCCTTCCACCGGCGAGCCGGACTCGAAGCCCGCGATCTGGGTCGACGGCGGGATCGACGCCGACGAGGTGGTCTCCGTCGAGGCGGCCCTGGGCTTGATCCACCGCCTGCTCGAGTCCGACTCGGAGCGCGTACGTGAGCTGCTGGAGACACGCACCTTCTACGTAGTGCCCCTGGCCATGCCCGACGCCAATCAGCTGCACCACCGTACGCCGATCCGTCCCCGCGACACGTCGCTCCGGCCCTGGGACGACGACCGCGACGGCCGCAAGGACGAGGACCCGCCGGAGGACCTGGACGGCGACGGCGAGATCCTCACCATGCGGGTGCAGACAGCCACGGGCGACATGGTGCGGGACACCACTGACCCGCGCCTCCTGCGCGAGCGGGAGGCCGGCGACGAGTGTCCCTGCTTCGACGTCTACCTGGAGGGCGTGGACAACGACGGCGACGGCCGCTTCCAGGAGGATCGGTACGGCGGCGTGGATCCGAACCGTAACTACCCGGGCAACTGGTCGCCCGGGGGCGGCGGCGGTCCGTACGCCGGCTCCGAGTCGGGCGTCCGAGCCATGCTGGACTTCATCGCATTCCATCCGGAGATCGCCGCCTCCCAGCACTACCACTCCTCGGGGGGCGTCGTCCTCCGCCCGCCCTCGGTGGAAGACCTGGCGCTTCCCGCCTCCGACCGCGAGCTGTACCTGGAGGTATCCCGGCTGGGACTCGAGGAGACCGGCTACGACCTGGCCACTTCCGTCTACGACTGGAACTGGCCGCCCGGGAGCGGCAACCGGAAGGGCAGCCAGGTGTGGAGAGACGTCGACGGGCGCCTGCACGGCGGATCGGCCTACCCGGCCCCTGGCGGCTCCATCGACGGCATGTACCTGAACTTCGGCATCCTGGCCTTCGCCAACGAGATCTATGACATGGGCCGGGACTACGACGGGGACGGCGAAATCAGCGAAGCCGAGCAGCTCCGCTACAGCGACGAGGAGATGGACGGCTACGCGTTCCGCGAGTTCGAGCCGTACGAGCACCCCCAGCTGGGCCGGGTGGAGATCGGCGGGTGGCGAAAGTTCGGCCACAACAACCCTCCCGCCGCCGGCCTGGACGAGGAAGTGCGCCGAAACGTGGAGTTCGCCCTGACTCAGGCCGCCCACACGCCGCTGCTCCGAGTCGGAGGGACGGACGTCGAGAACCTGGGCGGAGGCGTATACCGGGTGACGGCGGAGGCTCGGAACGCGGGCCTCCAGCCCACCGAGCTCCAGATTCGGCGGGAACAGGGCTCTGCCCTGCCGGTCCGGACCAGCGTGGAGGGGATCGAGGTGCTCTCCGAAGAGACGGAGCGGCAGCTCGGGACGCTGGAGGGCCACTCCGGGACGGAGGTCACCTGGGTCGTGCGCGGCGAACCCGGGGACGAGCTCACCGTCGCGGTCCGGCACCCGAAGGGCGGGGTCGACCGCGAGAGCGTGACGCTTCCCTGAGAACGGGCCCGGCGGGAGGTCCGGCCCGACCGGGTCAGCCCGCCAGCCGCTCCCGCGCCGCCTGCGCGTACCGGCGGACCACCTCGCCGGCGGGAAGGATCTCGTCGATCCCCGCCACGCTCTTCCCCGCCTGCCAGTAATCCCGCTCCCCGCTCTCGTCCTGGGAGGAGCGCTTGAGCTGCCACAGGGACTTGAGCGAGTAGATGGTCCGCATGAGGTGCTTCAGGCGACGATGCTGCAACATCCACTTCGCCACGGCCCCGGCCTCGGTGCCGACGCTCCGGATGTAGGGGGTCTCGATGACCGACACCGGGACGCCCGTGATCTTCTCGGTCCACACGATGTCGTCCGCGTCGGCGTCCAGGATGGCCTGTTTGTAGGGCTCCGAGGCGTCGCACTCCTCGGTGGCGATGAAGCGGGTCCCCATCTGGACCCCGTCGTAGCCCATCTGCAGGGAGCGGGCGAACTCGCCCGGCGTACCCACCCCTCCCGCCCGGACCACGGGCACGTCGAAGCCGGACAGCTCGTCCAGCAGCTCCTCGGGGGTCCGGTCGCCCGGGTGCCCCCCGGCACGGTCGTTCACGGCGATCAGCCCGTCGACTCCGGACTCGACGCCCTTGGCGGCCCACTTTCGCTCGGTGGCGTCGTGGTAGACCACGCCGCCCTCGGCGTGGACCATCTCGCACACCCAGTCCGGCTTGCCCAGCGAGGTGACGAAGAAGCGGATGCCCTCCTCCAGCGCGATTCCCACCCACTTCTCCATCCGCTTGCGGTAGGCCTTCGAGGACGACTCGATGAGGGCGTTCATGCCCACCGGGCGGTCCGTGAGCTCGCGGATGTAGCGAATCCCCTCCCGGAAGTCGTGGCCGTGGACGTACGTGAGGGAGATCGGCTGCAGGATTCCGAGGGCGCCCGCCTCCGAGGCCGCGGCCACCAGCTCCGGGTTGCTGCAGGGGTACATGGCGCCGCAGATGAGCGGCACCTCCACCCCGGCATCTCTCGTCAGCGGGGTCGAGAGCACGTCAGGAGCCGTTCCCCCCTCGCTCGAAGAGCGACCGCACCAGGCCCTCGCGAAACGCCACGTCCGGAGCCAGGTAGCCGCCGATCACGGCCCGGCGGTGCTGCTCACCCACGTCGGTCCGATCAATCAGGGTGTCGCCTTCGGCCGACCGGTAGACCACCCACAGGCTGTCGGACCGTATCCGGTATCGGATGACGTCGCCGTCCTTCACGCCGCGTCCCTCCAGCGCCGAATACCACTCCGGGAGCTGCGGTGCGAAGCGCTGAAAGGCGCTGTCGGCCAGCATTCCGGCGTCCCGGGCCGCGACCATGTTCGAGCGCACCGACTCCAGGAACCGGTCCAGGCCCAAGTCCCGGCGGAAGTCGAGGTGGGCGTTGACGTTCCTGGCCCCGATGACGGCGACGGCCACCGTGTCCGCCAGCGAGTTCGAGTACTCCCGCCCCTCCACCGCGCGCCGGATCCGAGCCGCCGCGGCCGAGTCGTAGCGCAGCGTCAGGTCGACCACGTTCACCTGGAAGAGCGTCTTCTCCAGGAGGGTCTGCATGCTGGAATACGGCCCGCTGGCCAGGTGCGAGGTGTCCGCGGCGGCCTGGAGGGACGTCTCCGCGGAAACGTTGGTAGCGGGTGTCGCTCCCGCCGCTCCCGCCGCCATGAGAACCGCCAGGAGCCCGCCGGCGATACGCGCTCCGCCGGAGCTCGGGAACCCGGCACGTTTTCGATCGGCCGTTCCGTGGTCGTTCATGGTTACCTCGCTCGAGTCATGGCCGGGGAATCGTCCCCGGTATTGAGGTATTGAAGAGCTACCGACGTGAGCCTACGATGAGTACTCGTCGAGCGTCCCGCCAGCGGGAGGAAGGCACGTCCTGTCCCTGACCAAGCGTACCCGTACCCCGAGTTCTTCGACCGGTCACCTCCGTTGGACGCCGGTCGCTCTCCTGGCCGCCCTGACCGGGCTCCTGCTCGGCGTGGCCCCTCCGCTACACGCACAGGGCTTCGGCATCTACGAACAGGGCTCCTGCGTGATGGGACGAGGTGGCGCGGCAGCCGCGTCTCCGTGCGGCGACGGCTCGTCCATGTTCTTCAACCCCGCCGGGCTTACGGAGATCGACCGGATCACGGCCTCGGCTGGCGCCACCGGGATCCGCCCGTTCGGGAACTTCACGTCCGACCGCACCGGCGAGCAGACGGACCTGGAGGAGAAGACGGTCCCCGTGCCCCACGGCTACGCCGCCGTTCCCCTCGGCGATCGGCTGACCGCGGGGCTCGGCGTCTATGCACCCTACGGGCTCGAGACCGAGTGGCCCGCCGACGGCGAGGAGGCCTTCGACGGCCGGTTCCTCGGCTACGACAACACGCTGCAGACGGTCTACGTGCAGCCCACCGCCGCGCTGGACCTCACCGACCGGCTGTCGGTGGGCGGGGGACCGGTCCTGGCGCTGAGCCAGGTGGAGATCAACCAGCGCCTCGACCTCTCGCGACGGCAGGTGCCCGGCACACAGTTCACCTTCGCCCAGCTCGGGGTGCCGTTCCATACCGGCTTCGCCGACGCCAGCCTGGACGCCGACTGGAGCACCGGATTCGGCGCCAACGTCGGCGTCCGCTACGAGCCCACGGACCTCGTCTCGGTGGGCGCCCGCTACGTCACGCCCGTGGAGATCGACTACGAGGGCGACGCCACGTTCGAACAGGTGAGCACGGGCCTCGTGCTCCCGGACAACAATCCCCTGGGCCTGCCCGGCGGGACCTCGATCGACGCTCTCCTGCAGCAGGCGGGTGTCTTCAGCGACGGAGGCGCGCTCGCCGACCAGGGGGTGCAGACCAGCATCACCATGCCGGGCCAGCTGGTGGTCGGGGCCGCCGTCCGCCCACTCCCCCGCCTGGAGCTGGAGGCCGACTGGGTCTACACACAGTGGGCCGCCTTCGACTCGGTCCGGCTCGACTTCGAGCAGCAGAACACGCCGGACGACGTCCGCGTCGAGAACTACGACGGCACGCACGGCGTCCACGCCGGCCTGGAGTACGCCGCCACCGACGAGATCGACGTCCGCGCCGGCTACTTCTGGAACGAGCCGGCCTCGCCCGACGCGGTGGTGACGCCGCTCCTCCCCGAGGGTGAGCGGATGCAGGGCACCGTGGGGATCGGCTGGGAAGCGACCTCGAGGCTGCAGTTCAACGTGGCCTACCAGTTCCTCCACCAGCTCGACCGACGTGGCCGGACGGTCGATCCCCCGGAGGGTACGGCGCCCACCGAGGATCTGAACAACGGCCTGTACAGCTTCGACGCCCACCTCTTCGCCGCCACCGCCACGGTCCGATGGTAGCAAACAACGACGGACGGTCGCTCGCCGCTCTCCGCTCGCTCGCCATCGTCCTCGCGGGCGGGCTGGTTCTCGCCGGGTGCGACGGCGAGCAGGTCCGCCCCCTCGAGCCCGAGGGCGGGGAGATGTTCAGCGCCTACGCGGCCCTGGGAACGAGCAACACGGCCGGCTTCCAATCCGGGGGGATCAACGACTCCACCCAGCGTGCCTCCTATGCGGCCATGGTGGCGGAGGCGATGGGGACCGAGTTCAACCTCCCCCTGCTGGCCTCCCCCGGCTGTCCACCGCCCCTGGTCAATGTCTACACGGGAGAGACCGTGGGCGGGGCCGAGGCTCCCGACTGTCGGGGACGGATCACGCCGCCCCCGTCGGTCCTGCACAACGTGGCCGTGCCGGGAGCCAGGGTCTCCGACGCCCTGAACATCACCGGGGAGGGAGCGACGCCGACCCCTCTGACCACCTTCATCCTCGGCGGCCGGACCCAGGTTGGGGCGGCGCAGGAGGCCGAGCCCACCTTCGTCTCGGTGGAGCTGGGGAGCAACGACGTGCTGGAGGCGGCCCTCAGCGGCGACACGACCCTCATCACGCCTCCCCCGGCGTTCGCCCAGCAGTACGGCACGGTGCTGGACCGCGTCGACGGCGGAAGCGTGGAGGGCGGAGTGCTGATCGGCGTCCCCGACGTGACCCTGATCCCCCACCTGTCGCCCGGATCGGCCTACTATGCGGCGGACCAGCAGGGGGCTTTCCCGCCCACCTTCTCGGTGGACGCGAGCTGCTCGCCGGACCAGCTCGGGGACGTGAGCCTCGTCCCCTTCCGGTACGCCTTCGGGCAGCTCCTGGCCCAGGCTCGGGCCGGGCAGTCGGTGGAGCTGGACTGCGCCACCGACCCCGAGGTGCTCCAGCCGGCGGAGATCCAGACCATCCGGCAGACGGTGGCCGCGTACAACGGCACGATTCAGCAGGCCGCCTCTGACCGGGACTGGGCGTACGTGGATCCCAACCCCGTCCTGGTGCAGCTGAGGCAGCAGGGCGACATCCCGCTCTTTCCCAACACGTCGGGTCAGGAGGCCGTGGAAGAGCCTTTCGGCGCCTACTTCAGCAAGGACGGCATCCATCCCTCGCGGCAGCTCCACCAGAGGTTCGCCGCGGCCGTCGTGCAGGCCATCAACGAGCAGTACGACACGAGCCTGAGTCCGCCCGGCTCCTAGTAGTCGTTTCCGCCGTAGCGCTCGAACCACTCCAGCACGTGGGCGGCCTTGGCCACGAGGTTGCTGGGCTGCGAAGCGATGCTGTGCGAGGCGTCCGGCACCCGGACCAGGGCCGTCGGCACCTCGCGGTACTTGAGGGCCTGGTAGAACTGCTCCGACTCCCAGATGGGCGTCCGGTAGTCCTCCTCACCCGTCATCAGCATGGTGGGCGTGCTCACCTCGCCCACATGTGAGAGCGGTGACCGCTGCATGTAGTGCTCGGTGTGTTCCCACGGCGGCCCGGGGAACCAGTACTCGATTCCGGTCACGTACATGTCGGCGGAGAGGGCCCAGCTGTACCAGTTGATGACCGGCTTGGCCGACACCGCGGCCCGGAACCGGTCCGTGTGTCCCACGATCCAGGCCGTCAGGACGCCGCCGCCGCTGCCGCCGGTGACGTACAGCCGGTCGCTGTCCACGTATCCCCGGTCCAGGACCTCGTCCACGCCGGACATCAGGTCGTCGAAGTCGTTGCCGGGATAGGCGTGGTGGATGGCGTTTCCGAACTCCTGCCCGTAGCTGGTGCTTCCCCGCGGGTTCGTGTAGAGCACGACGTAACCGGCGGCGGCGTACAGCTGGACCTCCGCGGAGAAGACGTCGCCGTACATGGCGAAGGGCCCGCCGTGGATCTCCAGGATCAGCGGATACTCCTCGGAGGGATCGAAGCCCGGCGGCTTCACGATCCATCCCTCGATCTCCCGCCCGTCGTGGGACGACGTGTAGTGGATCTCCTCGACGCTGCCCAGCTGACGGCGCCCCAGGAGGTCGTCGTTCAGGCGGGTCAGCCGTGTCAGTTCGCCGGCCCCTCCGAGGCGGGCCGCCGCGACGTCGGAGGGACGGTCGGCCAGCCCGTGCGTCACGGCATACCGTCCCGAGCGGGTCGAGGCATGGTACTGCCCGGAGCCGTAGGGCCGGCCGAGGGAGAGCCCGCCGAGCTCGTCGGTGAGTACCTCCACGGACGCGTCGGTCGTCCCGCCGGACAGGTCCACGAAGCCGAGCTCCGTGTCTCCGGAGTCGTCGTACTGCACGTAGAGTCCCTCCCCGTCACGGGACCACGTGGGACCGCCGAGGCTCCGGTCGAACCCCTCGGCCACGACGCGGCTCTCGCTCCCGTCCCGGTCCATCACGTACAGCTTCGTGACCTGGTATCCCTGGTACCGGTCGTCGTAGCCCGTGTAGGCGATGCGGGAGCCGTCCGGCGAGATCGCTGGGCTGCCGTCGGGACCCCGCCGATCGGTGAGCGCCGTGAGCGTCCCGTCGTCCACGGCGACCTCGTAGATCTCCGTGTCGTTGGGCTCCAGCGCGGCGTCCTCCCGCCGGTTCGCCGAGAGAAGCAGCGACTCCCCGTCCGGGGTCCACACCGGCGTCCCGCCGTGGTCGTACGGGCCGCGGGTCACCTGCCGGGGGGTGCCCCCCTCGGCGGAGACCACGAACACGTGGGTGTCGCCCTCGGGCAGGTAGCCCCGACCGTCGGCCCGGTATCGCACCCGGTCGATGATCTCGAAGGGCTCCCCCCAGTCGGCCTCCTCGGGCGGGCTCGGCACCTCGGCCCACTCGCCGCCGCCCTCCGAGGGCACGAAACGGGTGAAGGCGATGCGGGTGCCGTCCGGCGACCAGGCCGGGTCCCCGGGCGAGCGGTGGAGGTCGGTGATCCGGGCCGTCTCCCCCGTGTCCATCCAGCGCACCCAGATCTGGGTGTCGCCGTCGTCGTCCTCGGCCAGGTAGAGCAGGCGGTCGCCGCTCGGGGACCACCGGGGCGAGCGCTCGCTCCCGGTGGAGGAGGTGAGGGCCCGGTGCCGGCTCCCGTCGGCGTCCACGATCCACAGGTCCGAGGTCCGGGTGTCCTTCATCTCGTCGAAGCTGTTCCGCACGTAGACCACACGGCTCCCGTCCGGCGACACCCGGGGATCGGAGGCCCACTCGAGGGAGAAGACGTCCTCCATGCTGAAGCCCGGGGCCTCCGCCGGCGCCGTTCCCCGCTCCTGGGCGACCGCCGGCTGTGCGGCTGCCGGGAGGAGGAGGGCGGCCAGCGCCGTCACGGCGGCCAGCTTCAGCCAGGGCGGAGCCGGAACGGGAGTGCGCGATTCGGCAGGGAGAGTACTCATGGGAGTCGCTCCTCGGGTGCTGATGAGCGGCGGGCGCTCGCGGCGGCTCGAGTATGTCGCGCCGGCCCAGTCGGCCGGCCCGCCGGGGAGTCAGGGGAAGATCCCCCGGTCCCGGTAGATGGTGGCGATCCTGTCGATGGCCATGAGGAAGCCGGCCGTCCGGAGGTCGGTGTCGTGCTCCCGGGCCGTCTCCCGCAGCTCGCCATAGGCACGGACGAAGGTTTCCTCAAGGCCCGAGCGAACCAGGTCCTCCTCGTCGGCGCCCTCCGCGGTACGGGCGCGCGCCTCCGGACTGAACGTGCGATCGGTGAGCCCCTCGACGGCGTCCATCATCCGCCGGGCACTGGCCTCCTGGAACCGCTTTTCCATCCGTCCGAACCGGAGGTGAGTCAGGTTTTTCACCCACTCGAAGTACGAGGCCGTGACCCCGCCGGCGTTCAGGAACACATCGGGCAGGACCAGGACCTCCCGATCCCGCAGGGCCGCGTCGGCCTCGGCGGTGACGGGTCCGTTGGCCGCCTCGGCGATGATCGACGCCCGAACGCGATCCACGTTCTCCGCGGTAATCTGCGCCTCGAGCGCCGCGGGCACCAGGATGTCGCAGTCCACTTCCAGGGCCTTCCGGCTCTCCTCCAGGACGGTGCCCCCGGCGTGGTCGGTCACCGACCCGCCGGCCTCCAACCGCTCCTTGACCGCCTCGACCTCGAAGCCCTCGCCGGACTCGTCCACGATGGCGCCGTCGTACTCCGCGATCCCGACGATCCGGGCGCCCGAGGAGCGCAGGTGCCGGGCAGCGTGGTAGCCCACGTTGCCGAGGCCCTGGATCACGACGCTCTTCCCGTCGAGGCCGGGTTCGAGGCCGAGGCGCTCCATGTCGTCGCCGACGGAGCACGCCTCCCGCAGGCCGAAGCAGACGCCGAGACCCGTGGCCTCGAGGCGTCCCCGCACGCCGCCGTGGGCCACGGGCTTCCCGGTCACGCACGCCGAACCGTTCAGCTCGTCGGGCCGCAGGGTGCGGTAGGTGTCCAGGATCCAGGCCATCTCGTCGGGTCCGGTGCCGTAATCGGGCGCCGGTACGTCCACGGCCGGACCCAGGTAGCCCTTCTGGGCGAGCTCGAAGGCGTAACGGCGGGTGATTCGCTCGCGCTCCTCTTCGCTGTACCGCGTGCCGTCGAGCAGCACGCCTCCCTTGGCCCCGCCGAACGGGATGTCGGTGATCGCGCACTTGTATGACATGAGCGCCGCCAGGGCGCGGACCTCGTCCCCCGACACCGTGGGCGCGAAGCGAACGCCCCCCTTCACCGGCGTCCTGTGGTTGCTGTGCTGAGCCCGCCACCCCTGCATGACCTGCATCGTGCCGTCGTCCCGCTCCAGCGGAAAGCTCACGCTGAGCGTGTTGTTGCACGCCCTGATCTGGCGGAGCAGTCCCTCCGGCTGGTCGCTCAGCCGGGCGGCGCGGTCGAAGGTCTCTTTCACCGCCTGAAGGAAATGTCCGCCGTCGTCGGGATCGGAAGTCTCGGCCATGATCGTGTCCCGGGCGCGGGAGATGCGCCGTCGCGCGGCGCTCAGCAGTACGGGGGCGGCATCGAGAGGCCGCAAGGTGGCGGAAGCTCCTCGGCGCGTACAGTACAGTGTGGAGCGCCGGAGGCGTCGGGAGGGGGCCGCGAAGGGTGCGGATAAGCTACGTCGTGCGGCGTTCCGGCGGAACGTCCCCGGCGAGCCGGGAAGCGATCTCCCGCAGCTCCTCCACGCCGCCGACGTCGGTGGCCAGGAGCGGTACCCGGACGCGGGGCACGCCGGAGAAGACCTCCTCGATGCGCTCCAGGTGGCGCGCCTCCTCCCGGCGCCGCTGTCCCAGGAACTCGCCGTCGGCCGACTCCGGCAGCACCCGGTTCACCACCACCGCCAGCAGCGGCATCTCCAGCCGGTCCAGCGTGTCACGGATGTCCCGGCCCTCCCGCACCGACAGCTCGTCCGGATTCACGACCACCAGGAAGCCGCACCGATCTGCGTCGGTGAGCAGCCGCCGGGCGCGACTGAACTTTCGCCTGCGGCGCGTGAGCACCTCCCGGATGCGGCTCGCCCGGCCGTCGCGCCCCTCTTTCTCGGGCCGGTCGATGTAAGCCAGCTCGTCGCCGCCCTCCCAGTCCGTGCCCTTGAGGATCTCGCCGAAGGACTCCGAGCGGTCCCGGCTCTCCAGCAGGCCGTCCATCCACGCCGTCATGACCTCCGGCAGGGAGAGGAGCCGGAGGGTGTGGCCGGTGGGCGCGGTGTCGAAGACCAGCCGGTCGTACTCCTCCCTGCCCTCCACCAGGATCTCCGACATCCGGTCCAGGGTGGCCGCCTCCACGGCGCCCGGCGAGCGCCGCGTCATCTCCATCTGGCGGTCGATCTCGTCGTACATCTCCGGGCGCACGAACTCGCGCATCGTCCGCTTCACGTCCCGGAGATAGCGGTCGGTCTCGGCCTCCGGGTCCAGCTCCAGGCCCCAGAGCCCCTCCTGGAGGCGGGTTTCCTGCCCCCCGATCTCCACGCCGAAGAGGTCGCCCAGCGAGTGGGCGGGGTCGGTGGAGACCAGGAGGACCCGTTCGCCCTGCCCCTCGTCGTCGGCCCCGCCCGCAGCCAGGCGGAGGGCGAGCGCGGCGGCCGTGGTGGTCTTGCCCACTCCCCCCTTCCCCCCGGCGAAGAGGACGTCGCGCCCGCCGACCGTCTCGAACAGCGACGTCACGTCGCCGCCCCGGGGGCTCCGCGGAGACGCCACGGCACGACGCTCACCCTCAGCAGCAGCGGAAGTGGTCCAGCGGAGACTTCTCCATCCCCATCCTCGTGTGCCACTCGTGGAAGCGGTCGTACAGCACGGGCAGCAGCTCCAGCGTGTAATAGCTGGCCGGGTTGGGCACGCCCATCATCTGGCTGAAGACCAGGAGCATGAACAGGTCGTCCTCGTCCCTCTTGGCGCGGGCCGCCGCGCCGCGGTAGGGGGCCACGTAGAACTCTTTCAGCTTCCCGGCCAGCTCCTCCAGATCGTCTCTCCACCCCATGTCGTCCTCCGTGATCCTCCGGTTCGATCGTCTCGCTCGACTAGGTCGCGTATCGCTCCTGCCAGGCCCGGGCGAAGGCAGACGCCGCCTCCAGGGCCACCCAGATGCTCGCCGCCAGGATCAGCAGATCCATGCCCACCAGGAAGTACTGGCCCGACTCCCAAAAGCCACGGAGCTGGACCAGCAGCGCCACCACGGTCATCACCAGCAGAAAGGTGAGCGGCGCCACCGTGAACACCGTGCGACGTCCCATGCGCAGCAGGGCCACGCTGATCACCAGCAGGGTGAGGGCGGCCAGGAGCTGGTTCGTCGTGCCGAAGAGCGGCCAGATCACCAGCCCGCCGGCGCCTCCGCCCTGGCCGGCACCGAAGGCCAGTAGCACGCACGCCGCGACCGCGATCAACGTGGACGAGAATCGGCCGGTGATCGCGGGGATGTCGAAGATGTTGCCCCATTCCTGGATCACGTACCGCTGCAGCCGAACCCCGGTGTCCATCGTGGTCGCGGCGAAGAGGATGGCCATGACGGCCAGCAGCGTCTCGGAGAAGCCCTCCGGGAGGCCCAGCCCCCGGGCCACGATGTCCCCACCGCCCTGCACGAAGGCGTCCACCCCGCCGGCGGCGAAGGAGGTGTAGAAGCCCTCCCAGGCCTCCTGGCTGGCGAAGCCGGCCGTGCAGGCGATGATCGCCGCCACCGCCAGGGTCCCCTCCCCCACCGAGCCCAGGTAGCCCACGAAGCGGACGTCTTCCTCGTTGTCCAGCTGCTTCGAGGTGGTACCCGAGGCCACGAGGGCGTGGAAGCCGGAGATGGCGCCGCAGGCGATGGTCACGAAGAGGAGCGGTACGAGCGGCGGCGCGTCCGCCGGGACGGCAGGATTCACCGCCGGCGCGACCACCGTGGGGTTGGCAGCCAGCACGGCACCGAACAGCAACAACAGGCCCACGAACAGCTGCAGCGAGTTGATGTAGTCCCGGGGCTGCAGGAGCAGCCACACCGGCAGCAGCGACGCGACCCCGGAATAGGCGAAGAGGATCAGCACCCAGGCCGCCGTGGAGTTCAGCCCCGCCACCTGAGACGGTAGCGACAGCGGCACCATCTCTCCCACGAGGATGGTCCCGTACAGCACCACCAGGGCGACGAGCGACGGCCAGAAGAGCCCCAACCCACGGCGGTACAGCAGGTAGCCGATGACCAGGGCCACGGCGATCACCGACCACGCCGGCAGCACGCTGGCCGGCACCGACTCGAAGAGGCGGGCGATGACGATGGCGAACACCGCGTTCACCATCAGCAGGAGGAGGAAGATCACGATCATGAACAGGCTCCGGGCCCGCCCGCCCACGATGTCCTCCGTCAGAGCCCCGATGGACCGCGCCCTGTTGCGGACGCTGGCCCACAGGGCCCCCGAGTCGTGCACGCCGGCGAAGAAGATCGTCCCCAGGATCACCCACAGGAAGGCCGGCAGCCATCCCCAGATCACGGCGATGGCGGGCCCCACGATGGGAGCGGCCCCGGCCACCGAGGTGAAGTGGTGTCCCCACAGGACGTTCCGATCCGTGGGGACGTAATCGACGCCATCCTCCAGCTCGTGGGCCGGCGTCTCGAAGTCCGGATCCAGCTGGTAGATCCGCTCGGCGATGAACCGTGAGTAGAAGAGGTAGGCCAGGGCGAAGGCGCCCAGCGCCACGGCCACCAGGACGATCGCGCTCATGGACTCCCCCGTCGACTCCGCCCGGCCGTCTCACGTCGTCGTCCGTCGTCCTCCGCCGTTCAGCCGGGCCGCTCGCGGACGTCCCGAACGGTAGGTGTCTGTTCCCGGGAGGTCCAGGCAACCCTACTCCAGAACGACGACGAGGCCGGAGCCTCCGGCTTGCGGAGGGCCTGACCGGCCTCGGCATCGTCGCGCTGGTGCTCGCAGGGGTCGGATGGGCCCTCCACGAGCTCTGTCTCAGGCCGGGACGGGCCCGCCGCGTCCGCCCGGGATCGGGCGGACGGCGCACGAGCCACCCCCGACGGCCGTCAGCCGCGGTCAGTCATCGGCCTGCGTGTACGGAATCGACGCATCGGATGGCTTGGAAACGACCTCCACGTTCGAGAAGTGCAGGTGGATCCAGGCGGTGTGGGGCGGGAAGTTGTTCTTGTCCGGCTCGGTGGTGTGCGCCACGTAGTGGAACTCCATCTCCTCGGAGTTCGTGAACCCGGTCTTGTCCGGAAGCTTGGGGTTGTAGACCTGATCGCCCTTCCGGATCATGCCGTCGCTCCCCCGTGCCTGCTCGGTGAACATGGTGTGGCTCCCGATCATGGGTACCGCTTCCTCTCCGTTGACGTGGATCTTCGACGGTCCCCAGGTGGCGAAGTAGTTGTAGATGCGCGGCATGACCGGTGCCTCGTTGCCCGTGTTGCCGTGCAGGTAGGTGTCGGTGGCGATCCGGGCGGCGTCCATCTCCGAGGTGTCGATCTGCTTCACGATCTCGATCTCGCCCTCCCACCGCGTGTCCTCGGCGAAGTGGATGGGCCCCGACTCGCTCGTGGTCTCGAGCCGGATCGTCAGCTTGCCGGTGCCCTCCTCGGGGTTGAGGCGCATCTCGGCGGTGCCACTGACCGGCCGGACGTTCTCACCGTCGTACGCGAAGTTGTCCCCGTAGCCACCGATGATCCGGGCCCCCGAGGCACGGATGTGCCACTGGGCCTCCTGGGCGGCCTCCGGCCCCGAGGCTTCCGGCGAGATATCCGCCGAGGTCGAGCCGGGATCGTGAGCCGTCGTCATCCACATCGTCGCGGCCGCGAGTACGGCAGTCGCGGCACCCATCGCGTAGCGAGATCGCATCGTCGTCCCTCCGTTTCGGGTTCAATGAGTCGCTCTCGGTTCCGTGTCTCGGTCTGGTGCCTCCGTCATCCCGCGCCGACACGCTCGATGGCGGAGAGACGGCAGGCATTCGTCGTCGCTCGGATGGGTAACAGCCCGGGTCGGGCTCCTGTTCCCGGCGGACCACGCGGCTCCCGGTCAGGCCGGGTCCCGCCTCGCCCGTCGGAGGACCTCTTTCGCCCGGTCGGCGCGCCCGACCAGCGTCTCGTAGTCGGCCCCGCCGCCGATGCCTTCCCCGAACGAGGAGAGGCTCTGTCGGAGTTCGATCGCCCGCGCTCCGAGGACCGTCTCGAGCCCGGAATCGGAGGCGACTCCCTCATCCACGGCCCGGAAGGGCTCCTCGGCCGGCTCTCCGTTCGCCCGGAGCCACAGGAGTCCGTTCAGGCGTGCTGCCCACTCGAAGGTCCGCCCCCGCTCGTCCAGGATGACGTCCACCCCCGGCATCTGCTCGCGGGCGTCCTCGTTCAGCTCGCGCTCGGGACCGGTCGAGAAGCTCCCCCTGCCCCCGTCGCCGACCACGACCCGGCCGACCATGCCGAAGCTGTAGTGCGGCTGGCAGAAGTAGTCGTAGACGCCGGGGACGTCGAACCGGTACTCGAACTCCGTCCCGTCGGAGAGCCCCAGCATGCCGGAGTGGAAGGGTTCCGCACCCTCGGGAATCCGGCGCGGCAGGTCCCGGTCCAGGAGATGTGAATTGTCCGGGTGGAAGGCAGTGGCGGTGTGAAAGTCCCCCATGTTCAGCCAGACGAGGGACGCCTCCGTCGGCAGCCGTAGCCCGACCGGATCGAACCGGAAATTGCCGCCGGTGGTGCGGAGCCCCACTACCCGGGGCGGAAGCGACGGAGCGCGGGCGCTCCCGCCACCCCGTCCCGCTCCCCGCCGCGTCCCGAGCACCGTCGGCAGGGCCGCGGCCAGGGCACCGGCGGGGATGGTTCGCAGGAAGGACCGTCTGCTCCAGTCGTCGCTGGCCATCCACAGCTCCCGTTTTGTTCTAGGCTCTCCTTCGCCTGTCGGCTGGCGCCGCCGGTGGGGCGACGCGCCCCGACAACACGACCTGCGGCCTACGGGTTCCAGGGGACCCGCTGCGGGCGTTCATCGGACCAGCTCGTCCAGCGTCACCACCTCCAGCCCGCGCTCCTCGAGCGCCGGCAGCACGCGCCTCAGGATCTCGACTGTCCTCCCGGCCCGACCGGCGCCGTCGTGGAGGATGACGATCGAGCCCGGGCGCACCCACGCCCGGACCAGCGCCGCGGCCAGCGGCGGCCACCGGACCACCGGATCGAAGGGATAGACGTCGCCGAGGACGAGGCGGTAGCCGTGTCGGCCTGCCGTTCGCGCCATCCGCGGGGAGTAGAGACCTCCCCCGGGCCGGAGCCACCGGGTGCCCCCGAATCGCTGGAGGACGGAATCCGTGCGCAGGAGGCGGCTCTCGAAGGCGGCCGAGTCCAACCCCAGGCTCCGCCGGTCCCACCACATGTGGTGTGCGATCCCGTGCCCGCGGCGGATCAGCTCCTCGACGAGCCCCGGATGACGCTGGGCGCGGCTGCCGACGAGGAAGAACGTGGCCCGCGCGTCATGCTCCTCCAGGACCCGGAGGATCTGCCGCGTCCCGGACGGGCTCGGCGCGTCGTCGATGGTCAGCGCCACCGCCGAGTCGGCTCCCGGCACCCGGTACAGGGCGCCGTCCCCGATCCGGTCCGCCGCGCGGAAGAGGAGCGGCGAGCACCACCACAGGGCCGCCGCCAGCGACAGGACTGACACGGCTCCCACCGTCAGCTTCTGGACCCCCCGTGCCATCTCGCCTCCTCCCTCTCCTGCCCTCCCGTTTCCGTCGAGCATCCGTAACATTGCCGGCCCGACCGCCGGCCACCGCTCCCTTCACCGTACACGGGACCGCCATGCCCTCGCCACGCACCTCGGATCGCTCCTCCGCCGTAGCGAACCTCCCGGTCGGCCTCCTCCTGGCCTGCGCCGCGTGCCTGATCGCCGTGCCGGCCGCCGCCGACGCCGCCCCTTCCCTCCAGCAGCAGGAGACGGCCGTACCGGCGGACACGGGCGACTGGGACGTCACCGAGCCCCGGGGCGAGGCGCGGGAGATCGACTTCACCACCACCGAGGGCACGGGCATGTCGGTGGACGTCGCACCGGGCGGCGGGTGGCTCGTGTTCGACATGATGGGACACGTCTATCGGATGCCGGTCGAGGGCGGGAGGGCGGAGTCGCTCACGCAGGAGAGCGGGCTCGCGTGGAACGGTCACCCGCGGATCTCGCCGGACGGCGAGCACGTGGCCTTCGTCTCCGACCGCGCCGGGCAGCGGGACCTGTGGGTGATGGAGGCGGACGGCTCTGACCCCCGTCGCGTCACCGAAGACCGCGACCTGGAGCCGGCCACGCCGGCGTGGACTCCCGACGGGCGGTACATCGTGGTGCGGCGGGACCCCATGGACTACGAAAACCGGGAGGCCGCCGGCATCTGGCTGTACCACCGGGACGGCGGGTCCGGCGTCCGTCTGGTGGGCGAGGAGGTCGACGGGGCCTACTGGCCGTCGGTCTCGCCGGACGGCCGCTACGTCTACTTTCACCAGGTCTCCGGCGGTGATCCGCTGAACGGCGACTTCCAGCTTCGCCGCTACGACCGGCGGACGGGCCGGGTCCTGGATTTGACAGCCGGCGACAACGACGGCCCCGCCGCCGGCCGCGTGGGCAGCGGCGGCGCCTATGCGCCGGAGGTCTCGCCCGGCGGGCGCCGCGTGGCCTTCGCCCGGGAGCTCATGGACGGGACGATCCGCCACCGGGGCGAGGAGTTCGGCCCGCGCAACGCGCTCTGGGTGCGCGACCTGGAGACGGGCGCCGAGCGCAAGGTGCTGGATCCGATCGCGCTTCGGGGCGGCGAGCTGCGGCAGCTCCCGGGCTACGACTGGACGCCGGACGGCGAGTCCATCGTGATCGCCCGCGGCGGGAAGCTCCGGCAGGTGGACGTCTCCTCCGGCGAGACCGAGGCCATTCCCTTCGAGGCCCGCGTGCGGCGTACGATCTCCGAGCAGGCGTACAACTCCTTCCGGATCGGCGACGCCCCCTTCCAGCCGCAGTTCCTCCGCTGGCAGACCCGGTCGCCGGACGGCCGCTGGCTCGCCTTCCAGGCCGTGGGCCAGGTCTGGGTGTCGAAGCTCCCGGACGGCAAGCCCCGCCGGCTCACGTCGGAGTCCTTCGAGGCGACCGAGTACGCGCCGGCCTGGTCCCCGGACGGATCGTGGCTGGCATTCACCGGCATCGACCCCACGGGCCGCGGCCACCTGTACCGGGCCCGTCCCGGGGGCGGCGAGCCGGAGCAGCTCACCGAGCGGAAGGCCTTCTACACGAAGCCCGCCTGGAGCCCCGACGGCTCCGAGGTGCTCGTGACCCGGGGCGGGGGAGCCACGGCGCGGGAGCGGACGGTGACCCACAATGCCTTCTTCGACCTGGTGAGCGTGCCGGCCTCCGGCGGTGAGGCCACCACGGTGGCCACCGTGCAGCCACCCAGCGGCACCAGCCCCGCCTCCTACGCCCGCCGGGCCATCGTCGGGGCCTCCTACGGGCCGGACGGCCGTATCTACTTTCCGGAGCCCGTGGAGGTCGAGGGCCGGGACGACCCGGTCATGGGCATGGTCTCGGTGGCGCCCGACGGTTCGGACCGGCGGGTGCGCATGACCTTCCCCTACGCCGACGAGGCCGTGCCCTCACCGGAGGGCGACTGGGTGGCTTTCCAGGAGGGCGACAACGCCTACGTGGTGCCCTTCCCCGCGGCGGGCACCGGCGGCGACCCCGTGCACATCGACAGGGGCGGATCGACGCCGCTTCCCGTCACCCAGGTGAGCCACGAGGGCGGCCTGTACCTCCGCTGGGCCGGGGACTCGCTGCTCGAGTACGGCAGCTCCAACCGGCACTACACCTACCGCCCGGCCACCGGCAGGAAGGACACCACCCGGATCACCTTCACCGTGGAGAAGGATCGCCCCGACGGGGTCATCGCGCTCACCGGCGCCCGGATCGTCCGTCCCACCTCCGGCGAGGTGATCGAGGAGGGGACGGTCGTCGCCGAGGACGGCCGGCTCCGGTGCGTGGCGGCCGCCGGGCAGTGCGAGGTCTCCGGCGCCGACCGTGTTGTGGACGCCTCCGGGAAGACCATCATCCCCGGCCTCGTGGACATGCACGCCCACCACTACCGGGAGCACCGCGGGCACCGGCCGCGGCGGGACTACGAGGTGGCCAGCTACCTGGCCTACGGGCTGACCACGACGCTGGACAACAGCATGTGGTCGGAGAACGTCTTCCCCACCGCCGAGCGCATCGAGGCCGGGCGGATGGTCGGGCCGCGCACCTACAGCACCGGCGATCCCCTCTACCGGGGCGACGGGCCGAACCAGAACGAGATCGACAGCTACTCCACGGCCCTGGACAACGTCCGGCGGCTGAAGTCCTGGGGCGCCGTCTCCATCAAGCAGTACTCCCACCCGCGCCGCGACCAGCGGCAGTGGATCATCGACGCCTCCCGGCGGGAGGGCCTGGCCGTGACCGGCCACTGGAACCCCGGGATCGTCCTGGACGGACACACCGGATGGGAGCACTCCCTGGACTGGCCGGTGATCCAGCGGGACGTGGCCCAGCTCTACGGACGGGCGAATGCCGTCTATTCGCCCACGCTCGTCGTCGGCGGGCACGGGGCCTCCAACATCGACTGGTTCTTCCAGGACCGGGACGTGTGGAAGCAGCCGAAGCAGCGGGACTGGATGCCGTGGCGCATGCTCACCTTCCTGAGGGAGCGCCCGAAGCGGCCCGAGACCGACTACAGCTGGGCGCTCACCGTGCAGGGCGTGGCCGACATCATGGAGGCCGGCGGCCACGCCGCCGTGGGTGGACACGGCGAGCACCATCCGCTCTCGCCCCACTGGAACACCTGGATGTACGCCGACGTCTTGGGCGAGATGGAGGCGCTCAGGATCGCCACCGCCGAGGGGGCATGGTTCCTGGGGGCCGACGAGGACATCGGCTCCCTGGAGCCGGGCAAGCTGGCCGACCTGCTGGTGCTCGACTCCAACCCGCTGGAGGACATCCGCAGCACGCTCGACATCGAGCACGTGATGAAGAACGGGCGGCTGTTCGAGGCCGCCAGCCTGGACGAAGTGTGGCCCCGTCAGCGGGACTTCGGCGAGCGCTACTGGGTGGACCCGGCGGCCCTGGTCGACGACGCCCGACCCCTGGAGCCGGAGGAGCCCGAGGAGTAGCGGGCCCGCTCTCAGGGGATGTCGAGCTCGCGGTAGGAGGTGAAGCGGATCTCGTCCGGCTCCTCGCTCAGCAAGGGGTCGAGCAGGGCCTCCCACTCCCTCCACCGCTCCGGGTACTGCGCCGGGGGCTTCGGATCGCCGGCGGGGCCCCACAGCTCCACCCACGCCTCGTGGCTCTCCCACCGCCAGAGCGCGGCCGGCTTCCCGGCGCCGGCGCCGCGCACGCCCTGGAGGAACATGTGCCCCTCCAGGCCCTCGATCCGGAACAGCCCGCGCTCCTCGGCGGTCCGGACCACCCGTGCGAAGCCCTCCCGGGTCTTCCCCGGGGCCAGCTCGTACTCGTGGACGCTGATCACCGGTCGTCCACCCCCTCCGCGTGGGCCCCGGCCTCCTCCAGGAGCTCGTCCACGGTCCGGGCCAGCTCGTTCACCAGCCAGCCCTCCAGCGCCGAAGCGCGGAAGCCGTCCCGGAGGCCGCGGTAGTACTCCAGCACCTCCCCCTTCGGCGCCTCGAAGCGCTCGAAGAGATCGTCGCCCACCCGGCGCACATCGCGCAGCATCGCCCGGGCGTTGTGCAGCTTGTCGGCCGCCGAGACCAGGAGCACGTCCTCGTCCTTCTCCGGCAGCGACTCCACGAACCGCACCCGGCGCTCGTCCCAGGCGTCCTCTCCCTCGCCCGATCCCTGCGTGCAGCCGGCCACGATCCGGGCGACCCTCTCGCCGAATCGCTCCCGGATCTCATCCAGTCGCTCGGGACCTCCCCGGTCCTCCACCACGTCGTGCAACAGGGCGGCCACGGCCTGCTCCTCGTCGCCGTCGGCCTCCAGCACCAGGGACATGACGCCCGCGAGGTGCGCGAAGTACGGCACCCCGGTTCCTTTCCGAGTGTGGCCCGAGTGGGCCCTCAGGGCGTAGCCCAGGGCGAGCTGAAAGCGGGGGCTCAGGCGGTCCTCGGCCATCTGCGCTCCTCCCATCGTCGTCGGTGGGTCGTCGGTGGGCCGGTCGTCGTCCGTCGGTCGTCTGCGGCAGGCCCTCCAGCCAGCCGTGCCGGTCGGGCCAGTCGGGCCGGATGAGATCCCGCGTGTTCGCGCTCGGCCGCGCGCGAGTCGACGCGTGGATCGACTCGTGAACCGAAGCCCGGATCGACCCGTAACGGTTGACGAGTCACCCGTCAACGTGCTCACGTCGACGGAGGCGTCGGGGTATCCGGGCCCGCCCGCTCCCTCTACCTTCTCCGGGTTCCGGCGCCCCACCGGGAGAGCGGCGCCAGGTAGGATCCGGGAGCCTTCCTACCGCCCGAATCCGCGCCCTGGGTGTCGGACACCCTGGTCCGGATGACGGGTCACCCGGAGGAGGGCCGCCTCGAGATCGCGGTGGGCCCGGTATCCCTGAGACCCGGGCTGCAGCACTACCGCGTTCCGGTGCAGCTGATGCGGTGGCCGCACGAGGGCTGGCTCCAGGGATGCTCGTGGGCCGTGGTGGACGTCGACCGGTCGTACCGGGCGGAAATCGTCTACGAGAACACCACCGACGACCCCGCTCCACACGGTGGCATGGGCCTCATCGCAGGGGTGGCCTGGACGGACGAGGACGACTGGCCGGCACTCGACCGCGAGAACGCGGCCTACCGGGCCGACCTGTGGAACACCGTCACGGCCCCGATCCGCGCCGCGGGACAGCACTCCGCGCTGATCTGGCGGCGGCCGCGCCGATCGGACCTCCCCGGCCGGTCCTACCCCGCCGTCGGGTCCTCCACGGCGCCCACGAAGAGCACGGTCCCCGACAGACGCTCGCGGATGGCGAACACGAAGGGGCGATCCACCCGGAAGGTCGGCGGGCCCGAATCGACCCCCACCCCGGCGCCCGTGGCCGCGGCGGCCTCGGTTCCCTCCTCGTCGACCTGCACGTAGCTCTTCTGCTTCACCCAGTCGATGTACAGGCACGGATCCGCCCCGGAGGTGCACGGCGGGGTCTCGGCCATCCGGCTGAAGTCCGCCGAGTCGGTGCTGAAGGCGGGCCCCATGCCCATCCGGACGAGAGGATCGTTGAGCATCGCCCCGTACTCGAGCTCGAAGCGCGGCATCTCGACCCGGACCTCGTCGCCCTCGCCGAACTGCTCCACCAGGGACCGCCACTCCGCGGCGTCCATGGCCGCGACCAGCGAGTCCAGCGAGGTGCCTGCCGCCGGGAGGACGACAGTCATCGAGAAGGCTTCGCCCCCGTAGGCCAGGTCCGCCGCCCGGTAACCCTCGTCTCGGGCCCGGGCGACCCCCTCCATCTCCTGGCTCATCATGGGCACCGTGATTGTGGAGCCGTCGGCCAGGTGGAACTCGGCGTCCGAGGTCTCGGACTCGTCGAACCGGTCGGTCCACTGGCCCTCGAAGTAGACCGTGTTGGCCAGAAGGGCGACGATGTCCCGCAGCATGTCCTGGGTCACCAGCTCGTCGATCTTCCCGTTCGTGCCGTCGCTCACCCAGCCGTTGATGAGCTCGGCCGTGGCGGGGTCGCGGAAGTCCACGTTCTCGACCCTCGCGTCGAAGGTGTCGCTGACCCGATCCCGGTACGCCGCCAGGAAGGGCCACTGCTCCTGCAGCCAGACGGAGTTGGCGAGCAGGAATTCCACCCGGGGGTCGAGCCCCTGCAGGAGCTCGATCAGGCCGGCGTAGGACTCGTTGATGGCGGCGAGGTCGGGCTCCGAGAAGCCCAGCGTCGAGCGCATCGCCTCGAAGGTGCGCCCGTCGGCCCCGTTCATGGCCATGCCCAGCGCCATGGACCCGCTGAGCGGGGAGATGAACTGGTTCTCGGCCGGCTTCGCGGCGTGGAGCTGCGCCAGGAGCTCGAAGCCGAAGCGGTTGCTCGCCTCGATGGTCCGCTCCTCCGCCCCGGTCAGGCTCCGCGGCAGCGACGTGATGGGCCCCTCGCCTCCCGGGCCGGGGCCGAAGAGGCCGTCGCAGGCCGAAAGCGGTAGTAGGATTAGCAGGAGAAGAGCGACGAAAGCGGACCGTCGGAGGTGGCGTCTCATGGTCTCCGCAGGCTGTAGCGGGACTCGGGGTTTCGTCCTCGTTCCCTCTCGACCGGGGGACGGGCGAGCCCGCCAACCGTGACACGCGGCGTCAGTGCGCGGCGCCCGACGCCCCGGCCACCTCCGACTGCGACGACGGCTCCTCCGCGCTTCCCTCCTCGTCGGAGGGCTCCGGCACCTGGCTGCGGACCAGGAACACGGTGCTCGCGGCCAGAAGGGCCCCGAAGGCGAAGGGGATGACGAAGCCGTATCGGATCAGGTAGCCGGCGGAGATCTGGCCGAAGGAGATGCCCAGGCCGAAGGCCATGGTGAGCACGGAGAGCTGGGCGCCGGACTGCCCTTCCCGCGACAGGTCGCCGGCCAGCGCCAGCGCCGGCGCGAAGACCGCCGCCGCGCTCACTCCCTGCAGGAGACGGGCGCCCACCATCTGCCAGGGCGTCGTCACGAGGCCCTGGAGCAGGGTCCCGGGAACGAGGCCCACGAGGCCGGCCACGATGAAGGTGCGCCGCCCCACGCGGTCGCTGGCCGAGCCCACCAGGGGCTGGACCACGGCCAGGGCGGCGATCAGGGCCGAGAACTCCACCGCGAAGACGAAGGGGCCCTGACCCAGCCGCTCGTTCACGCTCGGCTCGATGGGGGCCAGGAGCGCGATGCAGGCGCTCATGACGAAGGTAACGACCCCCAGCGCGAAAATCGGGTCCAGGATCCGCTCCGGCGAGGCGGCCTTCAACCGGAGCGCCAGGCGCTCGCGGGTGGGCACGGTCGCCTCCGGATCCTCGACGAAGATCTGCACCAGCACCGCGCTCAGCAGGGCCGCGACCGCGGCCACGTAGAAGGTGGCGTCGAAGCCCGAGAGGCTGACCTCCGGAAACCCGGGCAGAGGGTACGGCCCTCCCTCCATGACGCCTCCGGCCACAAGGGGGCCGGTGCCGAAGCCGACGAGGCGAAGGGAGTTGTAGACTCCCATGTTCCCGCCCCGGTTCTCGAACGCGCTGATCTCGTTCACCAGTGCCACGCCGGCGGTGATGGTGAGCGACGCGGCGATTCCCTGCGCCGTCCGGATGCCGAGGACGCCGACGTAGGACTCGACGAAGGAGAAGGAGACGTTGGCCACCGCGAAGATGCCCAGCCCCAAAATCACGAAGAGGGTGCGCCGGCCCGCCCGGTCCGACAGGCGTCCCGCCAGGGGCTGGCTCACTGCGCTGATCAGGCCGAAGAGAGCCAGCACAAGGCCGGCCATCATCTCCACCGACAGCCCAAAACGGGTGCCCGTGACCTGGCCGCTGGCCACGTACAGCGGCAGGACGACGATGAGGAAGGAGTTGCCGAAGGCGTCGGCCATGCGGGCCAGGCCCAGGACGATCACGCGGATGTCCAGCCCGGTGTCCGACCAGATGTAGTCGTCTCGCTCCAAGGAAGAGCCGTCGGTCCGGAGGTTCAGAGCGTCCGTGCGAAAACGGGGCGTCGTGGGTCGAGCCGCGGTCGCGGCCCGGGTGCCCCGCGGGCGTTGGAGCGTGCAGGAATCGTGCTCTCTCCCGGGGCGGCCGAGTACGGTGGCCGCCCCGGACGCCGTCGCGGCCGGTCAGCTCTCCTCGGCCCCGGTGATCGTCAGCAGCAGGGCCGTGTCCTCCAGCGCCCGGATGTCCTGGGCCTCACCGGGGCCGAAGAAGAGGAACTGACCGGCCTCCAGCTCGAACTGCTCGTCGCCGACCTGATACTGGAGGCGTCCGGTGACTACCTGGAGGGTCATGGGCTCCGCGGCGTGGTGGGTCTCCACCTCGGCGCCCCGCGCCAGGACCGTCATCGTGAGTCGCAGGTCCCCCTCCTTCACCAACGTACGGCCCAGGCGGCCGGTCGTGGCGTACTTCTCGTGGCCCCGGAGCTCGGCGACCAGCTCCGCCAGGTCGAAGGTCAGGTGCGCGCCGGTGAGCGGACGGTCCAGGGATGACACGGTGACCTCCTCGTCGTGGAATCCGCCGCCCGCCGTCAGCGGCACGATCGTGCTCCGGTACGGAGGGAAGCGGTCCCGGGTGCGGAGCCTGCGGTCAGGTGCACGATACGCGGAGGCCAGGAACACGTCCACGGCCGGCCCCGGACGCCCGGGGGGGCGCCGCGATCAGTCCTCCTCCCTCCACCCCGAGCGCAGCAGGCCGTAGACCTCGACGTCCACGAACTCGTTCCACTTCTTGAAGTGGCTCCGGAGCACGCCCTCGCGCCGCATCCCGAGCTTCTGCAGGACGCGTCTCGACGCCGCGTTGCGGGAGAAGCTCTCCGCGTAGATGCGCCGGAGCCCCTGCTCCTCGAATCCCCAGCGAACGACCTCCCGCCCGGCCTCGGTTGCGTAGCCCCGATTCCAGTACGGCTTCCCGATCCAGTAGCCCATGCCGGCCCGCTCGTGCTCGGGCTCCGGGTGCAGCCCCATCATTCCGATCAGCTCCCCGTCCTCGTCCCCACTCCCGTGGTCGCTCAGGCGGACGGCGAACACCGCCTCCGTGCTGGAGGCCACCCGACGTCGGACCCGAGCGATGACCTTCTCCGCCTCTTCCTCGGGATAGGGATGGGGGATCGACTCGGTGTTGCGGGCGATCTCCCGGTCGCCCGCCAGCTCGGCGACCCGGGGCGCCTCCGACGGTTCCACGAGGCCGAGCGAGAGGCGTCCGGTGCGGAGCTCGGGGAGATCCATGCTGTTCCTCCGGGGGTCGAGAGGCGCCGGGCATCGCGGGCCGAGTCCAGGTGCCCTCCGTAAGATAACGTGGCGCCTGCGGCCGTCCTGTCGGTGCCCGGACGGACGCCTACCTTGAAGGCGTGACCGTCGACCTCATCACCTCTCCGTCCCCGCGCGGCGTTTTGGACCACACCGCGCGCTTCCTGGCCGATCGCCCCGCAGGCGAGCGGACAGCGGCCGTGGTCCCCCGGGCCTACCTGAAGCGCGAGCTGCGCGATCGTCTCCTGGAGGCCGAGGGAAGCGGCGGGTGGCTCGGCGCCCGGATCCTCACCTTCTCCGAGCTCTTCGACCACTACCTGAACCACCTTCCGGGCCGGCCGGTGCTCACGGCCTCCCAGGTCCGCCAGGTGGTGGCGGCCCTGATCCGGAAGATGCACGCCGAGTCGGAGGGCCGCTGGTTCGAGGGGCAGGTCATCGGCGACCGGGTCTCGGAGGCCACCCTCCGCTCGCTCACTCGCCTCCTGCTGGAGCTGGAGCCCGCCGACCTGCCGGTGGCGGAGCTGCAGGAGCGCCTGGCCACCGGCGCCCGGTCCGAGGAGCTGAACGCCCGGGCCCGCGAGGCGGTGGAGCTCTTCCGCCGCTACCGGGCCCGGCTCGAGGACGGCGGCTACCTGGGGCCCCGGGGGCGGGAGGTGGCCGCCGCGCAGGCCGCCTCCGAGGTGACGCCACCCCACGGCCTCACCCGGTTCCGGGTGCTCGGGGTCGACGGCCAGTTCCCCACCTCGCCGCACGTGACATGGGTCGAGGCCGCCGCCTCCCAGCCGGACGTGGAGCGCGTCGAGGTCGTGACGCTGCTCCCGGACGACCTGCCCGCGGAGGCGTGGGCGGTCCACGCCAACGAGCCCCTGTACGAGCGGTGGACCGCCGGTGGCGCGGAGGACGCCCGCCGGCTCATCGACCCCGCGGCGGAGAGGGACGGCGACGGTCCCGCCGGGACCTCCGTCCCCCGGGACCTGGAGGCCCTGGGCCGGGCCCCCTTCGCCTTCCGGCGCGACTCCGCGGCGTCGTCCGGGGCGGCGCGCGGCGTCCGCCTCCCGGACGAGCAGCTCGAGCTGGAGTGGGTGGCCGGCGAGGTCAAGCGCCTGGCCCTGGAGGAGGACGTCCCGCTGCACGAGATCGCGGTGGTGGCCCGGGACATGGCCCGCCGGGCACCCGACCTGGAGCGGCGGCTCCGGGAGATGGGCGTTCCCTCGGTGGCCTCCTACGAGGCGCGGCTGGCCGACGTGCCCGCCGTCCGGGCCCTGCTGCTGGCCTACCGCCTCCCGGCCGAGGGGTGGCCGGTCCGCGACCTGGTGGCCCTGGCCGAGTCCCCCTACCTGCTGCCGGACGTGAGCCCGGCGGTGCTCCGGCGGGCGGCCCGCCGCGAGGAGGAGCCCGACAGCGGCCAGGGGTGGGTCGACCGTCTGACCGAGATGGTGGAGGAGGTGATGGAGGAGACGGACCTGCTGGTGCAGTCCGTGGAGGACCGGGAGGTGCTGGAGAGCGCCGACGCTCTGGCCGCCTGGGTCGACGCCCTGGAGGGCTTCGCCGGCGCCGGCGAGCAGCGCCCCACCGAGTGGGTCGAGGGGCTGGCCTCGGCCGTGGAGCGCTGGGACCTGGAGGACCGGATCTACGCTCCCCACGCGAAGATCGACGAGGAGGAGCGGCTCCGCCTGGCGCGCGTGGACCTGGACGGCCTGAACCGCCTGCTCCACGGCGCCAACGACTGGCTCCGGGGGCGGGAGGTGGCCGGCCTCGAGGACCTGCCGATGGAGGCTGACGAGTTCCACGCCGAGCTCCGGGAGATCTCCTCCCGTGAGCAGATCCGCCTCTCCAGCTACCCGCGGCGGGCCGTCCACCTGGTGGGCCCCTCCCAGGCCGGCTACCGGTCCTGGAGCCGGGTCTTCGTCATCGGGCTGGTGGACGGGGTGTTCCCCGCTTCCCGCGAGTCCGACGAGTACCTGCTCACCGAGGAGGAGCGGCGGGCCGTCAACCTCCCGACCCGAGCGCAGCGGAGCGCCCGCGAGCGGATCCTCTTCCAGCTCGCCGCGGGCTCGGCCCGGGAGCGGCTCACCCTCACCGCCCCGGCGGCCGACGACCGGGGGAAGGCGCTGGTCACCTCGCCCTTCCTCACGCACCTGGGCCTCCGGCTCGACGACTTCGGGGTCGAGGACCTGACGGCCCGGGACGTGCTCCCGGACGACGAGGAGGACGTTCGGTCGGAGCGGGACGCCGAGCTTCTGGCCACCCGCCGCTACCGCGAGGTCACCGACGACCCCGCCGCCCGCCGCACCGAGATTCGGAAGCGGCTCGAAAACGACGCCCTGCTCCGCGGCTGGCTCGCCCGCCCCGGCACCGACCGGGCCCGGAGCGCCTGGGGCGTGGCCCGGGTCCGGGACGACCTGGAGCGCGTGCTCCGGGAGAACCCGTGGGAGCAGACCCGTCTCTTCGAGGACCGGCCCGCCCTCGGCGAGTACGCCGGGATCTTCCTCCCCGGGGAGGTCCCGGAGTGGATCCGCTCCGAGGAGGCCGCCTTCAGCCCCTCCGCGTTCCGGGCCTACCGCGGCTGCCGCTTCCGCTTCTTCCTGGGCACCGTGCTGGGGCTCCGCGAGCGGGTGGAGGAGGAGACGGGCCACCGGGAGGCCGGGGCCTTCGGCACCGTGCAGCACCGGATCCTGGAGCAGCTCTACCGGAGGATGCTCGAGGAGGACCGACTCCCGCCGGAGTCCGGCGAGGCGATCCCCGGGATCATGGACGAGCTCGAGGGGGTGGCGCGGGAGGTCCTGCAGGAGACCACCGGCTCCGGTCACGAGGAGCTGTGGCGCCTGGACCGGGACGTGGTGGTCCACCTTCTCCGGCGCTTCGTGGCCTGGGACCTGACGGAGATGCTCCGCGCCGACCGGGACCCGGGCTACGAGGGGCTGCGGACCCGGATCGAGGGGCTGGAGCGCCGCCTCGGCGGCCGGCGGCAGCCGGTGGAGGTGGAGGCGCTGGAGGAGGACTTCCGGCTCCGGGGGACCATCGACCGGGTGGAGGCCGTCGACGACCCCCGGCTCGCGCCCGAGTCCCGGGCGGCCAACGGGTCGCTCGTGATTTGCGACTACAAGACCGGCCGGTGGGCCCGCCAGCCGGGCCCGGAGCAGTTCCTGGAGGGGAAGGCGCTCCAGCTCCCGCTCTACGCCCACATGCTCCGGCGCCACGAGGAGGAGCACGGGAGCGGCCGCCGCCACATCTACGGCTTCGGCGTCCTCACCACCGCCAACCCCACCCGCTCCGGGCGGCTGGACGTGCGCCGTGTCCGGGTCGACGACGAGGGACGGGTGCACCTCACGGCCCACCGCCAGCTCGGCGACAATCCGGTCCTGCGCGCCGAGCGGGCTGCCCTCCGGGAAGCCGCCGGCATGGTGAAGGAGATGCGGGCCGGCCGCTTCGCCCCCTCCCCTGACCCGGACACCTGGAGCTGTCCGATGGGGCCCCTCTGCTGCCAGCGCCGCCGTGGCGGGGCGACGCGAGCGGGCGGCGGACGGCGCTTCGAGATGCCGCTGCGCATCGGCTGGGACGAGTACGAGGAGCTGGTCGGTGAGGCCGGGGCGTCCGGCGGCCGGGGCGCGGACGCAGGGGACGCCGGCGGGGAGGCGGCCGAATGACCGACGCGATCCGCCTCACCGACGACCAGCGGGAGGTGGTCCGCCTGCGCGACGGACACCTGCAGGTGGAGGCCGGCGCCGGGAGCGGCAAGACCCTGCTCGTGGTGGAGAAGCTGGCCCACGAGCTGGGCTACACGGAAATCGACGGCCAGCGGGTCGAGGACCCGCTGGAGCTCGACCAGGTGGGGGCCATCACCTTCACCCGGAAGGCCGCTGGCGAACTCAAGGAGCGCCTCCGGGGCCGGATCCGGTCGCTGGCCGAGGAGGAGCAGGGTCGTGCCCGGGAGCGGTGGGCCGAGCGCTCCTTCGCCGTGGACGAGGCCCCCATCGGCACCATCGACGCCTTCGCCGGACAGCTCATCCGCGACTACGGGGCCCTGGCCGGGGTGGAGGCCGGCTTCGAGATCCTGGACCCGGGCGACGCGGCGGCCCTCCGCCGCGAGGTGGCCGAGGACGCCATCCGCGGCGCCGTCGAGGGCGGGGTCGGCGGCGCACAGCTCCTCGTGCGCCAGTACGGCTACAACCGGAGCGTCCGGGTGGTCTCGGACGCCCTGGACGACGCCGACGGCCTGCTACGAGTCCTGGGCCGCCGCGGGCGGGGGGGCGACTGGGAGCGGCTCGGAATCGAGCCCAACGACGCCGACCGGGCGCTGCGGGAGCGGGCCGGGCAGGTGCTGGGCTTCATGGAGTGGGCCTACGGCCGGTACACCAACCGCCTGGAGGAGGACGGCGTCCTGGACCACACCCACGTCCTGCTCCGGGCCTGCGACCTGGCCCGCCGGCCGGAGGTCCAGGGCGCCTACCGCTCGGACACGCGCCTGCTGGTGGTGGACGAGCACCAGGACACGAGCCTGCTCCAGATGGTGCTCCTCTTCCGGCTGGCCGGCCTGCCGGAATGGACCGGCCTCCCGGACGACGAGCCCGTGCCGTTCCCGGCCCTGGGCGACGGGCGGCCCGCGCTGCGCCTCGTCCTGGTGGGCGACCCGAAGCAGAGCATCTACGGGTGGAGGAACGCCGATATCCGGCTGTGGCGGACGAGCCGCGAGGTGCTGGAGGAGGCCGGAGGCACCTACTGTCCCCTCGGCGACACCTTCCGCCCCCGCCCCTCCCTCTCCCGCTTCCACGAGGAGTTCCTGGGGGCCGTGATGCCGGACCCGGGGGAGGACTCGCCGGCCTTCGAGGCGCCCTACCGTCCGCTCCGTGCGCGGCGACCCGCGGCGGAGGCTCCGGGTTCGGACGCGCCCCCGGTGGAATTCCTGCTCTCCGAGGGCGGCGGCTCCGAGCGGGTGGCCGAGGCGGTGGCGGACCGGGTGCAGGAGATCCTGGAGGCGGACCCGGAGGAGCACCCGGTCCGGGAGCGGAAGCCCGACGGCACCGAGGAGGTCCGCCCGGTCCGGCCGCGGGACATCGCCGTCCTCTCCCGGTCGCTCAAACGCTCGGCGCGCCACTACGAGTGGGCTCTCCGTCAGCGGGGCATCGACTGCCACGTCTACGGCGGGAGCGGCCTGTACGGGCGCCGGGAGATCCAGGATCTCGTGCACCTGCTGCGGGCCGTCTCCGACCCCCACGACCCGGTGGCGCTCACCGCGTTCCTGCGCTCGCCCCCGGGCGGCGTGGACGACGTCACCCTGGCCGAGCTGGCCGCCGCCTCCACGGCCGCCGGGAGCGCCGCGGAGTCCGTGGGCTCCCTCTTCGACGCGCTGCGCGACGCCGGGAGCCTCGTCTCCCGTGAGGAGGGCGTGAGGCGCGCCCGCCGCGCCGCCGCCCTGGTCGAGGAACTCCGTGACCACGCCGAGCGGGTGCCCCACGACCGGCTGCTCGAGATCGCCCTGGAGGAATCCGGCTACCGGACCTTCCTGGCCGGCGCCCCGGACAGCCCCGTGGGCCTCCGCAACGTGGCCAAGCTGCTTCGGATCGCTCGCCGCGCCGGACGCGAGCCCCTCTCCCACTTCGTCGAGCGGCTCGACGCCCGCGTGAAGCGGGCCGATCCCGAGGAGGAGGCCCCGCTCTACACGCCGGAGGACGACCTGGTCACCATCAGCACGATCCACCGCGCCAAGGGGCTCGAGTGGCCTTACGTCTTCGTCACCGAGCTGGACCAGCCCATGTTCTGGCGCGTGAAGGACGACCGCCCCTACCTCTCCGGCCGCTTCGGACTGGTCCTGCCGCTGGAGGTCACCGTCGAGCAGCCCGGCCCCTACGGCGATACCGCCTCCCTGGGCCAGCCCCGGCGCTGGGAGGCCTACTTCGAGCATGCCACCCGGCGTGAGTATGCCGAGGCCAAGCGTCTCACCTACGTGGCCTGCACCCGGGCCCGGGACCGCCTCTTCCTGGCCGGCTCCCCCTACCGGGACCGCGACGGCGACATCCGGCGCCCCCGGAGCCTCGAGGACAACAGCCTGGAGTATCTCCACAAGCACACTCCCATGGTCTGGCTGCAGGCCGTCTACGACGAACTCCTGGCCCCCGGCGAGCACGGCTCCGTCACGGTGGGGGACGTCGACCACGGCGGCCCGGCTTTCGAGGCGCCCCTGCGTTGGATCGAGGACGCCGCGCCAGAGGAGGAGCCCGGCGAGGCGAAGGAGGGAGGCGGAGCACAGGAGGAAGGTCGAGAGGAAGGGGACGGCAGCGACGGCGCGGTGCGGCGCGGGTGGCCCGGACCGCTCTACGCGGAGGCCCGGCCGGAGCCCGGCGGGAACGGCCCGGCGTCCGGTCGCGAGGCGGAGGGTGGAGACGGCTGGCCGCCGGAGGTTGAGCGGCGACTCGAGCGGCTCGGCGGCCGCTCACCGGACCGGTCCACCTACTCGCCCACCGAGGTGATGACCTACGACCGTTGCCCCCAGCGTCACAGACTCCGCTACCGGCACGGCATCAGCCGGCCCGAGGTGGAGGTGCGCACCGACGTGCCGCTGACCCATCAGATCCCTCCGGAGATCCGCGGGAAGATGCTCCACCAGTTCTTCGCCCGCGTGGAGGAGGACTGGAACGACCCCACGATGCGGGAACAGATGGAGGAGATCTTCCTCCGGGCCTATCCCATGGCGCACGAGACCGCAGAGGAGAACGCCGAGCGGCTGCTGGCCCACGCGCGCCGCTTCCTGGAGAGCTCCCTGTACCGGGAGCTGCGGGAGGCCGGCGAGGAGCGGCGGGAGCTCCCTTTCTACTACCGACTGCAGGAGGACGTCCGCATCTCCGGGGTCATCGACTGGATGGCACGCACGGGGGGCGGCGGGTGGCGCATCGTGGACGTCAAGGTGGGTCGCTTCGAGTCCGTGGATCCCGGCGACGAGGAGCTCCGGCACCGGGTCCGCCGCTACCGGTCACAGGCGGCGCTCTACACCCTGGCCGCCGACGAGGCCCTGGAGCCCCTGGGCCAGGAGGTGGCCCAGTTCGCCTTCTTCTTCACCGATCCCGGCGAGCCCGTCACCCTGGACGTCACCGACGAGTGGCTGGGCCGCGAGCGGGAGCGGCTCCTGGGCCTGATCGGCGAGGTCCGCGGCCGGGAGTACGGCGGCCCGAGCTGCGACCCCGAGGAGGGATGCCGGGCCTGCGAATACGTGAGGGCGACGGCCTGAGGACTACCGCGGCACGATGGCCCGCAGCGTGCCGTCGTGCTTGTTGAGCAGGAACACCCGGCCCTCGGGGCCGGTGGCCATCCTCAGGTCCACCCGGCCCGCCGGCTCCCTC
>CAZFDK010000018.1:42362-43540 GCA_964518305.1 uncultured Gemmatimonadota bacterium | reverse complement strand
CTCGTACTCCTCGGGAACCTCGTCGTCCGGGTAGATGGCCTCCACCGGGCACTCCGGGACGCAGGCTCCGCAGTCGATGCACTCCTCCGGGTGGATGAAGTACTGCTCCTCGCCCTCGTAGATGCAGTCCACGGGGCAGACGTCCACGCAGGAGGCGTCCTTGGTGTCGATGCAGGGCTGCGTGATGATGTAGGTCATGTTCGGAGCGGTGCTGCGGTGGCGCGGGCCGGGTTTGGCGAAAGGATAAGCGCGCCGTTCGGCCGTGGCAACGCGCCTCGACGGCCCCGTGGCTTCGGGCCGATCTCCGTGTGGACGTGCAGGAACCGCCCGGGTATCTTTGCAGCACGCTGACCGGCTCGGCGCGAGACTTGCCACCGTCTCGTGGCGGGACGCCGAACTCTTCCTTCGCACTTCGCTCCACACCACGGGACGACGATGAAGAAGCTCGACGTCATCCAGCCCGGCGCACGCTCCGGGGACGCCGGCGGGAGCAACGGACGACGGGGCACGGGACAGAAGTCGACCGAGGCGGCGCCCGATCCGGACGACTGGCCGAAGCAGAAGCCGGACTGGATGAAGGTGAAGGCCCCCGGCGGCGACAACTACCGCCGGATCAAGGACATGATGCGCGGGCTGGACCTCCACTCCGTGTGCGAGGAGGCCCACTGCCCGAACATCGGGGAGTGCTGGCAGAAGGGAACCGCCACGTTCCTGATCATGGGCGATACCTGCACCCGGAACTGTCCCTACTGCGCCATCGGCCACGGCCGGCCGCAGGAGCTGGACGAGGACGAGCCGCGCCGCGTCGCCGAGGCCATCGAGATCCTGGATCTGAACCACGTGGTGATCACGTCGGTGGACCGCGACGACCTGCCGGACGGCGGGGCCCGCATCTTCGCCGACACCATCCTCGAGATCCGGGACCGGCTCCCGGACTGCTCGATCGAGGTGCTGACGCCCGACTTCCAGGGGGACCTGGACGCCGTCGAGACGGTGATCGACGCCGCTCCCGCCATCTTCAACCACAACATGGAGACGGTGGAGCGGCTGCACGAGACGGCCCGGCCCGGCGGCCGGTACGAGCGGTCGCTGCGGGTGCTGGAGCACGCGCGCGCGATCTCCGACGAGGTGCTCACCAAGACGGGCATCATGCTGGGCATCGGCGAGGAGGAGGACGA
>CAZFDK010000018.1:40804-42352 GCA_964518305.1 uncultured Gemmatimonadota bacterium | reverse complement strand
CAGTACCTCCGCCCCTCGGAGGACCACCTGCCCATCGACCGGTACGTCTCCCCCGAGGAATTCGACATGTGGCAGGACGTCGGCGAGGAGAAGGGCTTCCTGCACGTCGAGAGCGGCCCCCTCGTCCGCAGCAGCTACCACGCCGAGGACCAGGTGGCGCAGCTCCACGCCCGCCACCGCGAGCGCGCGGAGGGCGGGAAGCAGGGCGGGCCGCGAGCCGGACAGGCCGCCACCGCCTGACCCCGCTGCCGGCGCCCCGTGCGCCGCGACCGCGACACCAGCGGTCCCGCTCCCCGCCGTGGATCTGCTGAAGATCCGGGGGAGTACGGGACGTCCCCGGGGGCGGGCGCACGACTCAGCCCCGAGCCGTGACTCCACAACCGACGGAGACGATGGCCACCAAGGAAGACACGCCCCACGCCGCGGGTCACCGCGACCTGCTGGACCTGCCGGAGGAGGAGCACCGCGACCTCCTGCGGCGGATGACCCTCTACCGCCGCTTCGAGGAGAAGGCGGCGGAATCCTACCAGATGGGCAAGATCGGCGGATTCTGCCACCTGTACATCGGGCAGGAGGCGGTGGCCGCCGGCGGGATCCCGCAGCTCGAGGAGCGGGACCACGTGGTGAGCGCTTACCGGGACCACGCCCACGCCCTGGCCCGGGGGATGAGCCCGGAGGCGGTGATGGCGGAGCTGTACGGCCGGGTGGACGGCTGCTCGAAGGGGAAGGGCGGCTCCATGCACCTCTTCGACCGGGACCGGAACTTCATGGGTGGCCACGCCATCGTCGGTGCCCACCTGCCCATCGCTGCCGGCGTGGGGTACAAGATCCGCTACCGGGAGGAGGACTCGGTGGTGCTCTGTCTCTTCGGCGACTCGGTCATGAACATCGGCTCGCTGAACGAGTCGTGGAACATGGCCGCCAAGTGGGGACTTCCCGTGGTCTACATCTGCGAGAACAACTCCTACGGCATGGGCACCGACATCGAGCGGGTGGCCGCCGTGGACGAGCTGGTGGACCGGGCGTGCGGCTACGAGGGCCTGCACGCCACCGCCGTCGACGGCATGGACGTCATGGCCATGCGCGAGGCCACGGACGAGGCCGTCCGAATCGCCCGCGAGGAGAAGCGTCCGGCCTTCGTCGAGGCCAAGTGCTACCGCTACATGGGGCACTCCATGGCCGACCCCTCCCACGGGACCTACCGTTCCAAAGACGAGGTGGACGAGGAACGGGAGGACGACCCCATCCTCTCCTACCTGGAGCGGCTCGAGGAGGCCGGGATCGTGAGCCAGGAGGAGTACGAGGAGATGGACGAAGAGGTGATCGACGAGGTCGAGGCCGCCGCCGAGTTCGCGGACGAGAGCCCGAAGCCGGATCCGGAGGCGGTCTACGAGGACATCTACTCGGACGCGTTTCCGCACGGCATCGACCGGCGGGACGGCTTCCGCGACGCGCTGGAGTGACGGGGGAAGCGATGCCGAGCATCACCTACCGGGAGGCCCTGAACGAGGCCGATCACGAGCGTCCCTTTGATCGTAGCGCGGGCGA
>CAZFDK010000018.1:0-40794 GCA_964518305.1 uncultured Gemmatimonadota bacterium | reverse complement strand
CCTGAACGAGGCCCTCACCGAGGAGATGGAGCGCGACGACTCCGTCTTCCTCATGGGTGAGGAGGTGGGGGTCTACGACGGCGCCTACAAGGTGTCCAAGGGGCTCCTGGAGCACTTCGACGACAACGAGTGGCGGGTCCGGGATACGCCCATCGCCGAGTACGGCTTCTCCGGCATCGGGGTGGGCGCCGCCATGGCGGGCCTCCGCCCCATCGTGGAGTTCATGACGTGGAACTTCTCGTTCCTGGCGTTCGACCAGGTCGTGAACTCGGCGGCGAAGATGTACCAGATGTCCGGCGGACAGTACAACGTGCCCGTGGTCTTCCGGGCCCCCGGAGGCGCCGCCCTGCAGCTCGGGTCCCAGCACTCGCAGTGCCCGGACCCGTGGTACTCGAACGTGCCGGGACTGAAGGTCGTGGCGCCGGCCACGCCGAGGGACGCCAAAGGGCTGCTCAAGAGCGCCGTGCGCGACGACGACCCGGTGCTCGTCATCGAGGGGGAGCTGCTCTACAACACCCGGGGCGAGGTGCCCGAGGAGAGCGACCTCCTGGTGCCCATCGGCGACGCCGAGGTGAAGCGCGAGGGGGCGGACGCCACGGTGATCTGCCACTCCAAGATGGTGCTGCAGGCGCTTGAGGCCGCCGAGAGCGTGGGGGAAGAGCACGGCGTCGACGCCGAGGTGGTGGACCTGCGCACGCTCCGCCCCCTGGACGTGGACACCGTCGTCGAGTCGGTGAAGAAGACCAATCGGGCCGTGGTCGTGGAAGAGGGATGGCCGGCGGCGGGCATCGGCGCCCAGGTGGTGGACGACATCCAGCGGGAGGCCTTCGACTGGCTGGACGCGCCGATCGCCCGGGTCTCGGGCCTCGACGTGCCCATGCCGTACGCGCGGAACCTGGAGAAGCTCGCCTTCCCCTCCGCGCCCTACATCGAGAACGCGATCGAGAAGGTCTGCTACATCGAGGACAGGTAAATGGCGACCAAGGTCGTGATGGCGCAGCTCAGCCCCACGATGGAGGAGGGGCGGCTGGTGGAGTGGAAGCTCGACGAGGGGGACGAGGTCGCTCAGGGCGACGTCGTCGCCGAAATCGAGACCGACAAGGCCAACATGGACGTCGAGGCCATGGGCGAGGGGGTCCTCCGGCAGAGGATCGCCGACGAGGGGGATACCGTGCCCGTGGGTGCCACGATCGGGGTCATAGGCGAGCCCGACGAGGACATCTCCGACCTCCTGGAGGAGATCGAGTCCGAGACCGGCGGCGAGGCCCCGGAAGAGGCCGGCGGCGAGGAGGAGCTGGCGGCCGCGGCCGAGGCGGGGGCAGAGGCCGGAGAGGGCGAGGCCGGCGAGGAAGCCGGGGAAGCCGGCGCCGGGCAGCGGGAGGCGGCCGGAGCGCCCGCTACGGGGGGCGGGAGGCCGAGCCGCGGCGACGGCCGGCTGCGGGCCTCACCGGTGGCGCGCCGCATGGCCGAGGAGAAGGGGCTGGACCTGGGCCGCGTGGAGGGGTCCGGGCCTGGAGGCCGGATCGTCAAGCGGGACGTGGAGGAGGCCCTGGAGCGGGGTCCGGAGCGTCCCGCCGCCGGTGCGCCGGCCGGACCGTCGCCCCTGCGCGAGGAGCGGGTGGAGCTGAGCCAGATGCGGAAGACCATCGCGAAGCGGCTCAGCCAGTCCATCGGCCCGGTGCCGCACTACTACCTCACGCGCGAGATCGACATGGGCCGAGCCCTGGAGCTCCGGGCGGAGCTGAACGAGCGCGGCGACCGGTCCATAGGCGTGAACGACCTTCTCCTCAAGGCGGCCGCCGAGGCCCTGGTCCGGCACCCGGAGATCAACGCCTCCTGGGACGGGGACGCCATCGTCCGCCAGTTGCGCCTCCCGCGGATCGCGCTGGCGGCGGTCGTCGGCTACGGCTCGGTGGACCTGGGCATCGCCGTGGCCATCGACGAGGGGCTGATCACGCCGGTGCTGCGAAACGCCGAGACCAAGGGCCTGGAGCAGATCTCCGAGGAGTCCGGGACGCTGATCGAGAGGGCCCGGGAGCGCGACCTGCAGCCCGAGGAGTACCAGGGCGCCACCTTCTCGATCAGCAACCTGGGGATGATGGGCATCGACGAGTTCACGGCGGTCATCAACCCGCCGGAGGCCGCGATCCTGGCGGTGGGGAAGACGCAGCAGAAGCCGGTGGCGGTGGACGGCGAGGTGGAGGTCCGGAAGCGGATGCGGGTCACCATGTCCTGCGACCACCGCGTGATCGACGGCGCCATGGGCGCCCGCTTCCTGGACACCTTCACGGCGATGCTCGAGAATCCGCTGGAAATGTTGACGTAGGCTCTATCATCGAGAGGCGAGCACATGGCTGACGACAAGTACGATCTGGTGGTCATCGGCGCCGGTCCGGCGGGCTACGTCGGCGCGATCCGCGCTGGACAGCTGGGCCTGGACGTGGCCTGCGTCGAGGCGAACAACTACGAGGGCGGGCCCGGGGGCACGTGCCTCAACTGGGGCTGCATCCCGGCCAAGGCGATGCTGGAGAGCGCCGCCCTGGCCCGGAAGGTCCAGGCCCACGGCGAGGAGATGGGCGTGAACCCGGTGGAGGTCGAGTACGACGCCGGGGCCGCCGTGGACCGGAGCCGCCAGATCAGCGAGAAGCTCACGGGCGGGATCGAGTTCCTGTTCAACAAGAACGACGTGGAGGACGTCCGCGGCCACGGCCGGGTCACCTCCGACGGCGACGTCCACGTGGAGCTCGAGGAGGGAGGCGAGCGCACCCTCGAGACCGAGAACGTGCTGGTCGCCACCGGCTCCGAGATGAACACCTTCCCCGGCTTCGAGCTGGACGGTGAGAAGGTGATCGGGAGCCGGGAGGCCCTCGAGCTCCGGGATCCGCCGGAGAGCATGGTGGTCGTGGGCGCGGGCTACGTCGGCGTCGAGTTCGCCGACGTCTTCGACGCCTTCGGCGTGGACGTGACGCTGGTCGAGGCGCTGGACAGCCTGGTGCCCGGTTTCGATCCGGACCTGGGCAAGGCCCTGGAGCGGTCGTACAAGAAGCGCGAGATCGAGGTGCGGACCGGGACGAAGGTGAAGGAGCTGGACCGCGACGCGAGCCCCATGGCGCTCACCGTGGAGACCGACGACGGCGAGGAGACGATCGAGACGGAGCTCGTCCTCATGGCCGTCGGTCGGAAGCCCGCGCTCGAGGACGCGGGCCTGGACGAGGCCGGCGTCGAGACCACCGGGGACGGCTTCATCGACGTGGACCGGTGGTACCGGACGAGCGCGGACGGCGTCTACGCCGCCGGCGACGTGGCGGGCCAGCCGATGCTCGCCCACGTGGGCTCCCACGAGGCCATCGCCGCCGTCGAGCACATGGCCGACGCCGATCCCCATCCGGTCCGCTACGACAACATCCCCAGCGTCGGCTACTGCCACCCGGAGGTGGCCAGCATCGGCCTCACGGCCGAGGAGGCCGAGGAGGAGGGCTACGACGTGAAGGAGGGCAAGTTTCCGCTCAAGGCCCACGGACGGGCGCTCACGGCCGCGGAGAACGAGGGCTTCGTGAAGGTGATCGCCGAGTCGAAGTACGGTGAGGTGCTCGGCGTCCACATGATCGGCCACAACGTGAGCGAGCTCATCGCCGAGGCCGGGATGGGCCGCATGCTGGAGGCCACGACCGAGGAGTTCGCCCTCCACCCCCACGCGCACCCGAGCATGGCGGAGGCCGTCATGGAGGCGGCCCTGGCGGCCGAGGACCGGGCGATCCACATCTGATGCAGTGAGCACCTTCCGCGTCCTGAGCCCGACCGGCCGGGTCCCCTACCGGGCGGGACTCGAGTGGCAGCGCGATGTGGCCGACCGCCGCATCGAGGGCGCGCTGGAGGAGGACCTGCTCGTCCTCGTGGAGCACGAGCCGGTGCTGACGCTGGGGCGGAACGCCGAGGACGCGCACGTGACGGTCTCCGACGCGGCCCTGGAGCGGCTCGGCGTGGACCGGGTCGAGGTGGAGCGGGGTGGTGACGTCACCTACCACGGCCCCGGCCAGCTCGTGGGCTATCCCATCTTCGACCTGCGCGGGCACCGCAAGGACCTGCACTGGTTCCTGCGCCGCATCGAGGAGGCCCTGATCCGGACCGCCGGATCCTTCGGCCTCGACGGATTCCGGGTCGAGGGTCACACCGGAGTGTGGGTCGGTGAGCCGGCGAACGACGTTCCCGAGGAGGATGCTCCGCCCCTCGTGGCCGACGGGCGGGTGCGGAAGCTGGCCTCCATCGGCATCCACGTGAGCCGGTGGGTGAGCTGGCACGGATTCGCCCTCAACGTCACCCGCGAGCCGCTGGAGAGCTTCCGGCTCATCGTGCCCTGCGGGATCCAGGGGGTCCGGATGACGAGCCTGGAGGCCGAGGGCGTGGACGCCGGGATCGACGACGTCCGCCGGGCGTCGGCCGACGGCTTCGAGGCGGCCTTCGGGGTCACGGCGGAGGGGAGTGGCGGGGACGTCCCGCGAGCGGTCCCGCCGCTGCCGGTGGACGCGGACGGGAGAGACGAGAGCCAACCAACGACGCGGAGCGCAGCACCATGGGCCTGATGACCGTGATCTACCTGATCGCCGCGGCGGTGATCGTCGGCGGCGGCGTCGGCCTGCTGGCGAAGATGGACGCCGGTGAGATCGCCGCCCAGATCGGACTGATGGGCGCCTTCGCCCTGTCCTTCTACGGCCTCGTCTATCTCCTGATGTGAGGCCGTCTTCCCTCCGGCGAGAGCCCCTGCTCGCCGCCGGGGCCGCGCTGGCCGTCCTCGGGGCGCTCGGCGCCGGGTTGTGGGCCGGCGGCGCTTCGGCCGGCGCGGACTCGCCGTCCGCCCGGGCCCCGGGGTCCCCCGGCGCCGACACGGCCCGGGCCCCCTTCGTCCGCCCGCCGGTCTCCCGCCTCCGGGCACGCCGCTCCGCCCTCCTGGACTCCGTTGGGACGGGGAGGGTGGTCCTCCCGTCGGCCCGGCTCCGGGACCTGGAGACGGAGTATTTGCAGGCCTCGGACTTCCGCCAGGACAACGACTTCCTCTACCTCACGGGGCTCCTGACGCCGAACTCGTGGCTGGTCCTGAGCGCCGGCCCGGAGGGGGCGGAGAGGGTCGTGGCGTTCGTCCCGTCCGCCGACTCCGCGCGCTCGCGGTGGACCGGCGGGCTGCCCGCCCGCGAGGAGCTCTCGCGGCGGTCCGGGATCGACGAGATCCGGAGCACCGCGGAGTTCGAGCGGATGGTGCGCGCCGACACGGGCGGCGCGGATCTGCTCGCGGGCTCCGGGCCCCTCTACCTGCCCCGCGGCCCCCGCCACGGCGGGCGGGAGCTCGTCCGCCGCCTGGAGCAGCGCGCCCGGAGCGACTCCGCAGGTCCCGGTTCCCGCCCGGTCCGCGACGCCCGGCCCCTGCTGGCCGGTCTCCGGCTCGTGAAGGACGGGTTCGAGCTCCGTATGCTCCGGGAGGCCGTGGCCATCACCGGGAGAGGGATCCGGCGCGCCCTGCGGGGCGCGCGGCCCGGCGACTGGGAGTACCAGATCGAGGCCGACGTGGAGTACGCCTTCCGCCGCCGGGGGGCGCTCCGCGTCGGCTTCCCCTCCATCGTGGGCTCCGGCCCCAACTCCGTGGTCCTCCACTACGACGACAGCCGCCGGCGCACCGAGTCCGGCGACCTGGTCGTCATGGACGTCGGGGCCGAGTACAGCTACTACACCGCCGACGTGACGCGCACCTTCCCGGTCTCGGCCAGCTTCACCGACCGCCAGCGGCGGGTGTATCGGCTGGTCCTGGGTGCGCTCCGCGCCGCCCTCGACGCCGTCCGCCCCGGGGCCACGCTGGCCGACGTGGAGCGGGCCGCCCGGGAGTACATGCGGGCCAACTCCGACGGCCTGTGCGGCGAGAGGAGCTGCGAGCGCTTCTTCGCCCACGGCGTGGGCCACTGGCTCGGGATGGACGTCCACGACGTGGGCGGGTACGGCACGCCCTTCCGTCCGGGCATGGTCCTGACCGTGGAGCCCGGTGTCTACCTCCGGGACGAGGGCCTGGGGATCCGCATCGAGGAGGACGTCCTCGTCACCGAGTCGGGCAGGGAGGTGCTCTCGGCGGGCATCCCGCGTCGGCCGGAGGAGATCGAGCGGCTGATGGCCGAGGCGGAGGGTACGCGGTAGGCGCCTCCGGGTCGGGACCGACCCGGCTCGGCACCCGGCTACCCGGCCCGAGCACGGCGTCCGGCGCCTACGCCTGCTCCCGCCTCCTGGCCTTCCGGCTCCGGGCCAGCTCCAGCCGGGCCTTCTTCCGCTCCAGGGCGTCCTGGTGCCGGCGCAGCTGGGTCGGCGTCTCGAGCTCGAGCCGGGGCACCTCCACCGGCTCCCGCTCCTCGTTCACCGCGACCATGGTCACGTAGCAGGAGTTCGTGTGGCGGGGCTCGGCCCCGTGCACCGTCTCCGCGGAGACGCGCACCCCCACCTCCAGCGACGTGCGGCCGACGGAGTTCACCGAGGCCTTCAGGGTCACGATCTCCCCCACCTCCACCGGGCTCCGGAAGTTGACCTGGTCGAAGCTGGCGGTGACGCAGGTCCGGCCGGCGTGCCGGGACGCGCACACGTAGGCGATCTTGTCCACCGCGGCCAGGATGACGCCGCCGAACACGGACCCGATGAGGTTGGTGTCCTGCGGCGCCATCAGGTTGGTCATGGTGACCTGCGACCGGGCCACCGGCTTGACCGTTCCGGTGTCGCCGTCGCCCACGACCACGGGCAGGTCGGCGTCGGCCGGGGCGTCGTTCGCCCCATCCTCGTCGCCGTCCCGGCCCTCAGCCCCCGTCACCGGCGCTGTCCCCGGGCACGACGTCGTAGTGCGGGAGGCGCGCCGCGGAGGGGGAGCGCTCCTCCTGCAGCCGCTGCGCCGTCTCGTGCGTCTCGCGGAAGACCCGCATGGCGTTCCCGCCTAGGATCTTCCGGATCTCCTCCTCGGTGTAGCCGCGGTCCATGAGCTCCTGGGTAAGGTTCGGCAGGTCCGAGACGTCCTTCATGCCCTGCGGAAGGTAGCTCACCCCGTCGAAGTCGGATCCCAGGCCCACGTGGTCGATTCCCGCCACCTCGACCACGTGATCGATGTGGTCGGCGATGGTCCCCACGTCGGTGTTCTCGCTCAGGTAGTCCGAGGAGAGCGTGTCGGCGCCGGGCACCAGATAGCCCGGATAGAAGATGACCATGACCACGCCGCCGTTCTCGTCCAGCCTCCGGAGGACCCGGTCGGGCACGTTCCGCGGGTGGTCGGCCAGGGCCCGGGCGCCCGAGTGGGAGAAGACCACCGGCGCCTCGGAGACGCGGAGCGCGTCCATCATGGTCTGGTCGGAGACGTGGGAGAGGTCCACGACCATGCCCAGCCGGTTCATCTCCCGGACGACCTCCTCGCCGAACTGCGTGAGACCGCCGTGGGTCACGTCGCCGGCGGCGTCGGCCCAGGAGAGGGTGCGGAAGTGGGTGAGCGTCAGGTAGCGCGCGCCGGCCTCGTAGAGCTGACGGAGGACCGGAATGGAGTTGGAGATCACGTGGCCGCCCTCCATGCCCAGCAGGCAGGCGGTCCGTCCGGCCTCGGTGATCCGATCGACGTCGTCCGGCGTGTAGGCCATCTCCAGTTCCGGGTACGTCCGGCACAGCCGCTTCGCCACGTCGATCTCCTCCAGCTGTACCGCTGTGGCCTCGGGGCCACGGGTCTCCGCGTCCACGTAGACCGACCACCACTGCACGTCGAGGCCGCCCTCCTCCATACGCGGGATGTCGGTGTGCCCCTCCTCGTTCCGCTGGTCCAGGCGGAGGGGCTCGATCTCCAGGGCCGCCTCGCCCCGGATCCGCCAGGGCAGGTCGTTGTGGCCGTCCACGACGACGGCCTCCTCGTGGATCCGGGCGGCCTCCTCGGACACCTCCTGGGCTCCGGCCGGGAGCGGGGCCAGGCTCGCGGCGAGGATCAGCGCCAGCGTCACAGGAATGGTGGCACGAATCGGCGCCCGGAAGCCCGGGCCCCGACCGACCACGAGATCGAGGGCGCGAGAGCGGAGTTCAGCGGAGGACAGCATCGTTGGCTCCTCTGGTGGACTGCTGATCGATGGCGGTATCGGAGACGGTCGGCTCGGGCTCCGGGGCGCTCCCGTGGACGATGTCGCCGCCCAGCCAGCCGGCGTAGCCGGTGAGGGCCGCCGCCGCGAGGCCGGCCAGGATCACGAAGCGGCGGAGGCGCCGGTCGTCGGGCTGCCACAGGGAAAAGCCGGCGAAGATCCCGGCGGAGACCAGGAGTACCGCGGCCCAGGTGGCCCATGTGCGGTGATGCTCGATGACACCGGGCTGGACGAAGGTGCGCCGCGCGGCGGTGTCGGCGGCGGCGAGCCCCGTGTAGTAGGAGGGGATCGCGGAGGCGCCGGCCAGAAGCAGAGAGAGCACGCCGAACCGCTCCAGGTCGGAGCGGTCGGCCGCCCAGCCCGCGAGCCCGACGGCCACGCCGACGACGGCGAGCACGATGGGGAACTGGTGGACGATGAGATGCAGGTATTCCCAACTCATGGCCCCTAACATGAGGTCTTCCGGGCCCCAGCGGAACATGGCTGGCCCGTCGTCGTAGACAGGCACCGTGACGGACGTTATTGTTACACGCCGCGCGACTCGCCCCCTTCGTCTAGTGGCCTAGGACACCGGGTTCTCAGTCCGGAGGCAGGGGTTCGACTCCCCTAGGGGGTATCTACCTTTCTCGGGGCAGGCGCTTCCCGCAGTCGGTGGAGGCACGGTACCTCACTCTCCCCCGCGTGCGGCGCGGAGGCCTTCTCCGGCCAGCCAGGTTCCCACCCCTAGTAGCGCCACGGCCAGCTCGCGGACGCGGGTGGGGAGAGACAGGGCAACGAGCGCCGAAGGCGAGAGACCCGTCAGCGGCGCCAGCAGGGCGAAGGTGCCCTCCTGGAGCCCGAGGCCGCCCACAGCTCGGCCGCCATCGCCACGGTGCCCACCACGCGGCTCGCCGTCGCCAGCACGAACTCCCGGCGGCGGGCGTAGAGCGCGTCCAGCTGCTCCTCCACCTGACGGGCTCCCGCGGTGGCCCGCCGAAGGATGGCTCCCTCGCCCGCCCACCGCTCCAGGAGGCCGGAGACACCGGAGGAGCGCTGGATGCGCACGAAGAGGAAGACGCCCGCACCGAGCAGGAGCGTCGTCCCCCCGACGGCCGTCAGGAGCCCGCGTCCCGCGCCCTGAGCAGCCGCCAGGCCTCGGCGTGCGCCGTCAGCCGCAGGGGATAGAAGAGCGCGAGCGCGAGGAGGACCAGTCCTCCTCGGGAGAGGGCCCCGGCCACCTCGGCGATCTCGGTCCGGCTGGCCACGAACGCGAGCAGGCCGACGGCGAGCACCAGACCGGCCCATCCGGCGAGCCTGCGCCTCCGCTCGCCCGCGTCCTCCCCAGCGCTTTGCCCGGACTCCATGTCACCGCTCCTCGGTCCTGCGCCGGGTGGTCCCCGCGGCTGCAGGCCGCACCCGGGCGATTTCCCGCCCGCTACCGCCGCTCCGTGCCATACGAGTCGGGCCCGTCGGGGGACCAGTTCCGTTCCTCCGCGCTCCAGGCCTCCTCGACGTCGATGCCCATCCGCTCGGCCCGTCGCCGCCACTGGCGGCGGGCCAGCTCGCGCATGTCCTCCGCCGAGTCCGCCTCGTCCACGATCTCCCGCCCGAGGATCGTCTCGATCACGTCTTCCATGGTCACGAGCCCCTCCACGGCCCCGTGCTCGTCCACGACCAGGCCGATCAGCTCCCCTTCCTCCACCAGCCGCTCGAAGACGTCGGGCAGGCCGAGGCTCTCGGGCAGGACCATGAGCTCCCGGCTCAGCTCAGCCAGGGGCGTGTCGCCCTCCCCCGACGCCGCCCGGCGCAGGATCTCGTCCTTGAGGACGTATCCCTCGATCTCGGTCGGGTCGTCGCGGTAGACGGGGAGCCGCGAGAAGGGGAGCGCGTCGTGCTCCTCGAGCACCTCCTCCAGGGTCGCCTCCGCCGGAAGGCTGAATACCACCGTGCGGGGCGTCATGACGTCGTGGGCCCGGAGATCGCCGAACTGGAAGAGCCGCTCCAGGATCTTGGACTCGGACTCCCGCACGACGCCGACCCTGCGGCCCTCCTCGGCCATGGCGGCGATCTCCTCCCGGCTCACGGTCGCCGTCTCCTGGCCCCGGGAGAGCCGCCGGTCCAGCCACAGGGAGAGGAGCACCAGGGGCCACACCATCCAGATGAGCGCCGGCAGCGCCCGGGCCACCGGTGGCGCTATCCGGCGCCAGTACGAAGCCCCGAGCGTCTTGGGGATGATCTCCGAGATGATGAGGATGAGGAAGGTGAGGACACCCGAGAAGAGGCCGACCCACGCGTCGCCGAAGACGATGGCCGCCTGGGCCCCGGCGCCGGCGGCCCCGACGGTGTGGGCGATGGTGTTGAGGGTGAGGATGGCCGCCAGCGGCCGCTCGATCTCCTCCTTGAGGCTCCGGAGCCGTTCGGCCGCCGGGTGGTTCTCGCGCTCCAGCGCCCCGATGTAGCCCGGCGTCACGCTCAGGAGCGCCGCCTCCATCATCGAGCATGCGAAGGAGACGCCCAGCGCCAGGAGGACGTACAGGATCAGCAGCGTCACGGTGGGCCACCAGGTCGGTGCGTGATCGTCGACCCCTCGCTCAGCCCGGCGGGGACGTCAGCGCGCGGTCGCTGCCGGTCGGTTCCGGGAAACAGTGCTAGAGCCTCTCTCCCTGCGCGTCGGACGCGACGAGGGGCTGGCGTGTACCGGGGGGATCGGGGATCCCCGCAGGGCTCGTCTACGGCTCCTGCGGGTTCGTGGCCCACACGCTCATCTCCGGGATGAAGCCCCGGTCGTCCATCTCCAGGGCGCCGACGATGGCGTGGGCGATCTCCTCGGGGCGGAGCTTCGTCGGGTTGTCGGGCTGCTCGTCCGCATCGCGGCGGCCGAAGGCCGTCTGTACCTCGCTCGGGTCCAGGTGCATCACCCGGATCCCGTGGGAGCGGAGCTCGGAGCGCCAGCAGTCGGACATGCCCCGGAGCGCGAACTTGCTGGAGGCGTAGGCGGTCCCGCCGGGATAGCCGTTCCGTCCGGCCGTGGAGCCGATGTTGACGATACTGCCCCGGTCCCGCTGCACGAAGTGGCGGGCCGACTCCCGGGCCACGAACATGGCGCCCAGGACGTTCGTCTCCCACACGCTCCGCATCTGATCGGCGGTGAGGTCCACCAGCCGCGCGCCGGCGCCGAACCCGGCGTTGTTGATCAGAACGTCGTAGCCGCCGTCCAGCTCCTCGATCGTCTCGCGGACGAGGCGCTCCACGTCGCTCTCCTCGCTCACGTCCGCCTGCACCGGGTGGGCGCCGGTCTCGCCGGCCGCCTCCTCCAGCCTGTCGCGCCCCCGGGCGCAGATCACCACGTCGGCGCCCCGGTCGGAGAGCAGGCGGGCTGTGGCCCGCCCGATGCCGCTGCTGCCGCCGGTGACCAGCGCGCCCGCGTTCGAGATGTCCATCCTCGATCTCCTCTTCTTCAGATCCGCTCTTTCATCCAGTTGATCATCCCGCCCCTGAAGAGGACCTCCTGCTGACGGTCCGAGAGCAGGTGCCGGGTCGTGACGGTGCGTCCGGTGGTGACGTTCTCCACCTCCACCTCGGAGCCCGCGCGGACCTGGTCGTGGATGTCCGTGATCCGGAGCTCGTCGCCCTGGGAGAAGAGCTCGTAGTCCTGGTCGTCGATGAAGTTGAGCGGCAGGACGCCGAAGTTGACCAGGTTCTGCCAGTGGATGCGGGCGTAGTCGCGGGCCACGACCACGCGCAGGCCCAGGTAGCGGGGCGCCAGGGCGGCGTGCTCGCGGCTCGATCCCTGTCCGTAGTTCTTGCCGCCGATGACGGCGTGTCCGCCGCCGTCGCGGGTGTCCATGGCCTTGTCGTAGTAGTTCGGGTCGACCACGTCGAAGGAGAACTTGCTGATCTCCGGGATGTTGCTCCGGTACGGTAGCACCTCGGTTCCGGCCCTGAGGATCTCGTCCGTGGAGATGTCGTCCTCCGCCTTGAAGTTGATCGGGATCTCCACGTGGTCGGGGAGCGGGTCCAGATGGGGAATGGAGGAGACGTTCGGCCCCTTGCGGAGCTCCACCGCCCGGCTCTCCTCCGGCGACGGCGGCGCTTCCAGCGACTGCTCGTTGACGATCGGGTCGTCGGGGTCCGAGACGTCCGGATACGGCATGTCCAGGTCCCGCGGGTCGGTGATCTCGCCGCGCAGCGCCGAGGCGGTGGCCGTCTCGGGACTCACCAGGAAGACCCGGTCCTCCTCGGTGCCCGACCGGTCGGGGAAGTTGCGGGGTACCGTGCGCAGGCTGTTGGTGTCGGTGGCCGGCGCCTGGCCCATCCCGATGCACCCGTTGCATCCCGCCTGGTGGATGCGGGCCCCGGAGTGGATGAGGCTCAGCAGGTGGCCGTCCCGGTCCAGGTTCTCCAGGATCTGGCGCGACGTGGGGTTCACGTCGAAGGAGACGTCCGTCTTCACCTGCCCGCCGTCCACCATCTCCGCCGCCACCGCGAAGTCGCGGTAGCCGGGGTTCGCCGAGGAGCCGATGTAGGCCTGCGACAGGTCGCGGCCCACTTCCTCGCGCACCGGCACCACGTTGCCCGGGCTCGAGGGCTTCGCGATGAGCGGCTCCAGCTCGGAGAGGTCGATCTGCTCGTGGTGGTCGTAGGTGGCGTCGGGGTCGGCCTCGAGGCGGGTGAAGTCCTCCTCGCGGTCCTGGCCCTTCATGAACCGCCGCACCTCGTCGTCGGCGGGGAAGACGGTGCTCGTGGCGCCGAGCTCGGTCCCCATGTTGGCGATGACGTGACGGTCCATGGTCTCCAGGTCGTCCAGGCCGGGGCCGTAGTACTCGATGATCCGGCCCACGCCGCCGTCCACGTCGTGGCGGCGGAGCATCTCCAGGATCACGTCCTTGGCGCTCACCCAGTCCGGAAGCTCGCCGGTGAGCTCGACGCCCCACACGTCGGGCATCTTGAAGTAGTAGGGCTCGCCGGCCATGCAGAGGGCCACGTCCATGCCGCCGGACCCGATGGCCAGCATGCCGATGGCGCCGGCCGCCGGCGTGTGGCTGTCCGATCCGACCAGGGTCTTGCCGGGCTTCCCGAACCGCTCCTGGTGCACCGGGTGGCTCACGCCGTTCCCCGGGCGGCTGTACCAGGCGCCGAACTTCTTGCAGGCGCTCTGGAGGAAGAAGTGGTCGTCCGGGTTCTTGTTGTCCTCCTGGATGAGGTTGTGGTCCACGTACTGGGCGGAGAGATCGGTCTTCACCCGCTCGAGGCCCATGGCCTCCAGCTCCAGCATGACCAGCGTCCCCGTGGCGTCCTGCGTTAGGGTCTGGTCCATGCGGATCCCGATCTCCTCGCCAGGGGTCATCTCCCCCTCCACGAGGTGCGAGTCGATAAGCTTCTCGGCGACGTTCTGGCCCACTTGATTCTCCCGTCTGGAACGAGGCTGGAAACAGGCGTGCGGCGTTCGGACGAACGACGTCTGCGTCGGTCGACCGGACCGGCCGCGGACGCGGCCGACGGGCCGACGGCTGTGGCGGCGGAGACGGGCCCACGGATCGACGGCCCGCATGCGCCATCGGGCGGGCAATGATAACGGTCGAGAGGGGCGGGTTCAACGAGAGCCGCGTCCGCTCGGGGCGTCGTTCCGGAGACACCGTCGAGGGCGGGGAACCGGACCCGCAGGCCGCGCGTACCAGTGCGTTGCCATGCCCCGGGAGATTCTGGACCGATTCCACCCCGCCGTCCGACGGTGGTTCGACGAGCAGTTCGAGGCCCCGACCGCCCCCCAGCGCGGCGGGTGGCGGGCCATCGACGGGGGGCGGCACACCCTCGTCTCGGCCCCCACCGGCTCCGGCAAGACCCTGGCGGCCTTTTTGAGCGCCCTGGACGACCTCTTCCGCGAGGGCGTGGAGCGGGGCGGCCTGCCCGACGAGACCCGGGTCGTCTACGTCTCTCCCCTGAAGGCTCTCTCCGCCGACATCCACCGCAACCTCGAGGAGCCGAGGCGGGGCATCCGGCGAGCGGCGGAGGAGACGGGCCTCCCGGCGGTGTCCATCACCGCCGGGGTGCGGACCGGCGATACGCCGCGCTCCGAGCGTCGGCGCATGGTGGAGACCCCGCCCCACGTGCTGGTGACCACGCCGGAGTCGCTCTACCTGTACCTGACCGCCGAGCGGAGCCGGGAGACGCTGCGCACAGCCCGGACGGTGATCGTGGACGAGATCCACGACGTGCTGGAGTCCCGCCGGGGCGCCCACCTGTCGCTCACCCTGGAGCGGCTGGAGCACGTGGCCGGGGGCGACCTGCAGCGGGTGGGCCTCTCGGCCACGCAGAACCCCATCGACGAGGTGGCCCGCTTCCTCGTCGGGGGAGGCGGACTGGACCAGGACGGGGAGCCGGATTGCGTCGTCGTGGACGAGGGCCACGAGCAGGAGATGGACTTGGCCCTGGAGCTCCCGGACTCGCCCCTTGAGGCGGTGCTCAGCGGCGAGGCGCGGGAGGAGATCAACCGGCGGCTGGCCGAGCTGGTGGCCAGCCACCGGACGACGCTGGTCTTCGTGAACACCCGCCGGGAGGCGGAGCGGGTGGCCAGGGACCTGAGCGAGCTCGTGGGCGAGGAGGAGGTCACCGCCCACCACGGGAGCCTCTCGAAGGAGACCCGGCAGCGCTCCGAGGAGCGGCTGAAGGAGGGCACGCTCTCGGCGCTGGTGGCCACGGCGTCCATGGAGCTCGGCATCGACATCGGCTACGTGGATCTGGTCTGCCAGCTCGGCTCGCCGCACCGGATCACCAGCCTCCTGCAGCGGGTGGGCCGCTCCGGCCACACGGTGGCGGGGACGCCGAAGGGGCGGCTCTTTCCCATGACCCGCGACGACCTGGTGGAGTGCGCGGCGCTCCGGTGGTGCGTCCGGCGCGGCGAGCTGGACCGGGTGGAGGTCATGGACGCGCCCCTGGACATCCTCTCCCAGCAGATCGTCGCCGAAGCGGCCTGCGAGGAGTGGGCGACGGACGCGCTCTACGACCTCTACGGCCGAGCCTACCCGTACCGCGGCCTCGACCGGGAGGACTTCGACGACGTGGTGCGGATGCTCTCCCGGGGATTCTCCACGGAGCGGGGACGCCGCGGCGCCCGGATCCACCACGACGCCGTGAACGGCGTGGTGCGCGGCCGGCGGGGCTCCCGGATGATGGCGCTGACCTCCGGCGGCGCTATTCCCGACAACGCCGACTACCGGGTGCTGAAGGAACCCGAGGGCACCTACGTGGGGACGGTGAACGAGGACTTCGCCATCGAGAGCATGCCGGGCGACATCGTGCAGCTCGGCAACACGTCGTGGCGGATCCTGCGCGTGGAGACCGGCGTCGTCCGGGTGGAGGACGCCCGGGGCGAGCCTCCGAACATCCCGTTCTGGCTCGGCGAGGCCCCGGCGCGGAGCCGCACCCTGTCGCGGGCGGTGAGCGAGATCCGGCGGGAGGTGGACGAGCGGCTGGGGCCGGTGTCGGAGACGGGCGGCCTGGACCGGGCGGCCGCCGTGGAGTGGCTGGAGTCCGAGCTCGGCCTCCGACGGCCCGCGGCCTTCCAGGTGGCCGAATACCTGGCCCAGTCGAAGCGCATCCTCGGCACCCTCCCCGACGATCGGACCCTGGTCCTGGAGCGCTTCTTCGACGAGTCGGGCGGCATGCAGCTCGTCGTGCACAGCCCCTTCGGGAGCCGGGTGAACCGCGCCTGGGGGCTGGCGCTCCGGAAGCGGTTCTGCCGACAGTTCAACTTCGAGCTGCAGGCGGCGGCCACCGAGGAGGGGATCCTCCTCTCCCTGGGTCCCCAGCACTCGTTCCCCCTGGAGGACGTCTTCCGCTACCTGGATCCGGAGGGCGTGCGCTCGGTCCTGGTGCAGGCGCTCCTCGACGCCCCGGTCTTCCAGACCCGCTGGCGGTGGAACGCCACGCTCTCCCTGGCGCTGCTCCGGTGGCGCGACGGCGGCAAGGTGGCGCCCCAGATCCAGAGGATGGAGGCCGAGGACCTGCTGTCGGCGGTCTTCCCGGACGCCAACGCCTGCCTGGAGAACATCGCCGGCGAGCGGGAGATCCCGGACGAGCACCCGCTGGTCCGCCAGACGGTGGCCGACTGCCTCACCGACGCCATGGACCTCCCGGGGCTGGAGCGGGTCCTGGACGCGATCCACGACGGGGCCTTCGAGCTGGTGGCCCGGGACACGCCGGAGCCCTCGCCCCTCTCCCACGAGATCGTGAACGCCCGCCCCTTCGCCTTCCTGGACGACGACGAGCTGGAGGAGCGTCGGGTGCAGGCGGTCTACACGCGGCGGGCCATGGAGCCGTCGGCGGCGAAGGAGCTGGGCGCCCTGGACGAGGACGCCATCCGCCGGGTCCGCGACCAGGCGTGGCCGGAGCCGGTGAACGCCGACGAGCTGCACGACGCCCTGCTCACCGCCGGATTCCTCCGGGCGGACGAGGTCCGCGTCGGGCGTCCGGTGGCGGAGTGGTCGGCGTGGATGGACGAGCTGGCCTCGGGCGGGCGCGCGGCGCGAGCGGCCGTGCCGGACCGGGACGGGAACGGAGCGGAGGCGTCGGCCGGCGACGGCGCCGGGACCTCCCTCACCCTGTGGGCCGCCGCCGAGCGGCTGCCGGAGCTGGCGGCGGCACGTCCCGAAGCTCGGTTCGAGCCCGACCTGGAGCCGCCGGAGGAGCACGTCCGCCGGCCGGCGGACCGGGAGGAGGCGCTCCGCTCGCTCCTCGGGGACCGCGCCGCGGTCCTGGGGCCCACCACCGCGGCGGAGCTGGGCCGGGACCTGGGGGTCTCGCCCGAGCGTGCCGGGCGCGTCCTGCTGGCGCTGGAGAACGAGGGAGCGGTGCTGCGCGGCCACTTCACGCCGGACGGAGCCGGGGCGAGCGGGGACAGCGGCGCCGGGCGTGCCCCGGCGGAGAATCCGGAGGCGGCCGACGGGGAGCGGGAGTGGTGCGAGCGGGGGCTGCTGGCCCGCATTCACCGATACACGCTGAAAGAGCTCCGCGACCGGATCCGTCCGGTGTCGGCGGCGGCGTTCACCCGCTTCCTCTTCCGGTGGCAGCGGGTGCAGCCCGGCCACCGGGTGCAGGGCGCCGACGGGCTGGGCGCGGTGGTGGATCTCCTGCAGGGCGTGGAGGTCCCGGCGGCGGCCTGGGAGACCGAGGTCCTCGCGGCCCGGTGCGAGGCCTACGACCCGGAGGACCTGGATCGGCTCTGCACCTCGGGTCGGGTGGCCTGGGGCCGGCTGTCGCTTCCGACCGGGGGAGGCGACGGCCTCCGGCGGAGCGGGCCGCTCCGCTCCTCCCCGGTGAGTCTGTGGCCGCGGGAGGCGGCGGGCCTGTGGCTCGGCGCCCGGACCACGCCGGAGCCCGACGATGCCGAGCTCACCACCCACGCCCGGGCAGTCCTGGACGCGCTTCGCTGGCGCGGGGCCTCCTTCTTCCCGGGGCTCGTGGAGGCCTCGGGCCTCCTCCCCACGCAGGTCGAGCGGGCCCTGGGCGAGCTCGTGGCCTTCGGCTTCGTCACGGCCGACGGCTTCGCCGGCCTCCGGGCGCTGCTGCTTCCCTCCGACAGGCGCAGGGCGCTGGGCGGCGCCGGGGGACGAAAGCGGGGTCGCGCCAGCCCGTACGGCGTCGACACGGCCGGCCGGTGGTCGCTGCTCCGCGACGGACGGGAGGAGGCGCACGACGGAAGCGGGGCGCCCGGGAACGGCGACGGGCCGGGAGCGGCGCTCTCCGCATCGGACAGCGAGGGGCGCGCCGTCCGGGCCCACGCCCGTGCCCTGCTCCGGCGGTACGGCGTCGTCTTCCGGCGGCTCCTGGACCGGGAGGAGCACGCTCCGGCCTGGCGCGACCTGGTGCTGGCCTACCGGCGCATGGAGGCCCGGGGCGAGGTGCGCGGCGGGCGATTCGTGGGCGGCTTCTCGGGCGAACAGTTCGCGCTGCCGGAGGCGGTGGGGGCCGTGCGCGACGTCCGGGGAGCCGGTGACGACGACGAGCTGGTGGTGATCGGGGCCGCTGACCCGCTCAACCTCACCGGCGTGGTGACGCCCGGCGACCGGATCCCGGCCCTGGCGGCCAACCGCGTGGCCTACCGGAACGGGGTGCCGGTGGCCGCCCTGGAGGGCGGGGAGGTGCGGCGGCTCGAGGGCACCGGGAGCGTGGACCCGGAGGTGGAGCGGAGGCTGGTCCGCCGCGAGGTGCCTCCGGTGCTCCGGGAATACGTGGCCCGCCCGGGATGAACCCGGGATGAGTGCCGGCGACGGGGACGCGATCCCGGTGGCCTTCACCGTGGGCCACTCCACGCGCTCGGCGGAGGAATTCGTCTCTCTGCTCCGTGAGAACGGCGTCGGGCTGCTGGTGGACGTCCGCCGCCACCCGGGCTCCCGCCGCCACCCGCAGTTCAACCAGGGGGTCCTGGAGGAGACGCTGGCGGCCAGCGGAATCGATTACCGGCACGACGAGCGCCTCGGAGGCCGGCGGCGCCCCGGGCCCGGGGAGAGCCCGAACCGGGGGTGGGAGAGCGAGGGGTTCCGCGCCTATGCCGACCACCTCCTGACGGAGGTGGGACAGAGGGCGCTGGACGAGTTGGAGTCGGACGCCCGGGAGCGGCGGCTGGCGGTCATGTGCGCCGAGGCGGTCCCCTGGCGATGTCACCGGCAGATCATCGCCGACCACCTGGTGCCCCGGGGCCTGGAGGTCCGCCACATCCTGGACGAGGGCCGGCACGACGAGCACTCGCTCCGCCGGATGGCCGAGACGACCGGGGACGGGCGGGTGATCTATCCGGGCACCGGCGTGGAGCAGCCGGAGCTGTTCGACGAGTAGGCGGCCGGCGCCCCCGCCCGGGACGCTGTCGGGGTCGCCGGGCTCGTCTCCTCCGCCCCGTCAGCTCCCGCGCCGACCCGGGGGCGGGTAGTCCACGGGCCGCAGGTACTGCTCTCCGATGGCCCAGTCGGAGACCATGGCCACGGTGGGCGGTCGCCGCTTCCAGTGGGTGCCCTCCAGGCGCCGGTGGACGATCCGCACGGCTCCGGCGTCGAAGCCGCACTCCACCAGCCGCTCGGCGCTCTCCCCCCGGATCAGGTGATGCAGGATCAGGTCGGCCTCGTCGTAGGTCACCCCCAGGTCGCCCTCGTCGGTCTGACCCTCCACGAGCCCGGCGCTCGGCGGCTTCTTCACGATCTCCTCCGGCACGCCCAGGTGGCGGGCCAGGGCCCGGACCTGGCACTTGAGGAGGTCGCCCAGGGGGTTCACCGGCGGCGCGTCGTCGGCGTGCCAGGTGAAGTATCCCAGCAGGCGCTCCGACTTGTTGCCCGTTCCGACGGGGAGGGCGTCGAGGGCCGCCGACTGGTCGTAGAGGACGATCATCCGGGTGCGCGCCGCCACGTTGCCCCGGCGGCGGTCGCTGATCTCCGGCTCCTGTCCCCGGACGTAGCCCTCGACGGCGTCGGAGATGTCGATCTCCCGCAGGTCGACCCAGAAGGTCTCCGCCACCTCCTCGGCGTCCTCGCGGCTCTCCGGCCGATTGGTCTCCGTGGGGAGCCAGAGTGCGGTGACGTTCTCCGGACCCAGGGCCCGGGCCGCGAGCGCCAGGGAGGTAGCCGAGTCGACGCCCCCGGACAGGGCCAGCACGGCCCGGTCGAAGCCGCGCTGCTCGCGCACCTCCCGCCGGAGGAAGCGCACCAGCCACTGCTCGACGAGCTCCGGGTCGATCTCCAGCGGCGAACGGTCTTCCGGGTCCGGCGCGCCGGCGGCGTCGGGATCCCCGACCGGGGCCGGCTCCTCCCGTCGAGCGGGCGTCTCCTCGCGAACGGCTCCGCCGTCCTCCTGCCGTCCTCCGCCCGCCTCCCCGGCGGCCGCGTCGTCGTCGGTAGCGGCCGCCGGATCGGCCCACTCCTCCGGCGGCGCCAGGGGCGAGTTCTCCAGCACCCGGGGCAGGGCCTCCCTGAGGTCGGGCAGCAGTGGCTCGTCCCGGCGGGCCAGGAAGATGTGCTGCCGGTCCAGGCGCGCTTCCAGCAGGGCCTCCTCGAAGAGGGGGCCCCGGCGGAGGATCCGGCCGTTGGGGCCGGCCAGAAGGGCGGGACCGGCATAGGCCTTCCCGCCCTCCGAACCGACCATCTGGGAGACCGCCACGTAGAGGCTGTGCTCCGAGGACGCGCGGCGGACGATCCGGTCCCAGGCCGCCGCGCTGTCCGGCCCCGGGCCGACGGGCCCGGCGCCGCGGGCCGGCGCGGCGCTGGAGACCAGGATGAGCTCGGCGCCCTGGAGGGCCGCGACGGCGGGAAGCAGGGAGTGGAAGATGTCCTCGCAGACCAGGCAGGCGGCACGCCCCCACCGCGTGTCGAAGGCCCGAACGCCGCCCCCGGCGTCCAGGAATCGGCTCTCGCGGAAGACGCCGTAGGTGGGGAGGAACACCTTCCGGTGCACCCGCCGGATGCCGGGCTCCCGTCCGCCGAGCTGGGTGTAGAGGAGGGAGTTGTAGAGGTGACCGTCGTGGCGCTCGTAGAAGCCCAGGGCCACGTCCACGGCCCCGCCGTTTCCCTCGGCGCCCCAGTAGTCCTGGAGCCACCGGTTCACCCCGGCGGCCGTCCGGGCGCACTCTCGCACGCCGCCCTCCAGGTCGTACCCGGTGAGGGAGGACTCCGGGAAGAGGACCAGGTCGGCGGGCCGGTCGCCGCTCGTTGCCCGACGGAGGACCTCACCGATACTCTCCAGGCTGTCCTCCGGGGCAGCCTTGCGCGGCTCGAACTGGGCGATCGCCAGGTCGATCATGGTGCGCGGAAACGTCTCTCCGCAGTCCGCGCCTGTCAACGAGCCCGCCGGACCGCCCGGGCCTCGCCGACCGGTCGAGGCAGAGCGAACACTTCCGGAACGGACGAGCACGAGTGTACGAGCTGGCCACAGCTGCCGAGTGGAGCACGGTCGCCAGGGGGTTCCTCGTCCTCCTGCTGGTGGGGCTCCCGCTGGTGGCCGCCGCGGGCGTCCCCGACGAGGAAGAGCTGGAGGAGCTGCCCGGCGCCCGACGGGTCCTCTATCTGTCCACGGTCGTCTCGGTGGGCACGCTGGCCCTGGTCACGTGGGCCGTGGCCGCCCTCACGGGCCTGGACGGCGGGGACCTGGGCTGGCGCGCGGGCCCGCCCCGGGAGCTGGCCCTGTGGACGGTGGGCGTCTCCCTGGCCGGCCTCGGTGTCGTTTGGGCCCTCACCCGCCTGGGACAGCTCCTCGGCGCCGAAGAGAGCCCCCTGGTTCGGTTCCTGCTCCCCACGAACCGGGGGGAGCGGTGGGGGTTCGCGGTCGTGGCGGCGGTGGCCGGAGTGGGCGAGGAGTACCTGTTCCGCGGCTTCCTGCTCCACGGCCTGGCGGACTGGACGGGAAGCGTCTGGCTCGCCGTGGCGCTGGTCTCCGTCTCCTTCGGCGTCGGACACGGCTATCAGCGCGCCATCGGCGTCGTCAGGGCCGGCGTGCTCGGACTGCTCCTGGCGCTGCCGGTCATGTTCACGGGTAGCCTGTATCCGGCTATCGTGGCCCACTTCTGGATCAACCTGGCTATCGGACTCGGAGGGTGGCGGACGCTCGTCCCCCGGGGAGGAGAGGAGTTCACGTGAGGGACCATACGAGAGACCGGATGGACGCCGTCGGCGGGGCAGCCGCCCTCCTGTCGGCCCTCGTGCTGCTCACGGCCGTGCCCGGCGCGGCGTGGGCCCAGGGAGAGGGACCAGAGGGACCGGGCCGGCCCGGCGTGGAGCTCGGCGGCCTCCTGGTCGCGGGCTTCCGGGCCGAGCCCGCGGAGTCGACCCGGAACACCGGCTTCGACCTCTTCCACGCCCGCCTCGCCGCCTCCGGCACAGCCGGCCTCGGGGTCGAGTACCTGGTGAAGACCGGCGTCGACCCGGACGACCGCGACGTGAGCCTCCTGGACGCCCGGCTCACGATTCCCGTCCGGCCGGAGCTCCGGATCTCGGCCGGCCAGTTCAAGGCGCCCTTCAGCCGCGAGGCCCTGACCGGGCCGGCGGAGCTGCAGTTCGCCGAGCGCGCCCAGGGGCCGGCGGCCCTGGCCCCGCTCCGCCAGGTGGGCGCCCAGCTCTCCGGTGAAGTCCTCGACCGCCGACTCCGGTACCGGGCCGGCGTGTTCAACGGCGAGGGCCGGACGGCGGAGAACCCGGACGGTCTGATGCTGTACGCGGGCCGGGTGGAGTTCAGCCGCCTCGGCGGCAGCGTGCAGTTCTACGACGAGCTGAACATCACGGTGGGAGCCAGCGCCGCCTTCGCCGACGAGAGCGGTCGGGACGTCTCCGACGCCGGCCCCTTCCGTGCTCCGGTGGTCGACGCCGAATCCTTTCGGGGGGAACGTCTCCTGCTCGGCGGCGACCTGGAGGTGGACTACAGGGGCCTGTTCCTGGCCGGCGAGTACGTGCGGGGAGAGTACGACCCGGATCCGCTGATCGACGGGAGCTCCGGGGCGTCGACGCAGACGGCCGCGGGCCTCACCGTGGAGGGCGGCTACAAGCTCTGGGGGGGACTGGTGGACCTGATCGGCCGGCTGGACACCTTCGATCCCCCTGCGTCGGGGCGGCGGGACTTCCTGGTGCTGGGCGCGAACGTCTACCCGGGCCTCGACGCCCGTCTGGGGCTGCAGTACGCGGCCCGCCTCGACGACGCGGTGCCGCCCCCGGCCGACGGCCTCACGTCTCCGGTCCCGAGCCCGCTGCCCGGGAAGCTGGCCGACGGGCAGTTCATCCTCCGTCTCCAGACCGGCTTTTAGCGGTAGCCTCCCGGGCAGAGCTAAGCGCCGACCGGGGACTCGTCGCTCCGCCGGCCGCCGTTCCCCTCTCCTTCCTGCTCGTCCCTCCCGCCGGTGTGCCGGATCGTGCGGCCCTGCACCAGGTAGACCACGTCTTCACCGATGTTGACCGCGTGGTCGGCGATCCGCTCGATGTTGCGGCTGATAAGCAGGATCTGGAGGCAGGCCGAGATGTCCTCGTCCAGCATGTGGGTCAGCATCACCCGGAACACGGACTCGTGCAGGGCGTCGACCTCGTCGTCCCGGGCCCCCAGCTGGCTGGCCGTCTCCGCGTCCCGGTTCACGAACGCGTCCAGCGCGTCGCGCAGGATCCCGCGTGAGAGGCGGTTCATCTCCTCCAGCTGGGGGGGGACCGGCGGGTATTCGCCCTTCTCCCGCAGCCGGAGCACGGCCTCGGCGATATTGACCGCGTGGTCACCTATCCGCTCCAGGTCGTTGTTGATCTTGAGGATGGTGACGATGGTCCGCAGGTCGATGGCCATGGGCTGGTGGAGCGCCAGCAGCTCGATGGCCGTCTCCTCGATCGCCACTTCCTCGTCGTCGATCTCCTGGTCGCGCTCCAGGATCTCCTCCGGCCCGACGCTGTCCTGCCGGGTGGCGAGGGCGACGGCCTCGCCGACCTGCTCCTCGACATGGTGCGACATGTCCAGGAGGCGCTGCTTCAGCGCGTCGAGCTGTTGGTCGAAGTGCTCTTTCGGCATGGCCCGTCACACCTCCGAAGGCGGGGACACCCTCATCCGAAGCGCCCCGTGATGTACTGCTCGGTGCGCTGCTCCCGGGGGTTCGTGAAGAGACGGTCGGTGTCGCCGTACTCCACGAGCTCCCCCATGTACAGGAAGGCCGTCAGATCGCTGACCCGGGCCGCCTGCTGCATGTTGTGGGTGACGATGACGATCGTGTAGTCCTGCTTGAGATCCTCGATCAGGTCCTCGATGCGTCCCGTGGCGATGGGGTCCAGCGCGCTGGCCGGCTCGTCCATGAGCAGGATCTCCGGCTCCACGGCAAGCGCCCGCGCGATGCACAGCCGCTGCTGCTGGCCGCCGGAGAGTCCGAGGGCGCTGTCTTCGAGACGGTCCTTGACCTCGTCCCACAGGGCGGCGGCACGGAGCGAGGCCTCGACGCGCTCCTCCACGTTCCCCCGGTAGCCGTTCACCTTGAGGCCGAAGGCCACGTTCTCGTAGATGGACTTCGGGAACGGGTTCGGCTTCTGGAAGACCATCCCGATGCGTCGGCGGACCTCCACCGGGTCCACGTCGGGGTCGTACAGGTTCTTCCCGTGGAAGAGGACTTCCCCGCTGACGTTGGCCGCGGGGATCAGGTCGTTCATCCGGTTCAGGCAGCGCAGGAACGTGCTCTTGCCGCACCCGGAAGGGCCGATGAAGGCCACGATCCGATTGCTGGGGATGCTGAGGCCGATGTCGCGGACGGCGAGGTCGCCGTCGTAGTCCACGTTCAACCGGCGGGTCTCCAGCGCCGCCTCCAGCTCCTCCGGGGAGGAAGTAGCTCCAGCGTCCGAGGTCGCGGGGGAGCCTCCCGTGGCGGGTTCCGGCCTCTCTTCCTCGGGGGGTACCTCGGACGGATCGGCCTCTATGTCGACGAGCGGTTCGTCGGGCATCGTCTACAGCTCCTGCCGGTACTTGTTGCGCAGGAAGATCGCCGTCGCGTTCATGGCCAGCAGTACTACCAGCAGGACGAGGATAGCCCCGGCCGCCACGTCGTGAAACTCCTTCGTCGGGCGGGCGGCCCAGTTGAAGATCTGGATCGGGAGGACCGTGAACTCGTCCATCGGACCCTGCGGGTCGAAGGCGATGAACGTCAGGGCCCCGATGAGGATCAGCGGAGCCGTCTCTCCGATGGCCCGTGAGAGCGAGAGGATGGTTCCCGTCAGGATCCCGGGGAAGGCCACCGGCAACACCTGATGTCGGATGGTCTGCCACTTCGTGGCCCCGATCCCATAGGAGGCATGCCGCAGCGAGCTCGGCACCGCCCGGAGCGCCTCCTGGGCGGAGATGATCACCACCGGCAGGATCAGGAGCGAGAGCGTCAGCGCCCCGGCCAGCACGCTCTGGCCCATGGCCATGAATCGGACGAAGACCGCCAGTCCGAGGATGCCGTACACGACGGACGGCACCGCCGCCAGGTTCGAGATGTTCATCTGGAGGAGGTCGGTGAACCAGTTGTTCGGGGAGTACTCCTCCAGGTAGATGGCCGCCCCCACTCCCAGGGGAAAGGAGAAGAGGGCCACGAGCCCCATCATCCACAGGGTTCCGAGAAGGGCCGAGCGAATGCCCGCCTGTTCGGGAAACCGCGAGGGGTAGCTGGTCAGGAAGCTCAGGTCCAGCCACTCGACTCCGTCGACGACGACGTCGCCCAGCAGCACGAGCAGCGAGACGATACCGAAGACGACGGCACCGAAGCAGGTCCACTCGAAGATGGTGCCGAGCCGCTTCCGGGCCTTGCGCCGGGGCTCGAAGTCCTCCCGGGTCTCCAGGCCGCCGGCCTCGCCGTCCGGGTCCGGGGGGGGCTCCCCGACCGCCGCAGTGCCGGAGCGCGTCGCGTTCATTCGTATACCTCGCGGAACCGCTGACGCACCACGTCGCTCAGAAGGTTCATCCCCAGCGTGACGACGAACAGGAGGAGGCCCACGGCGAAGATGGACTGGTATGCCGTCGTTCCGTGGGACTGGTCGCCCAGGCTCGCCTGTACGATGTAGGCCGTCATCGTCTGGATGCTCTCGGTGAAGTCCGCCGTGATCTTGGGTGTGGCACCGGCCGCCAGGTACACGGCCACGGTCTCGCCGATGGCCCGCGACACGGCCAGGATGAAGCTGGACACGATGCCGGAGAACGCGGCGGGTACCACGACTCGCGTGGAGACCTCGAACTTGGTCGCTCCGACACCGTAGGCGGCCTGGCGCAGCGATCGGGGTACGGCGCTGATCGCGTCCTCCGACAGCGACGACACCATGGGCACGATCATGATCCCCACCACGATCGAGGCGCTGAGCGCGTTGAAGATGCCGACGTTCGGGAAGAACTCGCGCAGCAGCGGAGTGATGAAGGTGAGGGCGAAATAGCCGTACACGACCGTGGGGATTCCGGCCAGGATCTCCAGGGCCGGCTTCACGACCCGGCGGATCCTGTCCGTCGCGTACTCGGCCAGGTAAATGGCCGTGGCGAGCCCGATCGGGAGGGCCACCAGCGACGAGAGTACCGCGATCATGACGGTGCCGTTGACCAGCGGGAGCACGCCGAAGCTGTCGCCTATCAGCGGCTCCCACTCGGTGCCGGTGACGAACTCCAGGACCGGAACGGCCCGGAAGAAGCTCACCGACTCCGCGACCAGGACCACGACGATCCCGAGCGTGGTGAGAATCGAGATCAGCCCGCAGAGGAAGACGGCGGCCTCGACCAGTCTCTCCCTCCAGATCCGGACGGTGGGCCGGTCCAGCTGCAGGGCGTCCTGCCCGTCCTCCTCCGAGCCTCTCATCTCGTCGTCGGATGCGTCACGTCACGAGGTGCGTCGCCGCGGGAGTTCACTCAGCTGGCGCCGGTGCTCTCCTGGCCATCGCCCGAGGAGCCCAGGTGCTCCTCGATCAGCCTGTCGTAGCGCTCCTGCGAGAGGGGAACGTAGCCCACCTGGGGCACCAGCTCCGTCGCGCTGCTCAGGTAGAAGCGGACGAACTGCTGAACCGCGTCGCGCTGGAGAGCCGACCGGGTGACGTAGATGAAGAGGGGTCGCGAGAGCGGGGAGTACTCTCCGCTCTCCACCGTCTCCCGCGTCGGCTCCACGCAGCCCGAGCCGTCATCGATGCCCAGCGCCCTGACCTGCTCCTGGTTCTCGATGTAGTAGGCGAAGCCGAAGTATCCCAGGGAGCTCACGTCGCCGCTCACGCCACGGACGAGGACGTTGTCGTCGGCGGAGGCCGTGTAGTCCGACCGACTCGCGTTCTCCTCGCCCACGATGGTCTCCGTGAAGTAGTCGAAGGTGCCCGAGTCGGTGTCCGGGCCGTAGAGCACCAGCGCCCGGTCCGGCCACTCGTCGCGCACCTGGCTCCACCGATCGATGGTGCTCTCCGGCTGCCAGATGCGGCGGAGCTCCTCGACCGTGATGCACCTGGCCCAATCGTTCTCGGGATTCACCGCGACCGTGAGTCCGTCGAACGCGATGGGGATCTCCACGTACTCGATCCCGTTCTCCGCGCACCGTTTCTGCTCCAGCTCGGTGATCGGGCGGGAGGCGTCGTTGATGTCCGTCTCCCCGGCGCAGAACTGCTGAAAGCCGCCGCCGGTCCCGGAGCTGCCCACCGTGACACGGATGTCCCGGTTGGCGCGCTGGAACTCCTCTGCCACGGCCTCGCTGACCGGGTAGACGGTGCTGGACCCGTCGAGCGCGACGCGGGCCTGTTGTCCGCCGTCGCCCCCGCCGCAGGCCATCAGGGCGAGCCCCGCCGCAGCGGCGACTGCCGTCGTCGTCGACTTCCACTCCATGGTCTGTCCTCGCTGTTTCGCTGTTCAGAAGTGAAACTGGTACTGCATCTTGAAGGAGTTCGCGGACGATGTGCCGTCGTCGGCGAAGCTCACGAAGTCCCAGTTGATCGCCACCTTGTTCCGACCGGCGAAGAACACCTGCACGCCGGGCGTGAAGCCGTACACCGCGTCGTTCGCGATGTCGGTGTTCGGCTCGGAGACTGCGATCCTGAGCAGGGGCTCCACCGCTTCCACGCGCGGCACACCGTCCACGGCGCTCCTGTAGCTCCCGATGACCTGAAAGCTGTGCGTGGTCGCCAGCTCCGCGTCCGGCGGGGTCGGCGTGCCGCCGGTGGGCGACTCCAGGGTGTTCTCGCCGAACACCCATCCCGCCTGCACGTGCGGCCCACCGCCGAAGTCGCCCAGCTCGGCCCACAGCTCACCGTTCCCGTAGTACTGCCCGCCCAGGCGTCCCTCGGCGCCGGTATAGGGCAGATCCGTGAGGGCCCCGGCCACGGCCAGGTTCAGGGGCAGCTCGCCGGTCCGCAGGCTGTACTGGAGCCGCCCCACGAACTGCTTCTCCCCGTTCACGTCGCCGTTGGCCGCCGGCGCCCGACCGTCGAAGGTCCCGGCCCAGTAACGGACGCTCTCGCCGAGCCGGCCGGACAGCATGACGCCCAGATCGTAGCTGGACAGCATGTTCCGCGTCGTGAGCTCCGCCATCGACAGGGCCCGGGCGCCCGGGACACCAGGGATGTCCAGGGCTCTCTCGATGGTCAGTATCTGCGTCGAGCTGGTGAGGTGGAAGCCGTCGAACGGCTTCTTGAACTGTCCGATCTGGAGCCGGGCACCCGGCCCGAACGTCAGCATGCCATAGGCGTCACGAAGCGTGACGCCGCCCACCGATCCGTAGTCCGGTTCGATCTTGCCGGAGATGAAGTCGTTCACCCGCACGGTGGCCGAGAGTCGGGCCCGACGCGCGAACCAGTCGACCCCCGGCGCCACCGACGCGCAGGGCGATTCCACGTCCGGCGGATCGCCGGCACAGCTGCTCGTCAGCGCCTGCAGCTGGAACCGGCCCGACAGATCGATTTCCTCCGCGTTCGACAGGATTGACGGGCCCTCCTGCGCGACCGCCCCCGTCGGGGCGGCGAACAGGACGACCAGAAGGGCGGCGAGGATCCGTCCCACCGGGAGATGCACCTCTCCGGGGGAGAGAAAGCGTTCGCGTGCCATCTGTCCTGGCTCCTCCTGCAGGGAGCCCCGAAGGTCGCCGGACGGCGGCTCCGGAGCTTAGAAAGCTGGCGTCGGAATGCGACGGTGAGGTTATGATGATGTAACGATTCTGTCACGTCGCTCCCCCCGGAACGTCTCATCGCCAGGGAGCGCCGTGTCCGGCACACCCCACGACCGCTGCTCGGAGAGCTACGAACCGGCGTCGGCGGGACGGGCGGCGGGGACGGTGAACCAGAAGGCCGACCCGCGGCCCACCCGGCTCTCGACACCGACCTCGCCGCCGTGGGCCTCGACCAGGTGCTTCACGATGGCCAGCCCCAGGCCCGTGCCGCCCTCCTTCCGGGACCGTCCCGCGTCGACCCGGTAGAAGCGCTCGAAGATTCGCTCGCGGTGGGCAGTGGGAATGCCGGGGCCCCGATCCCGGACCTCGACGCGGATCATCCCGTCGGTGGGCCGGGCGGAGACGGTGACCCGCTCCCCGGCCGGACTGTACCGGGCGGCGTTGTCGAGCAGGTTCCGGAGCACCGATCCCAGGCCATCGCGATCTGCACGGACCGTCGTGTCGCCGTCTACGTCCAGATCCAGCCGGGGCCCCTCTTCGCGCCTCCCGGCGACGGCCTGCCACGCCGTGCGGGCGGCGTCGGCCAGGGGAACATCCGTCGGCTCCGGCTCCCAGGCGCCGGATTCCACCCGCGAGAGGTCCATGAGCTCTTCGATCATGCGCCGCATCCGGACGCCGTTGGTCACGATCCGCTGGCCGAACTCCCGTACCCGATCCGGCGGCATCTCGGAGTCGGCCAGGGCTTCGGCAAAGCCCAGAACGCTGGTGAGCGGGGTCTTGAGCTCGTGCGAGACGTTGGCCACGAAGTCGCGGCGGATTCCCTCGAGTCGGCGGAGCCGCGTCAGATCCCGCGACGTGACCACGGCTCCGACACCGTGAGGATGGACCGAGAGGAGGACGGCCCTGTCGCCGAGCTCGACCTCCCGGCTCCCGGCTTCGCCCTCGAGGCCCCGCTCCAGGAGCCTGCGCGGCGCCGGGTCACGGAAGAGCGTGCCGAAGCGCTCGCCCACGGCGTCGTCGCGTCCCAGAACGTCCAGGAACGCGCGGTTGGCCCGGGTCACCCGGCCGTCGTCGCCCACCACGGCCACGCCCTCGTCCATGTGCTGGAAGACCTCCCCCAGCTCCTGTCCCGCCTCGAGGCCCTCCTCCATCTCCTCCAGACGGTCGGCGACGCGGTCGGCAGCGCGGGCGAGTCGGGCCACCTCGCCGTCACCCGACGGCGCGAGTCGCGTCGCGAACCGACCCTCCACCAGCTCCTCGAGGGCGCCTCGAACCCGGCGGATCGGAGCCGCCAGGAACCGCTCGAGGAAACCGGCGAACACCAGCAGGAGGAGCAGCGTGCCGGCCGCCGCCGCCACCGTGACGCGGCGGAGCCGGACGACGGGGGCGTCCAGCTCCGAGGCCGGCATCGCGACCCTGAGGGCCCCGCCCCCGTGCGGTATCGCCACGTAGAGGAGCTCGCGGGCCAGGACCGAGCTCGCCCGGATGTCGGACCCCACCCGACCGGCGAGAGCAGCCCGGATCTCGGGTCGATCGGAGTAGTCGCCGAGGGCGGAGACACGGTCGGCGGGGACCTCGGAGTCGCCGGCGATGCGGCCGTCACCTCGTACCAGCGTGATCCGGTGACCGACGGCGGATCCGAGCGCGTCCGCCAGGGAGTCCGAGAAGGCGGCCTCGCCGACGTGCTCCCCGGCGAGCCGGGCCTCCCGGCGGAGCTCGTTCACCCAGCGCTCACGGATCCGCGACTCCAGCGGACCCGAGGCCCACCAGAGGAGGAACGACGCGAAGACGGCGGCCGCGACGGCGACCGCGGCGAAGGCCCGGGTCCGGAGGGTCAGCGGTCCACCGCCTCGAAGCGGTACCCGACGCCGCGCACCGTCTCGACCAGGTCACCGGCGTCACCGAGCTTGGTCCGGAGCCGTGCCACGTGCATGTCCACCGTCCGCGTCTCGATGTCGGCGGTGGTCTCCCAGACGGCCTGCAGGAGCTGCCGGCGGGACTGCACCCGGCCCCTGCGCTCCATCAGCGTCTCGAGCAGGCGGAACTCCAGCGGCGTCAGTTCCATTTCCTCGTCGTGGACGAAGGCCCGATGGGCCTCGCGGTCGATCCGCACCGGGCCGACCGTGAGGCGGTTGCCGGAGGAAACCGGCTCCGACCTGGCACGGCGGAGGAGCGCCTTCACCCGGAGCACCAGCTCCCTGTTGCTGAAGGGCTTCGTCACGTAGTCGTCGGCGCCGTACTCGAAGCCCTTGACCCGCTCCTCTTCCTCCTGGCGCGCCGTGAGTAGAAGGATGGGAATGGCCTCGGTATCTTCGTCCCTGCGCAGGGTCTTGAGCACCTCGTACCCGTCGATGCCCGGCAGCATGAGATCGAGGACGACGCAGTCGGGGTGCTCGTCCCTGGCCGTGGAGATCGCCGAGCGGCCGTTGACGGCCGTGCTGACCTTGAAGCCTTCCTGGCTCAGCTGATAAACGAGGAGGCTCAGGATGTCCGGTTCGTCGTCGACGACGAGGATGTGTTCGTCGGCCATGGCTCCTGGGGTGGGATCCGGGTCCCTGCACGGTCGCCCGTCGTGGATAACTGGTGTCGCGGCACTGCGGCGCGCAACCGGGCAGCGCCGGGCCGCGCCCGCGGATTGCAACACGTGAGCGGATTCGTCGAGCTCGCGGCCACCGGGGCCTACATCCTGATCCTGCTCCTCCTGTTCCCGTTCGGCCTCCACCGCCTCTATCTGCTGTGGCTCCGGTTCCGGAGCAGGTCCGGGGATGCGCGCGACACGTGGAGGAGCCAGCTGCCGCCGATCACCGTACAGATCCCGGTCTACAACGAGGCCAACGTCGTGGAGCGCGCCATCGACGCCGCCTGCCGTCTGGACTACCCGTCGGATCGGCTCGAAGTGCAGGTCCTGGACGATTCCGACGACGAGACCTCGGATCTCGCCGCCGCTCGGGTCGCCGCGTGGAGAGAGGAGGGGATCGACGTCCAGCACCTCCGCCGGGAGTCCCGGGAGGGGTACAAGGCGGGTGCGCTCGCCCACGGCGTGGAGCGCGCTTCCGGCGACTTCTTCCTCATCTTCGACGCCGACTTCGTACCGGAGCCGGACCTGGCGCGGCGCCTCCTGCCCGCCTTCGCGGACCCGGAGGTGGGTCTCGTCCAGGCGGCCTGGTCCCATTTGAACGAGGAGGGCGACGGGTGGCTCACCCGGGCCCAGGCCGTGCTCCTCGACGCGCACTTCGCGGTGGAGCACGAGGCCCGCAGCCGCTCCGGCCTGTTCTTCAACTTCAACGGCACGGCCGGAATGTGGCGGCGAGAGTGCCTTCTCGACGCCGGCGGCTGGGAGGGCGACACGCTGACGGAGGACCTGGACCTGAGCTACCGGGCCCAGCTGCGCGGCTGGAAGGGGATCTACCGGGACGACGTCCGGGTCGCTGGCGAGCTGCCGTCCTCGGTGCGCTCGCTGGAGGTGCAGCAGGAGCGCTGGGCGCAGGGCGGCGTCCAGACAGCCCGAAAGCTGCTTCCGGCGATCTGGCGCAGCGGCCAGAGGGCGGCCGTGAAGATGGAGGCCACGTCGCACCTGCTCAGCCATCTGGCCCACCCGCTGACGATGTCGCTGGGCGTAGCCCTGGCCGCCGCCGGCTTCCTGGGGGGCGTTCAGGGCCTTCCGGACTGGTTCCACGCGCTGGCCCTCTCGCTGGCGGTCCTCCCCTTCGTGCTCTTCTACGGCGTCGCCTCGTGGCTCCGGGGCGTCCGACCGGCGGCGGGCCTGCGCCGGGTGGCGGAGGCGATGACCCTTGGAATCGGTCTGGGGGTGCCGCTCAGCGGCGCGGTGGCACGGGGCGCGGTGGAACGCGGAGGAGAGACCCCGTTCCGCCGCACCCCGAAGGCCGGCTCGGGTCCACTCCGACGGTATTCGGTCTCCCTCCGTCCCGTTCGCACCGTCGTGCGACTCGTGCTGGGGCTCCTGCTGCTGGCCGCGGCGGCGCGCCACCTGGCTGCCGGGGCCCCGGCAGCCGTTCCCTTCACACTCCTTTTCGCCGCCGGCTACCTGTCGACGGCGGTCTCCAGCCTCCGGGGCGCCACCTCCTGATCTGACAACGACCGCGGACGATCCGTCCGCGGAACTCGGGCCTTCACCCCGGAACCTCCGACGTTCCCCGGCTCCGTACCAGATCGTTACGACCCCGTTACGCCGGCTCTACCTCCCCGTGAATCGGGACTGGTATCATCTCATCCGAATTGGGGAGCAAACGAGGGCGGTCGACCCGTCGTCTCTTCCCCACCGACGGCTTCTCGCGTCTCGGACAACCGGGACCCGCAGTTCCGACGACTCGGATACATGAATCGCAGGAGGTCCAAGCGTGACTCGAACAGCACCGGCCAGCGCTCCGGGCAGCAGCGTCAGCATCGCCAGCGTCGTCGCCGTGGCGGCCCTGCTCGCTGCGGCCGTGTCCGCACCCGCACAGCAGGCCGAACAGGCCACGGGCCAGATCCAGGGACAGGTCGTGAACTCCGAGGACGGCTCACCGGTCTCCTCTGCCCCGGTCCAGCTCCGGGGAACACAGATCGGGTCCCTGACCGACCTCAACGGCCGCTATCAGCTGGGCAACGTGCCGGCCGGCACGTACGAGCTCGTGGTGAGCAGCCTGGGGTTCTCCCGGAAGACGGTCACGGGGGTAACCGTGGAGCCCGGCCAGGCGACGACCCTGGATGTCTCCCTCTCCCCCGAGGCCGTCGAGGTCAGCGATCTGACGGTCTCCGTGGAGCAGGAGCGGGGATCGACGGCTGCCCTCCTGGACGAACAGAAGCGAGCCCTGACCGTGAGCGACGCCGTCGGCGAGGAGCAGATCTCGGGCCTTCCCGTCTCGAACGCTGCCGAGTCCGCCCGGCAGATCGCCGGCGTCACTGTGAATCAGGGCAAGTACGTCTTCGTGAGGGGACTGGGCGAGCGCTACAGCCAGACCACGCTGAACGGGTCGCCGCTCCCGAGCCCCGAGCCGGACAAGTCGGTGGTTCCGCTCGATCTCTTCCCCGCCGGGTTCCTCCAGAGCGTGAAGGTCCAGAAGACGTACACGCCGGACGAGGGCGCGGACTTCTCGGGCGGAACGGTCCAGATCGAGACACGGGAGTTCCCGGAGCAGTTCACCGCGAAGTTCTCGGTGGGGAGCAACGCCAACACCCAGAGTCAGTTCAACGACGGCTACCTGAACTACCCGGGCGGGTCGCTGGACTTCCTGGGAATCGATGACGGCAGCCGGAACATGCCGTCCAGCATGGAGGAGGAGCTGGGCGGGCTCGACGGCCAGACCCTGCCGGCGGACGCCTCGAGCCGTGAGCGCCTGGGCGAGGCTCTCCTCGGCGACCTCTCCCGGTTCTCGCCCAGCGCCGGGTCGACCCCGAACAACGTGGATTGGAGCTTCGCGCTCGGCGACCGGACCGAGATCTTCGACGACGACTTCGGCTACTTCGTCGCCGGCAGCTACTCCAACAGCTACTCGATCCGGGGGGACGAGATCGAGCGGAAGTGGCGGACGACGGCCTTCGACCCGGACCTGGTGGCGGAGCGCTCGGTGGAGCCGAACGTCGACTACGAGTTCACGCGCGGCAGCCATGACGTGGAGTGGGGCGGCATCGGAAACTTCACGTATCAGCCGACACCGAAGCACCAGGTGAGCCTGAAGACGCTCTACAACCGGCACGGCTCCGACGAGGCCCGGACCTACGTGGGCCCCAACCGGGAAGACCTGGGCGGTGTGCTCCGGGACGAGAGGCTCCGCTTCGTAGGCCGCGAGATGGCCTGGGGACAGCTCTCCGGCGAGCACCAGATGCTCGGCGACCTCCGACTGGAGTGGCGGGGCGGCGCCGCGCGGGCGAAGCGTGACGAGCCGGGTCTGCGCGAGGCGATCTACAAGCGCGGATTCACGGCGGACGACGAGCCCTTCGTGCTCCAGAACACCGGCGAGAGCGCACGCTACCTCTTCAGCGACCTCACGGAGACGGACTTCAGCGGCGGGCTCGACCTCACGATCCCCTTCGAGCTCCTCACCGAGCGGGACACGGAGCTCGCGTTCGGCGCCTCGGCTCGGGATCAGGCCCGCGACTTCGCGGCGCGCCGCTTTCGATGGCGCTTCAGCCAGGGCGCGTCGATCACGAGCCTGGACTCGGTGCTCACCCCGGAGAACATCTCGGGCAGTCTGAGCGCCCCGAACGACCTGGTTCTCACGGAGCTCTCGGAGCCCGGTGACACCTACTCGGCCGACGACGACCGCTACGCCGCGTACGGTATGCTCACTCTACCGGTGACCGGCGACTTCACGGCCACGGTGGGTGCCCGGGTGGAGCGCTACGAGCTCTCGCTCAGCGATCCCACGCAGGCGACGGACTCCACGACGCTGCTGGCGGAGCAGGAGCGCACCGACGTCTTTCCGGCGGTGAATCTGAAGTACTCGCTCGACGAGGACATGAACCTCCGGGCGGCGGCGAGCAGGACCACCGACCGACCGGAGTTCCGGGAGCTCGCCCCCTTCCAGTTCACCGAGGCGGCCAGCCTGCGCCAGGTCTTCGGCAACCCGGACCTCGAGACCGCTGAGATCACGAACGCGGACCTCCGCTGGGAGTGGTTCCCGGGGGCCGGCGAGGTGGTCTCAGTGAGCGGCTTCTACAAGAAGCTGGACAGGCCCATCGAGCAGGTCTTCATCTCCGCCGCCGGAGAGGCCTACTCCTACCAGAACTCCGAGGACGGACGAATCTACGGGGCGGAGCTCGGGCTCAGGAAGCGGTTCGGCCTGCTCCACGACGTCGGCGGGATCACGGTCAGCGGCAACCTGGCGCTCATCGACTCCCGCGTGAACGTCCGGCGCGGCGGCATCTACGACCCGACCAATCTACAGCGGGCACTGGAGGGGCAGTCGGACTATGCCGCCAGCCTCGCCGTCAACTACCGGACGCCGGACGGCGGCACCGAGCTGGGTGCCTCCTTCAACGTCTTCGGCGAGCGAATCACTGCCGCCGGCGGGTCCGGGCAGCCCGACGTGGTCGAGCAGCCCCGCCCCGAGCTCGACGTCACCCTGAGCCAGTCCCTCGGGCCCCGCGTGGACCTGGAGCTCGAGGCCACGAACCTGCTCGACTCCGAGCACCTGTGGGAGCAGTCGATGAACGGCATCACCCGGGTGCAGAGGCGCTACACGACGGGACGGACCTTCTCCGTGAGCTTCACCTACGGCGGATGACCGCCGAAGGGACCGGGGTCCTCACTCGGAATGCACGAAATCGCGGAAGTCAGGGAATCGCTCACCCACGCGGTGGGCGCAGAGAACCGTTCACCAGAGCGGTGAACACGCGGGAGAGCTTCGAATCTATCTCAAGACGAGGAAAAGGAATCCGATGAAACTGACGACATTCAGAGGCGCTGCGCTCGCCGCCGTGCTGGGACTGCTGTCCCTGACGGCGTGCGGCGACGACAGCGGGAATGGCGGGATGGGGCCGGACGCCCCGGCCGTGCCCGGCAACGTGCAGGCCAGCGTGAGCGAGGACACGATCACGGTCACGTGGGACGCCGTCTCCAATGCCGACGAGTACGAGGCGCGCATCTCCTCCAGCTCGGACGAGCGGACGCAGACGGTCCAGTCCGGGACCACGGCCGCCACGTTCGGCGGCGTGAACCGCGGGCAGACCTACGGTGCTCAGGTAGAGGCCTCGAACAGCGCGGGAAGCTCCGGCTTCAGCTCTTCCGCCTCGGTGACCGTTCCGGCGCCGGACTCCGATATCGCGGTGATCTCCAGCGACATCACCTCGGACACCACCTTCACCGCGGACAGGGACTGGGTGATCGACGGACCCGTCTTCGTCGGCGGCGACTGCGGACCGTCCGGCGACTGCGCGGAGGCCGTGACGCTCACCATCGAGCCGGGTGCCACGCTCTACGGCCGCAGGGACCCGTCGACGAGCGTCCGGGGGAGCTACCTGGTCGTGTCGCGGGGGTCGCAGATCATCGCCGACGCGAACCCGAACGACCAGGGCTGCACGAAGCCCGCGGCGGACAGCGTGATCGTCCTCACGTCCGACCAGCCGCGCGGCCAACGCGCCCGGGGAGACTGGGGCGGACTGATCCTCAACGGCCAGGCTCCCATCAACTCCGGACAGGAGGCCCAGGGCGAGGGTGACTCCGGTCTCTACGGCGGCAGCGAGACCGACGACGACAGCGGTATCCTGTGCGGGGTCCGCGTCGAGTACGCCGGCGACGATGTCACCGCCACGGACCAGCTGAACGGCATCGCCTTCCAGGGCACCGGCTCCGGCACCACCGTCGACTACGTCCAGGTGCACTACAACGTCGACGACGGCACCGAGCCCTTCGGCGGGACCACTACACAGACGCACATGGTCATGACCGGCATCGGTGACGACAGCTACGACGGCACCGACGGCTACCAGGGCTTCATGCAGTTCCTCATCGCCCAGCAGCGCGGCGACGCCGCCGATCAGGGCATGGAGCTCTCCAACAACGGCTCGACGCCGGACGCGAGCCCGCACTCCTCCGCGATCGTGGCCAACGCCACGCTCGTCGGCTCGGGGGTGGACCTCGGCAGCGGCGAGCTCGCCGCCCAGGGGAACTCCAGCGACGCGGGCGTCCTGCTCCGCGAGGGATCCAACTACCGCGTGTTCAACAGCATCGTCACCGGATTCGGCGCCAGCGGCTTCGACGTCGAGGGCGCGCAGACGGCACAGTACGCCGACAACAGGCTGGCGGGCCAGACGGATCCGTCCACCACCCTTCGCTTCGAGGGCAACATCCTGCACTCGAACGTCGCGCAGGGCGGAGCGGCCTCCGACAACCTGGCCGACGAGTCCGGCGACGGGTACAGCCAGTCGGAGAACGAGACCTTCTTCACCGAGAGCGGCTTCGACAACATGCTCGCCGATCCGCAGCTTCCGAGCGGAGCGTTCAGCATCGGCAGCATGGGCAGCCCGCCCGACCTGATCCCGAGCGGCACCCCGTCCGGCTACTCGGCGGTGGACGTCTCGGCGCTCAACAACGGGTCCGGTCTGGTGATGCCGACGGATGGCCGTTCGCTGCAGCAGACGAGCTACGCCGGCGCCGTTGAGCCCGGCACCGCGGTAGCGGACGCCTGGTACTCCGGGTGGACCGTGTGGACGGTGGGTGGAGACGACTCCCGCCCCGCGCCGGGCAGCTGACGGTGCGCCGACCGAGCTCCGGGTGATTCCGGGACAGGGGGCCGACGGCCGTCGGCCTGCCATCAGCGACGAGCAGGGGCGCCGGCCGGCGCCCCTGTCGTCGTTCATCACGTTTCACGATCGAAGGGAGGACCGACATGGAGAAGCTGCGACGCGGCGACCGGAACGGATCCGCGCTGCTCGTCCTCGCCGCTCTGCTCGCCATCGCCGTCACGGGCCTGGCCGGCGCGGGCTGCGCTGACGTAGCGCGAGCGCGGGGCATGGCCCGGGCGAAGGAGAGCCCGGAAGCGGTGGCGCGGGCGGTGCTGGACGCCATAGAGCGCAGGAGCGAGCGGAAGCTCGGGCAGCTCCTCGTGACGCGGGACGAGCACCGGGACCTGCTCTGGCCGCACCTGCCGGAGCGGGGGACGCTTCCCTTCGAGTACGTTCGGAAGCTGAATCGGCACAACACGAGCGAAGGCATCGACGCCGCGCTGCGGAAGTACGGGGGCGCCGAGCTGGAGCTGATCCGAGTGGAGTTTCGGCGGGAGCCGGAGCAGTACGAGGACTTCACCCTCCACCGGGGCGCCCGCGTGTGGGTCCGGCGTGCCTCCGACGGGGAGGAGGGCTACATCGAGACCCTGGATGTCCTGGTCGAGTGGAACGGCCGGTGGAAGCCGTTCAACTACCGGGAGTAGACCTCGCTCCCACGCCTCCGTCGTACCGCTCCCGTAGCGCGTCGGCGACCATCAGGAGGAGCGGCGGCCCCCAGGTCAGGGCCGAGAGCCACGCCGGCTGCGGCCACTCTCCCGTTGCCAGGAACGTGTCGTAGTGCCAGTAGCCCAGCAGGGCGGTTCCGGTGAAGAGAAGCCAGCCCCGGCTCCCGCGCAGGGCGGCCAGGGGAAGGACCCACAGGACGTACCAGGGATGAAGCGTGGGCGAGACCAGCAGACCCGCGCCGATGGCCCACAGCAGCGCCCGCTCCAGCCGCCACCGGCGCCACCCGGCCCATCCCGCTACCGAGGCCACCGCGGCGCCGCCGGCCCAGCGGGCTGGGTCCGGCCCGCCCAGCAGGGCCGAGAGGACCCGGTGGGGGCCCGGGTTGAACGACCACCGACGGGCATACTCGGTCAACCCGTCCGCCATGGCCGTCCCGGCGCCGAGCAGGTAGGGGACGATCAGGGCGGCCGCCGCGGCGGCGAAGACCATGACGGCCCGCCCGCCGCGCCTCCGCCACAGGGCCGGCAGGGCGGCCGCCGGGGCGAACTTCACTCCCGCTGAGAGGGCCAGCCACGCTCCGCCCCCGGCGGCCCCGGCGGCCAGAGCGAGCGTCATGGGCAGGAGACCCAGCGGCTCCAGGTGCCCGCCCCAGGCCACCTCCACCAGCAGGAGGGGACACCACAGGTAGAGAACCAGGGGCAGGCGTCCGTCGCCCCCGCGGCGCCGGGCCAGTCGGCGGATCACCTCCGCGACGGCCAGGTCCGCGGCCACCCAGGCGGCCTTGAAGAGCCATATCGAAGGACCGACCAGGGCCAGGGCCGCGAAGACGAACTGGGCAGCCGGCGGGTAGATGGTCCGCACCTCCGGGTGGTTCACGAGCCCGTGCCAGGCGGTGCGCAGCTCGGCCAGCTCCGGCGCCGCCGGCGGGTACGCATACGGGTTCACCCCGTTCACCTGCACCCAGCCGTCCCACATGTACCGGTAGATGTCGTCGGTGAAGTGCGGCAGCAGAGGCAGGAGGGCCAGGCGCCCGGCGACCCCCAGGATCCACAGGTCCCGGACCCGGAGCCCCGGCGCCCGCTCCCCGGCGCTCTCCGGCCTCAGGGCCGGGCCCCCGAGCCGCGCGGCCGCCGCGGCGTAACAGGCGAAGGCTCCGCCCCACAGCGCCAGGGCCGGGAGCGGAGTGCCGCCCGCGCCGGGGATCCATCCGACCGCGGCCAGGAGCCCGACTTCCAGAAGGCCCAGGGCCAGCACCGTCCCGCGCCCGCCGGTGGCGTCCTCCTCGCCCGCTCCCCACGATGGAAGCCATGACTGCCGTGATTCGATCATCGGAGCGTGAGGGGGACGACGGCGTCACGGTGCTCATTCCGGCCCGAAACGAGGCCGAGAGCCTGCCCGCCGTGCTGGCCTCCCTGGACGAGGCGGCGGGCGACTACCGGCCGCTCGTCGTCGACAACGGTTCCACGGACCGCACCGCCGGGGTGGCGCGGGAGGCCGGGGCCCGGGTGGTCGCCGAGCCCCGCCCGGGCTACGGGCGCGCCTGCCAGGCGGGTATCGCGGCGGAAGCGCGGCGCCGGCACCCGCCGCGTGTCCTGGTCTTCCTGGACGCCGACGACCGCCGTGGACCGGCGGAGCTTTCGCGTGTCGTAGAGCCAGTGCGCGGCGGGAGCGCGGACCTGGTCCTGGGCCGGCGCCGCCGCACGGACGGCGTGCCGCTCCACGCCGCCGCCGGAAACGCCCTGGTCAGCGCCGCGCTCCGGGGACTCTACGGATGGGCGGGTCGGGACATGGGGCCGTTGCGGGCGATCCGGTTCCGGAGCCTCCTGGGCCTGGACCTCGACGACCCGGACTTCGGGTGGAACGTCCAGATGCACGTCCGCGCCCTCCGTGCCGGCCTCACGGTGCGCGAGGTGCCGGTGCGCTTTGAGCCGCGGCAGCGGGGGGAGTCCAAGATCAGCGGCGTGCCGTCTGCCGTGGCGCGGGCGGGCACGACGATGATCGGCATGCTGGTGCGGGAGGCGATCCGCCCGGGCCGGCGGCGCTGGTGAACGGAGCCTCAGTCGCGGACGGAAACGAGGAACTGACGGAGGGTGGAGTCGTCCATGCCCCGGGCCCGCGTGATGAGTCGGTTGACGCCCTGGGTGTCAGCCGCGTCGACGACAACGACGATGTCCTCCTCGCCGGAGACCTGCCAGACGAAGTCCACCTCGTCCCAGGAGACGATCT
>CAZFDK010000017.1:0-43680 GCA_964518305.1 uncultured Gemmatimonadota bacterium | reverse complement strand
CTAATTCAGGCTCTTCGTCATTTCGTATGGGTAAGTGCCGAGAGTAGAAGTTCGGCCTTACCGCCAATCAGGTAGGTCGTGACGATCCGGTTCCCGCGGGGGGGAGCGATAGCCCGGTGGACGTGCGGAGAAGTCAGCAGCCGCCGGAGGGTTCGGGCACGGGTGCCATTCCGGCATTTCCGAGGGCGACGGTGCCGCTCCCGTCGATCGTGATGGATCCGCAGAACGAGTTGTTGATCAGGACGGCATCGCTGCCGTCGACATAGAGCGAGTCCTGCACGGAGCTGAAGGAGATTCCGGCGTCGCTGCCCGGCACCACGAGGGCTCCCGTGACCCGCGCGCCCCGGAGCCGGTTACCGCTCCCGCTCACGGTGACATCCCCGTCAATAGTGACGTTGCCGCCCTCCGCTCCCTCGCCGAAGAGGGTCACGTTGCTGCCGGAGAAGTCGATGTCCCCCGTGTAGGTGCCGCCCCGAACCAGCACGATGCGGTTGCTCTCGGAGAGGGCCTCGTTGACCTCGGAGAGGGACATGTCCGAGGTGATCTCCACCACCTCGCCTCCGAACTCGTAGCGGACGTTCGCCATCTCCGCCGCGCCGCCTCCGTCCAGGGCCACGGCCACCTCACGCAGGTCACGCTCAGCAATCGAGAGGGAGAGATCGCCGGCGTTGCCCTCGCCGTCGTCGAGGGACACGGAGTGAGTAGCCGTGTCAACGGAGGCGAAGACGGATACGCCGTCGGTCCCGGTGGAGCCGGAGGGGCCGTCCTGCAGGGAGATGTCCACCCCGCCCTGGTTGGGCCCGGGCGCGGGGACGGAACCCTCGGTAGCATCGTTCACCGTGGGATTTACCACGAAGACGAAGGTCGTCTCCCCCAGCTCGACCTCGGTGGGATCAGTGATCCCGTCTCCTCCGCAGGCCGCCAGGGTGAGTGCCAGGACTGCGGCGGCCGCGGTGGCGATGACATGCTTTCTCATGGTGCTCCCGGTGGGGGATAAGGGTCCGTTCGGACATCCGCCCAACAGACGACTTCGACCGTCGCGCTGTCACGTCGGGTCCGAAAGGTCTGCTACCGCGCAAGAGGTCGGCCAGTGTTCTACACGATTCTGGAGCTGACTCGCTCGCTGGGAGGCGAGCGAAGCGTTCACGGGACCAGCGGTGGTCCGGGCGGTGGCTGGCCCGGGACGGAAGCTCGCCCAACCGGAGGGGGTCCCGGCCCGGACGCTTCGAACCAGGAGTTCATGCTACCGCCAAGAAGCACGTTCGGGAGGCATAGTCAGATGACAGTTACCCACCCCTCTCCCCGACGGACTGTGACCGCTGTCTCCGGCCTATACATGGACTGAAACGTGGACTGAGGGCTTATAAATCGGTCGAGGTGCTTTCCGTAGACCCTTGATAGAAAGTTTTATAGAAGAAGGGAGAAATGTAACAGGCAGGTGATGCTGATCTTCATCCCGCTGCCGCTCCTCCCTCCTCGGTCGACTACGGTTTCCGACGGCCGTCACCGGAAGACGCTCCCCCGGAGTGCCGCTCCCAGTCATCAACGATACGATCTGCAAGTTGCTCCACCGGCTCGGCGGCGTCCAGCCGCACCGTGTCGGCCTCCGGCACCTGGTGCCGGAACCACGTCCGTTGCCTCCGGGCGTACTGCCACGTGTCGCGGGTGATGCGGTCGACGGCCTCCTCGCGGTCGATTTCGCCGTCCAGGAGGCGGGCGACGTCCCGGTATCCGAGGGCGTCCAGGGCCGGCGAGTCCGGGCCGTGGCCTGCCTCGCGGAGTGCCTGCACCTCGTCGCACCAGCCGCTTTCGAGAAGCTCCCTGGTGCGGCGCCGGATGCGCTCGCGGTGCGGCTCGGACGCCAGCTCGAGCACGTAGACCCGGGCCCGCAGCGGCGGCGCCTCGGGCTCTCCGTGGTCGTGCCACCAGCTCAGTGGGCGGCCCGACAGGAGCGCCAGCTCCAGAGTACGGCTCGCGCGCTGCGGGTCCAGCGGGTCCATCCGCTCGGCCAGGGCGGGATCCAGGCGACGCGCCCAGCGGAGGAGCAGATCGTCCGGCCTCTCGTCCATCCACGTCCGCAGCGCCTGGCGACGCTCCTGGTCCATCTCCGGCTCCTCGAAGACCGGATCGGTGAGGGCCTTCAGGAAGAAGCCGGTTCCCCCGGCGAGAATGGGTACGCGGCCTCGGCTCCGGATCTCGCGAATCCAGTGCCGGGCGCGCCGCGCGAAGCGGCCGGCACCGTATCGCTCGCCGGGCGAGAGGAAGGCCACGCCGTAGTGGGGTATTTCGTTCCGCAGATCCGGGGACGGCGCGGCGGTGCCGATCTCCATCCCGCGGTACGCCTGCCGGCTGTCCACGGAGATGATCTCTCCGTTCAGGCGGCGGGCCACTTCGGCCGCCACGGCCGTCTTCCCGGTGGCAGTGGGTCCGGCCACCGCCAGGGCCCGGGGCGGATCGCGCCCGTCGCTCACGAGCGTCCGAACCGCCTCTCCAACTCCTGCAGGGTCAGCCGTACCACCGTGGGCCGACCGTGCACGTCGTGTCCGGGCAGCTCGGTGGCGAACAGCCGATCGAACAGCTCCGCCATCTCTTCCTGAGAGAGTTGCTGGCCGGCCTTGATGGCCCCCTGGCAGGCCATGCTCTTGGCGATCTTCTCGTGCTGGTTGCGGGCGGAGTTCACCAGTTCCGAGCCCTCGGCGAGCTCACGGATCATATCCCGGAAACAGCCCTCGGCGTCGAAGTAGGGATGGGGGCGCGGGCTCGCGTGCACGATGACCGTACGGTCGCCGAAGGGCTCGACCTCGAAGCCCACCTGCTCCAGCAGGCTCGAGAGCTCCTCCACGGCCTGGTACTCCGCTGGCGAGAGACGGATCGTCAGCGGAAAGAGGAGCCGCTGGGAGGCCTCGCCGGTCTCCCCCTCGAAGTGACGCATCACTTCCTCGAATAGGATCCGCTCGTGCGCCGCGTGCTGGTCGATGATGAGCAGCCCCTCGCGGGTCTGGGCCAGGATGTAGCTCCGGTGCACCTGATAGAGGTCGGGCGTGGCTGCCGCCTCCGCCGTCACCTCCCGAGTCTCCTCCCGTTCGTCCGCTTCGGCCTGCCCCCGGCGCATGAAGAGGGCGAGCTGCGATTCGCCGTCGCCACCGGCCTCCCCGGAGCTCACTTCCCGGTCCGGGCCCGGTCGCTTCGCCGAGGGGCGCTCCCCCGCCGTGACGCTACCGCCGTCCTCGCCCGGCTCCGCCACCGGCCGGGGCGCTCCGGGCCCGTCGACCTCATCCGTCGGGGCGCCCGGTCCCTCGGCCGAACCGGTCTCCTCCGCGTCCTCGTCCGCGGCAGAGGGGCCCATGGTGGGGGCGCTCTCCAGGTCGGTCAGCCTCTGGCGAACGGCCTCCCGGGCGGTTTCCTCCACGCGGCTCCGGTCGCCGAAGCGTACCTCGGCCTTGCGGGGGTGGACGTTCACGTCCACGGCGGAGGGCGGAAGGCTGAAATACAGGAAGAACGTGGGCCGGACGTCCGGCGCGACGGTGGTCCGATATGCCTCGTCCACGGTTTTCACGAGGCCTCGGTCGCTGAACGGTCGCCCGTTTACGAAGAGGTAGCGCCGGCGCCCGCCCGACCGGGCTGCATCTGGCTTCTCAACCAGGCCGCCGACGCGGATCGGCCCCGCCGTATGGTCGACGCCCAGGAGGTCCCGAGCCTCCTTCCTGCCCCAGATTCCCGCCACTCGCTCCTCCAGGGTGTCGGCCGGGGAGAGCTCCAGGAGCTCCCGGCCGTTCGACTCCAGGCGAAATCCGACCCGGAGCGAGGAGAGGGCGAGAAGGGTCACGGTCTCGCTGCACGATCGGGTCTCGGCCGACGCAGCCCGGAGGTACTTGGCCCGGGCCGGCTGGTTGTGGAAGAGCGACCGCACGGTGACGGTGGTCCCGGGCCGGCGGACCACTTCGTCCACCGAGAGGATCTTTCCGCCCCGGGCCCGAATGCGGGTGCCCACCTCCGACTCCTCGGTTGCGGTCTCCAGCTCGAAGCGGCTGACCGCCGCGATGGAGGGGAGCGCCTCGCCCCGAAAGCCGAACGAGGAGACGGCCTGGAGGTCGTCGGCCTCCTCGATTTTGCTCGTGGCGTGACGGTCCAGCGCCAGGAGGGCGTCCTCGCGCTCCATCCCGGACCCGTCGTCGGAGACCCGGATGCTGGTCTTGCCGCCGTTGCGGAGCTCGATTTCCACCCGCTCGGCACCGGCGTCGACGGCGTTCTCCACGAGCTCCTTCACCACCGACACCGGGCGCTCCACCACCTCGCCGGCGGCGATCTGGTTCGCGACGTGGTCGGGCAGTATTTGGATCCGCGTCATACGGGGGGAGGCTGGGTCGGAATCTCGGCAGCCGGGGCGGCGTCCCGTGAGGAGGCGGCGATCGGCCTGGCTCTCAGCTGTCGATCACGCGCGTGCTCGACACACTGCTACAGGCCATAGAACCGACGGGCGTTGCGGCGGGTGAGGGCCGCGGTCTCCGCCGGCTCCTCGTCGCGGATCTCAGCCAGGGCCGACGTCGTGTGCCGGACGAACGCGGGTTCGTTGCGCTCGCCGCGCTCGGGCACCGGCGCCAGATACGGGCTGTCCGTCTCCACGAGGAGCTGATCGTCCGGCACCGCCCTGACCCGCTCTGCGGCGTCGAAGCCGTCGAAGGTGACGATGCCCGAGAAGGAGACCCACCACCCGGCGTGCACGGCGCTCTCCAGCAGCTCCATTCCGCCGGTGTAACAGTGGAGAACGCCCCGGACAGAGTCCCGGTACGTCTCCACCATTTCCCGCGTCTCGTCGTCCGCCTCGCGCGTGTGGACGATGAGTGGGAGGTCGGTCTCCCGGGCCATCTCCATGTGCGCCCGAAAGGAGGCGCCCTGCTCCTCGCGGGGGCTGTTCTCGTAGTAGAGGTCGTAGCCCGTCTCCCCGACGGCCACGACTTCGGGCCGGCCGAGGAGGTCCCGTATCCGGTCGCCAACCTCGGGCGTCCAGTCCTCGGCCTCGTGCGGATGCAGGCCCGCGGTGGCCCAGATCCCCTCCGACGATGCGGCCAGCTCGGCGGCGACGATCCCGTCGGCCGGAGTCGTGCCCACCGTGACCATCTCTCCCACGCCCCGCTCGCGGGCGCGACTGACGACCTCGGATCGATCCTCGGCGAGCCGATCGTCCGTCAGGTGGCAGTGGGAATCGAAGTAGCGCAGCGTCTCCCCGGCGGGACTGTCGTCCCGACCGTCAGGAGACATGCGCCGCCTCCGCTCTGGCCTTCTTCTCCTGGTATCGGTGGATCTCCAGCAGGGCGGGCGACGCTACGAAGACGGAGGAATACGTCCCGATCGCCACTCCCAGGACCAAAACCATAGCGAAGGGCCGAATGACCTCGCCGCCGACCGTGGCCAGGGCGACCAGCGTCACCAGCGTCGTCATGCTCGTCATGAACGTCCGCGGGAGGTTCTGATTGATGCTCGTGTTCACCACCGAATTGTAGTCCGCGCCCGACCCTCCTTTGAGGTTCTCGCGGATCCGGTCGAAGACGACGATCGTGTCGTTGAGCGAGTACCCGACGATGGTGAGGATCGCTGCCACCGTGGCCAGCGTGATCTCGATGTTCATAACCGAGATGAACCCGAATGTGAGCAGGATGTCGTGGAACGTCGCGACGATGGACGCGATGCCGAATCGCCACTCGAACCGGAAGGCCAGGTAGACCAGGGTCAGGAGGAAGGAGAGCAGGATGGCGATGGCCGCCTTCTGCTGGAGCTCCTCTCCCACCTGGGGACCCACCGATTCCACGCGCAGGACGGTGTAGCCGTCCTCGCCGTACGCTCCGGCCAGAGCGGCCTCGATCTCGTCCTGGACCTCCTGGCCGGTCATGCCCTCCTGGACCTGCACCCGGATCAGGAACTCGTTCACGGTCCCGAAGCCCTGGAGCTGGGCTCCGTCGAAGCCGGCGCCCGTCATCACCCCCCGAAGATCACCGACGGTGATCTGCTCCTCGAACTCCACCTGCATGAGCGTCCCGCCGGTGAAGTCCACGCCGTACCGGAGGCCTCCCCGCATGGCCAGGGACCCGATCCCAATAGCGAGCAGGAGGCCCGAGAGGACGTAGGCCTTCTGCCGTTGGCCGAGGAAGTCATAGTCAGCGTTACGGAAGAGCCACATATCGCGCCTGCTTTAGATGCTCACCGGATCGGTCGGAGAGTGCCGATCCAGGTAGACCATGAAGAAGGTTCTGGTGACGTACAGAGCGGTGACGAAGGAGGCGACGATCCCGATGGCCAGCGTCACCGCGAAGCCCTGCACCGGGCCGGTACCGACCTGATACAGGATGATGGCCGTGATCAGCGTCGTGAGGTTCGCGTCCACGATGGCCGAGAGGGCGTGCGAGAAGCCCTCCTCCACAGCCGTGCGCGGCGTCTTGCCCGCCGCCTGCTCCTCCCGTATGCGCTCGAAGATTAGCACGTTGGCGTCCACCGCCATACCCACGGACAGGATGATGCCCGCGATGCCGGGCAGCGTGAGAGTCGCCTCCAGCCCGGCGAGGCCCCCGAGCACGAGGACCACGTAGACGCAGAGCGCCCCCACCGCCATGGCGCCGGCCGCCCGGTAGTAAGCGATCATGGACAGAACGACGAGAATGATCCCGATGATGAAGGCCAGGCGTCCCTGCTCGATGGAATCCTGCCCCAGCGACGGCCCCACGGTGCGCTCCTCCACGATCTGGATCGGCACCGGAAGGGCACCGGCTCGGAGCACCAGCGCCAGGTCCTGCGCCTCCTGCAGGCTTCCGCCACCCCCGAGCTCGATCTGGGCCCGGCGGCTCAGCGTCTGCCGGATCACCGGCGCGCTCTGTACGCGCCCGTCCAGGATGATGGCCATCTGATCGCCCACGTGGCGGCTCGTCTGCCGCTCGAAGATCCGCGCCCCCTGTCGCGTCATCTCGAAGGGGACGACGGGCTGGTTGTAAGTCGGGTCACGCTGGGCCGGACCCGCGTCGGCCAGGTACTCGCCGGTGATCAGCGGATCGTCGGCCAGCACGTACAGCTCGCGGTAGACGTTGCCGCCCTGGCTCACCGTGTTGGCTCCCCAGTTGAGCTGGATGCCGTTCGGGAGCGTCTGCTGCACGGCCTCCATTGCCAAGAACTTCCTCACGGTCGGCACGTCCTGCTGCTGCACCAGGTAGACGCCGTTCTGACCGGACTGGAGCAGGAGTTCCGAGAGGGGGCGGAGCTCCCCCCGCCCGGCGTCGCCCTCCTGCTGCATGCCCGGCAGACCCTGTGATTCGGGCGATGCGGCCGTGTCCTGCCCGGCGGCCTGCGCGGTGTCACCTCCGCCGAGGGCCGGGGGAAGCCCGCCCTCGCCCTGACCTTCCCGGCCCTCCCCGGCCGCCGCCGTGTCGGCGCCGCTGGTATCCGGCACCACGGTGTCGGGCGTCCCGGCGCCTTCCTGGCCGAAGATCGAGCTCAGGTCGCCCCCGGCACCGCCCGCCTGCCGCAGATTCTCGGCGCCGAGGGCGTCGACGATGGACCGGTCGATGCGCTCCAGCCGGTCCGTCAGGACGCCGTCCGTGCGTACGATGTTGAACGAGAGGAACGCCGTCTGAGCGACGATGTCCTTGGCGCGGTCGGGGTCGTCGATGCCCGCCAGCTCCACGATGATCCGCTCGTTGCCGACCTTCTGAATGGTCGGCTCGCGGACCCCGAATTCGTTCACGCGGTTCCGGATGGTCGTCAGCACCCGATCCAGGGCGTCGGTGCGCGCCTGGTCCGTGAGCGTGGTGTCGCTGGCCAGCTCGATGGCCAGGTGCATCCCGCCCTGGAGGTCCAGGCCCAGGTTCAGGGGGGAGATGGTATTCCCCTCGGGCCCCTCCTGCGGCATGAGCGTCCACCCGCACAGGAGCACGAGGCCGATGATGACTGCGATCCGTCCCTTGATGCTGCTGAACATGTATGCGCGCTCGTCCTCGACTCGTGGTGCGTACGGAAGCGTCCTGGCTGTGTCCTGCGTCGGGTCGGCCCCGCGGCTCCGGGGCAGCGATCGGAAGCGTCCGAAGGTATGCCGCGCCACAGGGCGGCGAAAGGGACCGGAGTCCGGCGCCATGTGGCGCTTCCCGTCCCTCCGCAGCGCATCTCCTGCCTGCCCGGGCCATGCGTGGTGCCCGGTCCGGAGAATGTTCCGAAGGACGCCCTGGCGTTATCTTCGACACTCCGTCCCGGTGAAGTTTCCGGGCACGCTTCATGCCGACAGTGTACTACGTGTGGAGACCTGTGTGACGGAACGCCCGAGTCGGTCGAGCTCCGCCGAGGGCCCGTAGCTCAGCTGGTTAGAGCAGCCGACTCATAATCGGCCGGTCCCAGGTTCGAGTCCTGGCGGGCCCACTCACTCCTGTCCTGCGTTCACCCGGATCGGCGGACCGTCGCCGGGCTCCACGAGGCGGCCGACCCGGGACGCGGCGTAGCCCCGATCCGCCCATCGGCGCACGACTTCGTCCGCCTCCCCAGCCGGTACGGCGGCGAGCAGACCGCCCGAAGTCTGGGCGTCGCAGAGCAGCGTCCTCCGTTCCTCCGGCACCGTCGGCTCCCAGGCCAGGTGTTCCTCCACGGCCTCGCGGTTCCGCCGCGTGCCCCCGGGAACGTGACCCGCGGCCGCCAGTCGACCGGCCCCGTCGATCAGCCGCGGCGCATCGGCTCTGATGCGGGCCCCGTGCCCGCCGGCCCGGCAGAGCTCCCACAGGTGCCCCAGGAGGCCGAAGCCTGTGACGTCGGTGGCGGCGTGGACGTCGAACTCCTCTAGGACCGCCGCTGCGTCGCGGTTGAGCTGGCGCATCGAGCTCACGACGGCCTCGATCTCTTCGTGCCCAGCCTCCTGCGCCTTGATGGCGGTCGTGATCACCCCCGTGCCGAGCCCCTTGCCGAGGACGAGCGCGTCGCCGGGCTCCCCGCCACGCTTCCGGTACAGCCGCTCCGGATCGGCCAGTCCGATGGCCACGAGGCCGAACTTGGGCTCCGCATCGTCCACCGAGTGCCCCCCGGCTATCACGATCCCGGCCTCTCGGCACACGTCGCTGGCCCCGCGGTAGATGGCCTCCACCGCATCGTCGGGGAACTCGCCCGCCGGGATGGCCAGAACGGCCAGCGCGAAGGCAGGCGTGACATTCATGGCGTACAGATCGCTCAGGGAGTTGGCCGCCGCCACGGCTCCGAATTGCTCCGGGTCGTCTACCAGCGGCGTGAAGAAGTCCAGCGTAGCCGCCACCGCCTGTCCGTCGTCGAGACGGTATACGGCAGCGTCGTCGGGCTCGTCCAGCCCGATGAGCAGCCTCTCGTCGGGGAGGCGCGGCAGTGCATCCAGTACGTGCTCCAGGTCCTCCGGACCCAGTTTGCACGCTCAACCGGCGCCGTGTGAGTACTCCGTCAGCCTCATGTCCCACCTCCTCGTCGCTGTCCGGGAATCACACCGGAGCGGGGTCTCGCGTCGACCGGCCGCAAGCTATGATTGCTTCCCGGCCCCGCCAACCCGTGGGGTCGGCAGTCGGTTCCCGGCCGGAGGACGTCCCTTCGACCTGCACACTGGATGATATGAGCATTCTGGATGGCCTTTTCTCCGGCGGCGGACAGCGAGGTGGAGCCTCGGACGAAGCCGCGCGGCGACGGCGAATGGTCGAGCGCCAGATTCGGAGCCGTGGCGTGGAAGACGAGCGGGTGCTGAGCGCGATGGAGGAGGTTCCGCGCCACCTCTTCGTCCGCAGGGGCGACCGGTCTCGGGCCTACCAGGACCGCGCCCTCCCCATCGGCCACGACCAGACCATCTCCCAGCCGTACATCGTCGCGCGCATGACCGAGCTCCTGGAGCCGGACGAGGGCCTGAAGGCGCTCGAGGTGGGGACCGGATCCGGGTACCAGGCGGCGGTGCTGGCCGCCTGCGGTCTGGAGGTCTTCTCCGTCGAGCGGATCGCCCCCCTCGCCGAGCGGGCCCGCGAGGCTCTGCTCCAGGCGGGCTACGCCGACAGGATCCACCTCAGGGTGGGAGACGGCAGCAGCGGGTGGCCGGGGAAAGCACCGTTCGAGCGGATCCTCGTCACCGCTGGCGCGGCGGAGTTTCCCGACCCGCTCCGCGAGCAGCTGGCCGACGGCGGAGTGGCCGTGGCGCCGGTCGGGGGGCGATCGACACAGTGGATCCGTCGCTACCGGAGGCGGGGCGACCGCTGTGAGGAAGAGGAGTTCGAGGCGGCGCGCTTCGTGCCACTGATTCGCGAGGACGGGGAGGACGCGGGCTGAGGGACTGAGGAGGGACTGAGCACGTCTCCGGCCTCTCTCCCTGCTCTGTCTGCTCTGTTCAGCGCTTGATCCGGGCCCCTCCGTCCTCGGTGCGGAATACGAAGCCGGCCAGCGACCCGGGCCGGATCTCGCCGGAGCGGGCGCGCACGTCCAGGTCCTCCCGGGAGCCCATCTCGGGCCCCGGCGGGTCCACCTCACGGTGCATGAACTGCCGGCAGCGTCGGCGCCAGCGGACCCAGCACTCGGGCCGGAGGTCGACCCATCCCTGCTCCGACCAGCGGGTGTCCCGGGGGTCGCCGTCGTCCTCCGGCGCCACCTTCACCTCCGGGCCGCGGAGCATCCGGTCGCCCCCGGGCAGCAGGATCGGGAGGCCGACGGAGAGTACGTCGGAGCGGAGACGGTCGTCCTCGCGGAGGACCTCCCGGGCTCGGCGCGCCACCTCCGTCTCGTCGAGGTCCGCCGCATTCGTGATGCCCGTGCAGACGCGCCGCAGGATCTCGGCCTCGAACAGGAGCTTGCTGAGCCGCGGCGGCCCCAGCATCTCGAAGGCCACCGAGCGCACGCCGTGCTCTTCCTCCAGGCTCTCCATCTTGCGCATGGCCGACTCGCGCATCACCCCGGCCCGGTAGCTGGGTCCCATGCTGGCGGCGTCGAGGGCGGCGATGATATCCTGACCGGTGGGCCGGCCCAGTATCTCCGCCTCGATGACGTCGGCGATCTCCTCCGGAGTCACCAGCTCCATCAGGCCCAGTGAGCTGATGGCCTCGAACTCGCCCAGGCTGAAGAGGCCGTTCTCGCCGGCGTCCAGGTAGACCGACTCGATGACGTCTCCGGTCTCCTCCCAGGCCTCGTCCGACGGGTCGTCCAGGGCCTCCTCCACGGTCATGGGCGAGGAAGCGTCGTATCGGGGTATCGGATTTCCGCCACGCTGGACGGGGCCGTACTCGATTTCCTTCCACGCGATGGCCGCCGTGGGCTTCACTTCCTTGACCACGGGGGCCTCCGGCGTCCTGGCCATCAGGAAGAGGAGCAGCGTGTGGGCCCCGGCCACGCTGGACTTGGCCAGGAGCTCGCGAGAGGGGCGCTCCTCGGAGTGGGTGAAGGGCACGTTGAGGCCCATGCCGCCCGTCCCGGACGTGCCGATCTTCAGATAGACCGACGTGTCGGCACGGCGCATCCCCTCGAGCATGTACTGGGCGTGGCGGATGAGCTGCGGGAGATGGAGCGTGGAGAGGTGCGCCTCCACCTCGGCAGCGCTGGCCCCTCCTTCCTCCCTGGCCTTCCGCCGGACGCGCTCCGCCGAGGCGAAGACGTTCTGGTAGGCGATGGCCGTGGCCGTGTTGACGCCGTCGATGAGGATGTCCGGGCGCTGTCGCTCCAGGAGCTGGATGAGAGCCGAGCGATCGTAGGCGGCCGAGTCCAGGCCCCCGAAGAGCTCGTCGAGGAGCTCGGCGCGGCTCTCCTCGTGGCTCAGGAGCTCCCGGCGCGACGCCTCCTTCTTGGACTCCGGCAGGAAGATGTCTCCCCACTCGGGCACGATCTCCACCTCGCCGCCGCCGCGCTCCGACGACAGCGTACGCACGGCCTCGCGAGCCTCTTCCTCCCGGAGACCCGCGATGCCGAGACGCGCAGGCCGATGCTCCAGGAGGTTTCGGGCCACCGCCATGCCCACGAGTCCCGTGCCGCCGAGGATCAGTACGTTCCTGCCTTCGATATCCACGCTCTATCAGTGCCTTCCGCTTCGTGTGAGGCTCGCCTCTCCGAACTGCTCGTCACCCTCCGCCGCGCGGCGGAGGGCCGCCACCTCGTCATCGCCGAGCTCCCGCCACGATCCGGGTTCCAGGTCGTCGAGCTCCACGGGGCCGAAGGAGAGCCGGCGGAGGTATCGGATCCCGGCGTCCAGCTCGTCCATCATGCGGCGAATTTCGCGGTTCCGTCCCTCGTGGAGCGTGAGGAGCAGCACCGCTCCGTCGGTGGCCGGGAGCCGGGCCGCCGCGTCGGCCGACGCCCGGCCGTCCTCCAGCTCGACACCGTCCAGCACCCTGTGCTCGAGCCGCTCAGGTACCGGCGGCGTCAGTCCGACCTCGTACCGCTTCTCCACCTCGCGGCTCGGGTGCAGGAGGCGGTGGGCCACGTCGCCCTCGTTCGTGAGCAGGAGCAGTCCCTCGCTCATGTAGTCCAGGCGTCCCACGTGGAAGAGGTCCCTGAGCGGCCCCTCCGGCAGCAGGTCGTAGACCGTTCGCCGCCCCTGCGGGTCCTCCCGGCTGGTAATCACCGCCGGCGGCTTGTGGATCGCCACCCACCGGGCGGGCTGCGGCTCCACGATCTCGCCGTCCACGGCCACCGTCACCGAATCCGGCTCGGCCGGTACCCGGGTGCCGAGCTCCATGACGGTACGTCCGTCCACGGTGACCCGTCCCTCGCGTATCAGGTCCTCGCTGGCCCGTCGGGAGGCGACGCCGGCCCGGCGAAGGTATTTCTGGAGGCGGACCTCGTCAGCCACGGGACTGCTCCCCACCGGTGTCCGAGGCCCCTGCGGGCTCGGTCTCCCCGTCCGCGTCCGTCTCCGCGGAGACATCGTCCCCCACGGTGTCCTCCTCCCGGAGCGTCACGGGCAGGTCCTCCGGCGTCGGGAGGTCGTCCAGCGACTGGAACCCGAAGTGGTCCAGGAACCGCCCGGTGGTGCCGTACAAGAGCGGCCGTCCCAGGCCTTCTCCCCTGTCCACGACCTCGATCAGCTCCCAGTCGCGCAGCGTGTTCAGCACCGAGCTGCTGCTCACACCGCGAATCTCCTCCACCTCGACGCGGCTGATGGGCTGCCGATAGGCCACGATGGCGAGCGTCTCCACCGCTGCGGAGGAGAGGCCCGGGGCCCGGGGCACCGAGTCGAACCGCTCCAGGTAGGGCGCGTACTCCGGCCGCGTCAGGATCTGGTAGCCGTCGCCGAGCTGGTAGATCTGAAAGGACCGCCCCTGGCTCTCGTAGTCGCTGCGCAGGGTCTGCACCGCTTCCTCCACGCGCGAGGGGGTGAGAGCCTCGTCAGCACGCGCGATGTCGGACGGCGTGAGCGATCCCTCGCTGGCGAACAGCGTCGCCTCGACCACCTGCTCGCGTCTCATCCGTCGCTCTCCTCCTCCGATGCTGCCAGATCATGCGCCAGCCGGGTCCCGTCCAGGGCCTCGGCTTCTTCGGTCTCTTCCTCCCCCGTCTCCCAGAACTCCTCGCCGCGGTAGAGCCAGACCTGCGCGAAGCGCTCCGCCTGTCGCACTCGCACCGCCTGCTTCCTGGCCATCTCCAGGCAGCCCAGGAGGCCGGCCACCGCGTGGTAGCGGTCGTTCCAGGGGGCGTACAGGCGCTCGAAGGGCACCCGCTCGCTCTCCTCCAGGAGACGTCGGGCCAGTGAGATCTTGTCTTTCACCGGCACCCGGCGGGTGGGAGCCCGTTGAATCGCCTCCTCGGCGGGCTCCGGCACGCCTCGCGCCGCCTCCATGAGCTCCTCGAGGGTGAGCTCCAGCTCTTCCACCGGCGGCGCCGTGTCCGGGATCCGCGGCACATGGCCCTTGGCGAAGTGGCGCGACCGGTCCGCCTCGGCGCTCATCAGCACCTGGGCCACTTCCTGGAAGTGCTCGTACTCCAGGAGGCGACGGACGAGGTCTGCCCGGGGGTCCTCCTCCCAGTCCGGCGACTCGTTCCGGGGGATCAGGAGCTGCGCCTTGATCCGCACCAGCGTCGACGCCATCTCCACGAACTCCCCCGCGCGGTCCAGCTCCAGGCGCTCGAACCCGGCGGAGAGGGCGGCCTGGAACTGTTCCGTGATCCGCGCGATGGGGATGTCGAAGATGTCGATATCCTGGGATCGGATCAGGTGCAGGAGGAGGTCCAGGGGTCCGTGGAAGCGCTCCAGCTCCACGACGAAGGGCTCCGGGCCGTCGCTCCCCTCCGCTGCCGTCCCGGTGCCGACAGCCGTCCGCCCACGCCGTCGCTCGGCCGTCGTCACGTCCCACCGTCCGTCGTCTCTCCGCCGTGTCGAGGCGGCCTCATGAGAGGAGTGCGATCAGGGTGTCGGCGCCCCCCATCAGGGCCCACACCGGCGAGAGCACGGCCTCCATCGCGCCCGGAAGGAAGAAGAGGGCCAGCAGCAGTAGCAGCCCGTATTTGCCGAGTTCCCGGTAACGGTCGGCGAGCTCGTCCGGAAGGAGGTGGACCATCACGTGCGATCCGTCGAGCGGCGGGACGGGGATCAGGTTGAAGACTCCCAGCAGGAGGTTGAAGAAGATCCCCGTCCGCACGGCGGACTGCACCGTGTCCAGGGTGCCCGAGGCCAGAGGCAGGGTGGTCCCCGACCGGGCCAGGCCGCCCGCCGCCAGCACGAGGACGCCGGCCAGCAGGAAGTTGGCCGACACGCCGGCCAGGGACACCAGGATGTCCCCCCGGGTGTACTCGTTGAAGTTCTCGGCGCTGACCGGTACGGGTTTGGCCCACCCGAAGAGGAAGCTTCCGGGCATGAGCCACAGCGCCGCCGGAACGATGAGGCTGCCCACCAAATCCAGGTGCGGGAGCGGGTTCAGGGTCACCCGGCCCAGGGCCGCCGGCGTCGGGTCGCCCTGCCAGACGGCGACGCGGGCGTGTGCGTATTCATGTGCCACCACCGAGAAGAGGAAGATCGGTAGAAGCAGGATGAGCTGATCCAGACCGTTCATGCGCTCCCGGGAACCAGGTGGATGCGGCCGCCGCGACCCGGCGGTCCGGCGGTTGCATCTCCATCTTGATGCGGGGCGGCTCCCCGCCTAGGCTTACGATCGGTTCGAGCCCTCGAACCAATGTGGCGAAGTTCCGATTCGCCGGAAACGCCTCACGGGGTCTGCTGACCCGAGGGCCCCGGCCATCGTCCGACAACACCGACGTCACGAAGAGGAGCGTCAAACGTGCCCACCACACCGAGCGCCGAGAAGCGGCTGCGGCAGGCCGAGAAGCGTGAGAAGCGCAACAAATCCGTTCGTTCGAGCATCCGGACCATGACCAGGCAGCTCCGATCCACGGACTCCCTGGAGGAGGCGGAGGCCCTGCTGGACGAGCTGTACGCGGCCCTGGACCGAGCCGCCGGGAAGGACGTGATGCACCCGAACAAGGCCGCGCGGAAGAAGTCCCAGCTGGCGAAGGAAGTGGAGAAGCTCCGCTAGGAGTCGTAAGAGACCGGCGAGCCTCCGTCCGGACCCGCCGGGGGACGGATCAGGGGCGGTCCTCGTCCCGGTCGTCCTCCGATTCCTCGTCTCCGTCGTCCCCCTCCTCTTCGTCGAGCATGGAGGACACGGCGTCGAACTGCTCCTCGTCGTCGAGGGAGAGCGACTCCAGGAACTCGAGCTCGTCGCGGTAGCTCTCTTCGCCCTCCCTCCCTTCGCTCACGTCCTCGGGCTCGTCCGCCGACGCGTCCGGCTCGTCGGCGCCTCCGTCCGCGCCTCCTTCCGCTTCCCGTTCGTCGACCTCCGCCACCAGATCAGCCGCGTTCCCGTCTATCGCCTCGTCCCCCTCTTCCTCGTCGGTGTCCTCCCGGTCGAAATCTGATTCGGAGTCCTCCGGCTCCTCGACCTCCGGGTCGTAGGGCCCCGCGTCGGTCGCGGCGGCGGCCTCCCGCTTCTCGACCTCGCCGTCTTCGTCCGCCTCCGCCGGCGACTCCTGCTCCCCGCCCCTGACCGCGACGCTGCCGCCGGCGGCCTCGGCGACGGCCGAGACCACCTCGCGCAGCTCCTCGACGGCGGCCTCCTCGTGCTCGAGTCGCCCCTCGAGCGTGTCGATGCGGCCCTCGAGCTCGTCCCGCTCCGACTCCCACTTCTCGTCGTCGTACTCCCCGACGCGGTGCCGGAGGCGGGCTTCCTCGCGCGAGCGTCGCTTCTCGTCGAGCTCCTCCGCCAGGGCGTCCCGCTCGTCCAGACGCTCCTCCAGAGCCTCCTCGAGCTCGGACTGGTACTCCGACAGCTCCGACTCCACCTCCTCCAGGCGCTCCCGGTAGTCGTCGGCCACCGGCCCGTGGACCTCGGGCTCCACCTCGTCCTCGAGGTCGTGCAGCCGCTCGAGCCACTCCAGGTACGTGCCGCGCCTCTCCAGGAGGTCAGAGATCTCCGGTGGGATGGGATCGACGTCGGGTCCGTGGTTGTCGCCGTTCATGGAGCTCCGGTGTTCAGTTCGTATCTCGATCGTCGAATTCAGCGCGGAAGCGCGTCCGACCGTCCACGATGGTGCGGTGCACGCGCCCCGTCAGCTCGTCCCCGGCGAAGGGGGTGTTGGCCGCCTTCGACTCGAAGGACGAGGGGGCCACGGTCCAGGTCTCATTGGGATCGAACAGTACCACGTCGGCCGGTGCGCCGCGGCGGAGCGTGCCGCCTGGCAGGTCCATGGCCCGCGCCGGGGCGCAGGCCATCCGATCGACGAGTTCGGTGAGGGTGAGGACGCCGGGCCGGACCAGGGACTCGACCCCGACGCCCAGCGCCGTCTCGAGCCCGACGATGCCGAAGGGCGCGTCGTCGAACTCCCTCTCCTTCTCCTCGTAATGGTGCGGCGCGTGGTCTGTGGCGATGAGGTCCAGGACCCCGTCGGCCAGGCCCTCCCGCACCGCCATCCGATCCCGATCGGTGCGCAGCGGCGGATGCATCTTGGCCTCGGTACGGTAGTCGCGCACCGCCTCCTCGGTGAGGGCCAGGTGGTGCGGCGTGACTTCGGCGGTGACCGGTACGCCGTTCTCCTTGGCGCGTCGGATGAGATCCACGGACTGCCGCGTCGAGACGTGGCAGACGTGCAGGTGCCCACCGGTGAGCTCGGCCAGCAGGAGGTCCCGGGCCACCATGGCGGCCTCCGAAGCGTTCGGGATGCCCTCCAGGCCCAGAGCCGTCGAAACGACGCCCTCGTTCATGACGCCGTGGCCCGAGAGCTCCGTGTCCTCGGCGTGCTGGATCACCGGGATTCCAAACGCCCGCGTGTACTCCAGCAGCCGACGCATGAGGCGGGAGTTCTCTATGGGACGGCCGTCGTCCGAGATGCCCACCGCGCCGGCGCTCACCAGCTCGCCCACCTCGGTCATCTGCTCGCCGGCCCGATCCCGGGAGGCGGCGCCGATGGGCTCCACCCGGCTCTTCCGGGCCCGTTCCCCCTCGGCCCGTACGAAGCCCACGGCCGCCGGGTTGTCCACGGCCGGATCCGTGTTCGGCATCGCCCACACCTCTGCGAATCCGCCGGCCGCGGCCGCCGCCGCGCCGCTGCGGATCGTCTCCTTGTGCTCCTCGCCGGGCTCCCGGAAGTGGACGTGCAGGTCGATGAAGGCGGGAGCGACGACCAGGCCCGAGGCGTCGATCTCCTCGGCGCCGTCCGGGCCCGTGATCCGGCCGCCCACGGCGGCGATCTTCCCCCCCTCGATCAGCAGGTCGCCGGCCTCGTCCAGCGACCGGGAGGGGTCCAGGAGCCTTCCGCCGCGGATCAGCGTCGGCCGCATCAGGCCTTTCCCTCCTTCGCCGCGTCGGCCTTCTCGGGCTCACCGCCGGAGAGCAGATAGAGCACCGCCATCCGGATGGCGACACCGTTGGTGACCTGGGGGAGGATCAGGGAGTGGGGCCCGTCGGCCACGTCCGAGTCGATCTCCACGCCGCGGTTCATGGGACCCGGGTGGAGGATGGGGATCTCCCCGTCGGAGCGTTCGAGTCGCTCGCTGGTGACGCCGTACACCCGGTTGTACTCCTGGAGCGACGGAACGAATCCGGCGTTCATCCTCTCCAGCTGCAGCCGGAGCACGTACAGCGCCTCGCACCACTCGATGGCGGTCTCGATGTGCGGGAACACCCTCACACCGAGCTCCGCCATTCCGCGGGGGATCAGGGTCTGGGGCCCGCACACCGCCACTTCCGCTCCCACGCGGAGCAGGCCCCATATGTTGGAGCGGGCCACGCGGGAGTGGAGGATGTCGCCGACGATGCAGACGCGGAGATCCTCCAGCCGACCGAACTCGTCGCGCAGCGTGAGAAGGTCCAGCAGCGCCTGCGTGGGGTGCTCGTGCTGGCCGTCCCCGGCATTGATCACGTTGGAGCTGATGCGGTCGCCCAGGAACTGGGCGGCGCCCGCGGCCCCGTGGCGCATCACGACCATGTCGATGCGCATGGCCTCCAGGTTCCGGGCCGTGTCCACCAGCGTCTCCCCCTTCTCCACCGAGGAGCCCGTGGCTGAGACGTTCACCGTGTCGGCGCTGAGGCGCTTCTCCGCGAACTCGAAGGAGATGCGCGTCCGCGTGGAGGGCTCGAAGAAAAGGTTCACGATGGTCTGGCCCCGGAGCACCGGGACCTTCTTGATCTGGCGCTCCGAGATCTCCTTGAAGGGCTCGGCCGTGTCCAGGATCGTGAGGATCTGATCCCCCGAGAGGGGCTCCAAACCCACCAGGTCCTTGCCCAGGTTCGCCGCCGGTCGACCGTCGGTCATTCCTCCGGCTCCTCGGGCACGGTGTGTACGGCCAGCTCGTCGTCGATCTCCGGCACCGAGACCGCCACCTGCCGACCCTTCTGCACCTCCACGGTGCGACCCACGTAATCCGGCTGTATCGGGAGCTCACGGCCGCCGCGGTCCACCAGCACACAGAGCTCGATGCGCCGTGGCCGGCCGAAGTCGGCGATCTCGTCGAGGGCGGCGCGGACCGTGCGGCCGGTGTAGAGCACGTCGTCGACGATGACGATTCGGTGGCCCGAGATCTCCGGCGGGAGCTCGGTGGAGCCGATCAGGGGACGGGGACCGATCTGGGCGAAGTCGTCCCGGTAGAGCGTGATGTCCAGAGACCCCGTGGTTACGTCGCGGCCGGTCTTCCCCTCGATGACCCCGGCCAGGTGGTCGGCCAGCTGTACGCCCCGACGACGGATACCCACCAGGACCAGGTCCTCGTCGTCACCGGCCTCCAGGATCTCTTCCGCGAGCACGTTCAGGCGGGCCTCCACGCCCTCCCGGTCCATCACGAGGACGCGGCTCCGTGCTTCGGCGTCTCCGCCCGCCTGTTCGTGAGATCCGCTGCCGGTCTGCATACCGGTGCCGCAGTATACGGGCGGCGACACGGCCGATCAACGGGTCCGCGACGTGCTTTCGGCCGGGAGTTCGTACCCCGCTTTCCCCGGCGCCACAGGCACTTTACAGCCAATCTCTCCCCGTCTAGCTTGCCGCGCGATAGGCAGCGGGCGACCACGACGACCCTCGCGGAAGGCCGGACGAGACACGGATGCGCGCCACAGCCGGAGTTCTCGCTCTCGTGACCCTGCTGTGGACCCTCCCCTCCACCGCCGGCGCGTTCCCCTCCTCTCCGGGAGCCACGGGAGCCGTCCTCTCCTCCATCGCGTCGCGGGCAGGGGTCCCGGCCCAGCAGGAACGGCGGACGCAGGGGCTGTCGGTGGACGCGCCGAACGTGGCCCTGGGCGGCGTTCCCTTCGAGGTCGCCGTGACGGCGGACAGCGCCGCCGCCGGATCCGCCTACACCCTCCGGAGCGCCGACGGCCGGGAGCTCGCCTCCGGCACCGCGGCCGCCGGCGTCACGGACACCCTGGATGCCGGCGAGCTCGCCGGAGCGTCCTTCCCGCTCCGCCTCGAGGTGGAGGGCGCCGTGGAGCCGCTCACGGTGGACCCGATCCACCTCCCGGGCTGGATCAGCCTCCTGCCTCCGCTGGTGGCGATCCTCCTGGCCCTGATCTTCCGCGAGGTAGTCATCTCCCTGTTCTTCGGCGTGTGGCTCGGCGCCCTCTTCTTCGCGGGCCTGGACCCGCTGGCGGCCACCTGGCGCACCATCGACCAGTTCGCCATGCCGGCCCTGGCCAGCCCGGACCACGCCTCCATCATCATCTTCTCCCTCCTCCTGGGCGGCATGGTCGGGGTCATGGGACGGAGCGGGGGTACCCGCGGCATCGTAGACGTCCTGAGTCCGCTGGCCACCACGCCGCGCCGGGCCCAGGCAGCCACGTTCTTCTCCGGCCTCTCGATCTTCTTCGACGATTACGCCAACACGCTCATCGTCGGCAACACCATGAGGCCGATCACCGACCGGCTGAAGGTGTCCCGGGAGAAGCTGGCCTACCTGGTGGACTCCACCGCGGCCCCGGTGGCGGCCATCATCTTCGTCTCCACCTGGGTGGGCTTCGAGATCTCGCTCATCGGCGACGGCCTCCGCATCGCGGCCGAGCAGGCGGGCACCGGGCCCGAGCTGGCCCGGGAGCTGGCCTCCGCGAATCCGTTCACGGTCTTCATCCACTCGATCCCGTATCTGTTCTATCCCATCCTGGCGCTGATCATGGTGGGCCTGGTGGTGTGGACGCAGCGGGACTTCGGCCCCATGTGGGAGGCCGAGAACCGGGCCAGCCGCGGCGAGGGCCTGTACCGGGAGGACGCCCAGCTCATGACCGATACCTCCGGCGGCGAGATGGAGCCGAAGGAGGGGGCGCCGCACCGCTGGTACAACGCCGTGCTGCCGGTCCTGACGGTGATCTTTGTGGTCCTGGGCGGCCTCTACTTCGGGGGGCGCGCCGCGACTGGGCCCGGGGCGTCCCTGTGGGACGTCTTCGGCGCGGCCGACCCCTTCGCCGCCCTCCTGTGGGGCTCCCTCGCCGGGTGTATCGTGGCCGTGGGGCTGGCCGTGGGGCAGCGGATCCTGACCACGGAGGAGGCCATCGACGCGTGGCTGGGCGGAATTCGGGCCATGGTGCTGGCCGCCGTGATTTTGGTGCTGGCCTGGGCCCTGAGCGCCGTGACCCAGGAGCTCGGCACGGCGTCCTATCTGGCCGGCATCCTGAGCGAGACGCTCCCGATCCGTCTCATCCCGGTGCTCACGTTCCTCACCGGCGCCATGATCGCCTTCGCCACCGGCACCTCGTGGGGCACCATGGCCATCCTGATTCCCCTGGTCATCCCCCTGGTGGTGGCGCTCGGGGGCGGCGTCGGCTTCGAGGCCGGGGCCAGCTACACGGTGCTTCTGGGAAGCATCAGCTCGGTGCTGGCCGGCGCCATCTTCGGCGATCACTGCTCGCCGATCTCCGACACCACGGTGATGAGCTCCATGGCGTCGGCGTGCGACCACGTGGATCACGTGCGCACCCAGCTCCCCTATGCCGTGACGGTGGCCGTGGTGGGCATGTCGCTGGGCGACATCGCCACCGCATACGGCCTTCACCCGGCGATCTCCTACCTTATCGGGGCCGGTCTTCTCTTCGGTGTCCTGCGCTTCGTGGGTCGTCCGGACTACGAGTCCCCACAGTGGGACGAGGAGGAGGTGCCCGGCGAGGGCGAGCTGGGCGCGGCCGGGGCGGTGACCGAGGACTGACGTCCCCTCGGGCTCGGGTCAGTCCCCCGTGGCTCCCGCACCCTCGCTCTCCGGCACCGGGGTCACCGGGCCCCGTCCCTCCAGCACCCGGCGAACGTTGTCCCGGGCGATCCGCCACATCCCCGTGCGCGCCTCGCGGGTGGCGCTGCCCAGGTGCGGCAGCACGAAGGCGTTCGGAAGCTCGCGGAGGGACGACGGGATCTCGGGCTCGTCGGGGTAGACGTCGAGGCCGGCGCCGGCCAGCGGACCCGTGCGCAGGGCCTCCGCCAGAGCCTCCGTCCCCACGATCTCGCCCCGTGCGGTGTTCACCAGGACGGAGCCGGGCCGCATCCTCTGCAGGGCCGCGTGGTCCAGGAGTCCCTCCGTCTCGTCCGTGAGGGGTAGATGGACCGAGAGGACGTCCGAGGCCGACAGGACCCCCGCGAGCTCCTCCTCCCGTCGTGCGCCGACGGCTCGCTCGAGCTCGGCGTTCTCAGAGCGGCTCCAGTACAGCACGTCCATGCCGAAGCCCGGAGCCCGCCGGGCCACCGCCGAGCCGATGCGTCCGGCGCCGAGAATCCCGAGGCGCTTCTCCTGCAGGCCCGTACCCAGCAGCTGGTCGGGCTTCCACCCCTCCCAGTCGCCGCTGATGGCGAGTTCCAGACCCTCCCGCATCCGACGGGCGCTCGCCAGGATGAGCGCCCACGTGAGATCCGCCGTGGCCTCGGTGAGGACGCCCGGCGTGTTGGTGACGGCGACGCCGCGGTCCCGGGCCGCCGCCACGTCGACGTTGTCGTAGCCGACGGCGTAGTTGGCCACCACGCGGAGCCGCGGGAGACGGTCCAGCTCGGAGCCCGAGATCTCCCGGGAGAGGAGAGGTATCAGCCCCACGGCCCGCTCGCTCAGGGGGAGCTCCTCGGAGGGCGCCAACCAGCGTGTCCCGGTCCGGCCGGGCCATGCCGGGCTCTCTCCCTCCAGAAGCGGACGGATCTCCCGGGAGACGAGTACGATGTCCCTGCTCACGACCTGGCCGCGAGATCCCTCAGGCGCTCCAACGCCTGGTCGATCCGTCCCAGGGTCCTCTCCTTCTCCATCAGCTCGAGGACGCGGAAGATTCCGGGGCTCACGGCGACCCCCATGAGAGCCACCCGCAGCGGGTGAATCACCGTTCCGGCCCCCACGCCCCGCTCGTCGGCCAGATTCCGGAGCTCCCGCTCCAGATGTTCGGGCTCCCAGTCGTCGATCTCCGCGAAGCGTTCGCGCAGCGCCTGCAGGTGGCCGGCGGCATCTCCCGGGTCGGACCAGAAGCGGTCCACCGCCTCGTCCGTGTACTCGATCCCATCGGCGAAGAAGGGTCGCGTTTGCTGCATCAGGGCGTCGACGGTGCGGGGTCGGTCCTTTACGGTGTCCAGCACCTCCAGGAGCCGGGAGCGGTCACCCTCCAGCTGCTCGGGGGTGACGGTTCCCTCCTCCACCAGGCGCGGCGCCACGACGCCGGCGAGCTCCTCGGCGGAGCTGGCGGCGATGTACTGGCCGTTGATCCACTCCAGCTTGTCGGTGTCGAACACGGCGCTCTTGGTGAGGATCCGGTCCAGGCTGAAGGCCTCGATCAGCTCCTCGCGGTCCATGATCTCGCGGCCGTCGCCGGGCGACCAGCCCAGGAGCGCCAAAAAGTTCACCAGGGCGTCCGGCAGAATGCCCCGGTCCCGAAAGGCCTCCACGGAGGCCGCCCCGTGGCGCTTCGACAGCCGCTCCCCGTCGTGGCCCAGGATCATCGGTACGTGGGCGAAGGTGGGCTGCTCCTCCTGGAGGGCCTCGTAGATGAGGCACTGCTTCGGCGTGTTCGAGACGTGGTCGTCGCCGCGGATCACGTGGGTGATGTCCATCTCCACGTCGTCGGAGACCACAGCCATGTTGTACAGGGGGGTGCCGTCGGAGCGGAGCACCACGAAGTCCTCGATGGTCTCGTTCTCGAAGGAGATCCGGCCCTGCACGGCGTCCTCCCACACGGTCTCGCCGAAGCGGGGCACCGCGAGGCGCAGGGCGTACACCTCGGCCTCCGCCCGGATGGCCGACTCCTCCTCGTCCAGCTCCCGGCACCCTCCCGGACAGCCGCCGCGGAAGGCCTCCTGGTCCGACCCCTCCGGGACGTCGCAGTAGCAGCGGTAGGCCGCCCCCGACTCCAGGAGCCTGCGCGCGTCCCGACGGTGGCGATCCAGCCCGTCGGCCTGATGGTAGGGCCCCTCGTCGGGCTCCATACCGAGCCACTGCACGGCGCTGAGTATCGACCGGGTCATCTCGTCGCTGGATCGCTCGCGGTCGGTGTCCTCGATCCTGAGGACGAACGTTCCTCCCCGCTTCCGGGCGAAGAGCCAGTTGAAGAGCGCGGTACGGGCTCCGCCCACGTGGAGGTGACCCGTGGGGCTCGGTGCGAAGCGAACTCTCGGTGTGCTCATCGTATCAGTCGTCCAGGGTTATCGGACCGAAGGGGGGTGGGCGCCGCGGATTCCTTCCGGTTGCGGGCGCCGCGGCGGCGGCTCACTTCTTTCTCTGTTCGTCTCTGTACCTGGAAGCTGCGTGCCAGCCCATCCCACACGGTGTCGCCATGCCCGAACTCAACGATGCCTTCGTCGCGCCCGGACTTCGGAGCCCCTTCGCCAAGATCGACCGCGAGCTGGGAGACCTCGACGGGCTGGAGCTCTCCGTGCCCGTGGTCCAGCAGACCGTGGTCGGCGACCGCGGGCCGTCGGAGGCGGGGCTCGTGGACCTCGTGCTCTGGGGTTCCGTCATCCCCGACCTGGAGGTGAGCAACTGGGGCCGCGAGGTGTGGCTCGAGTCGGGGCTGGATCCACTCGTGCCGGCGCAGGGCATCGTCCAGGCCTGCGGCACCAGTCTGGCCGCGGCGACGCACGCCGCCGGACAGGTCCGCTCCGGCCGGGCCGGGCTGGCGCTGTGCGGCGGTGTCGAGTCCATGTCCGGCGTGCAGATCGGGCTGCGGAAGGGGGCGAGCCGTGCGCTCCGGCGTCTCGGAACGGCCGCGAGCCCCGGCGAAGCCCTGAGCGCCCTGGGCAGCGTCGGACTCTCGGACCTGGGCCTCCACGTCCCGCAAGTCGAGGAGCGGACCACGGGACTCTCCATGGGCGAGCACGCCGAGATCATGGCCCGGGACTGGGACATCCCGCGGAAGAAGCAGGACGAGCTGGCGGCGGCCAGCCACCACCGGGCGGCCGAGGCCCGAGAAGAGGGGTTCTTCCGGCCACTGCTGGTCTCCCCCGGGACCTTCGAGACCGACCGGGACGGGATCGTCCGCCCCGACACCTCCGTGGAGGCGCTCGCCGGCCTGCCGCCGGCCTTCGACCGGGACCGGGGGACCCTGACCGCCGGAAACTCCACCCCCCTCACCGACGGTGCCGCCGCGTGCTGGGTCGGAAGCGAGTCCGGCATGGACCGGCTGCCGGGGAGCGTCCCCCGGGCACGGCTGGTGGACTGGCGGCAGGAGGCTGTGGACCTGCGCACGGAGGGGCTCCTCATGGCTCCGGCTGTGGCCCTGCCCCGGATGCTGGAGAGCCACGGCCTGGCCTATGACGACGTGGAGCTGTGGGAGATCCACGAGGCGTTCGCCGCGCAGGTTCTGTGCACGGTCCGGGCTCTGGAGAGCGAGGAGTGGCTCCGTGACCGCGTGGGCGTCTCCGGCGAGTTCGGCCGCGTGCCCATCGACAGGATCAACCCCAACGGCGGGAGCATCGCCCTGGGACATCCCTTTGCCGCCACCGGTGCCCGCATCCTCTCCCAGGCTGTCCGCGAGCTGGACCGTCGCCCGCCGGGAACCCTGGGTATCGTGAGCATCTGCGCCGCCGGTGGACTGGGCCATGTGGCGTTGCTGGAGGCCGTGTAGGCGCCCCTTCACCGTCCCCCGACTGCGTGGCTGGGTGGGCACCGATGGGTTCTGTCCGATCGGGCCCCGATTCCGGCGGTCAGCGTGAATCGGTCGCGGGCGCGGGGTACCGCGAGACCGTCCACCCTGCCACGACGAGCAGCGCGAAGACCGCGGTGCCGAGAGTGACGTGCAGTGCCCGCACAGCGGTACTGAACGCGCCCGTGACCATGACCGCGCCCACCCCGAGCTGGGCCAGCGCCACGACGGCGGCAGCGTACGTCCATCTCCGGGGGACGGGGTCGTCAGGACGCCGCGAGCGCACGTGAAGCGCCAGTAGCGGCAGCGCGGCGACGAAGAGGTACGCCAGCAGGCGATGTCCCCAGTGCACCTGGGTCCGCCATCCGCCAGCGGGCCACCACTGGCCGCCGCAGAGCGGGAACCCGCCGCAGGCGGTGGCTGCATCCAGGTTGGCCACGAATCCGCCGGCGAGGACCACCGCGAAGGCCAGGCCGGCTGCAGCCCACGTCCACGTGGTCGCTGCGTCGCGGCGCCGCGCGCGGCGGGTCGTGCCCGCCCTCGACCAACCCACCAGTAGGGTCGCCAGGAGGAGGAGTGCCGTTCCCAGGTGGAGCATCACCGAAGCCGGCGGAAGCTCCAGCCGCACCGTCACCGCGCCGAGCAGGACCTGTACGACGAGGAGCACCGCGGCCACCGCCGTGATCGCGCGGTAGGGCGACCACCGGCTTTCCCGGCCCGGCCACCAGGCCCACGCCGTCACCGCCCCGACCAGCATGCTGATCCCCGCCGCCACGAGCCGGTGGCTCCACTCGATGAACGTGGCCAGGCTCATGGTGGGAATCAGCTGGCCGTTGCAGAGCGGCCAGTCGTCGCCGCATCCCATGCCGCTCCCGGTGATGCGAACGACGCCGCCCAGTACGATCAGCAGGTACGTCGCCACCGAGGAGGCGGCCACGAGTGCACGCCACCGACGCAGGGAGACCTCCCCGTCTGCGGCGCCGGCGCTGGCGGAGGGAGTGTCGTGGCGAGACCCGGTCTCGGCGTATGCCATGTCAGCCCGACGTCGTCGACCCGCGGCCGCTGTCCGTGGACCCCGACGCTCCGGGTCCCGGCGGGGCGGAAGCGGAATCGAGGAGCGCCCGGACGTCGTCCCTCAGCGACTCGTAGCTCTGGGCTCCCATGTACCGGCGTCGTATGATCCCGCGCCGGTCGACGAGCAGAGTGGTGGGGAGCCCGACGGCGCGGTATTCGGTCGCGGCGGTGCCGGGATCCGACAGCCAGATCGGGTAGTTGATCCCGTACTCCTCTCCGAAGTTTCGGATCTCCTGGCGGGACCCCGACGAGACGGCGACCCCCACCACGGAGGCGGGCTCCGAGCGGAGCGAGTCCTGAAGCCGACTCAGCTCCGGAATCTCCCGCTTGCAGGGCGGACACCAGGTGGCCCAGAAGTTCAGCACCACGACCTCTCCTCGCCAGCCGCCCAGGGATGCCGTGTCGCCCGATAGGGTCGGGAAGGTGACCACGGGAGCGCGAATGGAGAGCCAGCGGCTCCTCCGGGAGCCCGACCGCGCACGGAGCCCGGCTCCCGACGCGGAGGCCGTCCCCGCCCGGACGCCGGCGGCCCCGGCGGACGGCCCGCCTGCATCGGACGCGCCCCCGGCCTCGCGGTAACCCTCGGCGGCGTACCAGGCCATGGCCAGGGCCACGCCCAGTCCGAGTGCGGCGAACACACTTCGGGCGACCCACTTCTGCCCCGAGGTGTCGCGGGAGGACGCTCCCTCCGGACCCGCCCCCCGCCGGCTCTTCTCTGCCCCTGGCTCGAACTCGTCGTCGTCCATGATGTCGTCTCGTGGTCGCTCGTATCGGTCCTGGCGCGGTGGCGCGTCGCGACGGCCGCCGTCCCGGTTACCGCACGCATGCCCGGGTCCATACCCCGGACCGGGGAACAGACGTTCCGCGTCCCGCAAGGTACAACCGTGACGGTCGGCTCGCGTCCCGACCCGCGCCGGACGCTGGCCCCACTGCGGCGCGGCCTTCATTTTCCAGTCAGCGCGGCCGAGCGCCGGCCGCCACTCGCCGGGCCGTCAAGCGTGCCGTCGCCCCGGGACACTCCGCGCCGACCGCCGGGAGGCCGTGTCTCTTGTCAGGCCGACCCGCCCGCCGCAGCGACCGGATCCGGAGCACCGTCGGCTACTACCGGGCCGTGGCACCCCACATCGAGCGAGAGCTCAACGACCGCCCCGACCGTCGATTCTGGAGGCGGGTCGGGGAGGAGCACTCCTCCTCCCGCGTACTCGAGGCGGGCTGCGGAACCGGCCGGGTGACGGGTCTTCTGGCTCCGCGCGTCCGGCGCGTCGTCGCTGTGGACCTCTCGCCGGACATGCTCCGTCGCGCACGGCGCAAGTTCTCATCGGACGGGGCCGTCGATCTGGTCCGTGCCGACGTGCTCCACCTCCCGCTGAGCGCCGGTTTCGATCTCGCCGTCGCCGCCAACGGCGTCTTCTCACACCTGCTCCGGGACCGGGAGCGGCTCCAGGCTCTCCGACAGCTCCGCCGACGCCTTCGCCCGGGCGGCAGGGTCCTCGTCGATGCCTTCTGGCTCTCCCGAGGCCGACGCTCCGATTGTTCCCCGCCGGAGGGGGATCGCCGGTCCCGGAGCCTTGCCGGGGAGGCCGGGCCGCTGCGCGTCGTCGAGCGATGGTTGTGCGATCCGGACACTGCCCGCTGCCGGGTGACCTACCGGTACCGGCACCCGGACGGCTCCACGACGCGAGCCGAGTCCGTGCTTCGCTTCTGGACCGGCCCCGAGGTCCGTCGGCTCTTCCCCGAGGCCGGGCTCGAGGTCGTCGCCACGTGGGGCGACTACGACCGGGGCGGGTGGAGCCCCGACTCGAGCCGGCTCGTGGTCAGGGCCCGTCGTCCCCCCCGAGACGCCTGAGAGCCCGCCCCCAATCGGACGTCAGCGTCCTCCCCCGCCGATGGGACTGCCGGGGGGCAGATCCGGCACGCGGGCCGGCGGCGTCGTCCCCTCCGGCCGATCCTGCCACCGACGTATATCCTCCAGCGCCAGCCCCTCGTGAGGGGTGAGCTGCTCCCGGTCCTCCAGCCAGTCGGCCAGCGACTCGATGCGATCGGAGAGGACGGCCCGGACCAGCTCTGTGTTGTCGCTGCTCCCCGCCTCCTCCATCAGGTGGTGCAGCACCACGCTCTCGACGGTCTGCTGTACCGCGTTCCGGTACGCGCCGGTCGGGTCCGGGGCACGCCACGTCCGCGCGATGGTGCTGTCCACCACCGCTGCCAGGCCCGGCAGTTCCGGTCTGCGGCTGTGCTGCTCCACCAGCCGCGCCATTCGCTCCGGCTGGAGCAGGTACCTCAGCGTATACCGGGCCGACGATGCCGCCACGCCCAGCGGGTCGAACGTCGGATGGGTTCGCTTTCCGAAGGTCTCGCCGTCGGCCATGCCGAACGCCCGCGGCGGAATCATCTCCAGCACGCTCTCGGGGAGCGCCAGGAAGTCCGCCTCCAGGCTCCGAAGCATGCCGTCCAGGGCCGTGTGCTGGGTCGACGCCGTCACCGGCTCGATCACCTTCTGCCCGTCGCCCCGGAGCGCGTAGTTGTAGTCGTAGCCGCCCAGGCTGTGGGCCGCCGCCTCGAGCTGGTATCGGTGGTGCAGGTAGAGCGGCACCAGGACCTCCTCCAGCCCGGCCATCGGTTTGCCGGGTCGGATCGCGTCCGGGCCGAAGTCCTCGAGCGCGATGCGCCGGACACGGTACTCGTGCGACAGGTACTCGGCCGGCTGCTGTCCGTTGTCCCACAGGCCGGCCAGGGCGTGGGCGGCCCCCTCCGGCCGGGCGTCCCGGTCCGAGATGAAGCGGATGCCGCGGTCGAGACCGTCCTGCACGAGGGAGTCCAGCGCCGCCGACTCTTCCCGGGCCTCCGGGAAGTCCTGGTACAGCCAGGTCACCGCGAACTCGTCGTATTCGCCGATGCCCACGTCGTAGGCGTTGGACAGATCGAGCCGTCCCTCGCCGGTGATCTCCACCAGCGGCGCCGGATAGTCCATGACACTGGCCCGTCCGCCGTAGGTGCTGGCGATATAGTTGTGGGAGAAGCCGAGAGTATGCCCCACCTCGTGCGCCGAGAGCTGGCGAACCCTGGCCAGTGCCAGCTCCCGCGGGCTCGTGCTCTGCTGTGTCACGCTGGCCAAGTAGCCGAACGAGGGCCCGGCGGCCAGATCACACGCGGGCACGGCCGATTCGCCAGAAGCCCGCTCCACGCCGCCCGCGGGACCGGGGGCGGCGCCGCTGCTGGCGGATCCGAAGGGCGGCGCGAGCCCCTTGCCGATCAGGTAGTCCTGCCGCAGCCGGAGGCTGCCCAGGTTCACGTTCGCCTTGAGGATCTCGCCGGTCCGGGGGTCCACGACCGAGGAGCCGTACGACCAGCCGCGCGTCCGGCGGTGCGTCCAGTGGATCATGTTGTACCGGATGTCCATCGGATCGGCGCTGTCCGGCAGCACGCGGACCCGAAACGCGTCCTCGTAGCCCGCGGTCTCGAAGGCCTGGTTCCACCAGGACGCTCCCTCCACCAGAGCGGTCCTGACGGGCTCCGGCGTCCCCGGATCGACATAGTAGACCAGCGGCTCCACGGGCGGCGACGACGCCGCGCCGGGATTCTCCTTCTGCAGCCTGTGGCGGCTCGCCCAACGCACCTCCAGCTCACGGTCGATGGGCGTGGAGTAGTCCTGGAAGCTGATTCCGAACGCTCCCACCCGGGGGTCCACGGGCCGGGGGTCGTAGCCCGCCGAATCCGGCAACTCCACCAGCGAGTGGTGGACGCGCAGCGTCACCGCCTCGCCGTCGGCCGCGGTCGCCCGAACCAGATCACCCGGATCCTCGGTGGTGAACGTGAGGCTCGCCTCCACCTCGGTGTTCCTCGGAAAAGCCTTCGTCCGGGGCATGTGGAGGGCGCTTCGACTCGTCTCCAGGCTGTAGCTGCCCTGTCCCGTCTCCTCGAGGGTCTGGGCGATGTCGTGCGCGTCGCGGAGGAAGAAGTCGGTGGCGTTTACCAGCACCCGCTCCCCGCTCTCCGCCGCCGCCTCGAATCCCCACAGGGTGGCCCGCGCGAAGGCGTCGTTCACAGCGGCCACCTCGGCCGAGTCCGCGTCCCGGGCCCGATACCGGTAGTTGGGCTTCTCGAGGAGCACCCTGGGGCCCACACGTCGGAACTCGGCCACGTGCGTCTCGCCCAGCTGGCCCCGGTCGAGCCCGACCGGGTTGCTGCCCAGGCCGGCGGCCAGGGAGATCTGGTACAGGAATTCGGTGTTCCACCGGTCGATCTCCCAGTACAGCTTCCCGGCCTCTCGGTCCCAGTAGAGGTCGAAGTACCCCTCCAGGGCCGTCATACCCTCGGTCTTCTCCTCGATCGTCGGGAGCTCCTCCGCCTCCTGCCCCGACTCCTGGAGCGCGGCCGCGGGGGCGGCGGTCACGAGGAGGGCGGCCGCCGCGGCGACGACGGCGCCTCGGAGGAGAGCGGTGAGCGGTGCGGGCGACCTCGGGGTCTCCGGCATGTGGTGCCTCCAGATGAATGCGCGACACGGCGGAAGGGGGCGCAATCTTCGGGGGACCCCCTGCCCCCGCAAGCGACGACCGCCCGGCAGGCCGCCCCCCTTCACCGGGAGCGACGCTACTCCTCGCTGCCCCCCGCTGCGCCCTCTTCCTCGCCCTGCTCTCCGTCCTCTTCGTCGATCCACGCCGAGGCAGCGACCGAGCCACCCAGGATCGAGAGCACGAGAAGCAGGGAGACCAGGATCGGGATGTGGACCGCGTCGTGGAGGAGGAGCTTGAGACCGATGAAGACGAGCACCGCGGCGATGCCGAGGTCCAGATAGCGGAATTTCTTCACGGCCCCCTCGAGAACGAAGTACAGGGACCGGAGACACGCCACGGCCAGGATGTTCGAGGTGTAGACGATGAACGGCTCGCGGGTGACGCCGAAGATCGCCGGGATGGAATCGACGGCGAAGACGATGTCTGTGCTCTCGATGACGATCAGGGAGACGAACAGTGGCGTCGCCGCCCGGCGCCCCATCCGATTGATGAAGAACTTCTGGCCGTAATATCGCTTCGTGATGGGGATCCACTTCCGCAGTAGCTTCAGGAAGGGGTTCTTCCCGGGATCGACGTCGTGCTCGTCGGTGCGCGCCATCCGAGCCCCTGTGATCACGAGGAAGCCGCCGAACACGTACAGGATCCACTCGAACCGGTGGATCAGGAAGGTGCCGGCACCGATCATGGCGCCCCGCATCAGCAGGGCCCCGGTCACTCCCCACATGAGCACCCGGTACCGGAATTCGCGGGGCACCTGGAAGTAGGAGAAGATGACGATGAAGACGAAGACGTTGTCGATCGAGAGGGAGAGCTCGATCACGTAGCCGGTGAGGAACTCGAGGCCGGAGCGGGAGCCGGCCAGGTACCAGGTGCCGGCGCCCCAGAGGAGCGCCAGGACGATCCATCCCGTGGTCCACGCGGCGGCCTCGGAGGCAGCGATCTCCTCCGGCTCGCGGTGGAAGAAGAGCTCCGCGCCGAGCATGCCCAGGACCGCGGCGTGGAACCCGACCCACAGCGAGAACTCGCTCAGCGCCTCGATGGTCGCCTCCCGGCCACCTCAGAGGTCATCGAGGTATGCCCGGGCCGCACGGGTCAGGCGGTGGTCCGCGCCGTAGGCGCCCCGAAAGATGTCCTTGGCCCGCTGGTGGAGCTCACGGGCCCGCCCAACGCGGCCCTTCTCCTCCAGCGTCGCGCCGAGGTTGCTGAGGTCCGGGGCCAGGGCCGGATGGTCCTCCGAGTAGACTTCCTCCAGGATCTCGATGGCCTGTCGGAAGGAGGTCCGGGCACGCTCCAGGCGCCCTTCCCCCCGAAAGGCGCGGCCAAGGTTGCTCACCGCCGCCGCCGTCTCCGGGTGATAGCGTCCCAGCCGCTCGCGGGCCAGCGCCACGGCGCGCCCGGCTACCTCCGCCGCGCGACCGAATTCCTCGCGCGCCAGGAGCACGTCCGACAGGTCGAGGCACAGCTGGAGCTCGAGGGGCGTGCCTGAGGCGTGATGCTCTTCCAGCAGCACGTAGGCGCGATCGTAGAGCTCCGTCGCCTCCTCCGGGCGCCCGAGACGCTTGAGGACGCCGCCGGCGTTGTGCAGGATCACCGCCCTCCGGGGGTCCTCCTCGTCGCACCGCTCCTCGGCCTCGCGCACGGCGCGTCTCGACTGCTTCGCCGCCTCCCCGGGCCGCTCCAGATCTGCCAGCAGACCGGCGCGCTGGTCTGCGAGGGCAGCGAGCACGAACGGCTCCTCCAGGCGGGGCGCCCGCCGGGCCGCCTCCTGCAGCTCGGCCAGCAGGCGCTGGGCCTCCGCCGGGCGGGACCGGTCCTGCAGTCGGCCGGCGGCCCGCGTCCCGACTCGGAGAGCGGGATCCGGCGCACGGCCGGCCTCCGGCATCCGCTCCGCGAGCGCCAGGGCGTGGTCGGCGACGTCCCCCCAGGCCCGGTCCTCGTCTCCGGTGCCCGCCTCCAGCTGCTCCCGCCAGGCCTCCAGGAACCGGCAGGCGGCGTCGGCGGCGCTGGCTGCCACCGGCCGCACCAGGTCTTCACGCAGGGCACGTGACGCCGCCTGCAGCAGGACGATCCCGTCCTCCTCCCGTCGCATCAACCCGGCCTCCTCCAGGGCCGACAGGGTCGGCTCGACCGATCCGGGTCCCATGGCTTCTCCGTACTCGCCCGGCGCTTCGTCGGAGGCAGTCCGGATCGCGTCCACGGGGATCGGGCGCGCGGCCAGCTGCGCCAGCGCGTTCATCAGGTCTGCCGCTTCCGGCACGACCTCTCGGGCACGCCCGAGGGCGGCCGCTGCGTCGTCGAGGGGGGAGCGTGCGGAGCTCACGCTTCCTCGAAGATCTCGTCGGCCGTCTCGCCCTCGGCCAGGCGCCGGAACGCTTCGGTCCGGAGACCGGAGCCGCCGCCGGCGTCCCCGAGCCGATCGCTCTCCTGGCCGACGTGATACATGACGGCGATGAGGACGCGCGCGATCTCCTCCTTCGCGCGGGCCTCGCCCAGACCCCGCTCCACCATCGCCCGGTGCGCCCGGCGGGCCTCGTCGTTCTGTGCCAGGATCGCCTGCACGGCGTCCTTCACGAGCCGGTACGCCTCTCCCTCGTCCGGGGACACCTGTCCGGCCTCCCGCGACTCACTCACGGGCTTCCCGTCTTCGAACCCGGCCACGCGTCCCGGAGGCTCGCCCGGTCTTCGGTGGAGCCCGGCCCGGACACCGCCTCCCAGCTCCGCAGACGGACGTCGCTGAGCTCCGTCGGGCTGTCCATGAAGTACGTCCGGTCCGGCACCGTGACGGTCATCTCTCCCTCGGCGCGCACCAGCGGGGTAGCGGCCCTCCAATCCGTGCCCTCCGGCGGCCAGGACCGCACCGTCGCGTCGTGGCCGGCGACGCGCCGGGAGTGCGGGTCCTCCCGCTCGACGGACCGGGTGTCCCCTGCGCCGTCCGTGGCCGAGACCCCGTAGATGCTCAGGGCGAACTCGTGCGGCGACGTGCGGGGACGCTGCGTCTCCATCGACTGCGGCTCTCTCTCCTCTGCTGGCGGATGATTCCGCCGCGGTGCGGATACCGAGCGACGGCGGCGACAGGGCGGCGACCCGCTCCACACTACGGGGAGGATGCGGGAGAGGAAAGCGCCCGTGCCCGCGTGCGCTCGGGCTCTCGGCACCCGGGGTCCGGCTCGACCGCCACCTGACAGGCGCCTAGCTTGTGCCGCCGTGTCGCCACCTGCCGCCGCGTCCGAGCAGTGCCGGCTTCGTCCGAACCTCACGGTCCCACATGACACGACCCTCCCCCCGCAACGATCGCCTGCTCCGGGCGCTCCGCCTGGAGCCCGTCGACCGGACGCCCGTGTGGTTCATGCGGCAGGCGGGCCGGACGCTCCCGGCCTACCGGGAGCTGCGGTCGGACCGCGGCATGTTCGAGATCCTCCGCGACCCGCCCGCCGCGGCGGAGATCACCCGGCTCCCGCTGGACCACTATCCGGTGGATGCCCTGGTCCTGTACAACGACCTGTCGACGCCTTTCCTCGGGGCCGGGCTCGAGGTGGAGATGCGCTCCGGAGTGGGCCCCGTCGTGGACCGTCCCGTCACGGAGCCGGGAGACGTGGACCGCCTGGAGCGGTTCGACCCACGAGACGCGCTCCCGTACACGATGGAGGCGATCCGGCTGCTGGCGGAGAGCGAGGACGTGCCCGTTCTCGGCTTCGCCGGTGCTCCGTTCACGCTTTGTTCCTACCTGGTCCACGGGCCGCGCTCCCGGCGCCTGAAGGAGACCAAGGCCTTCATGTGGCGACACCCCGAGGCCTGGGGGCGGCTACTGGACTTCTGGGCCCGCCACCTCGCTGAGTATGCCCTGGCCCAGCACGAGGCCGGCGCCTCGGCCGTCCAGATCTTCGACTCCTGGGCCGGCGTCCTCGCCCCGGAGGACTACCGCGAGAAGGTACGGCCCCACTCCCGCACCCTCTTCCGGCGGCTGGAGGAGGCCGGCGTGCCATCGATCCACTTCACCACGGGCAACCCGGCGCTCCTGGAGGACGTCGCGGCGGCGGGGGGCGACGCCGTGGCCGTGGACTGGCGGCTACCCCTGGACCGGGCCTGGGAGCGGATCGGCCGCGACCGGGCGATCCAGGGGAACCTGGATCCCACGGCCCTGCTGGCCGGCCGGGAGCTGGCGGTGCGGAAGACCCGCGACGTTCTCGAGCGAGCCGGCGGCCGGCCGGGGCACATCTTCAACCTGGGACACGGGCTGGGTCCCGACGTCGACCCGGACGTCATCCGGGCCGTGGTGGAAGAGGTCCACCGACACGGGACGTCCGGGGAGGAGGGCTGACCGCCCCTACCCGTCCCTGCGCCGAACGCCCGGGCGTGCCGCTCATGCCGGTGCCCCGGCGACCTCGAGCCGGTCGATCTCGCCCGAGTCGGTATCGACCAGCGCGGCTGTTACCGGACCCAGACGGCCCATGACCTCGCCCGGGTTCACGTAGAGGGTCTCCCCCTCCCGGCCCGACTCCCACTCGTGGGTATGGCCGAAGCAGACCAGGTCGAAGGCCCCGCTCTCGGAGAGACGGCGGCCCACCTCGGCGAAATGGTGCACCGCCACGCGGGTCCCTCCCGTCTCCTCCGAAGGAAGCGTTCCGAACTCCCCGTGGAGAGTGACGGAGTCCCGGTCGTCGGCGGCCCCGGCGATACGGTAGGTGTCGCCGTCGTTGTTGCCGAAGACCACGTGAACGGGACCGCCGAAGCCGTCGGCCAGCTCGTCCACCATGAAGGGGGCGCAGAGATCTCCCGGACACAGGAGGAGTTCGGCCGACTCCACCCGCTCCAGGATCGCACGCAGATTCCGGATGTGATCGTGGATGTCCGACACGACGGCGATCTTCATGAATCTCTGCCTCCCTCCAGCTATGAATCCAGCTCCCGGTCCAGGTCGTCGGCGAGCCGCCGGGCCTGGCGCACCCTCGACGGGATGCCCGCCTGGGACTCCCAGTTGGAGCCCACGTGGATGCCCGGCGGCACGGCGTCCAGTCCGGCATCGAGAGCGCTCCAGCTCTCGTCGTGGGCGGGAACGGTGGTGCGGTTGACCGACAGCGGGCTCGCAGCGGCCCCCGTGATCTGCTCGAACTCCCGCGCCGCCCGGTCCGTCAGCCACTCGTCCTCGCGACTCACGTCCTCCTCGCGGCCCATGCCGCCGAGGTAGGCCGTGATGACCCCCTGTCGCCCGAAGAGGCTCGTATTCCAAGTCACTCCCCGGGTGGCGAAGCCTTCCTCGGCCAGCGATATCTGGTAGCCGAAGCCCCGTCGATCCAGGTCCGACTCCAGGTGGACCACGGCCAGCGGGTTGTAGCGGAGCCGACGCAGCGCTTCCACTCCTCCTTCAGCGCCTCCCCGGACCAGCAGGTCCGCCGCCTCCGAGGCGGGCACCGTGAGAACCACGCGACGTGCCCCGAGGTCGCCCTTCCCGTCCACGGAGACCCGGAAGCCGCCCTCCGTCTCAGTGACCGCCGACGCCGGGGCGTCGAGTCGGAGACGGTCTCCGCACGCCTCTCCCAGCGCGTCGGTCAGCGTGGACAGTCCCTCGTCGAAGCTGCACGGCGGAGGGCTCTCCCCGGCCGCCACGGCCCGCCGGGCCGCCGACAGCACGAAGCTCCGGGGTGCACCGAAGGCCCGCCACAGGGGGATCAGCGTGTGCCGGGCCGGCATCCGGGCGGGATCCGAGGCGTAGATGCCTCCGAAGAGGGGGCCCAGCAGGTGGAGGTAGCCCTCGTCCCCGAAGCTCCGGCGGAAGTAGTCGGCGACGCTCTCCTCCTCCCTCGGCGGCCCCGCCAGCGGCTCGGCCAGGAAGCGAGCCTTCCCCGGGAGCGAGAAGAGGTCGGTGGTGAGGAAGTCCGCGGGGCCCAGCGGAGCGCGGCGGAGCCGGCCGTCGCGGTACACGTACAGCGGGAGATCCGGGGACGCCGTCACCACCCGCTCCTCCAGGTCCAGCGCGTCCACCAGCCCTGCGATGGGATCGGTGAGGCGGGTGCGCTGGGGACCGAATTCCACCACGCGGCCCCGTACCCGCCGGCTGTCGATCACCCCCCCGGGTCGATCGCGGGCCTCCAGGGCGACGACATCACGTCCCCGCTCCATCAGCTCCCGGCACAGAACCAGTCCCGTGATTCCCGCGCCGACGACGACGACATCCACCTTTTCCGTCCCGGGCTCCGTGGTCGAGTTCATGACGCGTCGAATCTTCCCTTCCAGGCCGGCGGGATCAACGGCGGAAGAGACTGCCGGGGCGGCGCACGTCACGGGCTCCGCTCCTCCCGGCGGCGTTGACCCGGCAGCGTCCTTAGCTATCATTCGTCTCCGTCGTCCCGACGCCCCGCTCCCGAGTCACCGCCCGCCGCACGCCGTCTCATGGACACCTCGACAGACTTCCAGCGCGCTCTTCGGGAGATCCGGGAGCACATCCTCCGCTCGGATGGATTGCCGGTGCCCGACGAGAAGCGCCAGGAGCTGGCCGACTACGAGCTGAGGGCCGCGGCCCCCGACCAGGAGGCCGTGACCTTCGGCGTCGACGTCCGGGTACAGTCCGAGGACGGGAGCGACTCCCCGGACGTGCGTCAGCGCACCGTGGAGATCAGCCCGCAGGTGATGGTGGACTCCCCAGACGGCCTGCGTTTCTTCGCCGGCTGGAACGACGTGGGACGAATCTTCGTCGTGTGGTTCACCGACGACTCGCTGGGCGAGATCGAAGAGCGAATCGACGACCGACGCGAACCGACCACGCAGGAGCACGACCAGCCATGACCGATGGAATCCTCCTTCTCAACTTCGGCGAGCCTCCGGCCGCCGACAGAGACACCGTAGAGGACTATCTCACGCGCATCTTCTTCAACAACGCGGACCTCGAGGAGCACGCGGACCGCGAGTCCGCGCTGGAGCGCAGCCGGGAGCTGGCCGAGCGCCGCGCCCCCGGGCTCCTGGAGGAGTACCGGGAGATCGGCGGCTCCCCGCTGAATCCACAGGCCGAGGAGCAGGCCGAGGCCCTGGCCGTGGAGCTGCGCGAGCGGGGACACGACGTCCGGACGTGGATCGGCCTGCAGTTCATGGAGCCCACCGTCGCGGACGCCGCGGCCACCGCCCGGGAGGCCGACGTGGACCGGCTCGTGGGGCTACCGGTCTATCCCCTGTGCGGCCGGTCGACCACCGTGGCGGCGCTGGAGGACCTGGACCGGGCGCTGGACGAGATGGACTGGTCGCCGCCCCGGGCCGACCTCACGGGCTGGCACCGGCATCCCGACTACGTGTCGTACCGGGCCGAGAACGTACGACAGTTCTGCGAGCGGGAGGAGGTCGACCTCTCGGATCCCGAGACGCGGCTTGTCCTCTCGGCCCACGGCACCCCCCGGAAGTACCTGGACGACGGGAACCGGTACGAGGAGTACGTCACGGAATACGTCGCCGCCCTGTCGCGGGACCTGGGTGTCGAGGTGCCGGTGCTCGGCTACCAGAACCACGGCAACAGGAGCGAGGTGGCGTGGACCGAGCCGGACGTGGAGGACGCGGTCACGTCGCTGGACGCCGACCGGGTCGTGGTGGAGCCGGTGAGCTTCGTCCACGAGCAGTCCGAGACCCTCTCCGAGCTGGACGTCGAGCTCCGGGAGGAAGCGGAGGAAGCGGGGATCGAGCTGCACCGCGTGCCCGTGCCCCACGCCGAGCCGCGCTTCGTCCGTCTGCTGGCGGACCTGGTGGAGCCCCTGCTGGAGACGGACGCCCCCGGGGAGGGAACGGCCTCCGACGGGCGGCGCTTCCGCTACGGCAATTGCCGCTGCAAGCCCACCGAGGGCACCTTCTGCCTCAACTCCGTGGAGCAGCCCGAAAGGGAGCCCGCGACAGCCTGAGGCCGGGGCCGAGCGCGCGCCGCCCGGTCACCCCTCTCGGCCGCGGTCCAGCACGTAAGGGTTCCTCTGCGCCGTGGGCATGATGACCAGGTCGTGAACGCTCACGTGCCGGGGCGCGTTCACCACGTAGGCCACGGCGTCCGCCACGTCCTCCGGACCCAGCGGCCGGTATCCCTCGTACACCTGCTCGGCCTGCTCCTCGTCTCCGTGGAAACGGACCTCGGAGAACTCGGTCTCCACGGCTCCGGGGCTGATGCAGGAGACCCGGACGCGGGTGTCCACCAGGTCCACGTTCATGGCCTGGGTGAGGGCCCGCACCGCGAATTTCGTCGCGTTGTAGACGTTGCCCCCGGGATAGACCATGTGGCCGGCGATGCTCCCCATGTTGACCACGTGACCGCGGTCCCGGCGCACCATGTGCGGCACCACGAAGCGGCTCACGTTCAGGAGCCCCGTCACGTTGGTGTCGATCATCCGGTCCCAGTCGTCGAAAGAGCCCTCGTGCAGGGGCGCCTTCCCGGCAGCCAGGCCGGCGTTGTTGACCAGTACTTCCGGCACCCGGTCCTCCGTCTCCAGCCGGGAGACGAATTCGCCAACGGCCTCCCGGTCGCGGACGTCCAGCGCGCCGATTCGGATCCTGACGCCGTGGGCCTCCACCAGCTCGCTCTTCAGCTCCTCGAGCCTCTGGAGCCGCCGGGCGGCCAGGATCAGGTCCCGCCCCTCGCTGGCGAAGCGTCGGGCGCACTCCCGGCCGATGCCGGCGCTCGCTCCGGTGACGAAGACGGGGCTCAGGGTTTCGTCGGTCACGATCCTCCCTTCCTCGGATCTCTCTGGGTTCGCCTTCCCCGGTAGCCGGCGCGATGCGGCTCAGTAGGCGATGGAATAGGCCTCCCGGCGCGGGCCGGCCGCCGCCACCAGCGACCCGGACTCCGGATGCACGTAAATCATCTGGACGCCACCGAACGTGGCGAGCCACCCGTTCATGGGGTCCAGCCGGTGGCCCAGGCGGTCCAGGCTGTCCCGGACCGCCGGCGGCACGCGCGCCTCGATGGCCAGGCGCCGCTCGCCGTAGCTGCGGTAGCGCGGCGCCTCCACAGCCTGCTGCGGGGTCATGCCGAACAGGTGGATGTTGTGGAACACCTGGAGCAGCGTCTGGCTCTGTCCGTCCCCGCCCGGCGTCCCGAAGGTGAAGGCCAGCTCGCCGTCCCGGAGCGCCATGGCCGGCATCAGCGTGTGGAAGGGACGCTTCTCCGGCTCGATCCGGTTCGGGTGCCCCTCCTCCAGCGTGAAGAGCGCGCCCCGGTTCTGGAGGACGATTCCTGTCTCGGGCTCCACGAGCCCGGAACCGAAGGCGTAGTAGAGGCTCTGTATCCAGCTCACGGCGTTGCCGTCGGCGTCCACCGCCGTCAGATAGACCGTGTCACCGGAGTCTCCGGCGTTCTCCGGGCTGGCCGCGGTCTCCCCTCCCGCCGGCCCGCCGATGCCGGAGCCCGGACCCTCCATGACCGAGTCCGGGGAGACGAGCCCTGCTCTCCGGTGCAGGTATCCCTCGGAAAGCAGTGAGTCCATGGGGATGTCGGCTGCTGCGGGATCGGCCAGCCAGCGCGCCCGGTCGCCGAAGGCCAGCTTCTTCAGCTCCACCAGGGTGTGCAGGTAGCGGGCGCTGTTGTGGCCCATGGACTCGAGATCGAACTGCTCGGCCATCTTCATCTGCTGGAGGAGGACGAAGCCCTGCGTGTTGGGCGGGAAGGTGAGCACGCGATGTCCCCGGTACTCGACGCCGATGGGATCCGTCCACGTCGACGTGTGGTCGGCGAAGTCACCGGGACGCAGGTAGCCGCTCCTCTCCTCGAGGAACCTGGCCAGACGGTTGCCGACCTCGCCTCCGTACATGGCCTCCGGGCCCTCCTCGGCGATGAGACGTAGGGTCTCGGCCAGAGCGGGGTTCCGGAGCAGCGAGCCCACGGGCGGGGGCTCGCCGTCCGGCAGGTAGATCTCCCGTCCGGCCTCGTTCAGGTCTCCCGCGTTGTCGGCCAGGTCCGCATGGAGCTCCGTGCTCACGGGGAACCCCTCCTCGGCGTGCCGGATCGCCGGCTGGAGCGCCTCCGCCAGCGAGATGGTGCCACGCTCCTCCAGGGCCGTGGCCCACGCTCCCACGGCGCCCGGCACGGTGACGGTGAGCGGGCCCCGCGTGGGGATCTCCGAGCGGCCGGCATCAGCGAAGAATTGGGGCGTCCCGAGCTCCCCGGCCCCGCCGCTCCCGTTCAGCGCGGAGACCTCGCCGGACTCAGCGTCGTAGAAGAGCCCGAAGGAATCGCCCCCGACGCCGTTCATGTGTGGACGGACCACGGCGAGGACCGCGGCCATGGTGACTGCGGCGTCGACGGCGTTGCCCCCGTCCCGAAGCACCTCGTAGCCGGCGGCCGATGCCAGGGGGTGGTCCGAGTTCACGGCGCCTGCGGTCCCCGCGACGTCGGGACGGTTCTGGGCTGGAAACTCCGCCTCCATGCTGACCGAGTCGGCCGCTCCGGTTCCGCCCCGGGGCCCTCCCCCGCAGGCGGCCAGCAGGACGGCGAGAGCGAGGGGCGCTGCGGAGCGTTGAAGCATGGCGGCGGTCTCCCGGTCGGGGGCGATCAGCGCGGCGCGGTCCGTCGACGTGGCTCGATCGAGGAGGCCCCGCCAACGTAGTGTATCGGTGGCCGATGCTGACAAGGCACGGCGCGGATCACTTCCAGAATCGCCTCCTGATGAATGTAGTCATCATACTGATGAACAATCTATTAGCATTGACAATATACCTTCAGACGCTCGTTGCGCCACCGCTCTCCTGCTGCGCCACCGCCACCGCCTCATCCGTGGGGGGCGACCCGGTCGACGGGGCCACGCCGGCCGCCCGGACCGCCCGAACGGACAGCCTGGGCGCCCGCATCGAGGCGCGGCTGGACGAGACAGGGCTGGAGTTCGGCGTCGCCTACCGCGACCTGGGATCGGGCCGCGAGGTCCTGCTGAACCCGGACCGGGAGTTCCACGCCGCCAGCACCATGAAGGTGCCCGTCATGGTCCGGCTCTTCCGCATGGCGGAGAGGGGGGCGCTTTCCCTGGACGATTCCCTCCGGATCACGAACCGCTTCACCAGCATCTACGACAGCAGCACCTACCGACTCTCGCCCGAGGACGACAGCGATCCGGCCCTGTACGACAGGGTCGGGGATCCCGTTCCCGTCCGTGAGCTGGTGCAGCGAATGATCGCCCGCTCGTCGAACCTCGCCACGAACGAGCTGATCCGGCTTGCGGACGCGGCCGAGACCCGAGCGATGCTGGAGCGGATCGGAGCCGGCGGGCTCCAGGTGCTGCGTGGCGTGGAGGACATCCCCGCCTACCGGCAGGGGATAAACAACACCACCACGGCCCGTGCCCTCCTGGAGCTGCTCTCCGCCCTGGCCCGAGGCGCGCTCGCCGGGCAGGACGCCACCCGGGAGATGATCTCCATCCTCGAGGCGCAGCACTTCAACGAGGGCATACCCGGGGGACTACCGGACTCCGTCGACGTGGCCCACAAGACGGGATGGATCACGGGGATCGTCCATGACGCGGCCGTGGTCGAACCGCCGGGGCGGGCCCCCTACGTGCTGGTGGTCCTGACCCGCGGCGAGGTGGAGGCAGAGCGCACCCGCCGGGCCATCGCCGACGTGAGCCGCATGATCTGGGAGGCGTACTGACCGGACCCCGAAGCCGGATGCGGTTGGCGTCGTCAGGACAGCGGCGGCTCCTCTCCCGCGTCCGCCAGCCGGCGACGGGCGGCCCCGACGCCCAGGTCCACGTCGACCGCGGCTCCGGCCCGCTCGAGCTCTCCGCCCAGGGCCGCCAGCGTGTGCAGCACCTTCGCGGGGCGGGCCGAGTGTCCCATGCACCCGACCCTGAAGATCTCGCCCGCCAGGTCGCCGAGCCCTCCGGCGATCTCGATGTCGTACCCGTCGAGAACGGCCTGTATGATCTGACCCGCGTCGATACCGGCCGGTACGCGTACGGCATTCAGGCTCGGGAGCCAGTACTCGTCGGCGGCGTTCATCTCGAGCCCCATGGCCCGGACCCCCGCCTTCAGCGCTCCGGCCACGCGGCGGTGTCTCCGCCATCTCTGCTCGATGCCCTCCTCCGCCACGAGCCGAAGTGCCTCCCGCATGGCGTAGACGTTGGTGATGGGGGCCGTGTGGTGATACGACCGCTCACCGCCCCAATAGCCCTCCAGCAGACTCAGGTCGAGATACCAGGACCGTGCGGGCTCGTCGCGGCCGTGAATCTTCTGCATCGCCCGATCGTTCAGCGTCAGGGGGCTGGCGCCCGGGGGGCACGACAGACATTTCTGCGCGCCGGAGTACGCCACGTCGATTCCCCACTCGTCGACGCGCAGCTCCACGCCGCCGAGGGACGTCACGCAGTCCGCGATCGCGTACGCCCCGTGATCGTGCGCGATCTCCGTCAGCTCGGAGACGTGTGGCTGCAGGGCGCCGGTGCTGGTCTCGGCGTGGACGAAGGCGAAGACATCCGGCTCCTGCTCGCGCATCACCGACCTCACGTCGGACGGATCCAGAGGCTCGCCCCAGGGAGCACCGACGCGCACGACCTCGCCCCCGGCCCGCTCCGCCATGCTGGCCATGCGGCCGCCGAAATAGCCGTTGGTGGGCACCAGGACCCTGTCACCCGGCTCCACGAGGTTGG
>CAZFDK010000016.1:29060-44787 GCA_964518305.1 uncultured Gemmatimonadota bacterium | reverse complement strand
CGGCCGCCCGCGCGCGCCACCGGGCGGCCGCGGCCCCGATCCGCCCGGCGATGCGAAGCTCGCCGCCGGTCGCGGGAACCACCTCGTCCGCGCGCAGAAAACCGCGGTACCGGGGCCTGCGGGGCTCACCGCCGGCCGGATAGGGCCGCCACGCCCCTCTCGCGATCACCCACTCGCCCGGCGGCGGGAAATCCGAAGAATCACCGCGGACCGCGAGCGCGGGCAGCGCGCAGTGGCGACCGCCGTATCGGAAAGAGACCGCGCTGAGCTCGGCTCGGGAGGCCGCTTCGTCGGCCCCGGGGGACGCGACCCGCGTCAGGAGCCCCGCGGCCCGGACACGTCCGTCCCGGGGGAGCCCCGAGGTACAGGCGGAATGGGACCGGCCCGCGGACCGCAGCCCCAGGGCAGCACCGCACAGGAGGCAGACGGCCAGGGGGGCGGCGAGGCCCGAAAAGACACCGCCGGACGCTCTCTCCCGGTAGAGCACGAGGCGACCGGTCGGTCGGCTGCCCGGAAGGATCGGAAGGAGGAGAGTGGCCGCCGCGGTCACGGCGGCCACGGTCAGAGCCGGCCAGGGAATTCCGGCGTGAAGCGTTGAGCTCGCGCCGCCGGTGCCGCCGGCCAGGACGCCCGCCGCCAGGAAGGCCCCACCCCAGAAGATTCCGCCGGCGCGTCGGGTATTCCGCACCGGCCCTGCGCTACTCCTCCCCCTCGATCACCTCCCGGTAACGCCGGAGGGTACGCCGGGTTCGCAGATCCGCCCTCAGCCCCGCCAGAAAGACCGCCAGCATTCCCAGGAGAACCGAGCCGAAGACCACCACCGGGAGCGAGACGGACCGGAGTGTCAGAACACCCAGCTCCAACGTCACCTGCTGGTCGCCGTTCGCCACCGCGAAGCCGAAGGCGAGGCCGGCGACCACGACGAACGTGAGCGCACGGAGCCAGAACTTCACGTCGTGCGCTCCCCCCTGAAGGTGGCACCGGTGGTGTCGGTGAGCCGGACGCTCACGTACTCCCCGACCAGATCCCCGTCTCCCGGGAAGACGACGGCCTTGTTCCGCTCGGTCTTGCCAAGGACGTCCCCCTCGCTCCGGGCCGGCTCCTCGACGAGCACCTCCACCTCGCGGTCCACCTCGTCCTCGGCGATCTCGCGCTGGATGTCGCGGTGCAGCTCGATGAGCTCCTCCAGCCGTCGCTGAGCCACCTCGTCCTCTACGAAGTCCTGTTCCGGAAAGCGCGTGGCCGGCGTGCCCTCCCGCTGCGAATACCGGTAGAGGAACGCGTCATCGTAGCGGACCTCGCGCATCAGGTCGAGCGTGGCCCGAAAGTCAACCTCCCGCTCGCCCGGAAAGCCCACGATCATGTCCGTGCTGAGGGCGATGTCCGGAATCCGATTTCGGAGCATCCGCACCTTCTCCAGGTACTCGTCCACCGTGTAGCGGCGGACCATGCGCTTGAGCATCCAGTCGGAACCCGACTGGGCGGGGAGGTGGAGCTGGCGGCATACGGAGTCCTCCTCGGCCATCACCTCCACCAGACGCCCGGTCACGTCGTTCGGATGCGGCGACGTGAAGCGCACCCGCTGGACTCCGGGGACCCGAGCCACCGCGCGGAGTAGACGGGCGAAGTCCCAGTTCTCCCACTGGTAGGAGTTCACCGTCTGCCCCAGGAGCGTGATCTCGGAGTACCCGCGCTCCACGGCCTCCCTGGTCTCCGAGAGCACCGCCGACGGGTCGCGGTTCTTCTCTCCGCCCCGCACGTAGGGGACGATGCAGAAGGTGCATCGGTGGTCGCATCCACGCTGCACGGTGATCCACGCCGTCACCCCCTCCTCACGGACGGCGTCCATGCCCTCGTAGCGCTCGGACCCGTCCAGCTCCAGGAGCCGCTGTCCGCGCTCCAGGCCACCGAACCGGATCTGGTCGATCCGCTCTCCGATATCCCTGTACGCGTCGGGGCCGGCCACCAGGTCGACGCCGTCCATCTCGTCCAGCAGGCGGTCGCCGATACGCTGAGCCATGCAGCCCGTGACGCCCAGGACCAGCTCCGGGTTGTCCCGCCGGAACTGCTGAAGCTGGCCGATGCGTCCCCGCACCCGCTGCTCGGCGTTCTCTCGCACAGCGCAGGTGTTGATCAGGATGACGTCGGCCCGACCGGGTTCGTCCACCTGCACGTAGCCCCGGTCGGCGAGCCTGCCGGCCATGAGCTCGGTGTCATTGATGTTCATCTGACACCCGTAGGTCTCGATGAACACCCTCCGGCTGGCCGGCCGCACCCGTTCCGATCCAGGGTCGAGCGCCGGGCCGTCCCCTGCCTCATCCCGGGTCTCGTCCGGTGATCGGAGCTGCACGAGGCGCTCGGTCATTTCTGTCCGTGGATCACGTTGGGGGAATCCGTCATCGACGCATCACCGACACAAGTCACCAACACAAGTCACCCACAGAAAAGAAGTGCCGAGGGCGCTACTGTCGAATCTCCAGCGTGAAGTGGAAACGCCTGAAGTCCTCGGCGATGCCGGCGTCGGACACATCACCGCGGGTCCCCACCTCGACCCCGACTCCGACGGACGCCATGCCGCCGGCGCCGAGGACGCTGAAACCCCCGGTGAGAGCCCGCTCGGTCACCTGGTCCATCCCCTGATGGGCGAAGGGCAGCTCGCGCAACCGGCCGCCGAGTCGGAGCGGCACCCGGAGCGGGCCGATCTCCACGTCGGACAACTCCAGGCCGGCCCCGGCCCACCGGGCGTCCTCGGCCCTCGCCTCGCGGAGGTTTTCGTCCATGGACGACCATCCAGTCCATCCCCCGCCGCCGGTCACGGCCAGCCCCTCCACAGGGGTCACACTGGCCGACGCCGACAGGCTCGCCGGGTACTCGTACATGCGGATCTCCGCGGGCCCGTCCGGCTCGGCCTCGAGATCGCCCGCCACCGAGCCACCGATGTTGAGACGCGCGACGTCGGCGAGGGAGACGCCGAGCCCGCCGTGGAACCTCCAGCCGCTGTACGCCCAACTCCCGGACGCTCCGATGTCGGAGAGGGTGGCGGAAGCGCCGCCGGCCGTGTCCGGCCTGAAGGAGCGACGGAACGAACGTTCGAGCGACCCCGTGAGCCGGTCGGCTCCGACCCCCAGCGACACGGGTCCGATCGTCCGGGCCAGCGACAGGTTCGCGGACGAGAGTCCCCCGTCCGAGACGCGTCGCTCCCGGAAGGGGAAGCGCTCCCCGCTGAAGCTGATCGTGTCCTCCACGGTCACGCGCCAGTCCTGGTCCAGCTCGGGCGAGAAGCCGGCACCGATGCGCCACTCGCCGAAGGGAATGACGACACGGGCCACGCTGAATCGGCTCCGGCCCGTGGACTGGGCCGGCGCCGATTCGGACACGTCCACGTCCACCGACTCCGGCGACAGGGTAAAGCCCAGCGTGAGCCGGTCCAGGGCGGTGAGCGACGCCGGGTTCCGGGCCGAGAGGCTGCCTCCCGGAAGTGCGCCGGCCACGCCACCCAGGGCCGCCGCGCGGGCGTCCACGGGTGCTGTCGGATAGCCGAGTCCGAACCCGGTGATCGGTGTCTGCGCCCGTACCGGTGCCGCGACCATGAGCAACAGGCCCCCCGCGACGGCGAGGACTCCGGCCGTACCGGCCGTCGACGACGGTAGGCGCGAGCGCGGTTCACGGCGTCGTCTCATGGCAGGACGAAGTCGGTGGATGGAGTGATCAGGATTCTGAGCTCGGGTCTCATTCCCTCGGCGGCCTCGGCGGACCCGAAGTCCCAGAAGCCCAGGTCCTGACCGTCGGGCACCGGACGGAGTCCGACCTCGAACTGGTCGATCGAGTCACCAGGGGCGTCGGCGAAGCTCTGGATCAGGTCGGTGACCCGGATCCGCAGGGGACGCCCCGCACTCAACGAATCGGGATCCAGGGCCACGACGCCGCTCCGGGTGTTCTGGGCACCGATGGGATCACCGATCGGCGTTCGCGCACCCAGTTCGAAGGGATCCGCCAGGAGGCGGGTGGGCAGCGCGCTCAGCAAGACCGGGGGGCGGAATGGCGAGTTCGCCTCCGAGACCGGATGGAAGACCAGCTCGGCCCGGTTCACCTGTGCCCCACGGATCGGCACGCTCTCGATGCTGTCCGGGGGGCGGAACACGAAGTAGAACCGACTGGACGGTAAGCCGCCGGCACGGAGCTTCTGTCCGACAGATGGCAGATCCGGATCGTGGATAAACGTCGACGTGGACATACCCGCGCGGATCTGTTCCAGCGAGTCCATGTCGGCGTTTTTGGCGTCCAACTCGATGGCCATATTCCGGATGACCATCCGGTTTCCCTCGCCCCGCAGCAGGAGAGCCAGCGGGGGCACTCGTCCCGATTCCGACCACGCCGAGATCAGGGAATCCGGGTCGCCGTGGAACGTCATACGCAGCGTCTCCGGCGCCGCCGTGTCCGCCTCGGTACCCCGGCGGAACCGGAGGTCGGCCAGCCGACTCGACAGGTCACCTCCGGCGCTGTCCCAGGGGGAGCCCTCGGAGGCCAGCTCCCAGGTCGCCCGGTCAGAGCTGAAGTCCCTGCTCAGGGCGTACAGCTCCAGGGTCGCCGAGTCGCCGGAGAACTGCGAGCGAGCGGTGTCCGCCACCACCTGCAGGTACATGTCACCCGTGGAGTCCACGACCTGCCCCCCCACGGAATCGGGCACGTTGCCGATCCGGAAGAGGGGCCGCGCCCGGAGCGGCGGCTGATCCGCCACCAGGATGAACGGTGAGTCGCCTACGGTGGCGAAGCCCGTATAGGTGGTGTCCCTCCAGAGCGGCAGCTGATCCACCGGGACGGACACCGACACGGCGTCTGCCGCCTGTCCGGGCGGCTCCTCGCCCTCGACGCCCGTCAGCCCCTCCTCCGTACAGCCCGTGGCGGCCGCCGCCAGCGCGACGACACCGAGGAGGAGGGCGAGGACAGTGCGGCTCGTCGACCTGCCCGTGCGCCTCACGCTCCGCCCTCCTCCCCGTCGCTCCGCCGAAAGACCTCCGGAAGCAGTTCCGCCAGGCTCCAGTGGCGGAGGGAACCGTCCGTCGCCTCGCTCCAGACCTCCAGGTCCGTCCCGAACTCTGCCAGGGCCTGCCTGCACATCCCGCAGGGGCTGGCCGGCCGGTCGCCGGAGGTCACGACGGCGAGCCGCCCGAAGCTACGCGCCCCGGCGCTCACGGCCGTCCCGAGGGCGACGCGCTCGGCGCAGATCCCGACCGGCGAAGACGCGTTCTCCACGTTCACGCCGGAGAACGCGCGGCCGTCGGCGGCCTCCAGCGTCGCGGCCACGCGGAAACCCGAGTAGGGCGCATACGCTGATTCGTGGACACGACGTGCCTCCTCCAGCAGCGACTGCGGCCGGTCGTCGGGATGCTCGGTCACGTCGTTTCCCTCTCCCTGCTCGTCTCCGCCGCCGACGACGGAGAGCCCGGCGCTTCCTCCGCCTCCAGGCGGGGGAGCCGGCTCGTGAAGCCCGTCAGTATCTCGTGAGCGATAGTGTCGCACGTACTCGCAAGCTCCTCCAGGCTGATCTCTGATTCGCCGTCGTGTCCCAACAGGGTGGCCACGTCGCCAGATCGAACATCCGGCCGGTCCGTGACGTCCACGACCGTAATGTCCATGCAAACTCTGCCCCGGATCGGTGCGGCTCGTCCGTGGATGAGCGCCTCGCCCCGGTTCGAGAGGGAGCGACGAAGGCCGTCTCCATAGCCGATTCCCAGGGTGGCGAGGCGTGAAGGACGCTCCGTCGTGTACGTCGCGCCGTAACTGACCGTCGTCCCCTCGGACACCCGCCTCACCTCCAGCACCCGGGCGCGAAGGCGTACCACCGCTTCCGCATGCAGTTCCCCGTCGACCGACCCGCCACCGTAGAGAAAGATGCCGGGTCTAACCACGTCCGCTGCCCGCTCCGGCCAGCGTACCGCGGCCGCGCTGTTCGCGGCGTGTCGTAGGCCGGTGTCCAGGCCCTCCCGCTCCATGGCTCGGAGCGCATCACGGAAACGCGACCACTGCCCGGCGGAGGCGTCGTCGTCCGTCTCCGCCGAATGGTAGTGTGTGAAGGTGCTGACGACGTGGAGCGGGCTGTTCCGGATCGCCGCCCGCACCGGCTCCGCCCACTCCTCCACGCGGCCCGCGTCCAGACCCAGCCGCCCCATCCCGGTGTCCAGGTTCAGGTGGATCCCCAGCTCCCGACCCCGGGCCGCCGCGGCGCGGGCAAACTCACGCAGGCCTTCCACGCTGCTGGCGGCGACCTCGAGGTCGGCATCCAGAAGGGCCTCCGCATCCTCGCGCGGACAGGGCGAGAAGACCACCAGCCGGCCGTCCCAGCCCTCCCGCCGTAGCCGCTCGCCCTCGGCCACCGTGGCCACCCCGAGGCCCCAGGGGTCCTCGACCGCAAGGGCCCGGGCCACTCGTCCGACGCCGAGCCCGTATCCGCCGGCCTTCGCCATGGGCAGGAGCCTGCACTCCGGTCCGACGTGACGGCTCAGGCGGCGGTAGTTGCGCCGGAGGGCGCCGACGTCGACCTCCAGCCAGGCACGTCGTAAATCCTTGATTGACAGCCTCTTCAAAGATGACGTAGACTAAAAGCTCTATGAGCGACCGCGAACGCGACCGTGACGGAGAGCCGGGGTCGACTCTCCCCGACGAGGATCACCTCCGCGAGCTGCGTCGCGGGGACGCCGACCTCGCCCGGGTCCTCTCTCTGGTCCGGCACCTGCGCCGCCACTGCCCGTGGGACGCCCGGCAGACTCCCCGGAGCCTCCGGCCGTACCTGCTCGAGGAGGCCGAGGAGGTGGCGGACGCCGTCGCGGGCGGCGACGAACGGGAGCTGCCGGGCGAGCTCGGCGACCTGCTCCTGAACGTCGCCTTCCAGATCGTCCTGGCCGAGGAGCGCCGCTCCTTTGGCGCCACGGACGTCGTCCGGCGGCTGGAGCAGAAGATGAAGGACCGGCACCCGCACGTCTACGGGGACGCCGAGGAGTCTCCGCCGTGGGAGGAGCTGAAGGCCCGTGAGGGTGCGGACGAAGGGGCGGGAGACGGTAGCGCGCCCCGCGGCAGCGACGGTGGCGAGGCCGCGGAGGACCGGTCGCGACGGGAGGCCGGCTCCCTGGGCGCCGCCCTCCGGGCCCAGCGCCGGGCCGCCGCCCGGAACTTCGATTGGCCCGACGTCCGGGGGGCCCTGTCCAAGGTCCGGGAAGAGGCCGACGAGGTGGAGCACCTGGCCTCCGCCGGGGCCGACCCGGCCCGCGTTCGCGAGGAGGTGGGCGACCTGCTCTTCGCCGCCGTCAACGCGGCCCGTCTCTCGGCGGTGGACCCCGGCCGCGCCCTACTGGAAGCGGTCAGCAAGTTCCGCGACCGCTGGGGTCGCGTGCTCGAGCTGGCCGCGGAGCGGGGGCTCGACCCCGACGAGGCGACCCTGGAGGAGCTGGACGCCCTCTGGGACCGGGTGAAGGACGAGACGTAGAGGACCGGGCTTCGAGCGGACTTAGCGAACTGACTCGTATCCCGCGCGCTCCCACACGGACGTCCGATCAGCTCTCTACGGCTCGATCCGGTTCGTGAGCCTCGGGAACGGGATGCACTCCCGCACGTGCTCGGTGCCGCAGATCCAGGCCACTGTCCGCTCCACTCCGAGACCGAACCCGCTGTGGGGGAATGTTCCGTATCGCCGAAGATCCAGGTACCAGTCGTAGGCGTCCTCGGGCAGTCCCTCTTCACGGATCCGTGACAGCAGGGTGTCATGGTCGTCCTCGCGCTGGCTCCCGCCGATGAGTTCGCCGTAGCCCTCCGGCGCCAGCAGATCGTCGCACTTCACGGTCCGCGGATCCTCCGGATTCACCTTCATGTAGAAAGCCTTGGCCTCCCTCGGCCAGTCGTAGACGAAGAGCGGCTGCGATCGCCCCGCCATGAGTGCCTTCTCGGCCTCGCCGCGGAGGTCCTCGCCCCACTCGATCTCCACGCCCTCCGACTGGACGCGCTCCACCGCGTCGGAGTAGCTCATCCGCTCGAAGTGATCCGAGAGCACGGTCTCGAGCGGTCCGGTGGCCCGTTGCAGGGTCTCGAGCTCGTCACCGCACCTCTCCAGCGCCCGCTTGACGATGAAGGTCACGAACTCCTCCTGGAGTGCCATGTTGCCCTCGGAGTCCAGCCACGCCACCTCGGGCTCCACCATCCAGAACTCGGTCAGGTGCTGCGGGCTCTTCGACTTCTCCGCCCGGAAGGTCGGACCGAAGCAGTAGACCCGGTCGTGCGCGGCCGCCGCCGCCTCGACGTACAGCTGCCCGGTCTGCGCCAGGTAGGCCGTTCCCTCGTCGAAGTACTCCGTCTCGAAGAGCGTCCCGGCCTCCTCGCCGATGGAGCCGGTGAGGATGGGCGTGTCGATGAGCACGAAGTCGCGCTCGTAGAAGAAGTCCCGGATCGCCCGCACGACCTCGTTCCGGACCCGCATGATGGCCACCTGTCGCGGATGGCGGAGCCACAGATGGCGGTTGTCCAGGAGGAAGTCGACCCCGTGCTCCTTGGGCTGGATGGGGTAGTCCTCGGAGGGGCCGATCAGGCTGAGCCCGGTAGCGGAGATCTCGTGCCCTCCCGGTGCCCGCTCGTCCCGTTCGACCGACCCCCGAACCTCGACGCTGGCTTCGTAGTGGACGTCGTCCAGTATCTCCCAGCTCCCGTCATCTACCTGGTCGCGGGGGAAGACCGCCTGCACCGCGCCGGAGCCGTCCCGGACCTCGAGGAAGGCGATCTTGCCGCTCGAGCGGTAGTGGCGGACCCAGCCCCGGAGACGCACGTCCCGGCCCACGTGCTCGGGGAGCTCCTCGACGCGGACGCGCTCCAGGCCGGACTCCGCAGCGGTATCGGGGGTCGACATGATCGGCGGCGCTCGCTGGATTCGAAGGGATCGCGCTCGGTCCGTGGACCGCGCGAAAGTAGACGACGCCACCGGGGCGAGCAACGCGGGCCCGACCGGGCTCACCCCACCTCGTACAGCTCCTCTCGGTCGCCGTATCGCTCCATCAGCTCCCGGCCCAGATCCCGGTGCTCCGGACTCGAGAGTCCTGGATCTTCGCGGGCGATGCGCCGTGCGCACTCTCGAGCGTGTCGCAGGAGATCGCCGTCCCGCTCGAGCTCGGCGAACTGGAGCTCGGGGACGCCGTGCTGCTCCCTGCCGAAGAAGTCTCCCTGGCCCCGGAGCCGAAGGTCGGCCCGGGCCAGCTCGAAGCCGTCGGTGGTGGCGGCGAAGGCGGCGAGCCGCTCGGGCGGCGGCTCCTCCTCCGTGAACGCGACGCAGTAGGCCTGCTCTCCGCCCCTGCCCACGCGGCCCCGGAGCTGGTGGAGCTGGGCCAGCCCGAACCGCTCGGCGTCCTCGATGAACATCACCGTGGCGTTCGGGACGTCGATCCCCACCTCGATGACCGTGGTGGCCGCCAGCAGCTGGATCTCCTGGTCCAGGAAGCGGCGCATGACCGCCTCTTTCTCCTCCGCGGACATCTGCCCGTGCAGGAGTCCGACCTCGAACTCCGGGAACCGCGCGGCCAGGCGGTCCCGCATCTCGGTGGCGGAGCGGGCGTCCAGGGACTCCGACTGCTCCACGAGGGGATAGACCACGAAGGCCTGCCGCCCCTCGGCCAGCTTCTCCCGGAGGAAGTCGAGGGCGGCCTCCCGGCTCTCTGGGCCGCGGACGCCGGTGACGACTTCCTTCCGCCCGGGCGGCATCTCGTCGATGACGGAGAGATCCAGGTCCCCGTACAGGCTCAGAGCCAGGGACCGCGGAATGGGCGTGGCCGACATCACCAGCGTGTCGCTCTCCCGGCCGGCCTCCCGGAGGGTCCTGCGCTGCTCCACACCGAACCGGTGCTGCTCGTCCACCACCGCCAGGCCCAGGTCCTCGTACGCCACGCCCTCCTGGATTAGTGCGTGGGTCCCCACCACCACGCGGGCCGTGCCGTCGGCCAGCGCCCGCAGGCGATCGCGGCGCTCGGCCTCGGTGAGCGACCCCGTCAGGAGGACCGGCTCCAGTCCCAGCGGCTCCAGTAGCTCGGCCAGGGTTCGGGCGTGCTGCTCGGCCAGGATCTCCGTGGGAGCCATCAGGGCAGCCTGCGTCCCGTTCTCCACCGCCTTCGCCATGGCCAGGGCCGCCACCACGGTCTTGCCGCTCCCCACGTCGCCCTGCAGGAGCCGATACATCCGCTGCGGGCTCTCCATGTCTCCCCGGATCTCGGTCCACGCCCCCTCCTGCGCGCCAGTGAGCTCGAAGGGCACGCTCTCGCGCAGCCGCTCGGCCAGGTTTCCGTCGGCGTCCAGTGCGCGACCCTTCCCGTCGGTCCGCACCTGCTCCCGGGCACGGGCGAACATGAGCTGGAGGAAGAAGAGCTCCTCGTACGCCAGGCGACGTCTGGCAGTCTCGATCTGCCCGGGGTCCTCCGGGCGATGCAAGGTCTCAAGGGCGTCACGGAGGTGGGGGACGCCGATCTCCGCCCGCCACCCCTCGTCGAAGAGCTCCTTCTCCTCGACGGCGTCCAGCAGCTCGTCGAGGTTCTTCCGGACGATGCTCCGGATCTGCCGGTGGCTGAGCCCCTCCGTGGCGGGGTAGACGGGGAACACCTCGCCCCCGGCCGCGGCACCGTCCTCGTCCCCCTCCTCCTCGAGCGTGGTGAACTCGCGAGGCTGGATCTGGCGGCCATGGAAGAACTTCACCGGCCCGGAGACCAGAAGCAGGTCGCCGCGGTCGATGGAGCGCTCCAGCCACGGCTGACCGGGCCACGCACACTCGATCACGCCACTGTCGTCGCGGATCACGGCACGGAAGATCCGCAGCCCCTTCTGGGTCGGGATCACGCCCTTCGATACGACCCGTCCCACCACGGTCGCCTCGTCCCCGGGGTGGAGCGAGGAGATCGGCGTCAGGGTGGTGGCATCCTCGTAACGGTGCGGAACGTGGTACAGGAGATCGCCGCCGGTTCGGACGTCGAGGCGGGCGAACTTCTCGGAGCGACTCGGGCCGACGCCCTTCAGATACTGGATTGGCCGATAGAGGGGCGAGCCCTTCTGGCTCATGGTATCGGGGTCGTGGCTTCGAGTCGCTCCGCCGGCGGGCACGCTGCCGGTCGGCGGCGGGACCTCATGCGGCGCCCAGCAGCTCCCGGGTGTAGCGCTCGGCGTCGAAGGGCTCCAGGTCCGGCAGCTTCTCGCCCGTCCCCAGGAAGCGCACGGGAACCGAGAGCTCCCGGGCCACGGCCACCGCCGAACCGCCGCTGCCCGTGCTGTCGAACTTCGTCAGCACCAGGCCGGACAGCTCGACGGCCTCGCCGAACTTCTCGGCCTGCTGGATCACGTTCTGGCCGGAGGTGGCGTCGACCACGAGGAACCGCTCGTGCGGAGCCCCGTCGACCAGCCGTCCGACCACGCGGTCGATCTTCTGCAGCTCCTCCAGCAGGTCGCGCTGCGTGTGCAGCCGGCCCGCGGTGTCGACCAGCACACGGTCCACGTCGCGGCTCACGGCGGCCTCGACGGCGTCGTAGGCCACCGATGCCGGGTCGGCGCCGGACTCACCGCCGACGAAGTCCGCCCCGGCGCGCTCCGCCCACTCCCTGAGCTGTTCCTGGGCCCCGGCGCGGAACGTGTCCGTGGCGGCCATGATCACGCTCTCGCCCCGCTCCCGGCAGCGGTGGGCCAGCTTACCGGCCGTGGTCGTCTTGCCCGTTCCGTTCACGCCGAGCAGCAGGGCCACGCCCGGCCCCGCCGCCGGCGTCCGGAGCTCCGGGGAGGAGGCGTCGGCACCCGTCAGGATCTTCTGGATCTCGCGCGCCAGGAGCTCACGGAGCTCCGCCTCGGTGGAGACGCTCCCGCGCTTCGCGGCGCGCTCCAACTCCCCGACCAGTTCCATGGTCGCGTCGACGCCGAAGTCGGCCTGAAGGAGCAGCCGCTCCAGATCGGAGATCGTCTCCCCGTCGATGCCCTTGACCATGGTCCCCACGTCGGTGAGGGCCACGTCCTTGACCTTCTGCCAGAAGGAACGCTTCGGGCGCTCGGAACCCAGGTCCATGCGGTCGTCAGTCACGGTCTATCGCGGAGAGTCGGGGGAGAGAGATGGATGCTCGACGAGACGAGGTCGATCTGGCCCGCTTCAGCGCGCGGCGTCGGCGTCAGCGGCGCCGCTCCGGGCCAGTCGCGACAGCCGCGGAAGGCGGTGCTCGACCAGCTCGGCAACGGCGGCGGCGCGCTGCTCTGCGAAGCGCTGCATCTGATCTTCGGGAACCGGGTCACCGGGAGGGAGCTCGAGGTCGGCCGGGTCGACCTGCTCGCCGTACCGGAGGAACTCGTAATGGACGTGCGGCCCGGTGGCGGTCCCCGTGGCTCCCACGTAGCCGATGACCTCGCCCTGCGTCACCTGCTCGCCGACGTCGAGGCCGCTGGCCCATCCGTTCATGTGGGCGTAGCGGGTCCGGTACCTGGCGTTGTGGCGGATCTCCACCATGCGACCGTAGCCGCCCCAGTACCGCTTCTTGCTCACGACACCGTCTCCGGTGGCCTTGATGGCGGTCCCGCGGCCGGCGCCGTAGTCGATGCCCAGGTGCGCCCGCCGCCGCTGCAGCACCGGGTGGCGCCGGCTACGGCTGAAGCCGCTGGTCACCCGCCGATAGTCGAGGGGCGCCCTGAGGAACTCGGTCCGCAGGGACTCGCCGTCCAGATCGTAGTAGCCGTCGACGGTCGGATCGGGGCTGTCGAAGTGAACGGCGAAGAGGTGGCGGGCGCCGTTCCGGAATTCCGCCGCCATGACCTGCGCCGAGCGGAGCGTGCCGTCGGGCCGGATCTTCCGCCGGATGGCCATCCGGAAGGCGTCGCCCGTCCTCAGCTCCCGGAAGAAGTCGATCCGCCACTGGTAGATGTCCTCCAGGGCGAAGATGATCTCCACGTCCTCGTTCGGCGCCAGACGGGCCGTGTCGCCGGACAGGGACACGCTGTTCCCGAACAGGGTGTTTCCGGTGACCAGGCCGGCCACGACGATGGTGTCCGTGGTGACCGACACCGAGTCGAGGCGGGCCACCCAGGCGGACTCCCGTACGGAGAGCTCCAGGGTGCGGTCGCTGTCCAGGGTGAGAGCCAGCTCTCGCACGGTGTCCTCCAGCGGCTTCCTTCGCACCTGGAGCCGCGTTCCCGGCTGGAGGTTCTGCGGCCGCCCGTACTCCCGGATCCGCTGGACGAGCCGGTGGATCTCGCGCGGGTTGAAGCCCTGCTCCGACAGGAGGTTGGCCAGCGTCTGGCCGGACCGTAGCGTGTCGACGGCGGTCTTCAGGGGCGGCGGGGCCGGCACCCGGACGGTGCGAACGGGCTTCTCGCCGCCGGAGAACAGGCCGCTTCCCAGAGCCAGCGCCACCGCGGCCAGGACCAGGACCACGACACCCGCACCCACGGCCAGGCTCGGCACCCTTCCGGGCCGCCCGCCGCTGTCGCCGCCCCCGGTGCCCTCCCGGGAGCCGGCGGGTGTGATGTCCTCGATGGTCACGCTGGCTCTCCTTCCGCTTCACCTGCCCGTGCGGCTATGGGTGTTACGCGTCTCTCGCCGGCCGGATCCAGCGTCGGTCGGCACGGACCGCCGTCGGAGCATCCGGACTTCGGTCCGCTCCTTCAGCCCGGCAGGTCGGCTCAGTCCATCTGGCGGCGGATGAAGGTGGGGATCTCCAGGTCGTCCACGTCGCCGGAGCTCGCCCCCTCACCGCCGGCATCGCCCGCTGCGCCACGGTCCTCGGAGTCTCCTCCCGGCCTGTTCCCGGCTTGCCGGTCCGCGTTCGCTTCACCGCGAAAATCGGGGCGGATGACCTTGTCCTCCGAGCCTCCGTCGCGCTGCCCGGACCCGCCGCCGTTCCTTCCCGTGGACGAGGAGGACGACGCGCCGGCCGCCAGATCGTCGAAGGGCCCCGGACTTCCCCCTCCGCCGCCGGAGCCCGACCGGGCACGGGAGGTGCCGCGCCCGCGAGGCTCGTCCTCGTCCTCCTCGTCGTCGAAGCCGGTGGCGATGACGGTGACCCGGACGGCGCCCTCGATGGCCTGGTCGTGGACGGCGCCGAAGATGATCTCCGCCTCCTCGCCGGCGGCCTCCTGCACGATGGAGTTGACCGCCGTGACCTCGTCGATGGTCAGGTCGGGCCCTCCGGTGATGTTCACCAGCACGCCCGTGGCGCCCTGAATGGAGACGTTGTCGAGGAGGGGAGAGGAGATGGCCTGCTGGGCGGCGTCCACGGCCCGGTCCTCCTCCTCGGTGGAGCCCCCCCGTCCCATGAGTGCGACCCCGCGGTTGGACATCACCGTCCGCACGTCGGCGAAGTCCACGTTGATGTCCCCCGTCACGGTGATCAGATCCGAGATGCCCTGGGTCGCGTGGAGGAGGACCTCGTCGGCCTTCTTGAGGGCGTCACGGAAGCTCGTGCCCTCGCCCACCACGGAGAGCAGCCGCTCGTTCGGCACCACGATCATCGTATCCACCCGGCGGCGGAGCTCCTTCAGCCCCGTCTCGGCGTAGCGCATCCTCTTCTTCCCCTCGAAGTGGAAGGGCTTGGAGACGATGCCCACGCACAGGGCGCCCTGGTCCCGGGCGATCTCGCCGATCCGCGGCGCCGCTCCCGTCCCGGTGCCACCGCCCATGCCCGCCGTGATGAAGACCAGGTCGGCCCCGTCCAGAGCGCGCCGGACCTCGTCTTCGTTCTCCTCGATGGCCTGGCGCCCGATCTCGGGTCGTGCGCCGGCGCCGAGCCCGCGGGTCAGCTTCTTCCCGATCTGGATCTTCAGATGAGCGTCCGAGTTCTTGAGCGCCTGGGCGTCGGTGTTGACGGCGATGAACTCCACGCCCTGGAGGTCCTCGTCGATCATGCGATCGACGGCGTTGCCGCCGGCACCTCCGACGCCGACCACCTTCATCTTAGCGTTCTTCGACGCGCTGTCCTCGAATTCGAAGGTCATCTCGATCCCTCCCGGGAATCCGTGCTTGTTCTAGAAGAAATCCTTGATCCACTCGGCGACGCGGCCCAGGGTCTGTCGGGCCGCTCCACCGCCGCTCTGTCTACGTCGCTGCGCCCCGTACATGGCGAGTCCGACGCCCGTGGCGAACTTCGGCTTCCGGACGGCGTCGGCGATGCCCCCCAGTCCCTTTTCGGGCTCTCCGAGCCGGACCGGCAGGTTGAACACCCCCTGGGCCAGCTCCACGGTGCCGGGCAGCATCACGCCGCCGCCGGTGAGCACGACGCCGGCGCCCAGGTCACCGAGCATCCCGGCGTCGTGAAGCTCCTCGTAGGCCAGTCCGAGCGTTTCGTCGAGCCGCTGCTCGATGATGTGGGCGAGGAGCTCCCGCGAGACGGTCCGCGTCGAGCCGGGCGTCGGTCCCTGCACCTCGATCTTCTGGTTCGATCCCACCAGCTCCGTGCGAGCGGCGCCGTGCTCCTCCTTCAGGGCCACCGCCTCGTCCTGGGGCACACCCAGCCCCTTCACGATGTCGTTGGTCACCGAGAGCGCCCCCCACGGCAGGGTGGCCAGCCGGCGGATGCGTCCGTCCGTGAAGACGGCGAGCTCCGTGCTGGCCCCGCCGACCTCGACCAGCGCCACGCCGGCGTCTCGCTCCCGCTCCTGCAGCACCGCGATGCTGGACGCCAGCGACTCGAGGACGACCTCCTCGGCGTAGTATCCCGCCCGATCCAGTGCCTTTCGCAGGTTCCGGCAC
>CAZFDK010000016.1:1285-29050 GCA_964518305.1 uncultured Gemmatimonadota bacterium | reverse complement strand
CGAGGATGGCGTCGGCGGTGATGATGCACACCTCCGTCTCCATGCGGGTGCCCGCCATGCCCGCGGGATCCTGGATGCCGGCCCGGCCGTCCACCGAGTAGCTCTGCGGGATGGCGTGGAGGAGCTCCCGATCCGGCGCCACGACGACGGCCCGGGCCACCTCGTGCACCCGATCCACGTCGGCCCGGCTCACCTCGTCGCTGGAGATCGCCACCACGCCGGAGGAGCTCTCGCTCCGCACGTGGGGGCCGGCCACCCCCACGAAGGCGGACTCCACCTCCTGCCCGGCCATCAGCTCGGCCTCGCGGAGGGCCTGCCCCACCGACTCGGTGGTGGCCTCGATGTTCGTGACTCCCTCCTTGCGGACCCCCTCGGACGGGGCCAGGCCCACGCCCAGCACCTGGATCGCCGACGGGTGTCCCGCTTCGGGAGCGCACTCGGCGATCACGGCGCACGTCTTGGTCGATCCAACGTCCAGGGCCGCCACCAGGCGGTCTCCACCGATCATGAGTCTCCTCCCGCTCTCTCCAGGACCACCTGATTCCGGAAACGGGCGTCGGCCCTGGCCACCGCCCCCTCCTGCTCTCCCAGGGCCAGCTCCACGCGCCGCAGCGCACGGGCCGGCTCTTCCGACGGAAGGAGGACGGTGCCGGCATGGGTCGACTCGACCATGCTCACCTCGACCCCGCCTCCCTCCAGGATTCGAAGCGAAGAGATCTTCGCCACGAAGCCCGGCTCCTCGTCCCGAAGCCGCGAGAGCACCCGGACGAGCGTCCGCGCCTCGACTCCCTCCAGGCGCTCCACGTCGATTCTCTCCTTCACCTGCGCGTCGGCGTCCGCGCCCTCGTTCCGGTCCTTCGCGGAGGCCGCCTCTTCCTCTCCACCGGACTCCAGGGTGGATCCACCCGGGAGCAGGATCGGCAGGTCGAGCTCGTGCCGGGCCGGATCCAGCGGCAGCAGGACCCCGTCGCCGGAGACGGGACGCAGAGCTGACGAGGTGGCCACCAGCGCCACCGGCTCCTCTTCTTCGACGGAGATCTCGAGGCTGTGGAAGCCCGATCGCCGCACCCGGGCCCGCTCCACCAGCGGGTGCGTCTCCACGCGCCGTCGCCAGCGGTCCGGCTCGTCCCACACCGAAGCGTCTGGGGGCACGTCGGCCCGGGCCGCCACCTCGTCCGGCGCGAGGAACCGCGTCCCCACGACCTCCACCTGCTCGACCCGGAACGTGGGCAGGGTCTGGAGGAGCGGGGGAGCCCAGATCGGCGAGCCCGCACCGATCAACGCGGCCAGGACCACCACGTACACGCGCCGCCGGGTGCGCCGGGTCACGCGCCGCTCCCCGTCCTCTCGCGGACGCCCCGGGCCACGGAGTGGGCGAGGTCGGTCACGTCGCCGGCGCCCATGTAGACGACCACGGTGGCCGACTCTGACAGAGTGTCGATCCAGGCTCCGCCGATCACGTCGTCGGGGTCGGCGAGCTCGATCCCACCGCCGTCGGCAGACGCCGCGATCAGCCCGGAGTCAACGCCCGGGATCGGGTCCTCGCGAGCGGGATAGACGGGGAGCAGGACGGCCCGGTCCGCTCCGGTGAGGGCGCCGGCGAACTCGCCGGCGAAGTCCCGTGTTCGGGAGAACAGGTGGGGCTGGAAGACTGCCACCAGGCGCCGGTCCGGAAACCGCTCGCGCAGCGACGAGAGCGCGGCCCGCACCTCGGTGGGATGGTGGGCGTAATCGTCCACCACCGCGACGCCGCCGCGGTCCACCAGGAGATGGAGCCGCCGGTCCACGCCCGTGAAGCCCGCCAGCGAGCCGTTCAGGCGCTCCGGCTCGGCCCCCAGCCGGAGCGCCGTCGCCAGCGCCGCGGCCGCGTTGAGGAGGTTGTGCTGCCCCGGGGCCGGGAGGGCCGTCTCCACCCTGCCCTCCGGGGCGAAGAGCCTGCACCGGCGGACGTCCTCCCGCAGCCGTTCCTCGACGTGATACGACGCCGTGGGGTCGGTGCCGTAGGAGGCGGCGTTCCCGACGACGCGCGCCACGCGCTCCGCGCCCTCGTCGTCGGCGCAGTACAGCATGCCGTCGCGGGCGGATGCCCGACCCGCGAACTCGGCGAAGGCCGCCTCCAGCCCGGAGGCGTCACCGTAGCTCTCCAGGTGCTCGGGCTCGAGAGAGGTGACCACCGCGAGGTCGGGGTCGAGCTCCAGAAAGGAACGGTCGTACTCGTCGGCCTCGGCCACCGCCGGATCGCCGCCGGTCCGAGCGTAGGCGTCCCATGCCGGCACCCGTCCGCCGACCAGGGCCGTGGGATCCAGTCCGCCGGCCTCGCACGCAAGCGCGGCCATGGCCGTCGTCGTCGTCTTGCCGTGGGTGCCAGTGATCCCGGCCAGCCGGCGCCCGTTCAGGACGGCCCCGGTGGCCCGAGCCCGTCCCATCACCGGCACCCCGCCCTCCTGCGCCGCCCGGAGCTCATCGTGGTCGTCGGGCACGGCGGCGGTGTGCACCACCAGGTCGACCCCCTCCACGTGGGCCGGGTCGTGGCCGCCCACGAGCTCCACGCTCCGGTCCCGGAGCTCCGCGGCGTCGGGGGGCCCGCTCCGGTCGCAGCCCGAGACCCGGTAACCGCCGTCCGCCAGCAGGTGGGCGAGTCCGCGCATGCCCGCCCCGCCGACCCCCATCATGTGAATTCGAGCACCCGGCATCGGGAGGTCCGCCGGTCCGGCCAGCCCACCACGGGAGTCCCCCGTCCGTCCCTCAGCCCTCACGGCCGACCTCCCGGCGCGCCAACCGAAGAAGCTCGTCGGCGATCCGGTCCGCCGCGCCGGGCGCTCCTCGCCCCCGCGCCGCCTCGGCCATGGACTCGTGCCGCTCCGGATCGTCCAGGATCTCCTGCACCAGGCCCCACAGGTCGCCCGGCTCCAGCCGCGATTGCAGCCGCATCTCGGCGGCGCCGGCATCGGCCAGCCGGCGGGCGTTCTCCTCCTGGTGCCCCCCGGCCGCTCCGGGGAACGGGACCAGCACCGAGGGCACGCCGGCCGCCGTGAGCTCGGACACGAACATGGCGCCGGCCCGGCACACGGCGAGCTCTACTGTCGGGAGCAGGGCCGCCAGTCCCTCGACGAAGGGGGCGACGCGGATACGGTCCACCCCCGGCGCGACGGCCACACCCTCGCGCACCTCGTCCTCGTGCGCCGGGCCCGAGATCCAGACCAGCCACACGTCCTTCCCCGGCCACGATTCGGCCTTCCGCACGTCCTGCAGCAGGAGCCGGTTCAGGTCGCGGGCCCCCTGGCTCCCGCCCACGACGAGGACGATTCGCCCCTCCGGCCACCACGGGGGCGGCGAGGCATCCGCGCCTCGCACGTCCACGGGATTCCCGAAGCTGAATACCTCCGTGTCCGATTGCACCCGGAGCGTCCCTCGGGCCTCGGGAAAGCCGAGGTGCACCTGGTCCACCCGCAGGGACATCCAGCGGGTCACCAGTCCCGGCGCGGCGTTCTGCTCCTGCAGCGCCGTAGCGCGACCGGAGGCCGCCCCGTACAGCAGCGGCGGGCCCGAGGCGTAGCCGCCGGTCCCCACCACCACGTGCGGCTCCAGGTCCCGAAAGGCCTGCCGGAGCCCCCACCAGACCACCGGCGCCGTGGCCAGCAGCCGCCAGTTCCTCCACGGTCGCGAGCGACGAATCGGCCGCATGGGGAGCAGCCGGTGCGGCAGGTCCCGCTCCGGGAGGACGGTGGCCTCCAGGCCCCGCTCGGCCCCGACGTACAGCAGTCGTGGCTCCTCCCGGGCCCGGCGCCGGAGCGCCGCGGCCAGGTTGAGGGCCGGGTAGAGGTGGCCTCCGGTACCACCGCCGGCCAGCATGATCCGGGTGCGCATGGGCCCTCCTCATCTCCGCTGCGAGGCGATGTTGAGGAGCACGCCGGTGGAGCCCAGGGCGAGGACCAGGTGCGTGCCGCCGGCGCTCACGAAGGGCAGGTTCATGCCCGTGGTGGGGAGGAGCCCCAGTGTGACCCCGATGTGACCGAAGGCCGTCACCGCCACCAGCCCGGTAATGCCCACGGCCAGGAGGCGCCCGAAGAGGTCCGGCGCCGAGCGGCCGATGTGCAACGCGATCATCGCCCAGGCCAGGAAGACCCCCACCACGAGGACGGATCCCACGAGACCCCACTCCTCGGCCATGATCGAGAAGATGAAGTCGTTCTGTGGCTCCGGCAGGTAATAGAGCTTCTGGCGACTCTGGCCGAAGCCGACCCCGAAGAGCCCCCCGGAGCCGATGGCGATTAGCGACTGCTGCAGCTGGTAGCCGATGTCGGCAGCCCGGGCCGAGGGGTCCAGCACCGCCAGGACACGGTTCATCCGATAGCCGGAGTTCATGATCTGGTCCCAGAGCACCGGCAGGGAGAGCAGTCCCAGGAAGATGAAGTGACCGATCCGTCCGCCGGCCACGAAGAGGATCAGGCCAGCCAGCCCCGCGACCATCGGGGCCGCCGAGAAGTGGGGGTGTCGGGTGACCAGCACGCAGATCAAGCCCACGATGATCAGGAACGGCAGGAGTCCGTACCGCAGGCTGTGCAGGCGCTCCTGTTTCTTCACGGCCAGCGATGCCGTCCACACGATCACCGCCAGCTTGGCCAGCTCCGACGGCTGTACCGTGAGCGGCCCCAGCGTGAGCCAGCGGCGCGCACCGTTGGTGCGCTGCGCGATGCTTTCCGCGGTCCACGGCACCACGAGCAGGATCAGCAGAAACAGGGTCAGGAGCACGCCGGGCCACGCCAGCTTCCGATACCAGCGGTAATCCACGAAGCGGGCCACCGTGAGCGCCAGGAGCCCGACGCCGGCGTGCGTCGCCTGCTGCACCAGGTAGTAGGTGTCCGGCAGGCCCTCGGACTGTGCGATGAACGAGCTCGCGCTGTAGACCGAGAGGAGTCCGAAGACCACCAGGAGCAGCGTCAGGCCCAGGAGGGCCTTCGCCGCTCCGGGGGCCGACGCTCCCGCGCCCTGCACCTCCAGCCCCGAGAGCGTGCCGGCCGGGGCCGCGCCGATCGCGTTCGAGCCGCTCACTCTCCACCCTTCCCGCCGCCGTCGCCGGAGAACCGGCTCCGCACCAGCTCCATGAACCGCTCGCCGCGCACCTCGTAGCTGGGGAACATGTCGTAGCTGGAGCAGGCCGGGGAGAAGAGCACCACGTCACCCCGCTCAGCCATGTCGGCGGCCCGGTCCACCACGTTCTGCAACCCCGACGCGACGCGAACGGGCGCCGGCCCGTCCCGCAGCTCACCGACGATCTGCGGTGCGGCCTCGCCGAACGCTATGACGCCGCGAACGCCCTCGAATTCCTGCTTCAGCTCTCCGTAGTCCTGTCCCTTGTGGCGTCCGCCGAGGAGCAGGATCACGGGCTCGTCGAAGGATCGCAGGGCCACCCTCGTCGCCGAGATGTTGGTGGCCTTGGAGTCGTTCACCCACCGGACGTCGCCGTACTCGCCGACCAGCTGCAGGCGATGGGGAAGCGGCGCGAAGCTCTTCAGCCCCCGAACCAGGTCGTCCCTCCCGCAGCCCACCAGTGCCGCCGCCAGTCCGGCGGACAGCGCGTTCTGGACGTTGTGGAGGCCGATGAGCTGAAGGTCGTCCACGTGGGAGACCCACCGCTCCTCCCGGTCGGGAAGCCGAAGGTGGAGCGCCCCGTCGTCGCCGAGGTAGGCGCCCCGCTCGACCGGTCCCTCCACCGAGACGTGGTGGGCGGTGCCGGGGACCTTCCGGGCCAGGTCCAGCACGTCCCGGTCGTCGGCGTTGAGCACCCACCGGGACTCCTCCGAGGCGTTCTCGAAGATGCGCTGCTTGTCGGAATAGTACTGGTCCACGTCCCGATACCGGTCCAGGTGGTCCGGGGCCAGGTTGAGGAAGACCCCGATATGCGTCCGCAGGCTCTCGATGTCCGCCAGCTGGAAGGAGCTCAGCTCCACCACGACCCAGTCCGGCTGTTCGTCCAGGAGGGCGAGCTCCGACAGAGGCCGGCCGATGTTCCCGCCCGTCCGGGCGTCGACACCGGCTTCCTGGAGAAGGTGTCCGCACAGAGCCGTGGTGGTCGTCTTCCCGTTGGTCCCGGTGATGCCCACCAGGCTGGAGTCCAGGTACCAGTAGGCCAGTTCCGCCTCGGTGACGGTGCGAAGGTCCGCCTCCCGCATCTCGCGGCGGACCTGCGCGGAGGGGGGCACACCGGGGCTCACCACGGCGAGGTCGCACCCGAGGATCCGTTCGATGTCGTGTCCGCCGGTCTCGGCGTCGATGCCTTCCGAGCGGAGACGCTCGGCCGCCTCCCGTTGGGCCTCTCCTGCCGAGACGTCGCTGGCGTACACGGCGGCGCCACGGGACGCCGCCAGCCTGGACGCGGCCTCCCCCGACGCGCCGACCCCGATCACGGCCAGGCGGCTCCCCTCCAGCCGCGGCCGCGACGTTCCGTTCTCCCCGCTCGACGCCTCGTCTTCGGTATCGTTCATCGGATCTTGAGTGTGGCGAGTCCCACCAGGGCGCAGATGATGGAGAGGATGTAGAACCGGATGACGACTTTCGGCTCCGGCCATCCGAGCTTCTCGAAGTGATGGTGGAGGGGAGCCATGCGGAAGAGACGATTGCCGTTCCCGTCGCTCCCCTTGGTCAACCTGTAGTAGCCGGTCTGCAGGAGCACCGAGGCGGCCTCGGCCACGAAGACCCCGCCTACGATGAGGAGCAGGAACTCCTCCTTGATCAGCACCGCCACGGCGCCGATGGCTCCTCCCAGAGCCAGGGAGCCGGTGTCGCCCATGAAGACCTCGGCCGGCGGCGCGTTGAACCACAGGAAGCCGATGGCCGCGCCGGCCAGAGCCGTACAGAACACGGTCAGCTCCCCCGCCCCGGGGAGATAGAAGATGTTCAGGTAGGCCGACGTGTCGACGCGGCCCGTGACGTAGGCGAAGACGCCGAACGTCAGGACCGCCACGGCGGCCAGCCCCGCGGCCAGCCCGTCGAGGCCGTCGGTCAGGTTGACCGCGTTCGAGCTCCCGGCGAGCACGAGTCCCACGAAGACCGGGAACAGCGGCGCCCAGATCACCACGTGCAGGTTCTTGAAGAACGGAAGCGTGGTGTGTGTGGCCGGATAGCTGGAGAGGGGGAACTGGAGCAGGAACCAGCCCAGGCCGATGCCCAGGACCATCTGCCCCACCAGCTTCTGGCCCGCGATGAGGCCCCGCGACTCGTGGCGGACGACCTTCAGGTAGTCGTCCAAGAAGCCGATCATCCCCATCCACGCGGTCACCACCATGGCGATCTGGACGTAGCGGTCGTCCAGACGGGCCCACAGGAGCGTGGGGATCAGGGTCGCCGCCAGAATAATGATCCCCCCCATGGTCGGGGTGCCGGCCTTCTCGAGGTGCGACTTCGGCCCCTCGAGGCGGACGACCTGTCCCCACCCGCGATCCTCCAACCACCGGATCGCCGACGGCCCCACCACGAACGCCACCAGCAGGGCCGTGACCATGGCCCCGGCCGAGCGGAAGGTGATGTACTGGAAGACGTTGAAGATGATGTGCTCGTCAGCCAGTGGGTACAGGAAGTGATACAGCATCAGCTCTCCTCCTCCCCGAACCGCTCGGCCAGGCGCTCCACGACGTCCTCCATGTGGGCGCCCCGCGACCCCTTCACGAGCACCACCTCGTCTCCCCGGAGGCGCCCGCGCAGGCGCTCCCAGAGGGTGTCGTTGCTCTCGGCCGTCACCACCTCCACGTCGGGAGCGTGGCCGTTCATCCGCTCGGCCGCGGGACGGAAGAAGCCCGTCGCCGCCACGATCTCGAAGCTGGACTCCGCGAGCCGCCGCGCCACGTCGCGGTGGGCCCCCTCGCTGGCGTCGCCGAGTTCGAGCATGCTGCCCACCACGGCCACGCGACGGCGGTCCGCGAAGGTGGAGCGGCACCAGTCGATGGCCGCCTCGAAGGATTCGGGGTTCGCGTTGTAGCAGTCGGCGATGACCGTGAGGTCGCCGTACCGACGGACCGCGCCCCGGAGCCCCAGCGGCCGGTAGGAGTCCAGCCCCCGGGCGACCTCCTGCGGAGCTCGTCCCAGGCCCTCGGCCATGGCTGCCGCCATGAGCGCGTCCCGGAGCTGGTGCTCACCGCCGGCCGACACCCGGTAGGTGACGTCGCCCCGGCGGAATGTAGCGCGGTCCGGTCCCACCTCGCTCTCCTCCGGCGCGAAGTCCGCGTCCGAGCCGGATCCGGCCACCACGGCATCGGGACGGATCTGGCGGGCGGCACGCGCCAGCGCCGGCGGCCGGTCCCCGACGACAACCTCCCCCTCGGCCGAGGCGGCCTCGATCACGGCGAGCTTCTCCGTGAGAACCCCTTCCACGTCGCCGAGTCCCTCCAGATGGGCCGGCCCCACGGTCGTGACGAGAGCGTCGTCGGGCCCGGCGATCTCTGCCAGACGCGCGATCTCACCCGGTGCGCTGGTGGCCAGCTCCAGGACCCAGACCTCCGCCTCCGACGGAGCGCCGAGGACGGTGAGCGGAACGCCGACGCGGTTGTTCCAGTTGCCCGGTGTCCGGTAGACCCGAGGTTCGCCGCCCAGGGCAGCGGCCAGCATCTCCTTCACGGTGGTCTTGCCCGAGCTCCCGGTGACGGCCACCACCCGCGCTCCGCTCTTCCGGCGGTGGTGAGCGGCGAGGTCCCCAAGGGCCCGGCGTGGATCCGCGACCGGGTAGAGCGCCATCTCCAGCGACGGAAGATCGCGTCCGGCGCGCACGACGGCGCCGCGCGCCCCGGCTTCCTCGGCCTCCTCCAGGAACTCCATGGCGTCGTAGTTCTCGCCCCGGAGAGCGACGAACAGGGCTCCGGGCTGCAGATCGCGCGTGTCGGTGGAGACCGAGGTGAAGCGAAGCTCCGGATCATCGTCCCGGAGCCTGCCCTGCGCCTCCGCGCGGATCGCCAGCGCCTCCCGCACCTCGGGCGCGGTGAAGGAAGCGGTCACCGCGTCCCTCCAGCATTGGCCGCCGCGTTGTCCGCGCCGTCGAGGTCCCGCTTCCCGTCGGCCTGCTCCAGGTCTCGGGAGAGCTCGGCCACGACCTGCGCCTCGTCGAAGGGAATACTCTCCCCTTCGATCACCATCTCGGTCTCGTGTCCCTTGCCGAGGAGGAGCACCACGTCGCCGGGCCCGGCGGCCTGCATGGCTCTCCGGATCGCCTCCCTTCGGTCCAGCTCGATGCGCGGCTCCCCGCCGGTCATGCCCTCCGCCACGTCGCGGGCGATCTCCGCCGGGTCCTCGCTGCGGGGATTGTCGTTCGTGATCCAGGCGTCGTCCGCGAGTCGGTCGGCCACCTCACCCATGAGCGGGCGCTTGCCGCGGTCGCGCTCGCCGCCGGCGCCGAAAACCACGAGCAGGCGATCCGGCGTGAGGCGACGCACGGCACGGATGGCGCGTTCCATCGCCTCCGGCGTGTGGGCATAGTCCCGGATCACCACCGGGGCCTCGTCCCGGAGCCGCTCCAGTCGTCCGGGAGCCTGCGGGGCCGAGGTCAGGAGCTCCGCCGTCCGATCCGGGTCCAGTCCGAACTCCAGACCCGCGGCCGCCGAGGCCAGGGCGTTGCGGACGTTGTAGTCGCCGGGCATCCGGAGCTCCACCGGATGAGTGCGGACCTCTCCCCTCACCGCGAGGCCGAAGCGGGTCGCGCGGGACGTCGCCTCCACGTCCACCGCCCGCACGTCGGCGGCCTCGTCGAGGCCGTACCGGACGATCCGCCGGCCCGCGAAGTCCGCGTCCTCCCACGCCGGCTCGTCGGCGTTCACCAGGCACGCGCCGGACCGGCGCACCCTCTCGGCCAGCCGCAGCTTGGCCCGCCTGTAGTCCTTCATGTCGCGGTGATACTCCAGGTGCTCCCGGCTGAGCGTGGTGAAGATGGCCGCCTCGAGGTCCAGGGCCGCAGCGCGGCGCTGGTCCAGGGCGTGGGAGGAGATCTCCAGCACCGCCGCCTCGGCGCCGCCGTCCCGGAGCTCGCGGAGCTGCCGATGGAGACGGACGGGCCCCGGCGTCGTAAGCTCTCCGCTCCGGACCCTTCCGTCCGGCTCGGTCACGCCCAGCGTTCCGACGGCCCCGGTGGACAGGGCGCCGGAGAGGACGTGGCGGGTGAGCCAGGTGGTGGTGGTCTTGCCGTTGGTCCCGGTGACGCCGACCAGCCTCATGTCGGCGGCCGGATCGCCACGAAAAAGGGCGGCCAGGTGAGAGACGGCCACACGGCTGTCGCTCACGACCAGCTGCGGAAGGCCGCCCCGCTTCACCGGACGCTCGACCACCGCGGCCCGGGCACCGGACTCGGCCGCCTCGTCCACGAATTCGTGGCCGTCGAAGCTCGTGCCCGGGACGGCGACGAACAGATCACCTCTCTCGACGTCGCGCGAGTCGGCGGACAGGCCGGCCAGGACGGCCGGTGGCTCGCCCCGCCACTCGGCCGTCACGCCCCGCTCACGCAGTCGTCGGAGCACCTCTCCCGCGGCGATCTCGGTCACGTCCCGCACTCGCTTCCCGTCACTTAAGGACCACGGTGTCGCCCGGCGCCATGCGGGTTCCCGGCGCGGGACGCTGCGACTGCACTTCCCCTCCGGAGCGGAGCTGTACCTGCAGCCCGAGCTCGTGGAGCCGGGCCACCGCCCCGCGCACGGTCATGCTGGAGAGGTCGGGGAGGACGGCCATCTGCCCTTCCTCGCCTCCGGACCAGCGGTCCGGCCGTTCACCGTCGACGGCCAATACGTAGGGACCGCTTTCCGCCTCCGAGGTGGCGCGGCTGCCCGAGCTGGACGGCGGCCCGTCCCACTCCACCCGGTGGAGGCTCTCGCCGCTCCAGGAATCGCCCGGAATCACGGTGCCGCGCGAGGACAGTGCTGCCTGGAGGGTGATTCGGCTCACGGGAGCGGCCGTGAGGCCACCGTAATAATCCCCCTGCGGGTCCTCGAGCTTGGTTAGGACGAGTAGCTTCGGGTCCCTGGCCGGCGCGAATCCGACGAAGGACGCCGCGTACCGCCGGTCCTCGTACCCGCCAGAGCTCGCCAGCCGCGCCGTGCCGGTCTTCCCGGCCAGCGGCAGGCTGGTCATGGAGGCTCGGGTGGCCGTCCCGTCCTCCACCACCGACCGCAGCACGCTCCGCAGGTCGGCTGCGACCTCCTCGGAGGCGACCCGGCGCACGCGCTTCGGCTCCCGGCGATAGACGACCTCGCCGGAAGCGTTCCGGATCTGCTCGACGAGGCGCGGCCGCATGAGCTCGCCGTCGTTGGCCAGCGCTGCGTACGCCGCCGCGAGCTGCAGGGACGTCACCGAGATCTCGTAGCCCATGGCCAGGGACGCCTGGCTCAACGCGGACCACTCCTCGGGACGACGGAGGTGTCCTCCCGATTCCGACGGGAAGGTGATCCCGGTCGGCGTACCGAAGCCGAAGTCCCGCAGATAGCTGTACTGGACGCCCGGATCCAGCTTCTCGGCCAGCTTGGCAGCGCCGATGTTGCTGGACTCGCGTATGACCGCGCGTACGCTGATCGTGTCCATGGGATGGACGTCCCGGATGGTCCGGTACTTCGTCCGGTACACGCCGTTCTCGGCGTAGATCGAATCGTCCAGGCTCACTCGCTCCTCGGCCAGCAGGGCCGACAGCAGGAAGGGCTTGGCCGTGGACCCGGGCTCGTACGGCGAGGTGAAGGCCGGCAGTCCGCCCGGCTCCCCGCTCCTCCGGCTGGCGACGGCCAGGAGGTCGCCCGTCTCCGGGTCCATGATCAGGATGTCACCGCCGGACGCGCCCGTCTCCTTCAGCGCGTCGTCGAGAGCGTTCTGGGCGATGGTCTGGAGCTCTGAGTCCAGCGTCAGGTGGACGTCGTGTCCGGGACGGGCCGAGGCGATCTTCCCGTCCGGGAGGGGATGGAGATCCCCGCGGCCGTCGCGCCGGCTCACGGCGCGGCCCGGCTCACCCACGAGCATGGAGTCCAGCGCCAGCTCCAGGCCGGACTGCCCGCGGCCGTCGGCACCGACGTCGCCCACCACATCGGAGGCCAGTCCGCCCTCCGGGTGGTTCCGCGACGGCACGTGTTCGAAGTAGACGCCCTGTCGGACGGCCGCCTCGAGCCGGTCCCGCTCGGAAGCGGAGAGGCGGCGCGGAAGCGCGATCCACCCCGACTCGGCGCGGCGCAGCTTCGAAACCTCCTGCGACGAGAGCCCCAGGATCCGGCGGATGGCGGTCACCGCGCGCTCCTGGTCCCGGACTTCCCGGGGAGCGAGGTACCCGCGATACAGCTGGTCGCTGACGGCCAGGGGCCTGCCGTCGCGGTCGAAGATCCCGCCGCGCTCGGCCGGGAGCTCGACCTGGCGGGCCGACTGCTCCCGCACCTTCTGGCTCCACTTATCCTGCTCCACCAGCTGCAGTTGGACGCCGCGCCCCACGTAGACGGCGGCCAGCAATACGAAACCGACTCCCACGATCCGCAGCCTCCACCGGTGCGTCCGGGAGCTGGGGGCGTCTCCCCTCCCTCTGTCGGCGCTGCCGTTCATCGTTCGCTCCGTCGGGTGAAGGACTCGGTCGTGTCTCCGGTCGACTCCGGCAGGATGCGGATTTCCTCGTCCTCGGCCGGCCGGAACCCCATCCGCCCGGCCACCTGGAGGATCCGGCGGCGCGAGGTCAGCGAGTCGGCGCGTCGCATGGACGTGTTGAGGGTCTCCCGCGCCGACTCGACCTCCCGGCGCAGGCTGTCCGTGGCCGCGATCAGGTCCCGGGCCGCCCCGTCGCGGCGCACGGCGACGAAGAGAGAGGCCACGAGCGCGAGAGCCGACAGGAGCAGGACCAGCGTGGGCCAGCGGCCTCCGCCCGTCCCGCTCACGCTCCGCCTCCCCGTTTCTTCTCCCACGCTCGGAGACGCGCGCTCCGGGCTCGCGGATTGCGCTCGACTTCTTCCTCGCCGGGGCGCAGGGGGCCGGACGTCAGGGTCCTGCCGAGTGGCTCACCCCGGCATCGGCAGACCGGGAGCTCGGGCGGGCACACACAGCTCTTGCTCCAGTCCCGGAACGCGTTCTTCACGATCCGGTCCTCCAGGGAGTGATAGGCGATGACCACCATACGCCCCCCTTCCTCCAGGAGATCCCGGATCTCCCCCAGTCCCTCCTCCAGAGCGCCGAGCTCATCGTTGACCTCGATCCGGAGCGCCTGGAAGATCCGGGCCTTGTCCTGGTTGGTGAGGCGAGGGCCCAGCACGTCCTCCAGCGTCTCCACCAGGTCCCCGCTCGTCTCGTACGACGCTTCCTCCCGGCGCCGCACCACGGCGCGGGCGAGCTTCCTCCAGCGCCGCTCCTCGCCGTATTCACGAAACACGCGGCCGAGCTCCTGCTCGGACGCGTGATTGAGAAAATCGGCCGCGGGCCTCCGACCGCTGGTGGTCCCACCCATCCGCATGTCCAACGGAGTATCCAGTCGGAAGGAGAACCCGCGAGCCGTTGTATCTATCTGTTGGGAGGAGACGCCCAGATCGAGCAGCGCCCCCGCCAGTCCGTCGTCGGTGTCCTCGATGTCCGTGATGTCCGTCTCAGCCCTCACCGCCTCTCGGGCGTTCCGGAAGTCGGTCCGTTGGATCCGCGCCCGGTCCCCGTAGCGCTCCAGCCGCCGCCGGGCGGCGGCCACCGCCTCCGGATCTCGGTCCAGCCCGATGATCCGGGTGGCCGGGAAGCGGTCGAGGAGCGCCGCCGCGTGCCCGCCGCCGCCGACGGTCCCGTCCAAGAACCATCCGCCGCGATCGGGCTCCAGGTGCTCGAGCACCTCCTCGACCATCACCGGCTCGTGCCGAAATTCGTCCTTCCGGCTCACCGGCGCGCAGGCCTCCTCGGCTCCACTCTCGGGGAGGCAGCGATCAGGCGAAGATCCTCTGGGCCAGCTCCGCCACCTCCTCTCCACGATCCCCGGTCTGCTGCCGGAACCTCTCCGGGTCCCAGATCTCGATCTTGTTCAGTGCCCCGACCACGAGGGCCTCGCCGTCCAGACCGGCTGCATCCCGAAGCTGCTCCGGAATGAGGATCCGGCCCTGGGAGTCGGGAACGACGCGCCGGGCGCTGGCAGTGATGCTCAGCACGTAGTGCCGCGCCTCGGGATTTCTCTGCTGCAGATCCCGCAGCTCCTCCTGCACCGAGCCCCACGCGTCTTCAGGGAAGAGCGTGAGAGCGTCGTCCTGTACTTTCACGAGCACAAAGACATCGGCGTCGCTCCCGCGGCGGAAATCCGCCGGGAGGCTCAGCCGCCCTTTGCCGTCCAGCTGGTGCCGGTAGCTGCCGAGAAAACTGCTCACGCCGTCTCCGGAGTCGGGGGGCGACAGTTATCCCCACTTATCCCCACTTTTCCCCACGCGACTCCATTCTATTTCCATCACGCTTCACCCGTCAACCCTCTCGTCCCGGTCCGTTCCTCCGGAAAGGCCCGTCCTCCCCTGTGCTCACCGGCTGATACACGACTTCGTCGGACGGCCGGTCCGGCCCCGGTGCGGCGACGCCTGCTACGGATGGACACAAAAAAAGCCCGGCGAGCGGTGTCTCTCGCCGGGCCGGAACCCTGGTAGTCCCCGTGTGTGGGGGTTTCTGTGGTGACGGGCGTCTCGCCTGGAATGAAGGGGCGCGCGGCGGCGGTGGGCGCCCCGCGGCCCGCGTCTCGTCGCCGGCGGGCCTCTCCCGCCGGCCGTCCGCTGACGGCGGGTCGGTCCCCGCCGCTAGTCGTTCAGCATGCCTTCTTGATGATCTGGTTCTGCCGATAGATGTAGTCGCCGGTGGCCTTGAGCAGCTTCTTCTGGCTGCTGGCCTGATAACTCCCCGCCTGCTTCAGGTGCGACTGCGCCTGCTGGAAGTAATCCAGCGCCTGCCGCGCCGGCTCGCAGGCCTCCTCGCTGTTGTTGCTGTCGATCTGGGAGCCCTGCTGGTAGGCCCCGAAGCCGAGGAAGAAGTGGAGCTGATTCGCGATGTCCGACCCGGACTCGGCGAACTCGAGACCGGTCTCGAAGAGCTGGGCCGCCGTCTCCAGCTCCTCGTTCTGGAAGTAGTCGTTGTAGCCCACCCCCAGCATGCGGTTGGCGATCGTATTGCCGCTGGTGCCGTGCTCCACCGCCCGCTCGAAGTCGGGCATCACCTCGTCGACGGACGCCCCGGCCTGGAGCCGGTAGTTCCCGCGCCGCAGGTAGGCCTGGTTGAACTCCGCGTCCAGCGAGATCACGGAGTCCATGACCGCGGCCGCCTGCTCGTAGTTCTCCTGTCGGGCCAGGATGCCGGCCTTGAGGGCGAGCGTCCTCGCGTCCTCGGGACGCTCCTTCAGGGCCTGGTTCGCGAAGTCCAGGGCCTCCTGCAGGTTCCCCATCTGCATCTGGGCCTTGACGGAGTTCTGGACGAGGCTCTCGGACGCGCTGTCGCCCCGGATCTCCAGGACGTGCTCGTAGGCGTCCACCGCCAGTCGCACGGCCGAGCTGTCCTGGACCTCGCCGCCGCCCTTGGCCTGGACCTCGGTGCCGGAGCTGGCGGTGCCCTTCCGCAGTGCCACGTCCCCCATGTACTTCCAGAGGTTCGCGTTGGTCGAATCCCGCTCGATTCCCTCCTGGAGAAGGCTGATGGCCTCGTCGAGGCCGCCGGCGGAAGCCAGGTTGTAGGCCACGTTCAGGCGAATCTGGGCGTCGTCCGGGTTAAAGTTCAGGTACTGCCGGTACAGCTCCGTCGCCCGGTCCGTGTTGCCGAGCTGGGCGTTCACGTACGCCAGGTTCTGAAGGGCGTCGGTGTTGGACTCGTTGGTCTCCACCACCGCGGCGAAGTCCTTCCGGGCTTCCTCCCACTGCTCCTGCTCGCGGTGGATCTGGCCGCGCACCATGTGCGCGCGCGTGCTCGCCTCATTGATGCTCAGCGCCTTGTTGCAGTTCCGGAGGGCGTCCTCGTACTGCTCGGCGCCGAAGTAGTCCTCGCAGAACAGCAGTGACCGCATGTAGGTCACCTGCGTATCCAGGGAGCTGGCAATGCGGTCGGCGGCGGCCTGCCGACCGTCTCCGCCGTCGCCGCCCACGCTGAAGCCCGACTGGCGGAGCTCGTCGCCCGTCTTCGCGTCGACGAAGCGCATCTGCACGTCCACGCCGCCGCCGGAGGCCGGCGTCGCCTCGCCGAAGATGATGAGTCCAGCGTCGATCTGCCCGGCGAGCTGACGCCACTGGACCGGGGTCATCTGATCGCTATCCAGATCAAACTCGTCCAGGGCGTCGTCGATCTCGTCGCCGGTGACCGCCGTCAGGATGTCGAAGTTCTGCAGCCGCTCACGCACACGTTCGGCCACGTTGTTTCCGAAGTCGCCGTCCACCCCATCCGCCGTCTGGAGAGGCGGAACGAGGACCCTGGTCCGGCCCGAGGGCTTATCGCCCTGCTCCTCCTGGGCAGGAAGCTCGGCGGAGAGTGCGAATACGGCGACCAGCGCGGCCGCGGCGACGGATGCTCGTCGGACGACGTGGGACAGCAGAGGCTTCATCGTTTCGTTCCTCGGCGGTGACTGCTTGGAGGGGCGGTGCGGACCGAGAAGTGCGTTCTGGCTCGTATCGACCTCGAGCAAATTCTGTACTCGACCCGCTTCTGTCGTGCGTTGGATACCCGGCGACTCAACGAGGGTTCATCGTTCCGGGGCGCGAGCTACGCCGGACATAATCAACGCCGTTCCGGCGCGTGACAAGCCGGTACGAATCCCGGCAGCCCCGAGTACGGGCACGAACCCGGTCGATGTCTCGGGCCACGGGGTCTCAGGGAAACGTCAGGGGCGGTCGAGGAGCTCGTCGCGGGTGTGCACCTCGCCATTCTTCACCACGATCCGTACATCCCGGGTCGCGGCGATCTCCTGCAACGGGTTTCCGTCGACCACCACCAGGTCCGCCAGCTTGCCGGGCTCCAGCGTGCCCAGCTCGTCACCCGCCCCAAGGGCCCGAGCGGCGACGGCCGTGGCGGTTCGAAGCGCCTCGTACTCGGACATCCCGCCCCGCACGAACTCGGCGATCTCGGTATGCAGGCTGATCCCGGGCGGAATGATGGGCGCGTCCGTGCCGGCCACCACGCGGCCGCCGGAGTCGACGACGGCCGCCGCCGTGCGTTCCATGCGGGGTACCAGCGTCTCCAGTTCCTCCCGCTCCTCACGGGCCTGCTCCAGCCGTTCCGCGGCCGACTCCCGCACGCGCGCCGGCAGCAGCCGCGTGAACCGCTCGTCCTCGAGTATTCCGGGCTCGCGGAGGAGGGCCAGAGACCATCCCCCGTAGATCCCGATGGTCGGTGTGAGGGTCATCCCGGAGTGCGCGAGGAGCCGCACCATGTCGCCGTAGCTGCGATAGGTTTCGGAGACCTTGGGAGAATAGCCGCGGCGGCTGGTGCCCCGGATGTGCTCCACCCCATCGCCGCCGTTGGCGACGGACGGATACAGCTCGTGCGAGCTCACCGGCATGCCGTGCTCGTGGGCGAAGTCGATGACCCTCTCCTGCAGACGGTCCTCGAGGCGCACGTAGGTCTTGACAAGGTCGTAGTCCATTCGCGCTGCCCGTTCGAGCTCCTGCTCCAGTCGGGCGCCACCGTGAAGGGCCATGGAGCCGGCGTAGTAGATCCGGCTGCCGTCGAAGGTCTGTCCCGTGAAGAACGTTCGGGGCCCGAGCCGGACTCCCGCACCGATGGCCTCCCGCCGCTCCCGGGACTCGTACGCGTCGGACGACGGATTCCGGACGGACGTGACGCCGTAGGAGAGCCAGATCCGCCCCAGGACCCCGCCGTACTCGGTGGGCTGGTGGGCGTGCCCCTCGATCAGCCCCGGCATCACCGTCCGGCCCGACGCGTCCACCACCCTTCGGGCGTCCTCGTGGAGCTCCCGGCGGTGCGGGACGACCCGATCGATCCGGTTCCCGCGAATCACGAGGTCCACGTTCCGTTTCAACTCGGGCGAAATCCCGTCGAAGAGCCGTCCGGCGTGGACCACGACCCTCCCCTCGGGTTGCTCCCGCCGCCAGGAGAGCCGCAGGGGGATGCTCTCCGCGCTTCCGTCCGTCACGTCCACGCGCCGCAGCCGGCCCGCCGACTGATAGGTGACCGTGCGAGAATCCCCGCTCCAGGAGGGATCGTCGGCCAGCTCCCTGGTCAGCCGCACCGGGGGACCGGCCGGCCTCCCGTCCGGAGTCACCGGCATCCTCCACAGGACGCCACCCAGGACGAAGGCCATCTGGTCGCCGTCCGGTGACCAGACCGGACCGTCGGTGCCCCGCGTGCCCAGGGACCGGTGCGGCACCGGATCCACCCGGTACGCCTCGCCCCCGTCGACGGGCACGATGAGGATCTGATTCGTGCCCTCGCGGTAGCGGGAGGAGTACGGCTCGAGGGCGGACACCGCGATCAGCGAGCCGTCCGGCGACCACGTCGGCGCGCCCGTGCTGTGATCGGCCTCGTGGACGGTGCGCACCCGACCCGAGGCCGCGTCGACGACCTTCAGGACGCCCTCTCCGCCGAGAAAGGCGATTCGCTGGCCCTCCGGTCCCCACGTCGGGTGGCGCTCGCCCCCCGGGCTCTCCGTGAGACGACGCTCCTCCCCGGTGCCAGTCTCCCGGACCCACAGGTCCAGCGTGCCGGCCCGGTCCGTGGACCACGCGATTCGCTCCCCTCCCGGCGATACGTCGGGATCCAGGTCGACGTGGGCGTCCCGCGTGAGCCTCCGGGCTCGACCGCCCACGGGCAGAGACCAGAGGTCGCCGAGGGCCGTGAACACCACGCGGTCGCCGGAAGGCGACGTGACGGGGCCGACGACCCCCATGGCCTCGCGCAACCCGGTGTCGTCGAAGTGCCGGGCGTCGTGTGCAAACGGCTCGCGCGCGAAGTCGACCCGGTACCGGAAGGGAACGTCCTCGGCGCCTCCCTCCCCCGAGACGTCACGCTCCCTCACGCCGCCGTCGGCCGTGTACAGGATCCGGCCGCCGGACAGCCACTGGGCGCGAAACGGAAAGACGTCCTCGGCGGAGCCCGTCACCGGACGAAGACGATCCGAGGACACCAGCGGACCGGCCTCGCTCCCACCGGCTCCGGCGATGTCGGCAGGCACCGGAACGGTCAGGAGCTGGCTGCTGGCGCCCCGGATCCGGTTGAAGACGATTCGGCTGCCGTCGGGACTCCACGAGGGGGCCGCCAGGTCGCCTCCGGACGCCACCAGTCGGCGGTCGGGACCGTCCTCCAGTCGGACCCTGATCCCGGACTCGCCCTCGGCGTCCGAAACGTACGCCACCGTCCTTCCGTCCGGGGATGCCGCGGGGGCGTACTCGTTCCCCCCGCCGGAGGTCAGCCGGGTCATCCCGCCGGTGGCCAGATCGATGCGCCACACGTCATACGTGCCGCCCCGGTCGGAGGAGAGCAGGAGGCTGTTGCCGTCCGGCGACCAGTGCGGCTCCCGATGGTCGTACGGGCCGTGGGTCAGCTGCTGCAGATCGGAGCCGTCGGCCCGTACCGTCCAGACGTGCCAGTTGCCCGTGCGGTACGATTGAAAGGCGATCCGGTCGCCGTCTGGGGACCAGTCGGGCTGGCGGGCGTCCCCCGCCGGGCCGGTGAGGCGCGCGGCCTCGCCGCCGTCGGACGGGAGCACCCAGACCGATCCCAGGAGGTCCAGAGCCAGCCGCTCGCCGTCCGGCGAGACGGCCGCCGCCACGTTGGTTCCCTGGCGAAGGGTCAGCTCCACGGAGTCGGCGGACGGCGACGGGGGACCGACGACGGTCCGTACCGGGGCGCCGGACGTCGTTGACGGGTTGCCCCCTGCCAGCAGGAAGAGCGCGAGCGCCGTCGACAGGGCCCGGGCGATGGCGGCGCGAGGGCAGACGCGGGCGATACGCATGTGGAGCTCCCGGCGTCGGGGAGTAGAGCCTCGACGAGCCGGGACTATAACACCAGCCCGAGCTCAGTCCAACGTCTCCGTGCCGGACGGGGTCAGCGCCGGCGTCGCCCCCGGTTCAGCGGCGACGTCTCCCGCCCCGGGTCCTCGTCCTCCTCGCTCCCGAGCTCCGGAGGGGGCGGCGGCGTGAAGTCCGGCTCGAATCCCTCGACGGATCGGCGCTCGATGGCCTCCCCCGTGAGCTTCTCGATGTCCCGGACGTAGGTCCACTCGTGCTGGGCCATGAGAATCAGCGCGTCGCCCGTCTCGTTGGCCCGGGCCGTGCGGCCCACCCGGTGGACGTAGTCCCGCGCGTCCCGGGGGGCGTCGAAGTTGACGACGTGCCGGATGCCGCGGATGTCGAGGCCGCGGGCGGCGACGTTCGTGGCCACCAGGGACCGCGTCTTTCCGTCGCGGAAGGCCTGAAGGGTCCGCTGACGCTGCTCCTGCGAGCGGCCGCCGTGCAGGGCGTCGGCCGAGACCCCCTTCCGCTCCAGGTAGTCGGACAGATACTGCGTGGTGTCCCGGGTCCGGGCGAAGACCAGCACCTGGCCCTCCATCCCGTTCTCCAGCAGGTGGAGGAGCAGCTCGTGCTTCGCCACCCGGTCCACGGGGTGGATCACCTCGCGGATCCCCTCCGCGGCCTTCTCCAGCCCGACTTCCACCTCGGCGCGGTCCTCCATGATCTGGTGGGCCAGCGACTTGATGGCGTTGGGCATGGTGGCCGAGAAGAGCAGCGTCTGACGGTCGTCCGGCGTCTGGGCGACGATCTTCCGCACGTCGTCGATGAAGCCCATGTCCAGCATCCGGTCGGCCTCGTCCAGCACCAGGACCTGGACGCGCGAGAGGTCGACCGTGCCGCGGCGGCAGTGATCGAGCAGGCGACCCGGCGTCGCCACCAGCACGTCGCAGCCCCAGTCCAGACCCTCGATCTGCGGTCCGATGGGCACGCCTCCGTGGACCACCATGGGCTCGATCGACATGGTGGACCCGTACTCACCCACCGCTTCCTCCACCTGCCGGGCCAGTTCCCGGGTCGGCGTCACGATCAGGCCACGGAGCACGCCGTGCTGGTCGTCGGAGAACCGCTGAAGCATGGGAAGCGTGAAGGCGGCGGTCTTCCCGGTCCCGGTCTGCGCGGAGCCCAGGACGTCCCGGCCCGCGAGCGCCGGCGGAATGGCGCGCCGCTGGATGGCCGTCGGCCTCTCGTAGCCACGGCGGCGCACCGCCTCCAGCAGCCGGGGCTCCAGCCCCAGCCCCTCGAAGGTACTCCTCGGCTCGTCGTCGTCCGGTGACGGGCCGGGAGGGTCCCCGTCCGTTCTGCCGTCCGGGAGTGGGTCGGTCTCGGCGGGGCCGTCCATGGTGGCTGCGGTGGATGTACCGGCGCTCTCGGTATCGTCGTGCTCGTCTTTCACGGCGTCGTCGTCTCTGATGTCTGATGGAAGTCTGATGGAAAGCTTCGCGTCGATCGTGGATTCCGCGGGAGGCCGGCAGAGACGCTCCGGCGATGGCGCAGGAGCGGGAACGGGCATCCTCGGTCGTCCCTGTTCGATACGCCGTCCCCCCCGCCCCGTTCCCATCTTCGGAATGCGACTTTGTACGTGTGCGAGGGTGGAATAGCTTTGCGGTCGTCGCTCTGGCGGCGAGCCTCGTCCGAATCCACCGACTCCACAGGACACATCGACGGAGGAACCATGCCCTCGTCCCGCCCCGCCACGTCCGCGCTCGTCGCGGCCGCCGTGCCGCTCCTGATCTTTCTCCTGGGAACTCCCACAGCGGCTCCGGGTCAGCAGTCGGCCGCGGATCAGCTGTCCGGCCTCGAGCCCCGTGCGGTCGGTCCGGCGGGAATGAGCGGGCGGGTATCGGAGGTGGACGTGGTGCCCGGGACTCCGAAGACCATCTGGATCGGAGCCGCCACGGGCGGCGTCTGGAAGTCGGTGGACGGCGGCCTCACGTGGGAAGCGGTGTTCGACGACCAGGACACGCAGGCCATCGGGGACGTGGCGGTGCATCCGGAGAACCCGGACCTGGTCTGGGTGGGCTCCGGCGAGCCCGGCGTCCGGAATACGTCGGGCATCGGCCGGGGCGTGTGGCGGACCACCGACGGCGGGGAGACGTGGGCCGACCTCGGGCTGGAGGACTCCTATCGGATCGCCGAGGTCGTCCCGCATCCGGACGATCCGGAGACGGCCTACGTTGCCGCCATGGGCCCCATCTGGGAGGACGGCGGCCAGCGGGGTGTCTACAGGACCACCGACGGCGGCGAGACGTGGGAGCTGATCCTGGAGGGCCCGAACGCCCGCACCGGCGCCGCCGATCTGGTCATGGACCCCGAGAACCCGAAGAAGATGTACGCGACGCTGTGGCAGTTCCGCCGCTGGCCGCACTTCTTCAAGTCCGGAGGGCCGGGCAGCGGCCTCTTCGTCACCACCGACGGGGGCGAGAACTGGCGCCAGATCACGGCCGAGGACGGCCTTCCCGAGGGCCCGCTGGGCCGCATCGGGGTCGCCGTGGCCGAGAACGAGCCCGAGGTGGTCTACGCCATCGTGGAGGCGGACACCAGCGAAATCCTCCGCTCCGACGACGGCGGCCGGACGTGGCGCACGATGAGCCACGGCTTCGACGTCCACGATCGCCCGTTCTACTACTCGGAGATCCGCGTGGACCCGACCAACGAGAACCGTCTCTACCGGGTCTCCGGGAGTCTGACCGTGAGCGAAGACGCCGGTCGCACCTTCGATCTCGTGGTCAGGAGCGCCCTGATCCACGGGGACGTCCACGCGCTGTGGATCCACCCGAACGGCAAGCACATGGTCCAGGGCAACGACGGCGGTGTCGGAATCACCAGCGACCGCGGCCAGAACTGGCGCTTCGTCGAAAACCTGCCCCTGGCCCAGTTCTACGAGATCGACGTCGACACCACCTCCGTCCCCTACCACATCTACGGCGGCATGCAGGACAACGGCTCCTGGTACGGGCCCAGCGAGATGTGGCGCGAGAAGGGGATGCTGAACCTCTACTGGCAACGGGTCGGAGGCGGCGACGGCTTCGCCACGCGACCCGACCCCAACGATCCCCGATACGGCTGGTCCGAGTCGCAGGTCGGCAACCTGTACCGCTTCGACAAAGTCACCGGCGGGTCGGAGGGGATCCAGCCCACGAAGCCGGAGGACGCCGACCTGCGCTTCAACTGGAACGCGCCGCTGGCCGTGAGCCCTCACGACCCGAACACCCTGTACTTCGGAAGCCAGTTCGTGCACCGGAGCACCGACGACGGCTCCACCTGGGAGGTCATCAGCCCCGACCTGACCACGGACAGCGCCGCCTGGCAGCAGCAGGAGATCAGCGGCGGCCTCACCAAGGACGTCACGGGGGCGGAGAACTACACCAACGTGTACACGATCGCGCCGAGCACCGTGGACGAGGACGTCGTCTGGGCCGGCACCGACGACGGCAACCTGCACGTCACCCGGAACGGCGGGGGCTCCTGGACCAACGTCGAGGGCAACATGCCCGACAAGCCGCGTCACTCCTGGGTGTCCCACGTGGAGGCTTCCCGGTACGACGCCGGCACGGCGTTCGCCGTCATACACGACTTCATGCGGGGCGACCGCGCCACCTACGTCTACCGGACCACGGACTTCGGCAGCAGTTGGGAGCGCCTCCCCACCGACGACGTGGCCGGCTTCGGTCGCACGCTGGAGCAGGACCCGCAGAACCGGAACCTGCTCTGGCTCGGCACCGAGTTCGGGCTCTACGTGAGCCTCGACCGCGGCGAGAGCTGGTCCCGCTGGACCCACGACTTCCCGAACGCCGTGCCGGTGCGGGCCGTGACCACCCAGCCCGAGGAGGGTGACCTGGTGGTCGGCACCTACGGCCGGGCCGCCTACGTCCTCGACGACCTGGCCCCGATTCGGGCCGCCGCCCGCGACCCCTCGGTGCTGGAGGAGAGCCTTCACCTCTTCGACCCGCCGGTGGCCACGCGCCACGTGGAGGGAGAGACGCAGGGCTATCGGTCCAGCGGACACGCCATGTTCCGTGGCGAGAACGCCCCCTACGGCGCGCTCCTCACCGTGAACGCCGAGGTCCGGGCCGAGGAGGGGTCCGGCGACGGGGGGACGGTCGGCGGGAACCCCGAGTATCCCTTCACGCAGGTCCGGGCCGGCCAGCCGGCGGACGGGGACGAGCCCACCCGGGCCGCGACGCTCGAGGTGCTCCAGGGAGACTCGGTCGTCCGGAGCCGCGACGTGGAGCTGAGCGACGGCCTCAACCGGTTCACCTGGAACCTCCGCATCCGCGACTTCGGCCGGGAGGGGAGCGAGGCCCGCTTGCCCGGCCCCCAGGTGGTCCCGGGCCAGTACCGGCTGCGCCTGGTCTCCGGCGCCGACACGGCCACCGGCTCCGTCGAGGTCCGTGGCGACCCCCGAAGCGACGTGTCGGCCAGCGGCTATCGCGCCACCTACGAGACCATGCTCCGGGTCGGCCACGACGCCGAGGTCCTCTCCGAGGCCGAGCGGCGGCTGGAGATGGCCCGATCCGGCGTGGCCACGGTGCTCGAGGCGATCAGAGGCGAGGAAGGGCACGACGCGCTCCGGGAACGGGCCCGGAGCGTGAAGGCCCGCCTGGATTCCGCCTACCACGACATGATCGAGGGGCCGCCCTGCCAGGGCATCTGCGCCGAGGACACGGTCCGGGGCACCCTGCAGGGGGCCTACTTCGGGCTCTTCGGGGCTCCCGGCGCTCCGACCCGGGCCCAGCTGCTGAAGGTGGATGAGGCCGAGGAGGAGATCAGCTCCGCCCTGGCTCGGCTCAACCAGATCCTCTCCGGACCGGTGAGCGATCTCCGCCGGCAGGTGCGCGAGACGGGGCTCCCGCTCTTCCCGGACGTGGAGACGCTGAGCATGGACTGGCGTCCCGGGGAGCGATAGGGCGAGCGGTTCAGGGTCCGGGGCGAGCCCCGGCCCGAGCCTCCCGAACCCGGGAGACCGGATGACCGAACGTGCCGATGGCCCGGACCCGCGGCGCTGGCGCATCCTGGCGCTGGTGTCCGCGGCGGAGCTGTTGGGGATGTCCCTGTGGTTCACGGCCAACGCCGCCGCCCCGGAGCTCCGGGAGGCCTGGTCGCTGTCCGCGTCCCAGGCCGGCTGGCTCACCACGGCGGTCCAGCTCGGCTTCGTCGCCGGCACGGCGGCCGCGGCCGTCCTGAACGTGGCGGACCTCTTCCCCTCCCGGGCGTACTTCTCGGCCTCGGCGCTGGCCGGGGCCGCCGCCAACGCCGCCGTGCTGGTGGCTCCGGGTTACGAGTGGGCCCTGGTCTCCCGCTTCGCCACCGGCTTCTTCCTGGCCGGGGTCTATCCGCCGGCGATGAAGATGATCTCCACCTGGTTCCGTGACGCCAGGGGACTCGCCATCGGAACCGTCGTGGGCGCCCTGACAGTGGGCAAGGCCACCCCCTACCTGGTCGAGGGGCTCGGGGCCAGCGGGTTCCGCGAGGTGGTGGTCGCCGGCTCGGCGGCCGCCGTGGTCTCCGCCCTGCTCGTCGCCCTGCTCTACCGGCAGGGACCCTATCCCTTCGAGCGGCGCCCCTTTTCATGGAACCTCGTGGGACGGGTCTTCCGGCATCGGGAGACGCGCCTGGCCATCGACGGCTACCTGGGTCACATGTGGGAGCTGTACGCCATGTGGACCTGGGCACCGGCCTTCCTGGCAGCGAGCGCGGAGGCGCGCCGCGCCGCGGGTCTGGGCGCCCCGAAGGAAGGCACGGTGGAGCTGCTGGCCTTCGGCGCCGTGGCGGCCGGCGGTCTCGGCTGTGTATGGGGCGGCCGGGCGGCCGACCGAATGGGACGGAGCCGACTGGTGAACCGCGCGATGGCCGTCAGCGGCGCCTGCTGCCTCGGCGTCGGCCTCCTCTTCGGCGCGCCTTTCTGGATCCTGGCGCCGGTGTTCTGGGTCTGGGGCTTCTTCGTGGTGGCCGACTCCGCTCAGTTCAGCGCCCTGGTCACCGAGGTGGCCCCTCCGCACGCCGTGGGGACCGCGCTGACGCTCCAGACCTCGCTGGGCTTCCTGCTCACCATGGTCACGATCCAGGGCGTACCCGAGCTGGTGAGCGTCGTGGGCTGGCAGTGGGCCTTTCCCGCCCTGGCCCTGGGCCCCGCCTTCGGCATCTGGTCCATGCGGAAGCTCCGGGGGACGGCGGCGGCGTGAATCGGGGCCCGCCCCTGCACGAGGAGCGGGCCCGGCCATTACTCACCGGCGGGCCGCATGCCGTCTCGTCTGCCGGGCGGCTCGATGACACGGCCCTCCTCGTCCAGCGCCCGCAGCGTGACCACCGTCTCCACCGGGTTGCCGGTCACCATCTCCACCGCCGCGGAGTACCCCATGCGAGCGCCCTCCAGCAGCCGGTCGACGTCCGTCTCGAAGCTGTGCACCGGCTCCCGGTCGGCGTCCACCGATAGCCCGTAGAGGTACGGCTCCTCGTCCGGCTCCTCGCTGCTCCGGGCCAGCTCCTCCATGGCCGCCCGGTAGAGAGCCTCACGGTCCCGATACAGCTCCGCCAGCCCTTCGGAGACGCTCATCAGGGCCCGGCCGAAGGTCACCCGATGCCAGAAGCCCGGTGCGGGCCGGTGCACACCCTGCGGCCGACTCAGGAGGTTGAGCACGTGGGAGCAGCCGTCGTCCATGGCGGCGAAAAACGGAATGGGCTGGGTCATGGCCGCGTCCATGTACGGACGCCCGTCGATCTCCACGGGCTCTCCGGTGACCAGCGGGAGGGAGATGGCGGCGCGCAGGGCGCGGTACAGGTGATCCACCTCCTCGAAGGGCCCGAGCAGCTCGCACCCGTGCTCCTCCACCGAGCTGACGGCCACCCGGAAATCGACCGCCGACTCCAGGACGCGGCTCACCCGCAGCGGCTTGTCGCCCCGCATCAGCTTCTCCAGCAGGTAGTCGATGGACAGGATGGGGTCGCCGCGGGCGGCCCTCCGGTAGTCCATGAACTCGGAGTCCGTGAGGTGATGGTGGTAGATCTCCATCCCGTACAGGGCCTGCCGGGCGATGAAGTAGGCCGCGCCGACGGCGCCCGCCGAAGCGCCGTAGACGACGTCGAACGCCGGCAGCGCCTCCATCTGCTCCAGTCCGGCCAGCATGCCGCCGGAGACCACGCCGCGCATGCCGCCCCCCTCGACGACGAGGCCGAGGCAGTGGGGATCGCTCCGCTCCCCGGGGCACGACCCCTCCTCCAGTCGGCGCCGGAGGATCCGGATCACGGGATGGGACCCCGGTGTCCGGCGGGGTGGAGCCCACGACGGGAACTCACGGGTCTCGGGCTTCGACATGGACGTCTCCTGTGTCCCTCGTGCACGACGGAATGGGTGTGTAATACCGTCCCCGGCCTCCCCCGATCCCCGTCGTGGTGCCGACCGCCACGGACGGATCAGGGTCGGAATCGGGCGGCGACCCCGCCGCCGGCTCGCGTGTAGCAGGCTTCCGTGCCCGGCCGGGGCCGGGGGTCGGTCCCCCGCGATGACCCGGGCCGGCGCCCGGCCTCCCACGGGCCGATGACGACGAGCGAACCCTCGACGTACACCCCTCACACTCTCATGACGAACCGCATGGACGAGGTCCGGCGCCGCCGGACCTTCGCCGGGCTGCCGGATCCGCCGTCGCTTGGGTCATCGGCCGGATCGTGCCGAGGCTTCAGGGCTGTGGGTGGGACGCTGGAAGCGTACGGGGGTGAGAGGAAGGTGGGTGCGTGCTCTACGAGTTCTTGATCGAGAGGTCGTGGGACGAGACGCGGCAGCGGGATTCGCAGACTGTCGGGCTTACACGGAAAGCCGTTCGTAATTCACTGC
>CAZFDK010000016.1:0-1275 GCA_964518305.1 uncultured Gemmatimonadota bacterium | reverse complement strand
GAGGCGGACTCGAAATTCCGCGAAGAGATTGAAAAGCGGCGCACCTTCGCCATCATCAGCCACCCGGACGCCGGGAAGACCACCCTGACCGAGAAGCTCCTCCTCTACGGGGGTGCGATTCACCTCGCGGGGGCAGTCAAGGGGCGGCGCGCGCGCCGTCACGCCACCTCCGACTGGATGGACATGGAGCAGGAGCGGGGGATCTCGGTCACGTCCAGCGTCCTCCAGTTCGAGTACGACGGCTTCGAGGTGAACCTCCTGGACACGCCGGGCCACCAGGACTTCTCGGAGGACACCTACCGCACCATGCTCGCCGCCGACAGCGCGGTGATGCTCCTGGACAACCGGAAGGGCGTCGAGGAGCAGACCCGGAAGCTGTTCCGGGTATGCCGGATGCGGCGGCTGCCCATCGTCACCTTCGTGAACAAGTGCGACCGACCCGGCGCCGACCCCCTGGAACTCCTGGACGACGTGCAGGAGGACCTGGGCATCCAGTGCTACCCCGTCACCTGGCCGGTGATGGAAGGGTTCGATTGCGTCGGGGTCTACGACCGCCGTGACGGCATGATCCATCGCTTCGAGCGTACCGGCGACCATGGCCAGACCAGGGTGCCCGTGACCACGGTGTCCATCGACGACCCCGAGGCCACCGAGGTTCTGAGCGAGGAGGCGCTGGACGGGCTGCGGGAGCAGGTGGAGCTCCTGGAGCTCGCGGGGACCTCCTACGACGAGGAGGCGTTCCAGCGGGGCGAGCTGACGCCGACCTTCTTCGGAAGCGCGCTGCTGAACTTCGGCGTCGAGCCCTTCCTGCGGTACTTCCTGGAGCACGCACCGCCGCCGCAGCCCCGGGACGCCGAGACGGGCACCGTCGACCCGTCCGGGGAGGAGTTCAGCGGCTTCGTGTTCAAGATCCAGGCGAACATGGATCCCAACCACCGGGACCGGATCGCCTTCGTCCGAATCTGCTCGGGCAAGTACGAGCCGGGGATGACGGTGAAGAACGCCCGGACGGGCGAGGACGTCCGGCTGGCTGCCGCCCGGCAGTTCATGGCCCGGGAGCGGGAGCAGGTCGAGGAGGCGGTGCCAGGGGACGTCGTGGGCATCCACGATCGGGGGAGCCTCCGGATCGGGGACACCCTCTCGGAGAACGGCGTCCGCTTCGGCGACATCCCCCGCTTCTCGCCGGAGCACTTCGCCCGCGTCCGGGTACCCGACCCGCTCCGGCGGAAGCACCTGGACAAGGGTCTGCGCCAGCTCTCGGAGGAGGGTGCCGTC
>CAZFDK010000015.1:4428-46823 GCA_964518305.1 uncultured Gemmatimonadota bacterium | reverse complement strand
TCCGAACAGGATCTACCACATCGCCGGCGATCTCCGGGTCAGCGACGACGGCGGCGACAGCTTCCGCGACATCGTGAGCGGCAAGGGCGTGCACGTGGACCATCACGCCCTGTGGATCGACCCGAACGACCCCGGCTATATCGTCGACGGCAACGACGGCGGGGTGTATATCAGCCAGGATCGGGGCGGCTCGTGGCGTTTCGTGAAGAACCTGCCGCTGGCCCAGTACTACGAGATCGACGTCGACGACGAGACGCCGTATCACGTGTACGGCGGGCTGCAGGACAACGGATCGTGGCGGGGCCCCGCCGAGACGTGGCGCGGCAACGGGATCCGGAACTACCGCTGGGTCTCCGTCGGCTTCGGCGACGGATTCGCCACGATGGAGGACCCCAACGACGCCCGGTACGGGTGGTCGGAGTGGCAGGGCGGCAACCTGATGCGGTACGACCGGGAGACGGGGTACGTCCGGTGGGCGAAGCCGGCACCGCCTTCGGACTCCGTGGAGCTCCGCTTCAACTGGAACGCCCCCGTGGTGACCGGCCCGCGGGACGGTAACACGCTCTACCTCGGGTCCCAGTATGTCCACCGCTCCACGGACGACGGCATGAGCTGGGAGCGGATCAGCCCGGACCTGACCACCGACAGCGCCCGGTGGCAGCAACAGGAGATCACGGGCGGGATCACGAAGGACGTCACCGGCGCCGAGGCCTACACCACGGTCTTCACGCTGGACGTGAGCCCGGTGCGGGAGGGCGTGATCTGGGCCGGCACCGACGACGGAAACCTCCACGTCACCCGGGACGGCGGCGAGAGCTGGACGGCAGTGCACATGAACATGCCGGACAAGCCGCGCCACTCCTGGGTGAGCCACATCCAGGCGTCGAGCCATGACGCCGGGACCGCCTACGCCGCCGTCCACGACTACATGCGCGGCGACTGGACCACCTACGTCTACCGGACCACGGACTACGGACAGAGCTGGAGTCGGCTCCCGACGGACAACCTCGACGGCTTCGCCCGCACGGTGCTCGAGGATCCCGAGAACCCGAACCTCCTGTGGGTGGGCACCGAGTTCGGGCTCTTCTACAGCCTGGACCGCGGCCAGAGCTGGGAGGAGTGGAGCCACGGCTTTCCCAGCGGCGTGCCGGTGCACGACCTGGCCGTACAGAGCAGCGAGCACGAGAACGATCTGGTGGTGGGCACCTTCGGCCGAGGCATCTACGTGGTCGACGACCTGACCCCGCTCCGCGCCATGGCCGACGACCCGTCGCTTCTCCACGCCGACCTGCACCTCTTCGAGCCGAACCCCGCTCTCCAGCATCAGCAGGGCGGGAGCATCAGCTACGGATCGCCGGGGAGCACCATGTACGAGGGCGAGAACGAGCCCCAGGGCGCCACGGTGACCATCGCCGCCCACGTGCCGGACAGCCTCGTCCGGGGCGGCACGGACGGGCGGGCCGACGCGGACACCGCCGAGTATCCCTACACGCAGGTGGAGTCGGCGCCGGACACCACGCCGCCGGTGCCCACGAAGGAGGCGACCTTCCAGGTGCTCCGCGGCGACTCGGTGATCCAGGAGTCGGAGCTGACCCTGGAGGAGGGCCTCAACCGCCACACCTGGGACTACGAGACCGAAGGACCGGGCCGCTTCCCGAGGGACATGGAAGAGCTCAGGCAGTCGCTCGAGTCCCCCGAGGAGGACGAGGAGCGCGACGGCGAGGGGCCGGCCGTGCTCCCCGGCGAGTTTACGGTGCGCGTGGTGAGCCACGGCGACACCTCCACCGCGAGCATCGAGGTGCAGGGCGACCCGCGCATCGATACGCCCATGAGCGACCGCCGCGCGAAGCGGGCCATGCTGCACGAGGTCGCCGAGCTGCAGGGCACCGCGGCGAATGCGGTGGAGGCCGTGCGGCTGGCGCGGATCCGCGTGAACCGGGCGCTGGAGGCGCTCTCCGACCAGGAGGGGCTCTCCGAGTCCGAGGCGGACTCGCTGCGGCAGGCCGGACGGGCGGTGATCGACAGCCTGAAGGCCACGGAGGAGCACTGGACGGGGCCCCTCGACCCTCCGCAGGGGATCACCGAGTCCGAGACGGTGCTGGGCAAGATCGGCATCGCCCCCTTCCGCTTCAGCAGCGTGGCCTGGTACGCGCCGAACGACGAGGAGCGCCAGCGGCTGGCGATCGCCCGGAACGCCCTCTCGGGCGCCATCGAGCGCACGAACCGGATCCTCGAGAGCGAGGTCGCGGACTTCCGCTCCCGGGTCCTGGACGCGGGCCTGGAGCTCATCCCGCCGGTCGAGGCCGTCGACATGCCGTCGGGCGGGGGCGGAATGCAGGGAATGTAGGCGGAGACGGAAGGTGTCAGCTCCGGCGCCCCGTTCTGCCCGGTCTGGCGCGGCGGGGCCCAACGCTCCGGCAACTCGATCCGTCCCGTCACCGGATGGAGGGCGGATCGCCGACCTGCTACGTCACTCCTTCCGTTGATCCTTCGGGCGGCCGCACGTCTCGCCCGTCCACGGTCCGGCAGTGAGCTTTCCACCCTTTGCCTCAGGTGACCAACGTGATCGACAGGAACCGTTGCAGCCCTCCGGAGCCTCGCTGGCTCGTTCACTTCGTCGCCCTGGTCGTGATGCTGCTGGCTCTTCCGGCGGCTGCTCCCGCGCAGTCCGCGGGCGACATCGAGTACGAGTCCTACGAGCTGGACAACGGCCTCGGGGTCATTCTGGCGGAGGACCGCTCGGTGCCGGTGGCGGCCGTCAACGTCTGGTACAACGTGGGTTCGCGCCACGACCCCCGCGGCCGATCGGGATTCGCCCACCTCTTCGAGCACATGATGTTCGAGGGGACGAGGCACGTGGGCGAGACGGAGGAGACGACCCACATGTCCCTCATCCAGAACGTGGGCGGCTCCCTCAACGGCACCACGGCGGCCGACCGCACGAACTACTTCGAGACCATTCCGGCGAACCGGGTGAACCTGGCGCTGTGGCTCGAAGCCGACCGCATGCGCTTTTTGAACGTGACGGAGGAGAACTTCGAGAATCAGCGCTCCGTGGTGAAGGAGGAGCGCCGGCAGGGGCTGGAGAACGCGCCGTACGCGAAGGCGATCCGGTCGGCGATCGTCCAGCCCTACGACTCGGCGACCTGCTTTCCGTACTCGCGCATGGGCATCGGCTCCATGGAGGACCTGAACGCGGCGAGCATCGAGGACGTGCGGGCCTTCTACGAGAGCCACTACGCCCCGAACAACGCCGTGGTGACCGTGGCCGGGGACTTCGAGACCGAGCAGGTGAAGTCGTTGATCCAGAAGTACTTCGGCGGAGCCGAGCCTGCCGATATCCCGCCGGAGGAGGGGTGCGAGGTCTCCTACACGGCGGGCATGCAGGTGGACTCGGTCATGGATCCGAATGCCAACCTCCCGGCCGTGGTCTGGACGTTCCGGACTCCTCCCCACGACCACGCCGACACCTACGCGCTGACGCTCCTGTCGAAGATCCTGGGGGAGGGCGAGAGCTCGCGGCTCCACCGGGCCATGGTCCGTGACGCCGGGGCGGCCTCGCAGGTGGTCACGCTGTACCAGCAGGTGGGATGGCGGAAGGGGCCGGGTGTCATGCTCAGCTACTCCATCGCGAACCAGGGCGTCTCGACCGACTCCCTGCGGTCGCTGTTCCGGGACGAGATCGAGCGGTTGCGCGAGAGCCCCCCGACGGCGGAGGAGCTGGAGAAAGCCAAGAACTCGTACGTCTCGGATCTCGTGATGGGGCGGCAGAGCGCGATGCAGAAGGCCGAGACGCTGCAGCACTTCGCGCTGTATCACGACGACCTGGCCGACGTCAACCGGGTCCGCCAGCGGTTTCTCGATGTGACGCGGAAGGACGTGGACCGAGTGATCGACCGCTACCTGAGCCGCGAGAACCTGAGCGTCATGGTGGACCTCCCTGCATCGGGTGAGGAGGCGGCGAGCGGCGACGGAGCCGCCGACAGCCGGACGGCCGGCGAGAGGAGAAACCAGTGAACGTCACGAGGCTTCGACGCATGGCCCTCGCGCTCTCGTCGCTCCTGCTCCTCCCGGCAGCTCTCCTCGGGCAGGAGTCGGACTATCCCACCGAGCCGCCGCCGGCGCTGGAGCCGCGGGAGGTGAATTTCCCGGCGGTGGGGCGGGACACCCTGGAGAACGGTCTCGAGCTGGTCGTTGTGGAGAACCACGAGCAGCCGGTGGTCTCGGTACGGCTCTACACGCCCGCGGGAGCGGCGGCCGAGCCCGACGGGAAGACGGGCCTGGCGAGCCTGGCGGCGAGCACGCTGGACCTGGGGACGGAGACCCGGACGGCCGAAGAGATCGCTTCGACGGTCGAGGGGGCCGGGGCCTCCCTCAACACCGGGGCCTCGGACGACTACGGCTTCGTGGCCACCTCGGTGCTCACCGAGCGTCTCCACACGGTGCTCGACGTCTTCGCTGACGTCGTTCGCAGTCCGACCTTCCCCGACGACGAGGTCGCGAACCAGAAGAAGCGGACGCGATCGAGCCTGGAGTCGCAGCTCAGCCAGCCCGGGACGCTGGCCTCCCGTCGCTTCCGGTCGCTGGTGTACGGCCCGCACCCCTACGGTGAGGATCCCCGACCCGAGGACATCGGCGGGATCGAGCGGAGCGACCTCGTGCGCTTCCACGAGAGCCGTTACACGCCCCAGGGCTCCATGCTCGTGTTCGCCGGCGACATCAGCATCGAGCGGGCCCGCCGGGTGGCCCGCACCCGGTTCGGCGACTGGACCGGACCGGACGTGGGCAACGTCGACCTGCCGCAGACCTCCGGCTCCGACTCCCTGCAGATCCACCTGGTCCACCGTCCCGGCTCGTCGCAGTCCAGCGTCCGGGTGGGCCACCTGGGGCCGGAAGAGGGGACCGGGGATCGGCACGCCCTGGATGTGATGAACCGGATCCTGGGCGGCGGACCGGCAAGCCGCCTGTTCCTCGTGCTCCGGGAGGAGAAGGGATGGACCTACGGGGCGTCCAGCCGACTCACCACGCCCCGCGGGCGTGGCTATTTCGCCGCCTCGGCAGACGTCCGTCCCGCGGTCACCGACAGTACCCTCCGAGAGATGCTCCACCAGCTCCGCCGGATCCGCAGCGAGACGGTTCCGGAGGGGGAGCTGGAGGACGCGAAGAGCTACCTCACGGGCAACTTCCCGCTCCGGCTCGAGACACCCCAGCAGGTGGCCTCCCAGGTGGCGGACGCGATCATCCGGGAGCTGGGGATCGACTACCTGGAGAGCTACCGCGACGAGGTGGCCCGGGTCACCGCCGCCGACGTGCAGCGTGCGGCCCGCCAGCACGTCCACCCGGACCGGGCCACCGCCGTGGTGGTCGGCGACGCTCGGAAGATCCACGAGGATTTGGCGAGCATCGCCCCCGTCCGCCTGTGGGACACGGACTTCCAGCGGATGCAGCTGGCCGACCTGGAGGTGAGCCGCAGTGACGTGGATCTGCAGGCGAGTCGGATCCGCCGGGGCACGTTCGGCTACTCCTTCCGCGTGCAGGGCAAGCCGCTGGGGGAGATGAGCCTCACCGTGGAGCGGACCTCCGACGGCAACCTCCGCGTCCGGGAGGAGCTCACGGGTCAGATCAGCCGCAGCTCGAGCTACGTCGCCGAGCCGGACCTGGCGCCGGTCTCCTCCGCCATGGAGGCCACGATGGGGCCGCTGTCGCTGAGCCAGGACCTGGAGTACGACGGCAACCGGGTCGAGGGAAAGGCCACGGTGCCGGACAGGTCCGCGGAGGGCGGCGGACCGTCGACGCGGCAGGTCTCCGTGGACACGACCCTGTCGGAGGGGACCCTGGACGGGAACATGAACGTGGCCGCGGTCCTGGGAAGTCCTCTCTCCGAGGGCTTCGAGATGCAGGTTCCCGTCTTCTCACCCGGTCAGGGCGTCAACTCGCTCGACGTGAGCGTGACGGGACGGCAGACCGTGGAGGTCCCCGCCGGCACCTTCGAGACGTGGGCCGTGGAGATGCAGGGCCCCCAGCAGACGGCCACGGTCCACGTGACCCGTGACCCCCCCCATCTCCTGGTGAAGCAGGAGGTGGCCGGTCAGCCGGTGACCGTAGTCCTCACCGACACCGGATCCGGCCCGGCGGGGAGCGGCTCGTCGCGCTAGCTGCGGTCAGCCGAAGAGCGGCCGGCAGAACTCCTTCACGCGGTCCGGCGTCTGCGGGGAGTCGAGCACCCCCTCCCGCACCCGCTCCAGGAGCTCGTCGCTGACGCGTGGTCGCCGGGTGGCCTCACCCGAGAGGACGGCGCGGATGAAGCGCTGGGGCGGGTAGAAGTCGGCGTTGGAGTAGCGCACGGCCGTCGGCCGATCCACGAACTCGTGCTCCTCCGGGCCGATTTCCACCGTCGGGTCGGACCAGGACTGCTTGGTCGTCAGGCTGACGGCCACCACGAGGTCGTCCTCGTGATCCTCCGGCGAGGTGAGGATGATCCACAGGTGGGGATGGGGCGATTCCTCGTGCAGCTTTGCGTAGTAGGTCCAGCCGGGCTCGGGGAGCATCGACGCGGGGAGCGGCGGAAGGATTCGATCGGGCGACGCGTCCTGTAGGCACCCTCAAGGTGGGTCTCCCCGGGCCGGGCCGACAGCCCTCGATGCTGACAGGCCCCGACGGTCCCGGGCCGAGCCGCCGGCCGCCGGTTCAGGAGCACTCGCTGACGGCCTCCTTCTCGACGAACTCCACGTCTCCGTCGACGCGGGGCACCCGGACCGCCGTCGCGGGGGCCGTGATCGCCTGCGTCAGCCCGCAGCTCTCGCCCGGAGACGTCTCGCGCACTACGACGTACAGCGATTTCCCGTCACGGTGCACGCTCTCCACCTCGATGTCGTACCCGCCGGTGGGCCGCGACCCCATGGCCGCCAGGACCACCATGCTGTCCTCGAAATCGACGGCCGGACGCTCCGGCACCGGCGACTGTCCCTCGTGCAGCTGCTGCCAGGCGTCCGCCCAGGCCCCGGGGGTGCGGATGACCTCGCGAGTGGGCTCGTCCAGGCCGCTGTACGACTCGTCGAGCAGGTGCTCGACCCGTTCATCCGGCAACAGGGTGGCGTTCGCGGGCACGCCGGTGATCGACATGAGCCCGCAGCCTCCCGCGGCCAGGGCGATGCCCGTCAGCAGGGCGATCGTGCCTGGGATCTCCGTCACCCGGAATGAGTCCATCGGTCGCGTCCTCCCGACCTTCGTGTCCGTAGCGGATTCGTCGCTCGTGAGTGGTTCGTCCTCGGGACGTGCGAGTCGAGGTTTTCTGACCCGCGGACGGGCCACGGATCGGCGATCCCGATGCAACTCTGCTCTCACCGGTCACGTCCTGCTTACCCTGAGGCCCCGGGAGCGGGTTCGGGCGACCGCCGACCCGGCGGCACGGGCGCCTCCGCCGCTGCGGGGTGCTCCGAAACATTTCCCGAACATCTCCGAATGCCGTCCATCGAGACCGGAAGGCCAGAGATGATGAAGATGTCGACCGGATACGTGCTCGTCGCCGTGCTCCTCGCGTTCTGCGTGACGGCGGCGTCGCCGTCCCTCCCCGGAGGCGACGTCGTCCCGGACCCCGTCCCGGAATCCGCCCGGTCCGACAGCACGTCCCCGCCGGCCGACCACCACATGCACGTCTGGAGCGCCGACGCCCGGGACGCCCTCCTGCGTCTCATGGCCGCCGACCGCGAGGCCGAGCCGCCCGAGGTCCCCACCTTCGAAGGGGACCAGGTGGTGGCGCGACTGGACTCCGCGGGCATCGAACGGGGCGTGCTCCTCTCCACGGCGTACTTCTTCGGGAGCCCGGACGCGGGCTTCGAGGACGAGGAGCGCAGGGTGCGCCAGGAGAACGACCGGGTGGCCCGCCAGGTTGCCGCCCACCCGGACCGGCTCGTGGCCTTCTTCGGCGTCAATCCGCTGGCGGACTACGCTGTCGACGAGACGCGGCGGTGCGCCGCGGCGCCCGAGTGCGGGGGCATGAAGCTCCAGTTCCAGAACTCGGACGTCGACCTCCGGAACTCGGGCCACGTCCGGGAGCTGCGCTCCTTCTTCCGCCGCGCCAACGAGCTCGACCTGGCGATCGTGGTCCACCTCCAGACCCGGCGTGACGACTACGGGCGACGGGACGTCGAGGCGTTCGTGAACGAGGTCCTCCCGGCGGCGCCGGACATTCCCGTCCAGGTGGCGCACATGGGCGGCAACAGCCGCTTCGACTCGGCCACGGTCCGCGCGTTCGACGCCCTGGCCGACGCCATGGAGGATCACCCGGATCGAATGGACGACGTCTTCTTCGACATGGGCCTCGTCCCCTTCCCGGAGCAGCGGGCCCGTGGTGACACGGCCCGCCAGCGGATGTACCGCCGCTGGAACCGCCGCTTCGCCGACGCCGTCCGACGGGTCGGTCCGGACCGGGTCGTCTTCGGGACCGACTATCCCGAGGCGGAGCCCGGCCCGTACGCCCGGAGGCTCGGCCGGTCGTTGCCCATGACGGAGCAGGAGATCCGTGACCTCTTCGACGACCGCGCTCCGTACCTGGACTGACACGGCGGCGCGCCGCCGGCGTCGCCACACACCGATGGAGACGAGCCGGTGGCTCACCGACCGTGGAGGCGGCCCATCCCCGGCATGTGCCGGTCCGGCGATCGGGGGGTGACGCCCGCTCGAGTTCTCTCCCAGCCTTCCCCGCGAAGCCGAGAAGGAGACGAACGCATGGTAACGCACAGAAAGGGAGTCGAATCATGAGTACGTCTGGAGCATGGGAGTTGCCCCCGGGTGGCGCTGTTCTCCCGTCGGTCGCGCGAATCGCGGTCGCCGCGCTGCTGATGGGCGGAGCGGGCCCGCTGGCTGCTCAGGAGGTCCATGTCGGGGAGGACCGGCAGGTGAGCGCCCCCAACCCCGACGTGGGCCACTACGAGGTCCGGGTCGCCTCGCACCCGACGGATCCCGAGGCACTCCTCGCCGCCGGGATGACGGCCTCGGACACCGCGGACCGGTTCGACGTCGTCGTCTACCGGTCGTCGGACGGCGGCGAGAGCTGGACACAGAGCCTGGACGTCGATCCGGGCTCTGCCGAAGGGGATCCCGACCTGGAGTTCGGGCCGGGAGGACGGGCATACCTGATCGAGATGGGCGGCGGCCCGGAGCTGCTGCACCGGTCCCCGGACGGGGGACGGAGCTGGGAGGAGCCGACGCCCGTGGACATCGGGGACCGGCCGTTCCTGGCCGTGAGCGGATCGGGGGCGGAGCATCCGGGCCGCGTCTACGTGCACTCGTCGACCCGCACCGAGCCGCTGGACGACGGCCGGGGGAAGAACGCCGTCGGCGTGGCTCGCACGGACAGCGGCGGATCGGAGGTCGTTTCTCGGCAGAGGCTCCACGTGGACGGCGACCGCTACGTGCTCGGGACCGGCGAGTCGGCGGTCCTCTCCGACGGTACGGCCGTCTTCCTCTACCCCGAGCGCCGCGACGGGTCGGAGATCGGACAGTTCGAAGGAATGACGGGCTCGGACCCTCGCGTGGCGCGCGAGCCGAACGCCCGATTGAAGGCGCTGGTGTCCCCCGAGGGCGGGGAGAGCTTCGCCCCGGCCCGTACGGTGTCGAACTGGTACCACCGGTTCGGACGGGGCCGGTCGGCGATGGTGCCCGCGCTCGCCGCGGACACGAGCTCCGGGCCCTTCCGCGACCGGCTGTACGCGGCCTGGACCGACTTCCGGTCCGGGAAGGGCCAGATCCTGCTGTCCCACTCCGAGGATCGGGGCAGGAGCTGGTCGGACCCGATCGTGGTGAATCGAGGCGGCGGGCCGGCCTTCCGTCCCATGCTGGCGGTGAACGACGAGGGGGTTCTCGGGATCGCCTGGTACGATCGGCGCGACAGCCCCTCGGGACTCGGCTACTCCGTCCGGTTCGCCGCCTCCGTGGACGGCGGCGAGACGGTGGAGCCCAGCGTGGGGGTCTCCGAGGAGGCGTTTCGCTATTCGTGGGGCGCCGGGCTGCTGACCCGCGGAAGCGGGCGTCGAGCAGACGGGGCACACGCGGCCGACGTGAGCCTCCACTCGTTCAATGAGACCGGCGGGCACACCGCGGGCATGACCGCGGGCGCTGCGGGGCGCTTCCATCCGGTGTGGGTGGACAACCGGACGGGCGTCTCGCAGATGTGGACGGCGCCGGTGACCGTGGACGGCGAGGCCGTGCGCCACGGGGCTCCGGACCTCTCACACCTCCAGGACGTGACCTCACGGACGGCCCTGCGGGTGGAGCGTTCCGGCTACGAAGGAGCTCCGAGCCCCGTTAGGCTGGAGGCGCGGCTGCGGAACACGTCCGAGGACACGATTCGCGGTCCCCTGTACCTCCGGGTGGTGGACATGTGGTCCGAGCTGGGGGAGACCGGGCTGACGACGTCGCGCCGTGGAGAGACCGGTCCCGGAGCCGTGATACCGCTCTCGGACGCGGTCTCCGATGGAGCGCTGGCACCCGGTGAGACGTCGGGTACGATCGACATTCGGGCGCGGATCGAATCTCCCGAGGAGCTGGGGCCGAAGGTGCCGCCTCCGCCCGGGCGCAGGTCGGGCGCCGGCTACGGCCTGCTCAACCTGGATTTCGTGGCCCTCGGTCACGTGCAGTCGGAGGAAGAGGAGTGACCTTCCCAGACGGCGTGAACGGTCGTGCGGGAGACGACGAGGGAGCGGCACCGCGGTCGGGCGTGTTCTGGATCGTCTACTCCTCCGCCTGGGCGGTCTTCCTGCTCGGGTACTCCGTGATGCTCCTCCTGCTCAGCCAGCGGACGGCGCTGCAGTCGGTGGGACCGGCCGCGGGATTCACGTTTCCGGCGGCGCTCCTCGGGATCGGTGTCGTGCACCTGGCCCGACGCTGGAGCTGGCCGCCGGAGCGACCCGTCCGCTTTTCCGTCCTGCATCTCGCGTCGGCGTCGGTCTATTCGCTGACCTGGGGGATCTCGCTGTCGCTTGTCATGGGGCTCCAGCGGATGCTCGTGGGCGCCCCCTTCGAGATGCCGAGCCTGGACAACACGATCATCGCCCTGCACCTGCTTTTCGGACTGGTCGTCTACGGGGCGATCGCCGGGGGCACGTACCTGGCGCGGATCGGGCGTCGTCTCCGGGCGGAGCGGGAGCGGGCGGCCCGTGCCGAGGCGCTGCGGGCCCGCGCCCAGTTCAGGGCTCTGCGAGCGCGGCTGAATCCCCATTTCCTCTTCAACTCGCTCCATTCGGTCCTGTCGCTCATACGACGCGCGCCGCGTCGTGCGGAGCGCGCCGTCGAGCACCTGGGCGAGCTCTTGCGCTACGCGGTGGGGTCGGGCCCTGTGGGGGACGACGACGGGAGCGGGTCCGGGCAGGTGACGCTGGGCCGCGAGCTGGAGATGGTGCGGTCCTACCTGGAGCTGGAGCAGATTCGCCTCGGCGATCGGCTCCGGGTGGAAGAGGAGGTGACGTCGGAGGCAGCGGCGGTTCACGTCCCGCCCCTGAGCGTGCAGCCCCTGGTGGAGAACGCCGTACAGCACGGAGTCGGGGAGTCCCCGGACGGCGGAACCGTTCGCGTGGAGGCGCACGTCGAGGGCGACGGAGGCTCGCCGCGCCTCCGGGTTCGGGTCCGCGACGACGGTCCCGGCGCCGACCCGGAGGAGCTCTCCTCCTCTGACGGGATCGGCCTCGAGCTGGTCCGGAGGCGCCTGCAGCTCGTGTACGGCCGGGACGCCGAGCTGGAGCTGGAGACGGCCCCCGGCGAGGGCTTTGAAGCGCGGGTCCGTGCGCCGGTCGGAAACGGGGGCGTCGGTTCGCCCGAGCAGGGAGGCGTGGAATGACGCATTCGGTGCTGATCGTCGAGGACGAGCCCGTGGCCGCCGACACGCTCCGGGACTATCTGGAGCAGGAGGACGACTTCGAGTGCGTCGGAGAGGCACGGTCGGCGACCGATGCGCTGGAGGCGCTGGAGCGCCTGGAGCCGGACGTCCTCCTGCTGGACGTCGAGCTGCCCGGCGCCACGGGCGTCGAGGTGCTGCTCCGCTCGGAGCACGATCCCGCCGTGGTCTTCACGACGGCCTACGATCAGCACGCCGTTACGGCCTTCGAGCTGGGTGCGTTCGATTACCTGGTCAAGCCCTTCGGTCGCGAGCGGTTCGGCGAGGCGCTGGATCGCGTCCGGGAGCGGATGGACGCCGGCGCGGGGGACGAGGCGGAGCCGTCCGCGTCGCGCCGGGCCCGGACCACGCTCTCCGGAGGGGATCCCCTGGAGCGTCTCTTCGTGCGCTCAGGCGGCTCCATCGTGCCCGTCCACGTCGACGACGTCCGGCGGCTCGAGGCCAGTGGAGACTACGTGCGCGTGCACGCCGAGGACGACTCCTATCTGGTGAGCCTGTCCATGTCGGAGTTCGAGCGGAGGCTGGACCCCGATCGCTTCCTGCGCGTCCACCGCTCGCACATCGTCAACGCGGACCACATCGACCACGTCGAGGAGCATGATCGCCGCCGGCTGCGGGTGCACCTGGACGACGGGACGTCGGTGGTCGCCAGCCGATCCGGGTCCCGCGACCTGAGGGACCGGACCGTGTGAGGCCGCGTTCGGCCGGATGCCTCTCGCCCGGCGGCGCCAGAGAATTCGTCCCGGACATGCTCAGGAGGCGCGGAACCCGAGCCGCTCGGCGATCGCCTGCAGCAGCGATCGGGGGCGGTACCGCGGGCCCCGGACGATCGCCACGGTGCCGGGCGCCTGGCTGGCGATCTTCTCTGGAATTGATCCGAAGAGCGCCCGGGTGAGGCCGGTGCTTCGGGTCGCGCCGAGAGAGACGAGGTCCCGCTCGCGGAGATTCGTGAGGATCGTCTCGGTCACGTCTTCCCCGATCCACACCTCCGACCGATAGTCGTCGGGATCGATGCCTGCCCGATCGGCCACGCCGCGCACGACGGCCCCGCCCACATCCTCGGCGCTGTCGGGACCCTCTACCTCGGGAGGCTGGACGTTCACGGCCACCAGCTCCAGCCCTCGGGCGTCCGCGAACGTGCGGGCCCGTTGGACGGCGAGTGCGGAGTGAGGACCCTGCCCGACCAGAGCGACCACACGGTCGGCGGCCTCGTCCACCGCCTGGACCAGGTTCACCTCGCACTCGCTCTCGCTCGCCACCGTGTCGATGGTGCTGCCGAGGATCGCAGCCCCGGCGCGCCGCTTCCCACTCCATCCGATGGTCACCTGATCCGCCCGCTCCTCGCGTACCACGTCTACGATCGTCTCTCCGGCGTCCCGGGCCACGATCGCCCGGGTTCGGATGCCGATCTCGAGCTCCTCGGAGGCGTCCCGGGCTGCGGCCAGCAACTCCCGCTGCGTCTCTACCCGCTCCTGCTCGAACTCGACCTCCTGGTCCAGCGCCGTCTGCGGCGGGACCTCGATCACGTTGACGGCGATGAGCTCCGGGTTCGTCTTGCCTCGCGTCGCCTCGGCGGCGAGCCTGAGCAGCCTCCTCTCGGTTCTCGGGTTCGCCACCGCCACCACGACCCGATACCGGTCCTTCGCCTTGCTGGCCGCGGTCGCGGCGGGCGCTGCGATCGCCTCTCCTACGAGGCTCGGCTTTACAGCCCGGTCCCCCGCGTAGAACCAGTACCAGGCGACCCCGAGCGCGATGATGCCGGTCCCGAGGATCAGGACGATCGGCCGCATCGTGGCCACGATCGCCACGCAGGAGAGGAGGCCCACGACGGGGAGCGCCGGATACAGCACGTCCGGGATGCGAAAATCGGGCTCGTATTCCGGGGGGTCGGCCCGTCGCATGACCACCAGAGCCACGTGGACGCACGCATACGTGACCAGGTACGTGAAGCTCGCCACGTCGGCCAGCGTCTCGATCCCCACCCCGGCCGCGATCAGTCCGAGAATCACCGCGCCGGTGACCAGGATGGCCCGGTAGGGCGTCCGGAACCGGTCGTGGACGTCGTTAAGCCAGTTGGTGAGGATCCGGTCCCGCCCCATGGCGAAGTTCACCCGGGCGGCCGACAGGATCGAGGCGTTCGCGCTGGAGACAGTGGCCAGCACGGCTCCGACCACCATCATCAGCGCCCCCAGTGGTCCCATGTACTGCTCCGCGACGTCGGCGACCGGTATCCGGGACTCGGCGATCTCGGGCACCGGCAGGGTTCCGGTGCTGATCAGCATGACCAGCACGTAGAGCAGGGCCGGCGTCAGCACCGAGGCGATCATCGCCAGCGGGAGGTTTCTCCCCGGGTTCTTGATCTCCTCCGCGCTGCTGGCGATGACCTCGAACCCGATGAACGCCACGTAGACGGTGGCGGCGAGGGTGGCGACCGAGGCCCAGCCCCGGGGGTTGAAGGGAGTCAGGAGATCCCGGTCGATCTGAAAGACGCCGAACGCGGAGAACACCAGGATGAGGCCGATCAGGAGGACGACGATGATGTTCTGGAGGGCTCCCGTCTCCTTGACGCCGCGGTAGTTCAGGTAGATCAGGGCCGCCGCCATGGCGAGGGCAGCCCCCGCCACCGGGACGTTCCCCCAGAAGAAGGTCAGGTACTGTCCGAATCCGAGCATGTAGAACGCCGTGGCGAACATGAGGCCGGTCCACATGCCCCACCCCACGATGCTGCCGAAGAAGGATCCCAGGGCGTGGTTCACGTAGTAGTAGCTGCCGCCGGCCTTCGGCATGCCTGTGGCCAGCTCCGAGAGCGAGAGGGCCGCCAGCAGGGAGACGACGCCCCCGACCGTAAAGGAGATCATGCTCGCCGGGCCGGCGTTGGCGGCGGCGATACTGGGCAGCACGAAGATGCCCGCGCCGATCATCGTGCCCACACCCATGGTATAGGCTTCGAGCAGGCCGAGGTCGCGAGCCAGCTCCTGTTGTGGGGCGGGGCTGTTCATGGAATCCCGTCGGCCGTCGTCAGCAGGAGGGGGAAAAAGTAACTGAGCACCGAGACTGCCCATCCGTCCGATCAGAAGCAATCGTAGCGGAGATGCTGCCGAGCCGGTACTCTCGCAACCGATCGTTTTCCGATTGCGGAGGCGTCAGTACGGTAGCTCGGGACGGCCCGGCATCGCTTTCGCTTTGTAGCCGAACGGCCTTGAGTCGGGATGGCGGCTACCGATGGGGCCGACCCTCCTCGCGAGGGACCGGGCGTTCGTCCCCGGCTGGATGAGCTCCCCGCCCGGATGGACGCCGTGCACGGGGAGATGGAGAAGAGTGTGACGCTGAAGTTGATCGAGGGGTTCGACGGTCCGGTGCTCATAGTGACGCGCGATCTTTCCAATCGCCCCCCGCTCCTGCGCTGGCGGGGGAAGTGGGTCCGCCGGTTTCGCGAGGCGATCGGGCGATGAGCGGGCAGCGACTCGTCGCATGAAGCTGTTACCCACTCCCTCGGCTCCACGCGAGCAGAGGCGGAGGGGCGCGCTGCAAACCCTGGATGCCGCCCAGCTCCTGGTTCTCTCCTTCGCGGGGCTCATCGCCCTGGGTACGGCCGGACTGCTGCTGCTGCCGGGCCTCTACACCGGCTCGGACCTCGGCCTCGTGGACGCCCTGGTCACGGCCACCAGCGCGGTGTGCGTGACCGGGCTCATCGTGGTGGACACGGCCACCTACTTCACGCCGTGGGGTCAGGCGTGGATCGCGCTCCTCATCCAGCTGGGCGGGCTCGGGATCCTCACCTTCACGACCCTCGTGATCCAGCTGCTGGGACGACGGGCCAGCCTGAAGGCGGGGAGGCGGCGGGCGGGGAGGCGTCGCTCGTCCGCCACCTGTCCCCCTACCGTCTCGTGCAGGCCGTGGTGGCCAGCGCCCTGGTGACGGAGGCGGTGGGGGCGGTCGTCCTGTGGTGGAGCTGGAGCGGAGACATGGGAGCGGTGGGCGCGATCTGGCCCGCCGTCTTCCACGCGATCTCCGCCTTCTGCAACGCCGGCTTCTCGGTGTTCTCGGACTCGCTGATGGGGTACCAGGGCGCGCCGGTCCCGGTGCTCACGGTGAGCGGGCTGGTCATCGTGGGTGGGATCGGGTTCGTGGTGCTGGCCGACCTCCGCGCCTGGAGCCTGCGCGAGGGGGTCCGGCGACTCTCGACGCACAGCCAGCTCGTCCTGTGGACGACGGGGAGCCTTCTCGTCGGGGGAACGGGTCTCTACCTGGCGTTCGAGTGGAGCAACACCCTTGCGGGAATGTCCCTGCTCGACCGGATCACGAACGCGTGGTTCATGAGCGTCACTCCCCGCACGGCGGGATTCAACACGGTGGACTACTCGCAGCTCGCCAACCCGCCCCTGTCCCTCACGGTGGTGTTCATGGTGATCGGGGGATCGCCGGGCTCGGCAGCGGGTGGGCTCAAGACCACCACCGTGGCGCTGCTCGGCCTGGTGCTCTGGTCCCGCCTGCGCGGCCGGGATCACGTCTCGTTGTTCGGGAGGACCATACCGGACGAGACTATCCAGCGTGCGGCGGGGCTCACCGTCGGAGGAATCGCGCTCCTCGCTGGCGGAGTCTTCGCCCTGGCGCTGACCGAGTTCCCTGCACGGGGGTTGACGGAGCGGACCGCCTTCCTGTCGGTGATCTTCGAGGCGCACAGCGCCTTCGGTACCGTGGGGCTGTCGATGGGGGCCACCCCCGACCTCACCACGGGCGGGCGGCTCGTGGTCACCGTGCTCATGTTTCTGGGGCGGCTGGGGCCCCTGGCCGTGGTCTCGGCCATGGCGGCGGGAGGGTCCGGCCGGCCCCGGTACCGCTACGCGACCGAGGACGTGGCCATCGGATGAACAGTCAACGGGAGAAGCGATGAAACGTTTTCTGGTCGTCGGGCTCGGCAACTTCGGCTCGTGGGCCGCCATCTCGCTCTACGCACAGGGTCACGAGGTGATCGCCGTGGAGCGACGCGGGGAGCTGGTGGACCGCTACGCCGATCAGGTGACCCGCGGGGTGGTGGGCGACGGCAGTGACCGGGAGCTGCTGGGGGAGATCGGGGCGGACGAGGCCGATGCCGCGGTGATCAGCACCGGCGGCGACCTGGCCACCAGCATCCTCGCCACGATCGCCCTCAAGGATCTCGGCGTGGAAGAGATCTACGTGAAGGTAACCAGCCGGGAGGCGGCCCGGGCCGTCGAGGCATTCGACGTCCGCGACACGATTTTCCCGGAGCGGGAAGTGGCCGACCGGCTGGCGCACCACATCACGTCGAAGACGGTGCTCGATTACGTCTCGTGGACGGAGCACCACTCGATCCAGGAGATCGCGATCCCGGAGTTCTGGCTCGGGAAGCCCCTCGAGGATCTCGCGCTGCCCCAGGAGTACGGCATCCAGGTGGTGGCCATCTATGACGTCCTCACCGACACCATCGACGTCGTGCCGGACCCGAGCGAGCCGCTGAAGGACTCGGACGTGGCGATCGTGGCCGGACGGGACGAGAAGGTCAGAGCGATGCTGGAGGAGAGCGGTTCGACGGACTGAACACGGCGACCGCGAGGCGGGCAGTGTGGCTGTCCGGACTCTCGGCCCGGTGAACGTCTCCTCGCGAGGCCGTCCCCCGGCGTCTTCACAGTCCGTGGCCGAGGCTGCACCAGGAGTCGCCCGAATCCCTGAAAGAGTTCCGCCATGGATACGAGCCCGGCAACGTCTGGGCGGATGGGGCCGCGGGTCCAACGGTCGCGAGAGCGCCAGTGCAGCTCGCGGGCTCGCTTTGTTACATAATCGTTACAGAAGGGGGTAGTTACCGACGCCAGTCGCGCGTGTCCCATGGACCGAAGAGTCTCCGCGGAAACGGGTCCCCCGACGAGGGGAGGGCCCGGCCCCGCGGTCGTCACGAGCCCGACTTCCGAACAGCAACGACTCGAGGCAACCATGGTACGCCGACTCCGCAGCACTGCCGCCGCGGCCACCCGCGGCTTCGGTCTCGCACTCGCCCTGACCGTCACAGCCGTTGTCGCGACGGGCTGTGGCGACGACGGAGACGGGGTGACGCCGCCGGAGGACCCGAACCTGGCGGAGCTGGTCTCCAGCCAGAGCAACCTGAGCACGCTCGCCGGCGCCCTCCAGTCGGCCGGGCTGGCCAGCGACCTCGAGGGCGAGGGGCCGTTCACGGTCTTCGCGCCCACCAACTCCGCCTTCGGCGAGATCGACGCGGGCGAGCTCACCGGAGATTCGCAGCTCCTCACGGAGGTCCTCCAGTACCACGTGGTCGCGGGAGAGGAGATCACTGCCGACCAGATCTCGGACGGCCAGCAGGTGGAGACCCTGGACGGCGACACCCTGACCTTCCGGGTGCAGAACGGGGAGGTCATGGTGAACGGGGCCACGGTCACCCAGGCCGACGTACAGGCCTCCAACGGAGTGGCGCACGTGATCGACGGCGTCCTCCTGGAGACGACCAACGCCGTGCAGCGGGCCGCGCTCACCCCGCAGCTCTCGACGCTGGCGGACGCCGTCGCCGCCGCTGGCCTGGACCAGACGCTGAGCGGAGATGGACCCTTCACGATCTTCGCCCCGGCCGACCAGGCCTTCGGGGAGATCGACGCGGGCGAACTCACCGCCGACCCGGAGCTCCTGAGCGAGGTGCTCGAGTTTCACGTCGTCCAGGGCGAGATCACGGCCGGAGACATCAGCGACGGCCAGACGGTGACCACCGTCGAGGGGGACTCCCTGATCTTCCGCGTGCAGGACGGGAGCGTGATGGTGAACGACGCCCGGGTCACCCTCCCGGACGTGACGGTCTCCAACGGCGTGGTCCACCTCGTGGACGGAGTTCTCCTCCAGACCGTGAACGCCGCCGAGCGGGCGGTTCTCGAGCCGCAGTTCTCCACCCTGGCGGACGCCGTGTCCGCGGCCGGCCTGGGCCCGACGCTCAGCGGCGACGGACCATTCACGATCTTCGCTCCGGTGAACCCCGCGTTCGATCCCCTCGAGATCGGGGAGCTCACCAGCGACACCGACCTCCTGGGCCGAATTCTCCAGTACCACGCCGTCAGCGGCCAGAGGATCAGGGCGGCGCAGATTTCGGACGGCGACACGGTCCAGACCGTGGAGGGCGGTGAACTCGGGTTCAGCGTGTCGGACGGCGAGGTGGCCGTGAACGGCACACCGGTGGCGGCCGCCGACATCCGGACGGAGAACGCCGTGATCCACGCGATCCCCAGCGTCCTGCTCAGGAGGATCAATGCCGCCGAGCGGGTGACGATTACGGCGCAATACAGCATCCTCCAGGATCTGGCCACCCGGACGGGTCTGGCCGACACGCTGGCCACCAACGGTCCCGATGCCAGCGACGGCATTACGGTGTTCGCGCCGACCGACCAGGTCCTCCTCGACGCGCTGGACCAGAACGGCAACGGCGCGATCGACGACAGCGAGGTGCCGAGCAATGCCGGCGCGATACTGGCATATCACGTCCTGGACGACGTCTTCTTCGCCGCCGACGTGCCCACCAGCCCCACGGACGAGCCCACGCTGGAGGGCTCGAACGTGACGGTCGTGCGGAGCGGCGACACGGTGAGCATCAACCCGAACGACGAGGACGCCACCGTGGTGGGCGCCGACATCGACGTGATGAACGGGGTGATCCACGCCATCGACGCGGTGCTGACGCCCTGACGGGCCCGCGACCGAACGGAGGACGACGTAAGTTGCTATCGCGCGTCGAGGACGGGCCCGGTGCGGCCGCTGGATGCCGCCCGGGTCCGCCTCCGCTTCGGGCGGGAGCGCGGGCTTGACTCCGCCCTCGCCCTCCACCCCGGCGACGGCGAGGTCCTTGGATCGGGACGAAGCCCATGGTGAGCCGAGACGAGATGACGGCGGCACCGGACGGGCTGCGCCCTCCCTGGCGGAGCGGCTGGCCGACTCGGACCGGAGCGCCCTGGAGGCGGTCTTCCGTCGGCTGTCGGAGCCGGTGTTCCGGTACGTGGCGGGCATGGTGGACGACGAGGCCGAGGCCAGGGACATCACCCAGGACACCTTTCTCCGCCTCTGGTCGGCTCGGGAGGAGCTGGCAGAGGTGGAGTCGCTGCCGGCCTACGTCTTCCGGGTGGCGAGGAACCGGGTGTACAACCGGCAGCGGGACCGGCGGACGAGGGAGAAGCGGAGCTCCGAGCTGGAGAGCGCCGTCCCGCCGAGTCGTCCCGACGCTCCCGACGAGGAGCTGGAGGCCCGGCAGCTGCGCGCGCTCGTGGACTCCTGGCTGGACGAGCTGCCCGAGCGGCAGCGGGAGGCGGTCGTGCTGAGCAGGCGGGAGGAGCTGAGCCACGAAGAGATCGGAGACGTCATGGGGATCTCGCCCCACACGGTGAACAACCACATCGTGAACGGTCTCGAGAAGCTCCGCCGACGGGCGCGTCGCGACCGACCGGACCTGCTGTCATGACTGGCAGCGGATGGGACGGGCTGCCTCCCGAGGTCCGGCAGCGGCTGAGGGAGGACGCCTCGGATGAGGAGCTGCGCCGGTTCCGAGAGGTGCTCTCTCGAGCCGACGACGGCCGTGAGTACGACGTGGACGCCGAGTGGACGCGGCTCGAGGAGGAGCTGGACGGCTTCCCGGAACCGGCATCGCAGCCTGATGGCAGCAACCTCCGCGAGACCGGGACGCGGACTGCCGGCGAGGGAGAGAAGGCGGATCGATTCCCGACGCCGTCTCGACCGCTCGCGGCGGCCGCCGCGGCCCTCGTGGCCGTGCTGGGCGGGCTCGCCTGGTGGGCGTCGACGCCGGAGAAGACGGTCGCTCCTCCCGGGGAACAGGTCACCGTGACGCTCACGGACGGCTCGGAGGTTCGCCTCAACGCCGACAGCCGGATCCGCCACGCGCGGTCGCTGAGCGCAATCATTCCCTGGCTCGGTCCGAGACCGCGCCGGGTCCGGCTTCGAGGTGAGGCGTATTTTTCGGTCCGCGAGGAGGAGCGGCCGTTCCGCGTCAGGACCGAAAACGCGGCAGTGGAGGTCGCCGGTACCGAGTTCGCGGTTCGCTTCCGGCGCGAGGACGGCGGGAGCGGCTCCGCCGTGACCGAGGTGGTCCTCGCCTCCGGGGCAGTGCGCCTCGGGACGCGCGGCACGGAAGGGTCGGTAGTCCGGCTCGAGCGCCCCGGCCAGAAAAGTCGGGTGGTGGGGAGGAAGGCGCCGACCGTCCCGGAGAGGGTGGATCTGGAACAGGCCACTGCCTGGCTGGACGGCGGCTTCGCCGTCACCGCCGAGCCCGTGGCGGAGGTTCTCCAGGAGGTCGAGCGCCGCTTCGGGATCGAGGTGCGGCTGCGGGGCCGGAATGTCGGCGGCGACACGGTGACCGTCCATTACGGAAGCGGCGTCCGGGCGCAGGACGTGCTTCGGGACCTGTCGGTCATGCAGGGGCTCAAGTTCCGGCGCACCGCGGACGGATACGAGCTGTACCTCGAATGAGGGCCGGCGGAGGCCGGTCGGCGAGCTCGCGGGCGATGGCCGCCGCCTCGGCGTGTGTCCTGGGGCTCCTGCTCGCGGTCGGCATCTCGCCCCTCGAGGCACAGCAGGAGGAGCCGCCGGTGGAGGAGCGGTCCAACCGCTCCATCATGGCCCTCGATGACGTCCGCCTCTCCCGTGCGCTGCGGGAGTTCGCGCGGGCCACGAACGCCGACATCGCTTACTCGGAGTCCCTGGTGGCGGGACGGCGGGTCTTCTGCCGCGCCCGCGAGGCGACGACCGAGAAGCTCCTCCGCTGCATCCTCTCCGGGACCGGGCTCGACTACCTTCGAACTTCGGGCGGCACCTACCTCATCGTGGAGTCCGTAGAGACGCCACCGGCCCGAGGCCGTCTGGCGGGCCGGGTGGTCGACGCATCGACAGGCGAGCCGGTACCCAGCGCCCGCGTCTCGCTCGCCGGCCGGCCGACCGGGACCTCCACGGACGGCGCCGGCCAGTTCAGCTTCGGGGCGATGCTGCCCGGCGACCATCGGGTGGTGGTCACCAGCATCGGCTACGGTACGGCCATCGACAGCGTCCGGATCCCGCCGGAGGGACGGGAGGTGGTCAGGATCGAGGTGCCCCCCCGCGCCATCACCACGGAGCCCATCATCGTCCGCGGCCTGCGACGGCGGCTCCCATCGACCAGCCTGGGCCAGTCGGAGGCCGGCCTGCGGGAGCTCGAGGCTCTCTCCGCCCGCGGCACGCCCGACGTGATGAGCTCCGCGGCGCGCCGGCCGGGAGTGACCCGGATGCGGCCGCTGGCGGAGCTCCACGTCCAGGGCGGGGACGATGGCGAGCAGGTCACTCTGCTGGACGGCGCGCCGGTGCGGAAGCCGATGAGCCTCGGCCGTCTGCTGTCGGCCTTCAGCCCCGAGGCCGTCGAGCGCGTGAGGGTCCACAAGACCGGCTTCAGCGCGCGTCACGGGAGCTACACGTCGGGAGTGGTCGACGTCACCCACGACCTCTCCCGCCCCGGCGTGAGCCTCGCCTCGGCGAGTGCCGATCTGCTGGCCGTGAGCGGCAGGGCGGAGGCTTCCTGGGGACGGGAGTCCACCGCGACAGGACAGGCCATGCTCGCCGCGCGGAGGAGCGTCTGGGGCTCCGAGCGGGCGCCGGGCATCGACGAGCTGCTGCGGACGTGGACGCAGGTCGACCCGACCCTGGCGGCCGGATGGGTCCGGCCGCGGCCAGACGGGGGCGACGTTCTGGACCGGCGCCAGCGCTCCCACATCGACTTCTCGGACGTCCACGGGGCCTTCCGCCAGCAGCTCTCTCCCTTCCACCACCTCCACGTCTCCGGGTACCGGGGGTCCAACCGGTTCGGTACGAACGTGGCCACCGCCGTGGACCCGGGCGATTCGGCGCGACAGGTCCTCACCCAGGACCTCTACGAGTGGGAGAACACGGCGCTTCAGGCGCGCTACGAGTGGCTCGCGGGTGCGCGTGTACACGGCACGCTCCAGCTCTACGGGAGCGTGCACCGGGCGAGCTCGCTCTTCGCGCTCCGAGACTCGGCCCTCGACGCCGACAGCGGCTTCCCGGCTGCGCCGGAGCTCGAGCCCCGGCCGGTGGCCCACAGCCCGGAGGAGCACGCTGACGAGGGGAACAGCATCGACGAGTGGGGCGCGCGTGCCAGCGTCGCCGCCAGCATCGGTTCCGCGGCCCGGCTCGATGCCTCCGTGGAGCCCCGCTGGCGAGAGGGCGACGTTCGCCTCCAGAACCGGTTCCTGGGCTCCCTGGAGCAGTCCACCGGAGCCTGGGAGGTGGGGAGCCACGTGTCCGCCGAGGTTCCGCTCGGAGGCGGCGCCTCGGTCACCGCCGGGACCCGGCTCACCTACCTGGGATCGGCGGAGGAGGTCTATGCCGAGCCGCGGCTGGAGACGCGACTGGATCGGCCCTCGACCCCGCTGGGCGACCTCTCCGTGCGGGTCGCCGGCGGCGTCTATCGGCAGTACGTGATGCAGTCCGAGGTGAGCAGCGCAGGACCGACGGCGGTGGTTCCCTCCGTACAGTTCTGGATGCCGCTGGATGGGTCCCTCGATCCACCCCTCGCCTACCACGCAGCTGGAGATCTGCTCCTGGCCCCGTCGGACCGCTGGGAGCTGCGGCTCGAGACGTACTCCAAGTGGCAGCCGCGGACGCTGGAGGTGGACTACGCCGGCCTCGTGCGAGAGCCGCGGGCGGCGGGGGGTGATGTCGGGCCGACGCTCAGGCCCGAGCGACAGAGCCAGGTGAGCGTCGCCGGTGAGGCCCGGGCCCGGGGAGTGTCGCTCCGCCTGGAGCACCAGGCGTCTCGGTTCACGGCGGCCGTCACCGGGGAGGCGAACGACGCGGAGCGGCTCTATCCGGCTCGCTTCGGCGGGCGGTTCGTCCCCGCGCCCTGGGAGGAGCCCTACCGCCTGACGGCCGACCTCGGCGTGGAGCTGGTTGAGGGCGTGCGCGCCACCGCCAGCTGGCGTGGCGTATGGGGGCGTTCCTGGGCCCTCCGGCGCGCCTACTACGACTTCCTGGCCCAGACCCGGCCCGACGTCGCCATCGGGCGCTTCCGGCTGGACCGCCCGGGGACGCAGCGGCTGGAGACCTACACCCGGCTGGACCTCGGCGTGACGGCCGGGAGGGAGATCGGTGCTCTCGGCGTGGAGCTACGGCTCGCCGCCATGAACGTCCTGGACCGGGCCAACCAGTTCGACTGGGCCCTGGACACGTCGGGACCGAGGCCGGTCCCCCTGCCGCGCACACTTCCCGGGCGACGCCTGTCCGTGGAGATGGCCCTCAGCTACTGAGCGGGACCGGCGCCCTCTCCTCGTCGGTCGGTGAGCAGAGCTGTACAGACCGTCGGTCAGCCCCCGCTCCTTTCGGGCGACTCGGACGATCGACGGCAGTGAGGTCACCTCCCGGGAGTCTCCGCCGTTTCGCCGGTCAGAATCCTTCGCACCGCTCGAGAGGTTGGTCGGGCTCAATGACCGCGCGGGCTTTACCGTCGTCGAACTGCCGGGCGCACCGGAGGTTGATGAACTCCTGCGTCGGCGATTCGCGGATGTGAAGCTGGACATGCTCCCGCTCCCCATCGGGAAGATCGAACGTCTTCGACTTCAACGCCGACACATCACCGATGTAATCACTTGCCTTCGTTGGACAGAGATACACCTCGATGTCGGTGTCTTCGAAACTATTCACCACCTGAACACTGCAATCCTCCGAACACGTCGGGTCCACGCGGGCGTCCGCCGCAAGACTGCTCTGCCCGAACAGGTGGGAGAGCCCCATCCCACCGGCGAGGAGAAGAACGGCAAATCCAGCTGATACGGCCATGGAGACGTTCGAACCGTGCTGAGGGGGATCGATCATCTGTCGAACCCTCCGTTTGAGTAGCGAATTTGATCGCCCGAAGGCGGCCAGGACCGGTGACCGAAGCTTGGATCCCGTGGCCGAGACGAGCAGTTCTGCGTAATCAGCCGGGTCCGTACCGGCCCCGAGCACGCGTCGGTCACAGTCAACCTCGATTGCATGGCACAGCCGTCGCGCCGCCCACCAGAGGAGCAAATTCCACGGTGCCAGGATGAGCACCACTTGCGCGACGTTCAGAAGGAGGGGATCCCGGGTCCGAGCGTGCTCTCGCTAATGTCGGATCAGCATCTCTCGCCGATCCTCTTCGAGAGATCCGAACCATGCGGGAACCACGATTCGCGGCTGGAAGACCCCGATGACGGCCGGACCCGTTTCCGTCGTGAAATGGAGTTCCTGGCCGTTGTAGGAGGCTGATTTCCCGTCGTGGATACTGCGCCGGAGCGTCCATAACGCCGCGCCGAATCGTATGGCCACAACTGCAGATAACAGCGACCAAACGACGTCGATGATTCGGTCGAGGTCGGCGGCGATCGGATCGGCAGACTGGTAACTGGCCAACGGTTGTGCGGCGGTAGCAATCATACCGGGGGCGATCTCGTTGACCGCTCCGCCAGCACCGCTGCTGAGTGCCGTGGTCCCTTCGCTCGCGCCGATGATCCCAAACGATGCGGCGACGTACAGTGCAACAGGGACGAGGATCGACAGCACCATAGCCGTGACCCATGGCCACCGGATGGGCCAGTTCTTCGCCCGGAGAGCCTGCTCCGCAAACCAAGCCGCACCGACGAGACAACAGGAGAGGAGGAGGCCGAAGAACATCCAGATGAGGGTCATTCGTCCTTCCTCCCCTCGAACCGGTCGCGAAGCTGGCTCTTGAGCCACTCCAGCTCTTCCTCGTCCACATCGCCGTCAGCGACGAGGTGGGCGATAAACCGCTCCGTCGAGCCCCCATGGATCTTCGCGATCATTCGCTCGAGTGCCGACTCGCTGGCGTCCTCCCGGGGCACGTTCGGGAAGAACCGGTGGGCCCGGCCCTCCTCCTCGCGGCGAACCAGCCCCTTCTCCACCATGGTTCGGAGGACGTTGAGAACCGTCGTGTACGCCAGATCGTCCGTCAGCCGCTCGTGGACCGTGCGGGCCGTGGCGGAGCCCTCCTCCCACAGGACCGCCATCACGTCCAGCTCACGATCCGTGAACCGCGGATCCATTCCGTTCGCTCTCCTCGGTGCGTCGATCCCAGTTCCGACAGCGCGGCTCTCTACTACTACAAAACCAAAATCTCGGTGTTAAGGGCAATCGGTAACTCGAACCCGTTGGAGTCCCACGCGAGCGGAATCGAACGGGGGGCCATACCGTCCAACCGCGGCTTGGTAAGGTGCGAAGAGCACCAACTGGCTTCTCGGTATGCCGGAAGCCAAGTCGGTCACCAAAAACTTAGATGGATTCCTTAGATGGAACTCTCAAAGCGATGGACCGGGATGGCCCATCGCCGTCGTGGTCACAGGGGTAAATGGAAGTGGAGCCGACCGGATTCGAACCGGTGACCTCCTCCTTGCAAGCGCGGCGATCCCGCACCGATCCTCCGCAAATGTCGCTATATAGTCGGTCTGGAGGGGGGCTCACACCCATAATCTGCCCTCGATAGCGGTCTGTGGGCCCGTCGCATACCCCATGCATACCCCACGCTGGCCGGGGACGGATCCGTAGAAGAGAATCCGTCGGAAGACAAGTTCACAGCCGGAGTCGTTTGGTCCGCGCAGGCATTGACGCATCGAGGGCGAGCAGTGACGTTGGTAATCCGCTGAGGGAAGGGGTCGAGGCCGAGAGGCAGCAAGGCCGAACCTCAGTGGACCCGACGGCTGAGATGCCGGAGGGACGCCCGCAGGCGGTGCGGTGCCTGTGGGCCGGTTGCGAGCTTGCCGGCCGCAGCCGTCAGTCCCGGGAACGGGGACACCTGGGGCATCGGGGCCGACAGGCCCTGCATGCCGAGGGAAAGAGCGAGGCTCCGGCCGCGTTACGGCGCGGTACCGCACCTACGGAGCCGACCTCGCCGGCATACCGAGACCCCCGGGCGGCGCCGTAACGGCGTCCGGGGGTTTCGTAGTTCAGGGCATCCGGTGAGGTGACAAGTTGATTCCGTGGTCGACCCTGACCACGCGGACGTATTCGCCGGGAATGACCCTCACCTGCCGTCAATCCCGGCCGAGGCAGGAGGCCCCGTGGCGCGGCGGTCAAGTTCGTCGGCGAGCGTGGTGAGCAGGGTCCTTCCTTCCCCTCCCCCCTCGATCACGTCCAGCCACCGGTCGGGGATCGTCGAGGCCCCGTTCCGGGCCCCGGCCAGGGCACCCGCCATGGCGCCGATCGTGTCGGTGTCCCCACCCATGCCCACGGCCGTCACCACTGCCTCCTCGGTGTCGTCCGGCGAGGAGAGGAAGGCCCACAGGGTGGCCGGCACCGCGCGTGACGCGCGGCTACTCGTCCCGAGCCGTTCAGCCGCTTCCCGGGTGTCCGTGTCGGGATGGTTCCCGATCCACTCGAGTCGCTCCGCGAACGCGTCCGGTACGAGTTCCTCCCCGCTTCCGCCGGCCGACGCCGTCTCGATCAGCTCGGACGGCCGGGGCGGGGGCTCTGCGGCTCCGCGAACGAGACCGGCCAGCACGCCCGCCCCCTGCAGTCGCGCGCCGAAACGCCCCTCCGGGTGGTCGTGGCCCGTGACCCGAGCCTGACGGTCGGCCACTCGCACCGTCGCTGTCGGGTCCGGATAGCAGGCGAGGGCGGCCGGCGCGGCCCGCATTGCCGCGCCGTCGCCGTAGGAGCCGCCGGGGAGCCGCCGGGCCTCCACCGCCTCCAGCCACGGCTCGCCATCGCGGATGGCGGAGAGGATCTTCCGTGAGTTTCCGCCGTAGCCCCGCTCCGGGTCGTACCGCGCGGCGAAGCGTCGGGCGACGATGTCGAGGTCCGGTCGGGCGGGATCGTCGGCCTCGAGCAGGGCCTCGGCCAGCGCCGCCGTCATCTGGGTGTCGTCCGTGTACGTGCCGGCGCCGAGGCGGGCGTCCAGCATCTCGCGCAGCTCCCCCAACCGGCTCCGGATGCGGCGGCGGGACCATCCCTCGACCGGCATGCCGAGGGCGTCGCCGGCCAGCGTGCCCAGCATGGCGCCGCGGAACCGGTCGAGCAGGTCCGGTCGGTCGGCGGAGGTCGTCATCGGGAGCTCACTCCCCGTCCGCGTCCGGCGCGAGATCGGTCTCCGTCCGCGCGATCTCGACGGCCGCCTCGCAGTACGCCCGCCCCCGGCTCCCGGCACGGCGGATCACCGTCGACCGGGACGGATGCTCGGCCACGACGGCCACCGCCTCCCTGCCGTCCTCCGGGGCCTCCCCCTCGCGGACGAACACCTGGTAGCCCCAGTCGTCGAATCGTCGGAACAGGGCCATCGGGTCAGCAACATAATCCGGAACCGGCTCGCCTGTCTCTCCGTCGACCACCGTTCCCTTCTTCATGTCGCGGACGGTCCGGCCGAACACCTCCACGTGGACCCGGGCGCAGAGCTCCCGGTCGCTCATTTTCTTGAGGGCCTGTACGGTCATGGTTTCCCTGTCTCGCGTGATGTGGGAGAAGCCTGTCCCACCCGAAGTCCCGTCTCCTGTCATTCCGGACGTCTGGATCGGACTGGCGGGCGAAGAACGCGCTCGCGGCCGATACCGCCCATTCAGATCGTTCTTCTGTCAGTTCCCCCGGGCTGCAGCCCCCTCCTCGCCCAGGCCCAGCCGTTCCATGAGCCACCGCGCCGTTCCTCCCTGCACGGCCACGGTGACGGCGATGACCGAAAAGACCAGGGCCTGGAAGGCGGCCCCGTCTGCCGTCGCCCCGGGGAGGCTCCTCGCGAACAGGGAGGCGACGGCCGCGGCGACGATGCCCCGGGGGGAGATCCATCCGAGGAAGAGCTTCTCGCGCAGCTCGAGTCCGGTGCCCAGCGAGCAGAGCCAGACGCTCGCGGGACGGACGACCACCATCAGTAATGCGACGGTGGCGATGCCCTGCCAGCCGAGCCCGGCGATGGCCTCGAGTTCCACAGTGCCGGCCAGGAGCACGAAGAGCAGGCCGAGCAGCATGACGGTGAGCTGCTCCTTGAAGTGCTTGAGCTCCTCCTCGACGTGGGTCTCCATGTTGCCCACGACGATCCCGGCCACCGCGGCGGCCATGATGCCGCTCTCGGCCTGGATGGACTCGCTCACCTCGAAGAGAGCGAGCACGAGCGCCAGGGTCGTGACGTTCTCGAGCCCCCGGGGCAGGAAGTCCTCGTTCCTGAGGAGGAGCCCCATCACGATCCCACCGGCGACTCCGACACCGGCGCCCAGCAGGAGCCGGCTCGGGAGGCCGAGCAACTCGACCATTCCCGGATCGATGCCGGGCTCAGCGCTGGTCAGCACGAATTCGAGCACCACCACGGCGCCGATCGCCCCGATGGGATCGATGAGCACGCCCTCGGCCTCGAGGATGGTGCGGAGGTTGGAGCGCACGGAGATGCGACGGACCAGGGGGGTTATGACGGTCGGGCCGGTGACGACCACCAGCGAGCCGAACAGAAGCGCGACCCGGAGGTCCCAGCCCATCACGTAGCGGGCGGCCAGCGTTCCGCCCATGGCGGTGACCAGGGCGCCGAGAGTCACGAGCCGGCGCACCACCACCTGCTCCCGGCGAAGGCGACCGAGGTTCAGGTTCAGGCCGCCCTCGAACAGGATGACGGCCACGGACATCCCGACCACATAGTCGAGGGCCGTGCCGAGGGATTCCGGACGGATGACGCCGGCCACCTCGGGACCGAGCAGGACGCCGACGCCGAGGAGGAGCACGAGCTCCGGAACCTGGAGCTTGCGCGCCACGACGTGCGTGAGCATGCCGGCGGCCAGCGCCACCGCGAACGTGAGACCGGGAGTATGCGTCACCGCCGGTACGGCCGCCCGTCATCGTCCTCGTCCCGCTCATCGCGACGTCTCTGCAGTCGGTCGAGGCGGCGACGCTGGGCCTCGGAAAGTGGCGTCTCCAGGGAGTACCGCCTCGGCTCCCCGCGGGCCGGGGCACTGCTATCCTCGTCCGATCCTCCGCCCCGCCCCCCTCGCTCGAAATGGGGGATCGGGCGCCGCTTGAAGGCGGTTTCCTCCACCTGCCGGAGGACCCGGCGGGCCACGTCCGGCTCGACCCCGGGGAGCCCCGTGATGGTGAGTTCCTGGTCGGGGCTCGTCTGGCCGCTTCCGGGCCGATCCCGGTCCAACAGGTGATAGAGCACCCGGTCGGCCTCCCGGTAGCTGAAGCCGAGCTCCTCCTCGTCGGTCTGCTCCTGCCACAGGCCGGCGGAGGGCGGCCGCCGCCGGATCGCCCGGGGGACGCCGAGCGCCCCGGCCAGCTGCCGGACCTCGGTCTTGTAGTAGGCCCGAAGGAGCCCCAGGTCCGACTGCTCGTCGCCGTCCACCGTGAAGTAGCCGAGCAGGTACTCCGAGCGGTTCTCGGTGCCCAGGAGGAGGGCGTTCTCGACGTTCGCCACCGTGCGGGCGCGAACGCCCCTGACCCGAGCCTTCAGGTTCCCGTACCAGACGCGGGCGCGTTCCTCGTCCGCCTGCTCCAGGGCCTCGAGCAGGCCGCTGTCCGCCGCCTCCCGGTCCACGGCCGGCGCGACGTCCAGCATCCGGAAGTCGACCTCGCTCACGATCTGTTCGGTCACCGCCTGGGCGAGCTCGACCGTCTCCATGGCGTCCGGGGGACGTTCGGTGTCGGTCGCCTGCACCCCATAGGGCAGGGTGAGCAGGACGAGTCGATCGGCTTCCACCGCCCGAGCCGCCCACAGCGCGGTCGTAGCGCTGTCGATCCCGCCGGAGACGCAAACCACGAGCCGCTCCGCCCCCGCCTCATCCAGGTAGGAGCGGAGCCAGCGGGCCCCGGCCTCGATCTCCTTCTCCGGGGCCTCCAGACACAGCTCCCGGGGCAGGTCCTGATCGCCGGTCTCGTCAGTCATCGCTCCCCCTACCCGAACGCCAGTCCGTCGGCTTCCACCAGGTCGGCCGCGAAGAGCCAGCTCGCCTGGCGGAGCGCGGCGTGCTTGTCGAACTCCGTGAGCGCCTGGATCGCCTCCACGGGGTGGACCACGTCGTACCACCTGATCGCGGCGCTGGCCGCCGTGTAGTGGACGCAGATGTTGGCCACGGTGCCACAGATCACCAGCTCCGTGATGCCCCGCGTGCGGAGCTCGTGGTCGAGCTGCGTGCCGTAGAAGCCGTCGTAGCGCGCCTTCCGGAAGACCAGCTCGTCCTCCCGGGGCTCGATCTCGTCGATGAACTCCCAGCCCCAGGTGTCCTCCTCGACGTGGCGGCCCCAGATCTCCCACTCCGGGTCGCCCTCCCGGTGGGTGTCCTGCGTGTACCAGACGGGGACGTCCGCCGAGCGCGCCCCCTCGATGAGCCCCGTGACGGCGTCCACCGTGGCGTCCGGGTCCGGCGCCGCCAGGGCCCCCTCCGGGTGCATGAAGTCGTTCTGCATGTCCACCACCAGGAGCACCGACTCGCCGGGGCGGGTGGTGAGCTCCTCCCGGACCTCGTACTCGGGAACCTCGACCTGCATGGCTCGGTCACCTCCTCGGGATGACGGGTTCCGGATGACTCATCGGCCGACGATCGACAGCGTCATCTTGCTCTCCCGAATCTGAAGCAACACCCGGTCGCGGATCGATGAAGCGTCCTCGCGGCGTGTCACCTCTCCGTCTGCAACGATCTCCTCGAGGAGAGGGGCCATCGCCGCTCCGCACCTCGTGCAGTCCGGGACGGGTTCCTCCGCCAGCGGACGCACCGTCCGAAACTCGCACTCCCCGCACCGGTAGAGCTGCTTCGCGCCGGTCCGTTTCCCGCGCTTAGCCACCGGCTCGCCGTCGATCTCCACGATGTCCATCGAGAAGTCTACGATCGGTGCAGCGCTGATCGCGCCGCCCACACCGTAGCCGTCGGTGACCTCGTTCAGCTTCAGGATTGCGTCCTCGTCCACCCCGCCGCTGGCGAAAAGGTCGATCTCCTCGAAGCCGCGGCGATCCAGCTCCCAGCGCACCTGTCGGAAGAGCTCGGCGAAGTCGCCCTTCCGAGTGCCGGGGGTGTCGAGCCGCAGGCCGTCCAGGGCGTCGCCGAGCTCCTCGGCCACACGGACCGCCTCGAACTGCTCGTCGTGAAAGGTGTCGATGAGCGAGATCCGCGGGACGCTCTCCCGGATCACACGGTGGAACGCCTCTGTGGCCGCCACTGTATCGCCGAGGACGAGCACCAGCGCGTGCGGAATCGTCCCCGAGGGGGAGATGCCCGCGGCCCGCGCCCCGGCCACGGTGGAGACCCCGTCGCAGCCACCGACGTAGGACGCACGCTCGACGGCGGGGACCGCTCCGGGATGAAGACGCCGGGAGCCGAAGGCGAGCAGCGTCCGGTCGCCAGCCGCGATCCGGCAGCGGGCCGCCGCGGTGGCCACGCCGCTCGCCTGACACAGAAAGCCCAGCAGGGAGGTCTCCAGGAGGCAGAAGTCCTGATACGGCCCTTTCACCTCGAGCACCGGCTCCCGCTCCCCGAAGACCGTTCCCTCAGGCAACGCCCGGGCCTCGAGTGCCCGTGTAGCGAGAAGCTCCGCGGCCTCGTCCACCCCTGCGAGGACGGCCCAGGGCCAGTCACCGGGCAGGCTCTTGCAGGCGAACTCCGCGCGGACCGTGGGGTTGCTCTCCCGGTCTGCAAGAATGTCGAGCGTCCGGTGAAAGTAGATGTCCGCCAGGTCCCCTTCCTCGATGTCGCTCTCGGAGGGGAGGTGGTAGCGTGCGGACCGGTCGGTGTTCACGAAGATCACCTCCGTTCAGGAGAGCCGCTCGACAATGCGTCCCCGCGTCAGGTCGTAGGGGGTGACCTCGAGCCGCACCTCGTCCCCTTTCATTACTGACACCCCGTTGCGGACGAGGCTGCCCGCCAGGTGACAGAGCACGTTGTGTTCGTCGGTGACCTCGACGCGGAAGTTGTTGTCGGGAAGGGCCGTCGTGACCGTGCCGTCGAACTCGATCGGTTCGTCGTTGGCCATCGTCAGTAGCTGCCGTTCGGGGTGCACGTCTCCGCGGCGCCCTGCTTCCCGGCACAGGCGAGAGGAGAACGAACGTGCCTCTCGCTCACCCGAGCCGGATCTCGGGCGACCACTGGTCGACCGGAGGAACCGCCCGGAGCTGTACGGGAAGTGCCGGAGCGGAGAAGCGCAGCGACGGTCACGCCCCCCGATGCACGAATCAGCCTGGCGGCCGCAAGCGGCGAAATGTCGCAGCGGCGGCAGCCTGGTTCGGATCGCGGCGCGTGCGGCAGCTACGGCACGGAGGCAAGTAGCGGCAGCACGGCAAGCGGTGGTGTGCTGTCTGGCATAGGGGTGATAGCAGTCCGTCGCGGCGCTCTCGGGGCGCCTGCTGCTATCTGCCGGGACGCATGTAAGTCGTCGCTGGGCCGGCAATCAAGGGGGGAAGGCGAACGTCGGTTGCTTCATCGGCCTTGATGCGATCGGGGGGAACGGGGGCATGCTCCGCGGCCCGAGAGGCAGTCAGATCTGAACGCTCCGAGATCCATCTCCCCGAAGTGTCGAGAAGCAGATGCAGAACGTCGCCCCCAGCGCGTTGACCGACAGCGAGCTGAATGCCCGGATCCACGAAGAGGTGTTCGGTCGTGACGTGAAGCGTGGCGAGCCGGCGGGTGAGGAAGGCCGGGCGGAAGACTACGTTGACGGGGATACTGGACATTCGGTGCCGGGCTACGTCTCCGACCCCTTTGCCCTCTTCCAGCGCTTCGGGGACTGGGGCTACAGGGTGTTCGCGCGTGGGGGTGAGACGCTGGACGACGGTTCCGACGGCTTCAGCGTGATGGCCGAGAACCCGGATCACGGGACGATAACCGTGCGGTCGCAGAGCCGTGGACGAGCATATTGTCAGGTCGCCCTCGAGATCGTCCGCTCGGTGGAGGAAGTCGGACCGTCGGGCGGCAAGTGAGGGTGCTCCCTCTGCTTCCCCGCCTGCTCGCTGGCTGACGGGCCCGTCCGACTCCCCGTGCGAGACTACTGGCAGTTCTTCCGGCGGGAGAGGCCGCTTCTCACCTACGGTTTCCTCCTCACCCTCATCTCCAGCGTCGGGCAGACGTTTCTCGTGTCGCTGTTCGTGCCCGATTTCCTCGAGGCGTTCCCGCTGGACGAGGGGAGCTTCGGGCTCCTCTACTCGGGCGCGACCCTGAGCAGCGGGTTCCTCCTTCCCTGGGTCGGAAAGTGGCTGGACCGCACGCCTCTGCACCGATTCACGGTTGGAGTCCTGGCGCTCCTGGCGGTCTCTGCATGTACGCTGGCCGGAGCGTGGCACGTGGCCGTGCTGGGCGCGGGGCTGCTCGGCGTTCGTCTGGGAGGGCAGGGCCTGTCCTCCCACACGTCGCTCACGGCGATGGGTCGGTATTACCGGTCGGCCCGAGGGAAAGCGCTCAGCATCGCGAACCTCGGGTTTCCGCTGGGCGAGGCCGTGCTCCCGATGTCGCTCACCGGCGCGATCGCATGGATCGGGTGGCGCTGGACCTGGGTCGGGCTCGGAGCGGCGGTCGTGCTCGCGGCTCCGCTGCTGGTTGCTCTGCTCAGGATCTCGGGGGTGGAGCTGGATCCCCGGAAGGCCGTCGGTCGGCGAGGGGAGGACGGCGACCGGCGCCCCGGGAGTGGTGGAGACGGTGACGAGGCGCGTCCGGGGCCGGAGTCGTCCGGACTCGCTGACGGGAACGGAGGCGGAAAGGTTCGTCATCAGACACGCCGGGACGTGGTGACCGATCCGAGCTTCTGGTGTATGGTCCCGGCGGCCCTCCTGCCGGCGTTCTGGCTCACCGGTTTCTTCCTTTACCAGACGAGCATCGCGGAGGCGAAGGGGTGGAGCGGGGCGCTCATGGCCTCGGCGTTCACCAGTTTCGCGCTCGTCCGCGTGGCGTTCACGCTTGGCACCGGGGAGTGGGTCGACCGCCTCTCCGGCCGGAGGATTTTCCCGATAACGGTGCTCCCGATGGGGCTCGGCGTCGGTCTCCTGTGGGGGCTGGACGGCGTCTGGGTCCCGTACGCCTTTATGGCGCTGCTCGGGGTGACGTCCGGCATGAACGCTTCCGTGAAGACGGCTCTCTGGGCGGAGCTGTACGGAACGGAGCACCTCGGGGCGATCAAGAGCATGCTGGCGTCGCTCATGGTGATCAGCACGTCGGCGGCGCCGCCGGTGGTCGGATTGGCCATGGAAAGCGGTAACCTGGACGTGCTCCTCGGCGTGGGCGTGGGGACGGTCCTCCTCGGCGCTCTGCTCGCCTTCTGGGGCCTCGGCGGCACGCCGACTGCCAGACGGGGCTGAGCCCCGGCGCCTCGCGACTGGACCCCATGGGCCGTTCGGGGAGTCGGCAACTCGGGACGTCTCCACCGGTAGGAGAAGACTCCGGCACGGGCCCGGCAGGACGCTCCCCGCCACGCTCACGAACCTCGAAGTCCATGGCGACAACCTCCAATCCTACAGGCACTACGGACGCCCACGGTCCGGTGCCGTCCGATTTGCTGCCTCTCGTGGATCCGGTGACCGAAGCGGCCGCATACGCCCGTGATGCCTGGAAGGGATCCGAGGCTGGCTTCGAGGAGAAGCGTGACGGCTCGCGGGTGACCGAAGTCGACCGAAGGCTCGATCGGTATCTCCGACGGGAGCTGGAGGAGAGGACCGGGGGGGCGGTTCGGAGCGAGGAGCACCGACCCGGGGGGCACCAGGGCGCCATGCGGACGGGTTGGATCGTGGATCCGATCGACGGGACCCATCCCTTCACGGAAGGCCGGGACGGGTTCGCGGTCCACGTGGCGCACGTCACCGACGGCCGTCCGGATCGGGCGATCATGGCACTGCCGGCCCGACACGAACTCTACATGGCCACGAGAGGCGGAGGAGCCTGGCGACGGACCGAGGGAGAGGCGGAAGCCGTTCGCGTGGAGCTGTCTGACGAGGCGGCTCCGGTGGCTCGGTTGCCGTTCGCTCCCTCCGATCCGTGGCGAGGGCGCCTCGCGCGGAGACTCGAGCTGGAGCCGGGCGAGTTCCAGCGCGCCATGGGTCCCATGATCGCGACCCTGTTCTGGGGAGGGAGTCAGCTGGCAGCCGGTCGTCGGAGTGTGCTGTACGACTGGGACCTCGCCGCGCCCGAGCTCGTCGCGGCCGAAGCGGGCGGAACGGTCACCGACCTCGACGGACGGACCCTCCGGTACGGCGACGCCGATCCGGTCCACCCGGGAGGGGTGGTCGCGACCGCCCCCGGCCTCGACCACGATCGTGTCCGTGAAGTCCTGAATGACGCCCCGATGTGAATCGAGGTACAGCCGGCGGATGACGAGAGCGTGACTCGGGTGAGCGGCGCTGGCGGCCCGCTCCGTTCACGGAGAGGATCGGCCCGTATGACGCTTTGCTTTGTGTTGGTACGAGCGTATCCGCCGTGTCTACCGCTTCGAGTCAGATGAGCTCCGGCGACTGGACGACTGCCCTGGAGGGCCGCTCGAGGTAGAGCGGAAACAGGCCGAACGGGCGACGGCGGGTGCTGATCTGCTACATACCCCACGCGTGCCCCATGACCGGGGAGACAGAAGAAAGCCTAACATCCTGTAACACCCCGTACATAAATGGCTTGGATAGGATGGAGCTGACCGGATTCGAACCGGTGACCTCCTCCTTGCAAGGCCGAGCCAAAACTACCGGGAATCCGACGTTCTGTCCTACTTCATGCGGCGGATCGCGTCATTCTGCCGGATTCCTAGACCGATGATACCACAGGCTGTGGGACGCCAACCGACACAGTAACCGACACACCCTCGGAGCCTGCTCTGAGACCGCGCCAGTGCGGTCCGCCGAGGTCGGCTCCGCTCCCGGTGGGGGCACCGACCTGGCCCGGAATATCGACCGCGACTCGCTCGCCCCCCAACCGACCGAGCCGACACCAGCTCCGACATGGGTAACTGGATCGGTCCCTGTCTGGACCGGACCGTAAAGATCACCACCAGCGCGAGTTCCACCGGGATCGGGACCGGCTCCGAGAGCGACGTTTGCAACGTCTTCTCCGTGGCCGCGGCCTCCTCCACCACGACCGACGAGGCGGCGGACGCCAGCGACGGGTCCGACGCCGGCAAGGTGCTGTGATGGGGGTGAGCGGCGACGACCCGGGGGTCTTGCTCGTTATCCCCATCCCGTCCGGGGAGCAGCAGTAGATCGGATCGAGGGTCGAGACAGCACCACGCACCTCGGCGTGTCGAGGCCCGGGGGCCGCCGGGCGTTCGGGCCCTGCGGAGGCGCGAGCCGAGGCGTCTTGTTACTATGTCCAGCTTCGAATACAGTGTCGTTCGGTTGCGGGGGGCGCCGCCGCTGGGTACGGCTCCGCCCTCATCGGGCGGCAGGCGCCCCGAAGCTTTCCGTTCACCCCCGGCTCGGGCCGCGCGGGTCCATCGCCCGAGCCGGCCGTCCCTCCTTCAGCGAGGACGCAGTCCTGATCCCATGAGTGTGTCTCCCGAGGCGTTCCCCGAGCACCGATCAGCCGGTTTCGACGCCTTCCTCTCCTCCTTGCGCGAGCGCCTGAAGCACGTCTTCCGCGTCGCCGGAGACGCGGGTCGATTTTCGCTGGAGCGCGGACTCCCGTTCCAGGCGATGAGGGAGGTCCGGGCCGCCGACCCGTTCGCCGCCTTCGTCCCGGAAGAATATGGGGGTCGTGGTGGGAACATCGCCGAGGGGCTCGAGGTGCTGGCCGCCGCCTCCTACGAGTCGCTCCCCCTGTCGGTGATCTTCGCCATCAACTGGTCACTGTTCCTGCAACCGGTGGCGAAGTACGGCGACGACGAGGTGAAGGCGCGCGTCTTCGACCGGATCCTCCGTAAGAAGAACATGGGCGGGTTCATGCTGACGGAGCCGGACTTCGGGTCCGACGCGCTCAGCATCGAGACCGCGTACGTCGAGAGCGAAGACCATTATTACATCGAGGGCACCAAGCACTGGGGCGGCCTCACGGGGTGGGCGGACTTTTGGATCGTGGCAGCCCGCGAGCAACGGGAGGAGGGCTTTGGTCGTGACATCGACCTCTTCATCTGCGACGGCCACCAGCCCGAGCAGCACATCGAGGTCGAGGAGGTCTTCGAGAACCTCGGGCTGCGGGTGATCCCGTACGGCCGCAATGACGTCGACGTGCGGGTACCCAAGGCTCACCGGCTGCAGCCCGTGGGCTCGGGGATCCTGACGCTGGTGGATCTCCTCCACCGCAGCCGGATGCAGTTTCCCGGGATGGGGATGGGCTTTTTGCGCCGTCTGCTGGACGAGGCCCTCGAGCATTGCAAGGAGCGGAACGTGGGCGGCGACAGCCTGTTCTCGTACGACCAGGTGCAGCGGCGGCTCGCCCGCATTCAGGCCGCGTTCACCGTCTGTTCGGCCATGTGCATCTACGCCAGCGAAAACGCCGGGTTTGGGGAGCACCTGGCGCGGCGGGGCCTCATGGCCAACGCGATCAAGGCCGTCCTCACCGACCTGATGCAGGAGTCCTCCCAGTCGCTGCTGCAGCTGGTAGGAGCGAAGGGCTACCGCGTGGATCACATCGCCGGCCGGGCGACGGTCGACAGCCGACCGTTCCAGATCTTCGAGGGCTCGAACGACATCCTGTATGAGCAGATCACCGCCAGCGTCTTGAAGAAGATGCGGACGGCCGGTGAGTCCAACCTGTTCGAGCACCTTTCCTCGTTCGAGCTCACGCGTCGGGCCTCGGGCCGCCTCGAAGACGCGCTCTCGTTCGAGGTCGAAGAGGATTTGCCCCAGAGGAAGCGGGTCCAGCTCGGCCGGGCCCTCGGGCGGATCGTCGCCCTCGAGCTCGTGCTGGAACTGGGGGACCGCGGCTTCCGGGAGGACCTCGTCCGAGGCGCCGTCGCCGTGCTGCGTCAGGACCTCTCGGCCCTCCTCGAGGGCTACCGCGACGTCCACTCGGAGGACGTCGTCGACGGCTACGGGGACGAGAGCCGCTGGCGGACGTTCGCGGACGCGGGGGCGAGCGGGTCGAGCGGGTAGCCCCGGCGGGCCGCCTGGCGCGCTCCCCGGACCGCGCCGACGCCGCATCGGTTGCGCGCAGATGGCGTTACTTGGCCGGTCTGAAGGGGTGATGTGACCCCCATACTGCTACTGATTGCGGTGTGTGGGCCCGCCACTTCTCCCACGCTCACCCCACGCTGGCCGGGGCCGGATCCGTAGGATCGAGCCCGGACTCGTGCAATCCGTCACACACGGTCGGACTGCGGAGCGGGCGCGAAGGGCGAGAGCGCTCCGACGGTCGGCACAGCCGCGCGCCGGCAATGTGTATAGCTGCTCCCAGCGTAACTTGCTCGGTCTGAGAAACGGGGCATCGCCAAGCTGATCCTTCCCGCTACGAAGCTCGCTCTGAGGTCAACCCATGTCCGCCTCCCCAGAGCCCACCTCCGCCGACGGCTCCCGGCAGCAGGTCACCGAGGAGCTGGACCGCGAGCTCGGGCTCGTCGGCGCCGTGGCCCTGGGCGTGGGCACGATGATCGCCGCGGGCATCTTCGTTCTCTCCGGCCTGGCCGTGAGCAACGTCGGCGCGGCGGCCATCGTCGCGTTTCTAATCGCGGCCCTGGTGGCGGCCTTCACCGACGCCGCGGCGGCGGTGCTCGCTCCGGTGGCCCTGGGAGCGGCAGAGCAGCTCGGGCTGAACCCGTACGCCCTCCTGGTGACGGTCATGTTCGGCGCGTCCGCCTCCTTCCTGACGCCGATCGGATACCAGACCAACGCCCTCGTGTACGCTCCCGGGGGATACCGATTCAGCGACTTCTTCCGCGTCGGCCTGCCGCTCCACCTCCTCCTGGTCGGCGTGGCCACCCTGCTCATTCCCGTCCTCTGGCCCAGCTGACGGAGGGTGGCTGTCGCTCGGCACCTCGTCACCGTATCCGTCGGCGCACCCGGCACTTTCGGACGACTCGGCTGCCCATCCCGTCGGTTCGGGGGGCCCGGATCCTGATCCCCCTGGCGAACCCCGAGCACGCCGATCAGCTCGTGCGCACGGCCTGTACCCTGGCCGCCGAGCGGGACGGCGCGGCCCCCGTGCCACCGGAGCGACGTGGTGCTGGGCACCACCGTGGACCGGGTGCTGCAGGAGGCGACCTGCGACGTCATGATGGCGACTTTCACCGAGGAGGGCCGGCCCCGGGACGCGCGCCGGATCCTGGTCCCCACCGTCGCCGGCCCGCACACGGAGCTGGCCCTGGCCGTGTCCGGGGCGCTGAGCGACGTGGACTACGAGATCGAGCTCCTGGAGAGCGACGACGTGGCCGATGCCATCGTCCAGGAGACGGCCCGCCACGACCTGACGGTGATGGGGGCGACCCGCGAGGGTCTGTTGCAGCAGATGATACTCGGCACCATCCCCGAGTCCGTGGCGGCCGAGGCACGGAGCCCCGTGATCAAGGTGAAGCGCTACCTGGGCCTCGTTTCGTGGCTCAAGCGCTGGTTCCGCTGGCAGTAACCTCTCGACCGGAACTGTTCCTCTGCAGCTCGCTCGGAATCGGCGGCCCCACGTGTCGTTCGGGTCCCTCTCTGCGCCCGGATCGGTTCCTGGAGGCGAGATCAGACTGAATCGCATCGGCTCCTCGATGATAGAGAGCGGGGCCGATTCGGCTCGCACTCCGGCGGTACGGTGGTGGGCCCGTAGCCAGGCCTTCGATGCGTTCCTCAGACAGGACTCTCACTTCAATGGACCGGGCTGGCCCATCGACCCTGTGGGCACAGGGGTAGGAGGAAGTGGAGCCGACCGGATTCGAACCGGTGACCTCCTCCTTGCAAGGGAGGTGCTCTCCCAACTGAGCTACGGCCCCGACGCCTTACTATTCGCCGACGCAGCTTGAGGTCCGACGGGGGAAGGTCGGATCAGGCGCGGGCTCGCCGAGTCAGGACCTTCCCCAGGTGTCCGATCGCGTTGGCATCCAGCGCCGCCGTCAGCAGCGTCACGAAGATCGACCGTCCCCCCGGTTCGGCGAGCCTCGTTCTCCGCTCCATCTCTGCGTCCCTCGCTCATCGACATCGTCGAGTGATTCGAACGTTCTCCCGGGAGGCGCGGTGTCGCGGTCCCCTCGAAGTGGTCGAGCGGCGTGGCGCCTCTTATCTTACCGGGCCGTCATGCTCGGTCCGCCGCCGGACGCGCTGCTGCGGCCGACTCCGCTCTGCCCGCCCGACACTGAGAGCAACATCCAGAGAGGTATCCCCCATGCCGACGCCGCTGGAGACGATCAGCACGGACATCGAGACCGAGGAGCGCTTCGGCCTCGACGACGACGATCTGCTCTCCATCTATCGGACGATGTACCTCTCCCGGGCGATCGACGACCGGGAGATCAAGATGAAGACCCTGCAGAAGATCTTCTTCCAGATCAGCGGCGCCGGACACGAGGCGGTGAACGTGGCCGCCGGGCTGGCCACACGCTCGGACCACGACTGGTTCTTCCCCTATTACCGGGACCGGGCCCTGGCGCTGCAGATGGGCATGACCCCGTACGAGATGCTCCTGCAGGCGGTGGGTGCCGCCGACGACCCGGCCAGCGGCGGGCGCCAGATGCCGGCCCACTTCGGGCACCCGGACTTCAACATCCCTACCTCGTCGAGCCCTGTGGGGAGCCAGTTCCTCCCCGCCGTGGGGTGCGCCGAGGCCCTGGTGCGCGGTGAGCGGATCGGCGCGGCCGAGCAGATGGACATCGGGGGGGACGAGGTGGTGCTGGTCTGCGGCGGTGACGGGGCCACCTCCGAGGGGGAGTTCTGGGAGTCGCTGAACACGGCCAGCAACGAGCAGCTCCCCGTCATCTACCTGGTGGAGGACAACGGCTACGCCATCTCGGTGCCGGTGGAGGTCCAGACTCCCGGCGGAAGCGTCTCGGACCTGGTCGAGGACTTCCCGAACCTCCTGGTGCGGGAAGTGGACGGCACCGATCCCCTGGCCAGCTACGGAGCGATGCAGGAGGCGGTGGCTCACTGCCGAAAGCGCGAGGGCCCGGCCATGGTCCACGCCCACGTGATCCGTCCCTACAACCACTCGATGTCCGACAACGAGAAGCTCTACAAGCCGCCGGAGGAGCGGGAGGAGGAGGCCGCCCGCGATCCGATCACGAACTTTGCGGCGTACCTGGTGGAGCACGACGTCGCCACCGACGAGGAGCTGGAGCAGATCCGGGAGGAGGTCGACCAGGAGGTCTTCGACGCCTCGGACCGGGCCCTCGAGCACGAACAGCCCGGCGAGGAGACCGTCTACACGCACGTGTACTCGGAGGACGAGGCGGGAGACCCCACCTCCGACGCCTTCGACACCGAGCCCGAGTTCGAGGGCGACGAGACGACGATGGTGGACCTGCTGAACAAGTGCCTCCACGACGAGATGGAGCGGGACCCGCGCGTGGTGGTCTTCGGCGAGGACGTGGCCGACGCCAGCCGCGAGGAGGTCCTGGACGAGGTGGAGGGCAAGGGCGGGGTGTTCAAGGTCACCGCGGGCCTCCAGCGGGAGTTCGGCAAGTTCCTGTTGCCGGAACTGATGGACACGTACGC